>CBDUXT010000122.1:0-13991 GCA_965371245.1 uncultured bacterium | reverse complement strand
CACAGGGCTCGCGCCCTGTGCTCTGAAGACTGCCCGCCGATTCGGTCATGCACCCCAAGAGAAGAGGTGCGCGACAGTTTTGGTGGGGCGTGCAAAGCCATCTTGACTGCGCCACGCCGGGTCAGAGCCGTGGGCGCAAGCCCACGGACACGATGCGAACAAGCACGGGGCTTCTACGAAACCAGACCGGTCACAGGGCTCGCGCCCCGTGCTCTGAAGACTGCCCGCTGGTTCGGTCATGCACCCATCGCAACCCGTTCGGACTTGCTTTGCGCGCGAGCCGATCGATAATGGGAAGCCATGCATCGCTTACCCAAACGGTTGACCCTTGCCCTGGCCGCCTTGATGCTCGGCGGGGGCTGCGCCGCCGCCGGCCCCTCGCCGCTGAACTTCGGCGTGCGGCGGATCACGGGGAGCGACTCGGACTCCGCCTTCGCCGCCGCCCAGGCCGGCTTGCTCGATCTGGGCTATCGCATCAGCCGCGCGGACCCCATGGCCCGCGTCATCGAGGCGTACCCGGCCAGCGAACCCACCGGCGATGACGCTTTCCTTCGCGCCCGGGCCATCAGCTCGCCGCGCCGCTTCCGTCGCCTGGTCACCCTTCGCGTTGTTGACACGCCGCAGTCACTCAGCGTGTTCTGCAAGGTGGCCGTCCAGGAACAGGTCACCGAGCAGTACCAGTTCTTCCGGCAAGATCTCAGCTCCTCCGACTTGCCGGCCGAGACGCCCATCAACCGTGGAGCGGCCACCACGCCAGAGCAGAACATCGTCTGGCAGACCCTCCGTCGCGACAAGACGGCCGAACGCCGCATTCTCGAAGCCATCCTCGATCGAACCGACCCCAAGCCGGGCTGACCATGGCCGTTGTTGCCAGAGCGTTTCCGATGCGTGGCAAAACCGGCGTTGTGTAGTCGTCAGAGCACCGGGCGCGATCCCGGTGACATACCAGCGTCTCGGAGGACCCGGCGCCGTCGCGGTGGCACGCTGGTCCGCAGGCTGGCGCCTGCGGCTCTGACGCGCCCTCCCCGTCCGGGCGCAGGTCCGACGAACCCACCCGAGCGCGAGTGCTACGGACCCATCCAGGCGAGCCTCCACAGACTCGATCAAGCCTTCCGCAGCGCTTGCTCCAGGTCGTCGATCAGGTCGGCGACGTCTTCGATCCCCACCGACAGGCGCACCAACCCGTCCGTCACGCCGCGGGCCTCACGTACCTCCTTGGGAATCGAGGCGTGGGTCATAATGGCCGGGTGACAGATCAGCGACTCGACGCCGCCGAGCGACTCGGCCAGGGCGAACACCTGGGCACTTTCGCAGAAGCGCAGGGCGGCCGCGTCTTCCTTGAAGACGATCGTCACCATCCCCCCGCCCGCGGACATCTGCCGCTTGGCCAGCTCGCAATCCGGATGGTCCGGCAAGAACGGGTAGACAACCTGCGAGAGCTTGGCGTGTCCGCGCAGGTGCTCGGCGATCTGAGCGGCGTTGGATGAGTGCCGCTCCATCCGCAATACCAGGGTTTTGATGCCGCGCTGCTGGAGGTAGCAATCGAACGGACCGGGCACGCCGCCCAGCGCGTTTTGCAGGAACGCCACCTGCTCCATGTCGGCCGGGTCCCTGACGATGACCGCGCCGCCGATGACGTCGGAGTGCCCGCCGATGTACTTGGTCGTGCTGTGGACCACGTACTCGGCGCCAAGGGCGATGGGCGTCTGCAGCACGGGCGTGGCGAACGTGTTATCGACGGCCAGCTTTGCACCCACGTCGTGCGCGATCCGCGCCATGGCCGCGATGTCCAGGCACCGAAGCAGCGGGTTGGTCGGCGTCTCCAGCCATACGATCTTCGTCCGGTCGTCGATCAGTCGGGCGAACGCATCGGGGGCGGTGTCGTCGGTAAAGACCGGCACGAGTCCATATCCCTCGAAGACGTGCTTGAGCATTCGGAACGTCCCGCCGTAGACGTCGGCGAAGGCCAACACCTTGTCGCCCGGCACCAGCGTACCGAACACCGCCGCAGTTGCCGCCGACCCCGAGGCGAAGGACGCACAGAGGCTCCCACCTTCCAGCGAAGCCAGGCAGTGCTCCAGGTTGTCGCGCGTCGGGTTTCCGGATCGGGAATACTCATACCCCTTGTGCTTGCCGGGGGACTCTTGGGTGTAGGTGCTGGTCGCGCAGATGGGCGGGACCGTCGCGCCCGTCGCAGGGTCTGGATCCTGGCCAACGTGGATGGCGCGTGTGGCGAAACCCCGCCCTTCGTGTTTGTTCTCGGTCATGCTGTGGGAAATCCCTGTTGATACTCGGCAACGCTCGCCTTGCCATTCGCTTTGGCCAGATGGCCTTCCGATATTAGACCGCCGCAGACGGCGGCACGCCAGCACAGTCCCGGCCCCCCAGCTCCGGGGTGCATGACCGAATCGGCGGGCAGGCTTCAGAGCACAGGGCGCGAGCCCTGTGACCGGTTTGGTATCGTAGAAGCCCATGCTTGTTCGCATCGTGTCCGTGGGCTTGCGCCCACGGCTCTGACGCGGCGTGGCGCCGTCAAGATGGCTCTGCACGTCCCGCCAAAACTGTCACGCACTCCGGGCTGCGTCCGGTTCGGCTTTGTTTTGGAACTTTCTACGAACATAAGCTGCGACGCCAGCGGTCGCACTGAGGCTTGTGGTCGCCCGGCCCGACCGGCGACCGAGGATCGTCGGGCTTTTCGAAGGGGCTTAACCAGGAAGGCGACTGGTGCTGCGGCGCTGGTGATCCGATGAACCCATGACGTGCGGCGGTTGGAATGTGCCGAATCCGAAGATGGCCGCCAGACCTCGCGTGGCCGCGGACGCCGTGTCGTGTCCGAGTGCGAGACTACACGAAAGTCGTGGATTTCGGCCCTTCGCGACTTGTCTTGCGACAGGCGTTGGCCTATGCTGGTCGGCTTTGGCTGTATCGAGTTTGAGTCCATGAGCCTTCGCGACAACCTACGCGCGGACACGGTGACGTCGCTGCACCTTCACAAGCCGGTCGAGATCGACCCGGACGGCACGGTGGGCGGGGTCGTGGCGCTGATGCAAGAGACCGCTGCATCGTGCGTGATCATCACGGACCAAGATCGACCCGTCGGGATCGTGACCGAACGAGATATCCTGACGAAGGTTTTGCCGCAGGGTCTCTCGCCCGGCACACCCCTTGCCAAGATCATGACGAGCGCTCCGCAGGTGGTCGAGGAAGACTGCAGCGTCGCCGAGGTGATTCGCCGCATGCACCAGGGCGGCTTTCGCAACATGCCGGTCGTGGATAAAGATGGCCGATTAACGGGGGTCGTTTCCGTGAGGCGGATCGTTCAATACCTGGTGGAACATTTTCCATCAGCGGTTTTCAACCTACCACCGGACCATGTTCTCAAACACGTTGCCCGTGAGGGGGCCTAGCGACGCCGACCGGCGCCGCTCCTTGGGAAGCCAAATAGGAGCAAGAAAAACCGATGGTCGTCGCGACGGAAACAAAAGACGCGAACATGGGGTCATCCAAGCGCGTTATTGAAATCGAGGAGATCACGGTCCGCTTCTGCGGAGACTCCGGTGACGGAATGCAGCTCGCCGGCACGCAGATGACCAACACGTCCGCGATTTTCGGTAACGACGTAAGCACCTTGCCGGACTTCCCCGCCGAGATTCGTGCCCCGGCGGGAAGCCTCGCGGGTGTCAGCGGGTTCCAGTTGCACTTCGGCTCGCGGACGCTCCGGACGCCCGGAGACGCATTGAACACCCTGGTGGCGATGAACCCGGCTGGGCTGATGGCCAACATCGCGGATCTCGAACCCGGCGGAATCCTTCTGGTCAATGAAGACGCCTTCAGCGCAGGAAACCTCACCAAGGCCGGTTGCACGGACAACCCACTCGACAACGGGTCGCTTAAGGACTTCCAGGTCTTTCGCATCCCCATCGACAAGCTCAACGCCGAAGCCTGCAAGGGCACCGGGTTGACGACGCGGGCCGCCTCCCGCTGCAAGAACTTCTTCGCGCTCGGGCTGGTCTACTGGCTGTACGGTCGCCCCCTGGAACCAACGCTACGTTGGATCCAGACCAAGTTCGGCAGCAAACCCGCGGTTGCCGATGCGAACACCAAGGCCCTGAAATCGGGCTACTTCTACGGCGAGACCGCGGAAATGTTCTCCGCGCGCTATGTCGTTCCACCCGCGAAGATCGCGCCCGGCCGGTATCGCCGCCTTACCGGCAACGAAGCGACGGCCCTGGGTCTCATCGCGGCAGCCCAACTCACCGGGAAGACGCTCTTTTACGGCAGTTATCCGATCACACCGGCAAGCGACATCCTGCACGAGCTGGCGGCCCACAAGAATTTCGGGGTCCGAACGTTCCAGGCCGAGGACGAGATCGCCGCCATCACCTCCACGATCGGCGCCGCCTTCGCGGGTGCCCTGGCCGTCACCGGAACCAGCGGCCCGGGGTTGGCGCTAAAGGGCGAGGCGATCGGTCTGGCCGTCATCACCGAGCTGCCCCTGGTGATCGTAAACGTGCAGCGCGGCGGACCGAGCACAGGCCTGCCCACCAAGACGGAACAGGCCGATCTGAATCAAGCCATCTTCGGGCGCAACGGTGAGGCACCGGTCTGCGTCATCGCCGCGGCGACTCCGGCCGACTGTTTCGACATGGCCATCGAGGCCTTCCGCATCGCCGTGGAGTTTATGACTCCGGTGATCCTGCTGACGGACGGCTACCTGGCGAACGGGGCCGAGCCGTGGCGGATTCCCTCCGTGGATTCATTGCCGACCTTCAACATCGCGCATCCCAAGAATGGCGACTCGTATCAGCCGTACTTGCGGAACGAACGACTCGTTCGGAAATGGGCCCTTCCCGGAACGCCGGGGCTGGAGCATCGGCTTGGCGGGATCGAGAAGCACGATGTCACCGGTGAGGTGTGCTACGAGCCCACCAACCACGAGCACATGATTCAGACGCGCCGTCGCAAGATCGACAACATTGCCGAAACGATCCCCGACCTCGAGATCGTGGGCGACGCCTGCGGCGATCTACTCGTTCTGGGTTGGGGAAGCACGTACGGCGCGATTACGACGGCCGTCGAAGAGTGCCGCAAGGACGGCCTGGACGTGTCCGGCGCCCACCTGCGCTACCTGGATCCCATGCCGAAAAACACGGCCGAGGTCCTCAAGGGGTTCAACCGGGTTCTGATCCCCGAGATGAACATGGGGCAGTTGTTGGGCTTGATCCGCTCGCACTTCGTGGTCGATGCGATCGGATACTCCAAGGTGCAGGGCAAGCCGTTCATCGTTGGCGAGATTCGCGGCAAGATCGAAGAGATCCTCTCAAACGGGAAGAAGACATGAGCGTCGCGGACGTCACCATCGAGTTGAAGCCTAAAGATTACGCCAGCGACCAGGACGTTCGCTGGTGCCCGGGCTGCGGCGACTACTCCATCCTCGCCCAGGTCAAGAAAGTCCTCGCGAAGATGGGCGCCAAGCGGGAAGACACCGTGTTCGTCTCGGGCATCGGGTGCTCCAGCCGATTCCCGTACTACCTGAATACCTATGGGTTCCATACGATTCACGGACGCGCGCCGGCCGTTGCCACCGGCATCAAGGTCGCCCGCCCGGAGCTGTCCGTCTGGGTGGTGACGGGGGACGGCGACGGCCTGAGCATCGGCGGAAACCATCTACTGCATGCCATCCGCCGGAACATCAATATCAACATCCTGCTCTTCAACAACCGAATCTACGGACTGACCAAAGGCCAGTACTCACCCACCTCCCCCATCGGTAAGAAGACGAAGTCCAGCCCCATGGGCTCGATCGATTTCCCCCTCCACCCGCTCTCGGTGGCGATCGGCGCCGAGGCGACGTTCGTGGCGCGGACGATCGACGTGAACACGAAGCACCTCCAATACGTCCTGGAACGAGCCGCCCAGCACAAGGGTACTTCGTTCGTCGAGATCTACCAGAACTGCAACATCTTCAACGACACCGCGTTCGAGTACGCCACCGGCAAGGACACCAAGGACGACACGACGATCTATCTCGAACACAACCGACCGCTCGTCTTCGGCAAGGGTCGCGGCAAGGGAATCCGCCTCAACGGCATGAACCCGGAAATCGTCGATCTCAATGAAGGCGTCACGGACGACGACCTGCTCTTTCACGACGAACGGGCGCCCGAGCCGAGCCTGGCCTACCTGCTGAGCCGCATGCACCACCCGGAGTTCCCCGAGCCCATGGGCGTGTTCCGGGCGGTCGAGCGACCAGCCTATGAAGACCTCGTCGTACAACAGGTCGAAGCGGCCCGGAAAGACAAGACCCCGTCACTCGAGGATCTGCTCAACGAAGGCGAGACCTGGACCGTTGAAAACTAGCGAGCACGCGTCGGAATCCGCGAGGTCACAGCCATGAGATGCCCTTTTTGTGATTTCGAGAACATCCAGGGGATGGACCAGTGCGCGCGCTGCCATGTGGACCTGACGCATCCCGGCGCCATTGAGACCCATGCCGACATCGAACGGGACCTTCTCAAGCGCCCGCTCGGCGAACTGCTCGCGCAGGACTACGTGACCGTGCTGCCGTCCGACAGCGTGGGCGACGTCATCCGCCGGCTCCACGAAACGAGCCATCACTGTGCGATCGTGATCGAGGAGGAGCGCGTCGTCGGCATCCTCACCGAACGCGACGTGTTGACCAAAATCGCCCACCGCTACGACGACTGCGCCGGCCGCGCCGTCCGCGAGTTCATGACGCCGAACCCGGCCACGTTGAACGTCGAGAACGCCGTTGCCTTCGGACTAAACCGCATGATGGTCGGCGGCTACCGCCACGTGCCGGTCAAGCGGGATGGCAAGCTGGCCGGCGTCGTCAGTGTCAGACACATCCTCGGCTACCTCGTGGACAACTTCCCCGACGTACTCGGCGCCGGCACGCCCAAGCCTGAATGACCCGATCTGCATCCGGGCGAACCGACGCTGACGAAACAAGTGTGGCGTGGTACGTGAATCGAGAGGTTATCCGAGCAGCGACCGTGAGGGAGCGCTGAGCTCGAAACAGTACCGACCTTCTTGGAAACGGCACCGATCGTCTGAGCTACAGCTGACTAGAAACACTCCCGCGGAAATTGGCAACGAAAGCATAGACACCAACGCGTATGGCAGCATGAAAAAGTGATCCCCGTCGTTGCGTGTAGCCGAACCTCGCTCCGCTTCGCCCGTCGATTGGCGCCACAGCGCTGTTCGACTAGCTTGGAAAGTGGAATTCATCCTGGCGGGACGACTGCGGGATGTTACATTGCCCGAGGGCTCGGACGATGGTACGATGCGTACTGCTCCTCTCGGAACGTGAATGATGGCTCGACTCGCCCTATGGCGACTGTTTTTCATCACGGCGGTGACGCTCTGCCTAGACTGTTCGAATCCCCCGAACTTGGCCGCGGTTAAGGACATCGGCGACCCGGTCAACAGAAACCCGGCTTTGAGCCCCTCCACTCGCCTGCGGCCGAGCTTAAGGATCCATGTGCCTGAGTCGCGGAAGGTCAACACCGACTGCGATGTCAACACAGCTCTCGTGACCTGATCGACTCCGACGACGGACGGCGACTCTGCCGGGACGATGATCAAGTGCAGCGGTGTCCACGTTGAGAGCGGCAAAGACCTGACGGGGATCGCCATGACGGGCGGGAACCTACTGATCGGGACGTCGGTGTTCTCCTGCACGGCCGGCGACGTCAACGGTCGCTCGGGCCCTGCGGGCGGCTCCTGGACGATCGAAGTCGATGACCACACGACGCTTGACATCGTGGTCCAGCTGTCCCCACCGATCAAGAACAGCGCACTGACGCGCGCTATCGATTTCGAGCTGTTCTCGGATTGCAGGCACTCCCCGAAAAGGTTCACGCGTGACTTGCGATTCAGCGGCGTCTTCCAGCGAACCGCCCACATCAGGACGACCGTCAAGACGGACCAAGCCGGTCAGTTCGCGTGCATCACGGCCCGCGATCCTCTGCACACGTTAACTTCGGTGGCCGCCCTGACCTGTCATGACGGCGTGTACTCGGCCGTGTTCAAGGCTGATCCGTCCTCCTACGACAACTGGCTGATCGGCGGGAACCTGGGTGTTTGGAGAGGTCCGACCGGGGTTATGGCCGGCAAGGGAGACGTGATCGAAATCTTCGACTTCGCTCAGTTCGTGGCCAGGTTCGGAACGTGTCCAGGTGCTGACACGCCAAAAGGGACGCCGGGGCCGCACGCGGACATCAACGGTGACGGCTGCGTCGATTCGCTGGACTTCTCGTTCATCAATCGCAACTTCCTGATGGTGAGCGACCACTCTTGCTGTTACGTGGAATGCAGCCCACCGCTGACCTTCACCGAGATCTCTGTGAGCGATCTTCAGGCTTACGGCCTGGGTGAGCTGACGATCGCAGACCTCAACGGCGACGGCATGGTGAACGGCGACGACATGGCCGCGTTCGCCGCCGGCGAGGTTCCCATTCCATTCCGACGCACCGACAGCCTACACGGTCCGCGTTAGGAGATCGGCGTGGCCTACCTGTCTAGGAACGCGTTCCGGCCGGCACCGGCGGGTCGGCGAATCGCTCGCGGACGCTGTTGAACTGGTCGCGGCTGGCGACAAACGCATCGACCAAGGCCGGGTCGAAGTGGGTGCCGGAATCGGACTGGATGATCTCGACGGCCTGCTCGTGCGTCTTGGCCGCCTTGTAACAGCGCTGGCTCGTGATCGCGTCGTAGGCATCGACCACGGCGATGATCCGCGCGGCCAGCGGTATGTCTCGACCCGCACGCCGTTTCGGGTAGCCCCGCCCGTCCCACCGCTCGTGATGACAGTGGGCGATGTCAATGCACATCTGCAAGAGGGGCACCGGACAGGCGTGATCCACGGCCCGCGACAGCACGCGACGCCCGATCTCGGTGTGCGTCTTCATGATCTGGAACTCCTCCTCCGTGAGCGCGCCGGGCTTGGTGAGGATCTCGTCCGGGATGCCGACCTTCCCGATGTCGTGCATCGGGGCCGCCTGCACGAGCATTTCCACGAACTCGTCCGTGACCTGGGCCGCGTACGGACCGCCCTGTCGAAGCTGCTCACCCAGGATCCGGGCCAGCTTCGTGACACGATCGAGATGGCGCGTGGTCTCCTCGTCCCGATACTCCGCGAGATGCCCGAGCGTCTGAAGCAACACGCGAACCGACTGCTGCATGCGCGACCTGCGGGTCACGTTGTCCAGCGCGATGGCGGCGGCGTCGGCCACGGACCGTATACAGTCGATCTCTTCCTCGGAGAACGGCGTGTCATCCTGCTTGTCCGTCACGTTCAGCACCCCGATGATCCCATCCGCCGTCTCCAGCAACGTGGACACCAAGGGCGTGCTGAGAAACGCGTCGCGCTCGTAGCCGCGATCCGGCGTCCGACTGCGGCCATAAGTCTTGGCCGCCAACGACATCCCGCTCTTGAACACCTGAGCGGTAACGCCTTCGACATCCTTTATGGCGATGCGCGCGAGCTTGGACTTGTCAAGTCCGATCGCCCGCTCACAAACGAGATACTCCCCGGTCCCGTCGGTGACGAACAACGACACACGGCGCGCGCCGGTTGCCTGTTCCACGCACCGGATCAACAAGTCGAGAATCGAATCGCGCGAATCGGCTTGGTTCAGATCGCGCATGAACTCGTACAGGCGCTGGAGTCGCTGGGTTTTGATGCCGACCTCGACCTCCAACTGTGAGTTCAGGCGATCCAGGTCTCTGCTGGCGATCGCCAGCCGGTGCACGGTGCGCACCCGCGCAAGCAATTCGGACACGTCGAACGGCTTGGGAAGGTATTCCTGGGCACCGGCCTCCAGCCCGCGAACGATGTCGTCCGTGCCCGATCGCGCCGTCAGCATGATGACTGGAATATGCTTGGTTCGCTCGTCGGCCCGCAGCGCCCGCGTGGCAGCGATGCCGTCCAAGACCGGCAGCCCGATGTCCATAATGACCACGTCCGGCTGGCTCTCTTTGGCCACGCGGACTGCGGCCGCCCCGTCAGACGCCTCGAGTACGTCGAAGCCGGCCGCGCGCATGTGAGCACTGAGGATGAAGCGCAGCTCCGCCTCGTCCTCGACGATCAGGATGGAACCTCGGTGCTGATCCGGCATGCCGCGTGCGTCCCGTAGCGATCCAGCCCGCGCTCCCAAGACGCAGGCCCATCCATGCATCGGCAAGTCCTCTTGGCCGCGGAACTTAGCCCCGTGCAACCCGAGTGATTCAGACGACACGTCCGGGAATGCCGTCGATGATGCCCGGTCGGGCGGACGGGGTCTGACACCAATCGGTCATGGGTCGCCCAACAGGATTCCCAGCGTGGGTGGGGTGGCTTTGGGGTGTCACGCGGCGGCGGTTTACAGCAAGCATCGCGGCTGCTACAGTACGCGCGATTGCACCTACGCCGGAACAGGGCGGTGCATCGCCTTATCGTTTCATGCCGCTGTCGCATGGGCTGTTCCAACAGCCAAAAGCCCGGGATGAATGGTCGGCTACACGCACGTTCGGTTTGGTTCCCATGCACCCACAGTCACAGCTCCCGAAACCGTTTGCCGACCTCGGCATTGAAATCAGGTTCCTCAAAGCGCTCGCCAAGATGCACTTCGTCGAGCCCAGCCCCGTGCAAAGCCTGTTGATCCCGCCCGCCCTGGAGGGGCGCGACATTCTCGGGCAGGCACGGACCGGAACGGGGAAGACGGCGGCCTTCGGACTGCCCATTCTCCAACAGATGGATCCCGCTCATCGTTTGCAGGGACTGTGCCTGGCGCCGACGCGGGAACTGGCGGTCCAGGTAACCGGCGAGTTGCAACGGATCGCCGCGTATTCCGGGCTGCATGTGGTCGCCGTCTACGGCGGGCAGAAGGTGGCCACCCAGCTTCATCTGCTCGGTCGCAAGCCTCACTGCATCGTGGGAACCCCCGGACGGGTGATGGACTTCATGCGACGCGGCGTTCTCGACATCCGTACGGTTCGCTTTGTGGTCCTCGACGAGGTCGATCGAATGCTCGACATCGGGTTTCGTGAGGACATCCGTACCATCCTTTCGCGCGTCACCGGTGACCACCAGACCATCTTCGTCTCGGCGACCATCAGCGACGAAATCCGGCGGCTCTCCTCGCGATACATGAAGGACCCGGTCAACCTGAACGTCTCCGAGGACAAGCTGACGGTCGAAGAAGTCGATCAGAGCTACGTGACGGCGGAGAGCCATGACAAGTTCAGGCTGCTTCGCCTTATCCTGAAGCAGGAAAAACCACCCGTCTGCATCATCTTCTGCAACACCAAGGCCATGGCCCGCCGGCTCGCCCGCAAGTTGCACGACGGCGGCGCCAACGTTCAGGAAATCCACGGCGACCTGATGCAACGCAAACGCGACCGCGTGATGGATCAGTTCCGCAGGCACAAGATCAACATTCTGGTGGCAACGGACCTGGCCGCCCGCGGCATCGACGTCAGCGAGATTTCCCATATCATCAACTACGACATCCCCGTGGACCCCGAAGTGTATGTACACCGCATCGGACGCACGGCGCGCATGGGTGCTCGGGGCGTGGCCATCACCTTCGTCTCGCGTGATGAGGGCAAGGAACTCACCAACGTCGAGCTGCTGATTAACAAAGAGGTGCCCGCGCGCGACGTGGCGGGCTTCACGCCCAGCGCGCGCAAGGAGGTTTACAAGGAACCGGAGCCGCCGGCTCCGCCGTCGCGTTGGGAGGCGTCGGTCGTCGCCGCAAGCGACACCACGCCCGTCAAGCGCCCACCCAAGACACTCGGCGGCAAGTTCAGACCGTCGCGGCGGCGGCGGCTGTAGGCGCCGCGAGCGTTATTACTTTGTGGGTATGACTGTTCCAAGACCGTCTCTTGGACAGCCCTTGGGCTGGGTGCATGACAGGATGGACGTTACGCCGTTTTCAGAGCACCGGGCGCAAGCCCGGTGGCACGCTGACGCTGGGTTCCGCAGGCTAGCGCCTGCGACTCTGACTCGGCGTACCCGTCCCGCCGGAAGTGTCACGGACCCCCTTGGGTTCGACCGCTTTTGAATCATAGAGCTTCCTCCAGGCACGCGCAACCATGACCATGCGGCGGTGAGCGGAAGATGGCCGCGACCAACAACGATCCCAACCTGCACACTCCGGATCCCCAGATCGAGGGCAACGCGGACGCGGAAGACTTGTGCATCCAGCGCCACCGTGTACGAAAACGCCTCGTGGACCGCCGCCTCGATAAGTATCTGCACGGGCGATACCCGCGCATCTCGCGGACCGTCTTGCAGCGATACATCAAGCAGGGGCTTGTCACGGTCAACGGGATGCCCACCAAAGCGAGCTACGAACCCAGCGTAGGCGACGAAGTGGAAATCACGCTGCCACCGCCTCCGTCCAGCGAGCTGTTGGCCGAAGACATACCGCTCGACATCGTCTACGAAGACGATTGGCTGATGGTCATCAACAAACCCGAGGGCATCATCTGCCACCCGGCACGGGCCGCACAGTCCGGAACCATCGCCAACGCCGTGGCGTTCCACGCCAAGACACTCAGCCGCGGCGACGACCCCTTTCGCCCGGGCATCGTGCATCGCCTCGACAAGAACACCACCGGGATCATGCTCATCGCCAAGTGCGACGAGGCCCATTGGCGCATCTCGCTTCAGTTCGAGCGCCGCACCATCAAGAAGCAATACTTCGCCATCTGCGAAGGAAACATCCGGCTCGACGCAGATGTCATCAACAGACCCCTTGCACCTCACCCGACCACCACCCAGCGAATGATCCTTCCCGGCGCGATGCCGCCGCGACAGGCGATGTTCAAAGAGGCGATTACCGAATACCGTGTGAACACGCGCTATCGCGGATTCACCACGGTCGATCTGTTCCCCAAGACGGGACGCACCCATCAGTTGCGCGTTCACATGGCCTCCATCGGTCACCCGATGATGGGCGACACGCTCTATGGCGGCCGGGTGGTTCGGGCACAAGACCTTGAAAGCGACGGAGGTCGTGAAGTGCTCATCGAACATCAGGCGCTTCACGCGGCGCGGCTTCGCCTCATGCACCCGATCCGGGAGAAGCCGCTGGAGGTCGAAGCGCCCCCGCCCAAGCGCCTACAGCGTATCCTCGATCTACTCGAAGAACATCACCGCGTCGGCTAGGCGCGTTGGCAGCCGAGCAGGTCGGGGGGGCGGCCCCCGGGGGGGGGGGGGGGGGGGGGGTCGCATCATCATGAGGTGGCGGGGCGGCGAGCCCGTCGCAGTCCTCGGCGCTGGAGCTCGAGCGGGCGACCGAGGGGACGGCCGCCAACACCTCCGCCTCCGAGGCTACCCGGGGGGCGCGCCCCTCTCGCTCCTTGTTCATGGTCGCCGGCCGCGCCCTTCGGGCTGTCCCAGCGAGGCCGACGCTAATCGCGATGGGCCGACGGGGCTGCGGGGGAATCGGGAGAGTCGCTCGCGGGGTGGGGGGACGCGATCGCATCATCATGAGGTCGGAGAGTCGCGAGCCCTTCGGACCTTCCGGGTGAGGCCGCACTTGATCGAGGCGACGGGGCTGCGGGGGCATCGGGGAAGTGGCTCGCTGGGGCGGGGGCCGCCAGTCCATCATCTTGAGGTTGCGAGTGGCGCGAGGCGGTTGGCGTCGCTGCTGGAGTTCGGGTCGACGGAGGAGCGGACGGCCAAGACCTCTCCCTCCGGCTCAGAGCCTTCCGGGGGCGCTCCCCTCTCCCCCCTCGCTCGACGTCGCCGGCCGCGTGGCCCTTCGGGCTCGCCGGGTGAGGCCGACGCGCATCGCGATGGAGCGACGGGGCGGCGGGGGCAGCGGGGAAGCGGCTCGCTGGGGACGGGGTCGGCCAGGCCATCATCATGCAGTATCGGAACTCGCTCGTGTGTCGGCTGCCGGAGCTCGGACCAGCGATAGAACGGACGGCCAAGACATCGGCCTCCGGGGCTGTCCCGGGGCGCGACCCTCTCCCCA
>CBDUXT010000121.1:0-14075 GCA_965371245.1 uncultured bacterium | reverse complement strand
CAAGACCTGGGTCGGCCAGGGAGCGTTCGTCGTATACCCCGTGCGCCAACTAGCGTCGCGCTGCGCCAACTAGAGGTGCCCTTTAGACTGGCACAGTCTTGGCACCATTCCGGGGTTGGCTCGCTGAGCAGCCAACTGTGCTCTTCGATCTAGCACGATGTTCGTGAAAGGATGACCCTGGCACGACCAACCCATCGAACATAGGTCCGCGGCAACAAGACCTGGCTTGATGTCTCCTACCGAAGTATCGTGCCAGACTTCTGGCACCGGTGGCAACGCAAGAGAAAACGAAGCTCGCAGCCCGCATCCGGGATATGATCGATTGCCAGCGCGACCGCACACCGATCCCCGACGACCTCAAGAAGTGGCTTGCCTCGAACCGCAAAGCGGCCGAGGTGCTCACTCGCGCGAAGTCCGTACCGGCAGACTCCGCCCGTGCTGGTGACATCACGCTGGCGGCATGCATCGCGGAGCTGCTTGAAACCGTGTCGGTCCAACTGGACAGCGGTGGCGACGAACGACGCTCCAAGCCTACACTACGCCATGGAAGAGGTTCCGCGATCGCATGGGCGGCGACACGTGCCTCCACGAGATCAGCCGGTCCGAAGCGTCGAACGACATGACATGGTTTCGGAAGCGCAACCCCCGGCCGCCACCTACAACCGCGAACTACGCCACCCGAAAGGCGCCTTCGAGGTTGCCGTTAAGCTACAGAGGTCCATCCACGGGAAGCCGAAGAGCACCACGAGTGCCCATGTCGCAACGCCCAGGATCAGCGTGTCCTGTCCGCCCATGGCGTGGATGCGGCCGTACGCGAAACCGGGGAAGGTGTCTCCTTCCACCCCGGCCCACGTTGCGGTGCTCTCGAGGTCTCGCTGGATCGTGACGAACAGGAACCCGTCGCCGAGCCAGAGCTGATAGTCCGGCGTCTCAGGCCGGATGATTCCGAGCACCGTCATCCCGGCAGCGACGATGATACACACGACGATGGTGGCCTTGCGGATCATGTCGGCGTCCTGCGCCCCGGTACGGCCCGCTCATGTTGGCGATCGCTGGCGGTGATCGTTTCGAGTATTGGCGCAGTCACGCGGTCGTGGCCCACGGCACAAACTTGACTTCCTGACCCGTCAAACCCTCCTGCACAAGCCGGTCCGAGTACTTCCCCTGGAAGTCAAAGAGCCGTAGCAACACCAGTTCGAGGTACCAGAGCCCAAGCCACCACGCCTCATACCTCACGCCGGTATCGGCTCCCAGGACTCTCTTTCGGTTCTTGGGGCTCGCGTGGACCAACGCATTCCGGACGCCCGTGATCGCCTGTGGACCGTCCTTCCAGTTATACGCAGCAGCCGCCTGCGTAAGTGCGCACATCGACGTCGGTATTGTCGGCGGGATTCCGCATGACGACAGAAGCAGCCTCAATTGGTCGGAGGCCGGGAGCTTCTTGAACTCGGCCTCACTCAAGGACTCTTGGTCCTCAACAAGCAACGTCCACGCAAGCAACTCGAACGCCGCCTGCGTCAGAATCGTGCCACCTTCGACTCCCCCGGAACACATGTTGCTCTCCACGTACCAGTGCAACGCAAGTCGAATCGGCTCGTTCCATGTTTCGTCCTTCCATCTCCGAGAGAACCCCGGAAAGGCTTCGACAAGGCCGACGCATGACAGCGAATCAAACCACGATCCCACGCACCGCCAGCGCTCGATTTTTCGCAGTCGCCACTCTTCCCAAACCCGCTTCCCGTCTACATCAAACCCGACCGCCAACACAGGCCCGACCCAACTTCCGCGACAAAACGAAAGGAACCATGACAACGCTTCGTCGAGTTGCCCGGCGTCGGTAGCGGAAAACTCGCTTCCATCACTTCGTTCAATCCTACCGACGTGCGTAATCCCAAAGCCACCCGCCCTTTTGATCTGCGATCCGAAGCTCTCTTCTCTCATATCGCCGTCACGCGGTAGCCCGTCGAGCGTAACTCGCCAGCCATCGCCCTCCATGACCGCGCGGGCTAGTCGGCGTTGTCGGCCAGATTCGTCGCGAATACTCGAGCCCACGAAACTTGGGAAGTTGGGCACGTGGAACGTGACACGTACGATCGGATCACCACACACAAATTTCACGGCCTCCCCGATCCCCTCGAACGTCGGCACCGTGGAATTCTCGCCACCGCTGAGGTTGATACCAGTAACGTGTACGTCCACCGATCGGCCATCGATCATCTTCAACACGCCGCTCGGCAAGCGAAGTGGGCCGAGCTTAGGCGACCAATTAGGCACATCCATCTGGAACCTGATTTGAGGAACCGGTAGCCACACCAGTTGGATACTGCCGTTCCCGGACGCGACTTGGTCATCGTCGATCAAGTCAAGTGGTCCGCTGTAGAGGCATACGGCTTCATTGACCTGATTCGTGCGATAGAACGGGTCCAATTCGACCGGCATGGCCTCCCAAAACATCGGACTCGGCATTAGGTATCGCTCCCGCGTTTAGTGTTCGACCCTCTCAGTATCCGTACTGTTCGCCCTGGAAGTCGCACTTGGCCAGCAGCCCTGGCGCCGGCGTGCTGAGGCCTCTTGGCGCCGTCAACCTCGGCCGAGCATGGCGTCCATCCTCACGCCCGACTCATCGCCTGATACCGCTTCAGCACGCCTGGCGCCCTCGCTTCCGTCGCCGCAAGCCGAGCCTTCTCGTCGGCGTCGGTGCTCTCCAGCGTCTCGTCACCCAACCACGCGATCACATTCTCAAGGTACATGAAGTACGCGGCACCTTGCGGGGATCGGCTTCGAGCGTGTCAGGTGAAGGCCAACCGAGCTTTGCACGAGTTCTGCCCACAACGGTCATGTGATCCAAGACGATCAGTCTCCGCCGCTGGTTGCTACTGCGTCTTGAAAGGCTTGTAGCCTTCGATAGATGGAGCTCACACTGACGCCAAGGAGCTCAGCGGTGAGTTGCTTGTCGCCGTTCGTGGCGTCCAGAATGCGAGTGATGTACTCGTGTTCGAACCTGTGAACCGCATCCTTGAGCGGTCCTACCGTCTCGGCCGGGTGGGTTTGTTCCACGAGGTTGGAAGGAAAAGACACAGGCGTGATGAGGTCGGTTTCCTCAAGGATCATCGCCCGTTCGATGACGTTCTGAAGTTCCCTCACATTGCCCTTCCACGCGTAGCGAAGCAGCCGCCGAAGTGCCTCGTTCGTTACACCTCGTATCTGGCGCCGGAGTTTGGGATTAAGCTTCGCAATGAAATGATCGACGAGAGACGGGATATCCTCCGGTCGATCTCTAAGAGGCGGAAGGGCGATGGTCACGACGGACAAACGATAGAATAGATCCTCCCGAAAACGGCCTTCGCGAACGGCCGTCTCCAAGTCGATATGGGTTGAGGCGATAATCCGAACGTCCACCTGGATCGGCTCCGTCGCGCCGACGGGACGAATGGCCTGTTCGTCGATCGCCCGAAGCAGTTTTGGCTGAAGCTCCAACGGAAGGTCGCCAACTTCATCGAGAAAAAGCGTACCCTTGTCTGCTGTCATGAACAGACCTTCCGCGGCAGCATTGGTGCCGGTCAGCGCGTCTTTCATTTGGCCAAACATCTGCAATTCCAGCAACGGAGCCGCTATCTCTGCACAATTCAGCGGAACAAATCGCCGGTCTCGCCGCGGTCCATCATGGTGGATCGCATTGGCGATTGATGCCTTTCCCGTCCCGCTCTCGCCAGTGACCAGCACGAGTGATTCCGTTCCGGAAACCCTCTCTACGAGGTGATAGACAGCTTTCATCCGCTCCGACTTGCCAATCATGTTTGCGATGTCGTGCCCAGCCCGAAGCTGATGCCGATACCACCGGATGTCCATCTCTTGAGCACGGAAATCGATCAGGTGTCGGACTTTGTGGAGAAGATCCTCGAGGATCAGCGGCTTGGTCACGTAGTCGATAGCGCCGAGCCTCAGAGCGGACACCACGGTCTCGACCGACGGATGGGCCGTCATGATCAGAACGTGCGATTCGGGAGTAACACTGCGCAGGCGCTCAAGAACCTCGATCCCCGTTACGTCTGGAAGTCGGATGTCCAGGAGGATGGCGTCGAAATCGCGTTCCCCCGCGTGGGCGATTCCCTCTTCGCCGGTGGCCGCCAGCACACATGAGAATCCCTCCTCTCGTAAGAAATCGGCGAGCTCCTCTCGGATCGCCCGCTCATCTTCCACGATCAAGATCTCGCGCGGCATCGGGTTGCTTAGCCTCTCATCCGGTTTGCATCCGAGCCGGGCCGCGCGGTGGTTTCCCCGCGATCATCTGCACCGATTGTGCGCGAAGACGCGGTTTCGGGGCCCTTCCTGCAGAACGGAACGGTGATCCGAAACTCGGTTCCCTTATCCACTTCGCTGTGAACCTCAATATCACCGCCAAAGCTTCTGACGATGCTTTGACAAACCGACAAACCGAGCCCCATCCCACCATGTTTCTTGGTTGTATAGAAAGGATGGTACACCTTGCGAATCTGTGCGACGCTCATGCCGAGCCCGGAATCACGGAAAACAATCTCAACCTGTCGTTCATCGATGGAGCTGGCTATGGTGAGCTGCCCTCCGTGTGGCATCGCCTCGAGAGCGTTAATGATAAGGTTGAGAAAGACCTGCTGCCACCGGTCGGGCTCCCCGGGGATCCTGGGCACGTCCGGGGTCAGATCCGACAGGATCTCTATCCTCTTCGCGCGGGGATCGTACCTTGCGACCTTAACTGCAACCCCAATGATCTCGTTGAGATTTGTCGATGATCCGTCGGACGATGTCGATCCCGCCACTTGGCGCATGTCACTCACGATTCGATTGATCCGCTCAATCTGTTCGTGCAGTGTGCGACATCTCTCGGCGATTCTTGTGTCGGTGGTGCGTCCCATCCGTTGCACGATCGCGGACATGGCCGCCAACGGATTGCCCACCTCGTGAACGATCCCCGCCGCCATCAGTCCCAACGCAGCCATTTTCTCTCGCTCGGCAAGCAGCTGTTGCGACTCCTCGAGTTGCGCGGTCCGGTCTGCGATTGTCGTCTCCAGCTCCCGATGCCAGTGGGTCACCCGCTCTTCCGTATCCTTAAGCGCCTCCGCCATCTGCTTGACGCTATCTCCGAGGATGTCCAGCCCGTCGCCGGTTCCGACGTACACTTCGGGGGCTCGCTCACCCTTCGCGATGGCCTGCGTTGCGGCGATGAGCGCCTTGACGGCCCTACGGAGTCGCCGGTCGAGGGCGAAGGCAGCGAGCCCGACCATGGCGGTCAGCGTCATAACCAGCGCCAACCCTTTCATCGCCAGCGCTTTGGCCTGTTGATTCCCCCACGCCGTGTTGACGTGGACCATGAGCGTGCCCAAGTGTTGGTCCGCGTTCCGAATAGGAAAGACGAATTCGAATGTGTGTCCCTCTTCGTGAAAGAAACCCGTAGGTTCCGGATGGAGCTCTTCTACCCGGTGGTCATCTGGAGTTCCTTCGCCGAGCACTGCGTCATGTTCGACGCGATGTTCTCGACCGATTCGCGACCGGTCCGTCGCCGCCAAGACCCGTCCCGACTCGCTCACTACCATGGCCAGGCGAACGCCGGTGCTATGTCCAATCGCATCCATTAGGCGCTGTAGCTCCGAGTTGTCACCTGCCCGTAACCCGGCTCGACAGAGCTGCGCCCATGCCAATCCGTGATCCGATGTCGTAGCCGCAATGGTTTCCTCAATCAGCTTGTGTTCGCGCGTGACGTAGACCACAGCAAGCACGTTGACGCCAAGGCAAACGAGCACGAGCGTTCCACCGACGATCCGCCGGATGTTCAGAACGTGTTTTCGTGTCGCTGGCAAAAGGACTACTCCGTCGCCTGCTGGCTCAGGCCGGGTACTGTCGGGGAGCGTTCTCGCGCACCCGCCTGACGCTCGTTCATCGTACTCCGGTCCGTTGAATCCGACAAAGGAGCGCCGCAGATTTGCGAAACGGGCCACATGATTGTCATTCCTGCGAAAAGCTCGCCTCTTAGGTTAGTCCTCTTAAGTATTGCTGAGGAAAGGGTTTACGTCAAGGTGGGGAGGCCGCTCGGAGAGCAACGGCCCTACGCGTGCAGGTTGCAAACGCGGTGTTTGGCCCTCGTTTGGGCGTTCCAGCCAAAAACGCAACGGGGGCACGAGGACGAGGAATCGGAGTCGCTTGATATGAAGAGAAGGCACGGCCCACTACTGGTCTTCGCGGCAAGTGGCTTGGCAACTGGTATTGCCTTGAGCCCGATTGCGTGCCGGTCGCCCGCGTCGGGTCCGTCTACCGCAGCGATGAAGATTCTGGCTACGCATGACGGAAACGAGCTTTTCGCAGCACACTGTGTGGCGTGCCACGGTGCGAAGGGTCGTGGTAACGGCCCTGCGGCGATTGCGCTGAGGGTGCGGCCTCGCGATTTCTGGGACGAGAAGTGCCGCTACGTTTCAACACTCAACGGTGTTCCGACACAACAGGACCTGATGCAGACCATCGGGTCCGGACGACACTTCGGTGCTATGCCCGCACGCCCGAACCTTACGGACACGGAGGTGCGCATTCTCGCGGAATATGTGCGCGAAATCACCCGGCTCGGATGGCAAGACCGTCTAACGAAGGAGTTCGCAGACGATGACGAAACCACTCACGAGGAGATCGCGGAGATAGCGTGGGAGCGGGTCACGCCGGGTGAGGTGGTGACCATTCGGGGGCATGGTGCCAGCTTCCGCGCGGACCTCGAGCTGGGACGGAGGCTCTTTTTGGAGAGCTGCGCTTCCTGCCACGGTCTATGGGGTCGGGGTGATGGCCTCGACATGCCGTTGGACGAACGCGGCAAACCGATAAAAGTCAGGGATCTCACCTCCGGAGAGTTCCACGGTGGAACGTCGGAAGAGGAAATATTCAAACGGATACGGTGCGGGATTCCCGGCACGCCGATGTCGGCGGCTGCGATTTCGGATGAGGAGATCTGGCAGCTTGTTCATTACGTGCAATTCCTCGCGGGGCGCAAGCGTTCATGACCCGCAAACGCTTTGCCAAGCACACATGAAAGGGACGGATGTATGAGGACTTCAAATCATAATCGGATGGCCGTCTGCACGTTGGCGCTGAGCACGCTTTGCACGAGCTCGATCCAGGCCGGTTACAAGGCGACGGACGTCAAGGACGGTGGAGCCATCGTTGGTACGGTTCGTTTCGACGGAAAGATCCCAAAACGAAAAAGACTGAAGGTATCCGGCGCGGACAAACCGTGCCACGCCAAACCTATCCCCAACGATGACCTAGTCGTTTCCAAGGATGGAACGATCCGCTGGGCGGTTGTATCCATCAAGAAGATCGATCAAGGCAAGACGTTTCCGCAGACAGATCCGGAGAGTCCGTTCGTACTCGACCAGCAGGGCTGTCGCTTTCGCCCGCACGTAGTGGTCGTACCGCAGGGTCAGCCGCTGAGCATCCTTAACAGCGACGGAATCCTCCACAACGTGCATGTTTACGCAAGGAAGAATGAACCCTTTAACCGCTCGATGGTGGGCCGCATGAAGGAGCTCAATGTAACTTTCGATCGTTCGGAACGGATTCGAGTCAGCTGCGATGTGCATCAATGGATGGGGGCATGGATCGTCGTATCCAAGCATCCCTACTACGCCGTGACCGGCAAAGATGGAGCATTCCGTCTGGAGAACGTGCCGCCGGGTACGTACACGCTGCAGGTTTGGCATGAGAAACTAGGAAAACAAGAGCGAGAAATCACGGTTTCGCCCGGTGCCGACGCAGAGATCGACTTCGTCCTGAAGAAATAGGTTATTCGGTCGCGACGAAACGTGGAGGCCGTGCCCGTAGCGCGGCGTCTCGACGTTTTTCGGGAAGATTCGATGACGAACCCACGGACATACAAACGCGTGCTAACCATCGTGTTGATGTGTCTATGCACGGTCCTGGCATCGCACGCGTCGGCTCAACAGGACGGGGCCGGAGAAAAACCGGTCACGCGAGCCGAGTTCACGAGGTTAATGAATGAACACAAGCAGTTGAAGACCGACGTCGCCAAGCTCCTGGAAGAGAACAGCCAACTCAAGAAACAAGTGGCAGGGCTGCAGCGCGAAAACGCAGTGCCGAACCAGGTGGAGTGGAGTGCCGAGTTTGAGAATCGGCTCTACGCAGAGCGCGAAACAATCATGGAGGGCGTGCGCGACGAATTCGGACCGACTCTTGATGCCCTTTCCCCCGGACTTACGAGCTTCGCCCTGGGCGGAGCGGCGGTCGTCACCTTTCAAGACCGAGAGGACGTTGATTCCACATTTGGTGTGGGGATTGCGCCGACTCTTCTTTGGAGGCCAACCGATCGCTTGCTCCTCGAGGCAGAAATCGCTTTCGGTCTGACCGCCGCCGACACCTTTGTGGAACTGGACTACGCCCAAGTGAGTTACTTGCTCAACGATTACATGACGATCACGGGCGGCAAGTTTCTAACACCATTCAACACTTTTTGGGAACGCTGGCATCCATCGTGGATCAACAAATCGGCCACTATACCACTCATGTATGAGCGAGGACTGATAGGGCCAACCGGGTTGGGCGTTCAGGTTCGCGGTGGGTTCCCCCTCGGAAAAACGAAACTCAACTACGCTGCCTACTACGTGAACGGCCCGGACTTTGAAAATACGTCGTTCGGCACGGCTGGACATCTCGGCTTTGAGAATTTCCGCGACAACAACAACGACAAGTCGTTCGGTGGTAGGGTCGGCTTTCTGCCCATTCCGGAGCTCGAGCTTGGCTATTCCTTTCTGACAGGTAGGGTTGGCGACAGCGGCTCGCGGTTCAGCGGAGTCGATACCTTCATCCACGGCATCGATCTGAGCTACGCCCGCGAGATCGAGGCGATCAAGGGGCGGCTGGACCTTCGCGCGGAGGCCATCTGGGTGGATACGGACAGAGCTGTGTTCACCGGACCCTTCGATCCGTTCACTTTCGACAACAAACGTAGCGGTTGGTTCGTACAAGCAGCCTATCGCCCGACCCTTTCAGACTTCACGTTTTGGGACGGCATCGAGCTAAAGAACACTGAATTCGTTCTTCGTTATGAGCAGGTTCGTGAGTCCGGACCCGGAACCCGAGGTGCCGATCACAGCCGACTGACGCTTGGAATCGATTATTGGGTCCGCCCCAACATCGTTTGGAAGGTCGCCTATTCGCACGATAACGTGAGTGGCGACGACGACGAAGATGGTGTTTTCATGCAGTTCGCAGTTGGCTTCTGAGCAGTATCGCCCTGGCCAAACGCGCTGGAGAACGGGATGAAACAGCTTCAATTACTACATACGCTGATCGGTGTAACGGCCCTCACTGCTACCTTCCTGTCATCAGGTTGTCAGAAGGATCGGACGATCGCGGACATGCCGATGGAGGACCCGGAGGCCGGCTCGCAGCCAAGCGCCCTCGTGGCCGTGCCTCCAATGCGAAAGGATGGTGCCCGAGCCTGGGCTCAAAACTGCATGCGCTGCCACAATATTCGCGATCCGCAGGAACGAAGTGACCGGGAGTGGGAAGTTATCGTCCATCACATGCGGGTGCGCGCAAACCTTACGGCCGAGGAGCATCGTTTGATCCTGGAGTTTTTGAAAGCGGCAAACTGATTTCGCCAGAGTCGGCGCGCAGTCGTATCGTGATAGCGCGTCGGCGGCAAACGACGGAGAACGCAACAATGAAGATAAAGTCAATCGCAAGGACAGTCATCATGGGTGGAGCGGCATGGGGTGCAAATATGTTCGTGATGGGGTGCGATCTCAACCCCGTCAACTACTTGAGTCGCAATGCGTGCGATTTCCTAAACTGTGATGTCCTGTTCTTCATCGACGACGTACTGCCTCTTTCCGGCGCGCCCATCGCGGCGAGTGGCGGCGCTCCCGCCGAGGCCGATAGCGCCGATGAAGGCGGAGGTCACGCCCACTGATGATCTAGGTTCCACGGTCGCGTGACCCATCGCGCACCGGTCGTGTTCCATGTGACGGGAGAAGGACAAGATGAAACGCAAACGCATAGCTTCATTCTTCGTAGTGGGATCGGCAACCATGTTTCAGATCGCCGTTCCGATTCCGGGATGCGACTCGATGGTGCTCGATCCGCAGGCATTCTTCGGAGACAACGCGTGCAATATCTTCAATTGTGACACGCTTTTCTTTCTTCAGGGTGAACACGATGACATGCTCGACGACCATGACGACATGGAGATGGACGGTATGAGTGAGGCGGAAGGAGACGAGCATCAGCACTAAACGTTGCTTACAATGTGCGACGGTCGCCCGATGTCAAGCAACCGAATACTGGGAGATTGGGACCATGAAGATTGCACGTTTGAGAATGTGGGTGCGAGGGTTGGCTATTGTCGGTCTGGTCTGCTGGACGGCACCGCTTCCCGGCTGCGTACCGGTCACAGACGGAATTGGAGACCACGAAGGGGAACTCATCCATCTCACCGAGCCTGTAGATCCGACGGGTGCACGAACAGCCGAAGACCACGCGGTGATCGGCCACAAGGAAGTGGATGGCAGAATCGTGGAGCTGGTTCTGGAACCGGCCAAGTCCATGTTCATGCTGATGGGCGGCAATTGGATGGAGATGGCCCCCGCAGCAGGTGCGGACATTCACGTTGAAGTCAAGATCACCGATCCGGGCTCCAAGGACCGGCCACCTCATTCGGCAATTGAATTCCATGCCGAGAACGAAACGACGGGCGAGACGATGGAGGAGGATTTGCACCCGATGTGGGGTGGCAGCGGGCTACACTACGCGATCAACCACGCACTTATGGGTGACGGCGAATACCACGCCGAGATCCATCTCGAGGAACCAAGGTTTGCGCGGTCCATGGGCGACAAGGACAAGTGGATGGGATCTGTCGAGGCGGAGTTTCATTTTGTGATTGAAGACGGCCTCGTCACGGAAGTCTCAGTCTCGTCGGGTGCGGCTCCGGAAAGCCCCACCACGCCGGTTCCGGCTCACGAGGCAGCGACGCTCCCGGCTAACGCCAGCAGTGACGAGGTCTTCATGGGCGAGGCGACCAAGGATGACATGCGCATCCAGTTGATTCTCGAGCCGGACAAAGCCATGTGGATGTACATGGGCGGGATGTGGATGGAGATGACCCCGGCGGCGGATGAGACCATCCATGTCGAGGTGAAGCCCATCGACGAGGGATCGGGAACGAGGATCTCCTACGCGACCGTCACGTTCGCCGCGACGAACACCAGCACGGGCGAGTCCATAACACGAGAATTGCACTCGATGTGGGGTGGAAGCGGGCTGCATTATGCTATCAACCATGGCTTGCTCGGGCCGGGCGATTACACGGCATCAGTGACTGTCGATGTCCCGGAGTTCGCTCGCTCAACGTCGGACAGCGGGAAGTGGATGACCCCGATCCAGGCAGACTTCACGTTTACGATTGACGACTCTGGATTGGTCACGGCCACCGAAGGGCACAGCGCGCCGTAGACGAGAGGCCGCCGGCCATCACGACGACGATGACGACGCGAAGGAAGAAGAACACAGCGATGCAGCCGAGGTTGAACCCGGCGTGTACCACGCCATGATGGGTTTTGCCGACGGCGGAGAAGCGCACGTGGAACTCGTATTTCTCGACGAGAACGGCCAGGAAGTTGAAGCTGATTTTCACTTTCATGTGTCGGACGCACACTGACAAGAACAACTGCGGTTAGCCGTGAGCAGCCGCGTGATCCCGAACACATGGAACTCTGGCGAATCACAACAGATTCCTTGAGATGCAATGATCGCGCGACGTTTCCGCATGATGAAGATCGTGCTGCTGATAAGCTCTGTCGCCTCTACTCTGATCTTGGCTGGCGTGGCTTACAAAGAGAACTTCGGCGGAGAATGGCGCGGCTTTCAGGCCGCGTACCGCGAACTGCTGATCCGCACCGCAGGCAACGATGCTGCGCGGATCGCGGCGTCAACCTCTGACATTGAGTTCAAACAAGTCTTCCTACAGGGGCTGGGCGGAGTCGATCGTTGCGTTTCCTGCCACCTCGGCATCGACAACCCGGCCATGTCGGACACCGGCCAGCCGCTGCGCCGGCATTCCGGTAAGTGGCTGGCCGAGCATCCGACCGACAGTTTTGGCTGCACCGTCTGCCATGGGGGGGAGGGGCGCGCGATTCGGAAAGAAGCCGCTCACGGCTGGCGTGAGAACGGTGAACCAACACTACATGTTGCAACTCCACTTCTTCGCGGTGACGCCGTGTACGCGAGCTGCGGTCGCTGCCACTATGAGGTTGATCTATACGCGGGGCAAGCCGATCTCTACGCCTATTCCTTTGGATCCGGATCCGTCGAAATCAAGAAACCTCAGATCGACGAATCAGTCTTGACGTTTAGTTTGGCCGGGGCCGATGTCCTTGCAGAGGGGAAGCGGTTGGTCGTTGACAAGGGTTGTCTCGGCTGTCATCGGTATCGTGGGGGAGGCGGCGACCTCGGAACGGATCTAACGCACATCGGGGATCAGACAAAGCATGACCTCGACTTCACTCATGTGAAAGGCGAACACACGGTTGAGCGATGGCACTTCGAACATTTTCTTCAGCCTGACGCGATAACGCCTGGCACTCTGATGCCCAAGATGGGTTTCACGCCGCAGGAAGCGCGCTCATTAGCGATCTACATGATGAGCCTGCGCCGAAAGAGCGCGCCGGCAACGCATACGCCGCGACCTTTGGCGACGCCGTCGGAGAACGCCGCCCCTGCTTCGGGCGAGACACTCTACAAGATGTTCTGTTGCGCGTGTCACGGCGCGTCGGGCCGCGGTGATGGCCCGGCCGCGAAGACGATTGAGGGGAACCCTCGTGACTTCTGGCACGAACGGTTTCGTTACGTTTCAGCGAAGAACGGTGTTCCCACCCAGGAAGATCTAATTCAAACGATCAGCACCGGTCGGCGTTTCGGCGAGATGCCGGCCAATCCCCAACTGACCGAGAGCGAGGTGCTCGCGGTTGCGGACTACATTCGTGGCATCAACCGTGCGGGGTGGGTTGAGAGGTTGACCGCCGAATTTGCGGACGATGACGAGGCAGATCCTGAGGAAATCGAAGAGATTGCCGAGGCGCGAGTGACGCCGCGAAGAATCATTATTGTTCCCTGGCCGGGAGAGACTTTCTTGCCAGACCCCGACGCGGGCCGGAAGCTGTTTCTCGAAAACTGTGCGTCATGCCACGGGCCGGAAGGACGCGGCGATGGCCCGCAATCGCTTATCGACGAGAAAGGGCGAAAGATCAGCGCTCGTGATCTCACGAGCGGCGACTTCCGCGGCGGCGGCGAACTGGACGAGCTGTTCAAACGCATCCGTGCCGGCATGCCGGGGACGCCGATGCCTGCCCACGAGAACCTCAGCGACACCGAGATCTGGCATCTCGTTCACTTCGTTCGGCACATGGCGCAATCTGACTAGCCCGATCATGGTCGTGCCCGACGTGCGCCAACGCCCCAGCCATCAATCGAGGCCTATCACGACAAGAGAGGACTGAGATTCTATGGTCTCTGAAAACGAAAGCGGCATGCCTGGCGCAAAGCATACTCTGCCGAGTCTGAGAAAAGCGTGCTCTCGTAGGGAGCGTCTTTGGCAGGACATCCACGACTTGCTCCGTGACGAATTGCGTGTGAAGGAAGGACGTGAAGCCAGTCCAAGTGCAGCCGTGATCGACAGTCAAAGCGTGAAAACCACGGAAAAAAGGGGGTCCGCGGTTACGATGCCGGCAAGAAGAGCAAGGGTCGCAAGCGCCATATTGTCGTAGACACGCTGGGATTGATCCTGGCCGTCGTCGTTCAGCCGGCCGACGTGCAGGATCGCGACGGCGCGAAAATGGTGTTGACCAAGCTGAAGGGGCGGTTCGAACGTCTACAACTGATCTGGGCTGACGGCGGGTATTCGGGCGTGGTAAGAGGTCAGCCGTTTGCAATGTCGCCTTCGGGTAGCGGCGGGAGTTGGGCGGTGGTGAGGTAGCTTTTCAAACCATCGACAATGGATCGGGTGGGGTCGAGGCCTCGGAGCTTGAGGGTGCGGTAGACGCTCA
>CBDUXT010000120.1:0-14718 GCA_965371245.1 uncultured bacterium | reverse complement strand
GGCCGCCTCTCGCTGCCTATTTGGGCTTGCTGGCGGTGGGGTTTACCCTGCCACGGCCGTCACCGACCGCGCGGTGCGCTCTTACCGCACCATTTCACCCTTACCCAGCGGACGGTCGGGAAACCGAGCGCCCGCCGGGCGGTGTCTTTTCTGTGGCACTTTCCCTCGGCTCGCGCCGGGTTGGCGTTACCAACCACCGTGCCCTACCCAGTTCGGACTTTCCTCCCGCGCGACTAGCGCGCCGGCGATCGCCTTCACCCGCTCCACCACCTTGATTGTAGTCGGACCGGTCCGACGGCGACAGGGTCACTTGCCCGGCCAGCGACGGGTGGGCATTCCGGGAATCGCCCGGGCCCCGGGCACGCCCGGCGGGGATACAGGCGACCGCACCGACGGCTTGACCGGGGTGCGGGCCGGCCGACCCGGCTGTTGCGGCTGGGTGGCTTGGGCGTTGTCATCATCCGCATGGTCGTCGTCACCGGCGGGGCGCTTGCGGTCCTGGCGGCGCCAGTGGTTGATGATGTCATCCAGATCGCACCGGACGCTGGGGGAGGCCCACTCCTTGAAGAAATCCATGTCGCCACTAAGCGGCACCGGATTGGGCATGGTCACCAGGGTACGCATGGGCATGAGCACGCTGTCCCCGATCACGAATGCCTCGCCGGGACGAATCACCGGCAGCATGCTGATGACGCCGGCGAAGTGGTCGCCGACGACGCGCGAAATGTAGTTCTGGTCCTCGGGGTTACTCATCCGCATCACGACGAAGCTGTTGCACTGGGCGAGCACCGTCTCGGACAGTTCGGAGGGTCGCTGAGACACGACCATCGCGCTGACACCGTACTTGCGTCCCTCCTTGGCAACGCGCTCGACGGCCGTCTTGGCGAAGTTATGATCGCCGCAGACGCGTGGAATGTAGTTGTGCGCCTCCTCGAAGCAAAGCACGATGGGGTGCCGCTCCTCGGACGGCGTCCAGAAGTTCAGGTCGAACATGAGCCGGGTGAGGACCGCCACGGTGATATCGACGATCTCGAACGGGATGCCCGACAGATCAATGATGGTCAGGTTGCTCCGCGGCTCCAGCCGCCCGGTCAGGAGCTTGATCATGTGGTTCATCAGGTTGGAGGTTTGCTCGGAACCTTCGGCATCCTTGACGTAGTCGCGGAAAAAGGGCGACTTGAGTCCGTGCTCGATCGGCTTGAGCAGGAACTCATATCGACGATCGTCGAACTTCGTATCGATCTGATCGATCAGCCCGAGCAGCTTCCCGAAGAAGAGCGGGTGCGGAGTCTCGCCTTCCGGGTTGCCGCGGTTGAACTGGCAGGGTTGCTTCCGCATCATCTGTTGTTGCTCTTCCGGCGGAAGCGAGCGCAGCGCCAGTTGACTGAATGCGAGACGGTCGTCGTTGAGAACAAAGCGCGCATCGTTGAGGTTCGCCGCGTATGTCTTGAGGCGCGCAAGGTCGAAATAGATCGGCGTGTCCAGCGTCAAGGTCTTGGTCAAGCCGAGCGCGCGGGCCGCGTCCTGTTTGTATTCCAGGAGCGCCGTTCGCAGAAATGAAATCTGCGTGCTGATGTTGAGGGGGTTGGAGCGATCAACGAACAGGGCCTCGAACTCCTCGTACCGCAGGAGCCAGTAGGGCAGCACCAGATCCTCCGACCCCAGGTAGGTGACGTTGGCGTTGAGTTGCCCGTCCTCGTCGCTGAAGGCGGAGCGGTACTCGCCGTGCATGTCGAACATCACGACCTGAGACTGCTCGAGGTCCAGCACCTCCTGAAGGATACGAGCGGTCGTACAACTCTTCCCGCTTCCGCTGTTGCCGAGGATGGCCACGTGCTTGGCGAAGAAGGGCGAACCAAGGATCTTCACATCGAAGTCGGGGTTGTGGGCAAAGCGACCGAGCGAGAAGCTCTGGGGGTGCTTGGAGCCGGACAGCAACTGGTCGAAGCTGCCGAAGATCGTCTCGAAGTCCTTGCCGTGGGCGACCCAGACGTCGTCACCGATGATGGGGTACTCATTGACGCCGCGGGTGAACCCCCCGGCCTTGATCTCGCCCATCAGTTGGACCTTGACGATCAACTCAGGCTCGGCAACGCCGCCGACACGTCTCCGCTCGGTACTGGTTACGAAGCCCACGAGGGTCCGATCGCCCAGAGAGATCGTCATATACGACCCGAGCTGACCGATTCGATACGCGTGATCCTCATGGACGATGTCCAGATCCTGCGCGGTCACCAGCACTTCGACACGACCGCCCTCAACGAGAACAACGTTTCCGACCTTTAGTGGATTCATGGGCGATTCCCCAAGTGAACATGCGTCCCCGACCGACCCGAGTTCCCCCTGAGGTATCGTCGAGCGGGACGACGGCGCCGAGATAGAAATCGCGCCGGCTCCGGTCGCGTTTCGGGAGGCCGTTCGGCCTCCGCCGGGCAAGACGATGGCCCGGACCGCCCATCGACCGATAACCGGGTCAGTCGCTTGGCGCGCGTTGGGAAGCAGCGAGCGGTCGCCGCGTGAGTGATCCTCCTCGGCTTCGTGGCGAACGCTCGGCATCGAACTGAGCGAATGACGCCGTCAGCTCGGAAATCTTTTGCGGACCCTGTTGACGAACCGGTCTCAGCCGATATACTATTGAACGGTTGTGCGGCAATGTTTGACTCGTCCCGGGTCTACTGTTGCAACCTCTTGTTACAACGAAGCTTCCACTCGCTGCGGCACCCTTTGACCGCGCCAATTTCTTTTCGGGGTGCCGCACGCCTTTTTTATGCGCACCGTAATTTTTGCGCAGACGATTCAACCGACCCCTGATCCCGGCCCGCACCCAGCCGGCCCTGCATCGCGCATCGGGCGACCGCCCCGCCGTTCACCCATGGGAGCTTCCCTGCGTTGAAGGGAGGGGGGGCAGAAGGTCACAAGCGGCATCGTGGGGAGAATCCGTGAACCGCGCGGCGCACCGGTCGGTGGACGGGGCTCTGCGGAACAAGCTTCGCCGCTACGAGCGGCGCAGACGTGTCATGGATCGACGTCGCCGGGTTCCTCGACCTGATCGGGAACTCCGGTGAGCGCGTCATCCATCGGAGCGATCCCGCCCGCCTCCGCCCCCTCGGAAGCAGCACCGGTCTGCGCCGCGTCTTGTTTCTGAACAATCGTTTGGGCCAACCCCAACCTCTGAATCATGGCCGGCATGTCCGGGATTCGCTTTTCCGGTTCCAACTGGCACGCGTCGTCGATCAGCCGGGAGATACAGGGGGTGAGTTCCTCAAGGAGCGGCCCGCCGTCGCCCTGGGCACGTGTGCCGGCTAGCCCCTGGGCGTTCATGTTGATGGTCTGATTCATCTTGGTCTTGATCGGTCGGCCCATGAGCATCCGATAGAGGGTGGCGCCCAGGCCGAACACGTCCGTGCGCTGATCCAACGGGCCTCGATGGACCTGCTCCGGGGCGATGTAGTGAATGGTTCCCTGGATGCGCGGCTTGGACTCATGAATCTTGGCGCTTTGCCCGAGATCGATGAGCTTCACTTCCTCGTCCACCGTCAACATGATGTTGTTCGGCTTGAGATCGGCGTGAACGTAGCCGGCCTGATGCATTGCGTGCAGACCCTCGGCAGCGTCTACAAAGATTCGAAGGACTTCCGCGAGGGGGCGTTTGAACTCCTTGTCGGCGAGGGAGATGCCCTGGATGTACTCCATGAATAGAATGGCGCCGTGGACGCGGAGTCGACGGCGCAGCATGCGAAGTTCAAACACCTTCCGGATGACGGGATGATCGACGGCGGTCCCGATGACGTGCTCCGTTCGGAGCAGGTCGATGAAGGCGGTATCCTCCGGATCAACGATCTTGACGATCTTGATCGCATAGTCCTTGCCGGTCCGCATACACCGGGCACGGAATATTCGCGTCCGCGCGCCGACGCCGAGTTTCTCGACGACTCGATAGTTCGGGATGTCTACAGCCATGACCCCACCGCTTCCAGAGAATGCGCCATGCGACGAGCCCGTCGGGAAGACACGCCGGACCCAGCCGACGGCTTTCTTCCGACCTTTGCCGGCGCAGCAACCCGGCACGGATCCAACCGATGCATCTTGCACGGCGATCCGCGCCCGCAAGCAGCGCAAGCTCGGACGAGACCGCACGGGTCGGCCTCGCGACGTTCAGATTTCGAGACGCAGACGTCTCGTCAAACAAGCGGGATCTGTCAGCCAGACGCGAAGATGGGGAGACTAATGAATTATGGCGAACAACAGCAACTGGTGAACCCTAGTAGGGGCTCGTATGAATACCGCGTTTGGCTAAACCTCCCGCAATCGCCCTCACTATACTCTCGACCACCTGTCCGGTCAAACTGTGGTCCGGGTCCGGAAGTGGCCCGCTGGTATCGATCACGACCCAATCGGGGTGGGCCGAGACGCAAACCACTGATGCATCTGTCCCCCGCTCAATCCCGATCCGACCCTCGGGACAACCGTCCGATTAGGCGGCGCGAAGGCCAATTCACAGCGCGAGGACGACCACGCATCGGGTCGAGAACGTTCAGGCGACCTCTGGCGAGCACCTGCCTGAAACTCCGACACACTTGAATTGATGGGTGGCATGGCCGAGCGAAGCGCGGCCAGTGTATCTCGCGCGTCTCCATGCCGGCGTCGGATCCGAGTCCGGGATCGTCCCGATCGGGCGCCAGCCATCAAATGAGCCGGGTCAAAGCACTAGTGTATGGTCAACCTTGAATCTGCGGGTTTGCTCGGTGGGTGGCCCACCTCTTTAGAGGTGGGGGACTCGAATGGTCTCCGGATTCGCGTCCCCCACCTCTAAAGAGGTGGGCCACCCAACCCGCAAGTTTACGCGTGACGATGCACTAGTCGGATGCAAAAAGCGGTGTCGATAGATAGCGATCACCGCCGCTCGGAAGGATCGCGATAATGATCTTGCCCCTGTTCTCGGGCATGTTGGCGATGCGGTTGGCCGCACACAGCGCCGCCCCCGAAGAGATCCCGCACAGGATTCCCTCTTCCTTGGCCGCACGGCGAGCCCACGCGATGGCGTCTTCGTTCGAGAGGCATACCACGTCATCGACCACGTCGAGGTTCAAAATACTGGGGATGAAACCCGCGCCGATCCCCTGGATCATGTGTTTACCCGGCTTGATCTCCTTGCCTTCGCGCATCTGCGAAATCACCGGGGACGCTTCCGGCTCGATGGCGTAGCACTTGAAGGCGGGCTTCTTCGACTTGATCTCCTCACCCACGCCGGTGATCGTGCCCCCCGTTCCGACACCCGAGACCAGGATATCGGCCTTCCCGTCGGTGTCGTCCCATATCTCCTGCGCTGTGGTCCGGCGATGAACCTCCGGGTTGGCCGGGTTGTCGAACTGCTGGGGCATAAATGAGTTGGGCGTGTCTTTGGCGATTTTTTCGGCGGCGGCCAGGGCGCCTTTCATGCCTTCGGCAGCCGGCGTGAGAACGACCGACGCGCCATGGGCCTTCAGGATGGCCCGCCGCTCCACGGACATGCTCTCGGGCATCGTCAAGGTGAGCTTGTAGCCCTTGGCTGCACAAACAAAGGCCAGGGCGATCCCCGTGTTGCCGGAGGTAGGCTCCACGATCGTCGTATCAGGATTGATCCTGCCGTCGCGCTCCCCGGCGGTGATCATGGCATCTCCGATACGATCCTTTACGCTCGAGAGCGGGTTGTAGAACTCCAGCTTGGCATACACCGTCGCTGCCCCATCGATGATCCGGTTAATTCTCACCAGGGGCGTTCGCCCGATGGCGTGCATGATGCTGTCGCTGGTGCGTCCCATGTCGATTCTCCCTATCACGTCCTGAAGCGGATCGATATCAGCCAGCCCGCACGATAAAAACCAGACCCCCCGACGTCAACGCCGGACTACACGGATACGATCGTTTCTGCAACAAACCCCCCGCGGTCGGCGGGCATTCGCCAGCACCCGATCGTCGCCGAACCGAACCCGCACGACGGTACGCTGACGATCACATAGGCATAGTCAGACCAGGCAAGGTCGGTGTCATGCCGGGAGGGACGCCGCGAACCGTCGGGATGCGAATGGTAGAAGGCCACGATTTCGCCCTGCCCCAATCGGCTGGCTCGAAGCGTCTTGCCCAGGATCGACCAGTCGATCTGATACCGCCGCCGGCGGTCGCCCTGTGAAATGTTGCGGCAGGGGATCGCGCGATCCACGACAAGGTCGCTTCCGCGCCGGCAACCGACGAGTAGGCCGCAACACTCGATCGGCCGACTCAGGCGGGCGTGCCGTTCCAGTGAAGCCAGGTGGGCTTGACCAATTCGCAAGGCCATCGAATGATTCCTCTTGATCGTCGCGACTGCACGTTCCGTACCCCCATGGCCACGCAAGCGTGGCCATGCCACCCCGATTCGGAAAACACGCACAGCCTCATCCCTCAAGTCACACCGGGCGATGCCCTACGCGCCCAGGTACTTGGCCACGAGGCTGCGCGCCTTGTCGGGGTCGTCGGTGCCCTTAATGATGGCCCGACCGTCCGGGAAGACCGTCATGTCATACCCGTCGATGGCTACGCGGAGAAGGAACTCGTTCTGACGTACGGCTCCGGTGGCGGCGGGCGCAAGCTTGGCCGCCAGGGCCGTCAGATCGATGGTCCCCGGATCGCGCCGGCTGACCTGCACGGCTTCCCGGCCGCACAGCGTCGTGGTCGCGCTGCCGCGCTCCCCACTCAGGAAAGGGAACTCGCCTCGCTGGCAGCAGGGGCAATCACCCTTCTCGCGGGTGCTGCCCATCTTCATATTTGCGAATCGCGCCTGCCATATGTCCACGTGGACCAAGCTGCGGTTGATCTCCTGCGTCCGCCCGGTCAACAGCTTGATCGCTTCGGTCGCCTGAAGGGCCGCCACAAGATTGACCACGGTCCCCAGGACGCCGGCCGTGTCGCACGTCGGGCTCAGTTCCGGCGGCGGAGCTTCCTCGAAAACACAGCGGAGGCATGGCGTGTCGTGCGGGATGATCGTCATGGAAAGCCCGGTGGCGCCCACGACGGCTCCGTACACCCAGGGCCGACCCGACTTGACGGCCAGATCGTTAATCAAGAACCGTGTCTCGAAGTTGTCCGTGCCGTCGAGGAGAAGATCTGCGCCCAGAGCCAGGCGTTCGATGTTGGAGGCGTTGACATCCTCAACGATGGCCTCGACCGTGACCTCGCTGTTGATCTTTCGCAGCTTGGCCGTGGCCGCGACGGCTTTGGGCAGGTTCGCGGCCAGATCCTCTTCGTCGAACAGCACCTGCCGCTGGAGGTTGTCTCGCTCGATGTAATCCCGGTCGCAGATTCGCAGAAAACCGACGCCCGCGCGAACGAGCGTGTTGGCGAGCACGGTTCCCAGTGCTCCACACCCGATCAACACCACGCGCGAACCGCCCAGTCGGCGCTGACCCTCGACGCCGATTCCCTCGAAAAGAATCTGACGCGAATATCGCGCCAGGTCTTCGGGAACGGGTGGCGAAGTGGGCTCGGGTTCGCTGGGCATGTGGTGAGTGTACACAGAACCCGCTGCGTTGGGGACCGGCGAGATGGCTCGCGTGTTGCACGGCCTCGTGGAGCTGGACGACGCGTACCTCGGCGGATTCCAATCCGGCCGGCGTGGGCGAGGGGCGAAGGGAAAAACGCCGTTCTTCGTGGCGGTCGAGGTGACCAGGACCGGGGGGCTGGGGTGCCCGACCCTGCTACCCGCGCGGCGTTTGAACAAGCGAGGCGCGGAGGCGTTTGTACGGGCGCGTCTGGATTCTTGTTGCAGCGTCCCAAACGACGGACTGAGCATCTACCAGGGCTCGGGCACGTTGGGTTACGCGCATGAGGCCGTAGTCGTCGGCTCCCACGGCACCAAGGCGGTGACGGCCTTTCCCCGGGTGCATGCCCTCGTCTCGAATCTCAAACGGTTCATCTTGGATCGACACCATGCCATCGCTGGCAAGCGCGCCGTCCGCTACCTCGGAGAGTTTGCCTACCGACTCAACCGACGTTGCCAGGAAAGTGACCTTTTCTCCATGCTCCTCGACACCTGTACGAAGGTCCAGGCAATGACGTACCCCGAACTCAAAGCGGCTGAGGTACATGGATACTCAGGAACAAGTTTGCCCGTGCCACCCGGCGCCGAATTGGATGGGCCAGAACGGACCAATCCGCTGCTGCCCAATAGACACCAGCCCCCCACCTTTCTATCCTCGGCGGCGTGAGCCCCGCCGATCGAATCTTGCCTTGTACCCTCGCGCTTGAGGACGGAACCGTCCTGCGTGGCCGAGCCTTCGGCGCCACCGGCACGCAAACGGGCGAGGTTGTCTTCAACACTTCCATGACCGGCTACCAGGAAATCCTCACCGACCCTTCCTACGCGGGGCAGATCGTGACCATGACCGCGCCGATGATCGGGAATTACGGCGTGAACGAAGACGACTGCGAATCGGGCAAGCCGCACGTAGCCGGCTTTGTCATCAAGGAGCTCGCCCGCCGCCACAGCAACTACCGGGCGACGCTCAGCCTGGAAGAATACCTCGCCCGTCACGACGTCATCGGCCTGCAAGCCGTCGATACCCGCGCCCTGACCAGGAAGCTACGCGTCCAGGGCACGATGAGAGGCGTCGTCACCACGGAAACGGATGACCCGGCCGAGTGTGTCCGCTTGGCACGCAGCGCGCCGAGCATGTCCGGCATGGACCTGGTCAAGATGGTAGCGCCCGGCGAGGCGCGAACGTGGACCGCTGGACTGAACCCGGCTTTTGCATCCTGTCGCAAACGACCGCGGCAGGGACGTCATATCGTGGCGATCGACTGCGGGATGAAGCGGAACATCCTTCGCCATCTGGTCGATGCCGGGTGCGAGGTTTCCATCGTGCCGCCGACGATCACGCCCGACGAGCTTCTCGAAAGGAACCCCGAGGGCGTGTTTGTAAGCAACGGTCCGGGCGACCCTGCGGCCGTACACTACGCCGTCGATCTTCTCAAGGGGACGATGGGGCGCGTTCCGGTGTTCGGCATCTGCCTCGGGCATCAACTTCTCGCCCTGGCGCTGGGCGCGGCAACGTTCAAGCTGAAGTTTGGACACCGAGGCGGCAACCATCCGGTCCGGAACATGGCCACCGAACGCGTCGAGATCACATCACAGAATCACGGCTTCGCCGTCGATCGCGAATCACTCGAGCGGGTCGGCGGCGTGGCAACGCACATCAACCTCAACGACAAGACGCTCGAGGGGTTCGTCCATCGCGAGATGCCGGTTCTAGCGGTTCAATACCATCCCGAAGCCAGTCCCGGTCCGCACGACGCGTCGTATCTGTTCGATTGCTTCTGGATGATGATCGAGACAGGAGCGGCACCAACCGCCGCAACCATGGCCGATGCCCAGGACGCCTTGCAGCATCGTCAAGCCAACGCGGTACCATCGAAGACTCAAACGTGAGCCTCAAGCGCGCCGTGATCCCATTGCGGTCAGCGCAACAAAAAACGATCGACGAAATCCGCCGACCGTTGCTTCTTCACCTGACCTTCCCTGGGGTGCAACCTTACGCAGGCGTCCGTCTGCGCGCTTCCACTCGCTGCGGCTCAGGGAGCCAGGGACTTCACGTCCTCGGGCGTGATACGAATCGCCCGCTTATCGAGTTTCCGACTCAGCCAACTCATCACGACGGGCGTGAAGGGCAGACTTCCGGCCTGCACCTTCTCCATCATTCGCGCATCTCGCCGCTGACGCTCGTCGGCCTTGACCGTTTTGTTTCGTGCCTTTGTTTCGCAGGCATCCTCTCGGCGCCGGCGTCTGATGGCACTTCGATGTACTCCCATGACGAGGCTCCTTCGACTTCGCTTCCAACCACGAAAGGCGGGGATTGTGCTCGCTCGGTACCGGTCGGTCAAGTACCCCGGCGTGAAAATCTTGCCGAACGCATCGCGGAACCTCTAGGAACCTATCCGAAAAATGTGTGGCACCGGCATCTTGCCGGTGATCCCGCCAGCGCTTTCCCCCTTGGCGGGGATACAGCCTGTCTGCGTCGGCTGGAAGCCGGTGCCACACAACGAGAACCAGCCTTCTTCAACAGGCTGTTAGGATAGGCTGAAAAAGCGTGCATCTGGACGGTTATGACAAACCGAGCCGCGACCGTAAGGGAGCGGGTGCGTACGCGAAACCGGACCGCTTGCTCGCGGACGAGGCTCTGAGAGAGCCTTATTGGGCACGCTCAGAGGGAGGAGACGCGTTGTAACCTCTGCCTAGTGCGGTGTTTACGGCACGCCGGGGCCAGCCGTGGAAAGAAAACGCTCCGCGGCCGTCAGTGCGGAAAGGAGTTCCCCGCCGGTCACCGGCTCGTGCGCCGTCGAATAGGGCATCAGCCCGGCATGGACACAGGACGCGAGGGCCGAACGCCGATCGCCCCAACCGCTGGACGAGGCCAGCACCTCACCCACGCTGCGGCGCAGGCCGCAAACCGTTCGAAGCATGTAAGCGAGCGTTCCCTTGTCGAGAACGTGATCGGGTGCCAGCGCCCAGGCCGCCTTGACCGCCCCCATTTGCTCGGCCGACTGGAACCGGATTTCGAAGTTGCCGCCGGCCGTTCCGATTTCGCGAAGCATCAACACCGCGCGGAGGCCCTCGTCAACCGTAACCACCGGGACCGTCGCGCAATAGTGCAGGAAAGAAATGTCGTCGAGCGTATTCGCATCGATCGTGGGCCGAAAGCTGCGCGTTCGTGCCGCACAGCCGATTGCAAGGCACATCAACACAAGCGGACCGGCGATACGACACGCCGCACGCGCTCGCGGCCGATCGAGGGGCACCAGAAGGCGAAGGGGATTCACCGTCACGTCAAAAGCTCCATGTAAAGCCGACCAGCAGGAAGGTTCGGGTCGTACGGTCTCGAAAGGCTTTGCCGGGAAAGAACGCACCCAGTCGGGCGGTCCAGGCGAGGTCGGCCGTCACCCGCCAGTTGGCGTACTGATCCAGTTCCCACCCGAGGTACCCGGATCGAACGTTGGCCGACGGGTCGGAAACGGCGCCGTCGCGGCGGTGCTTGTAGAACAAGTACGCGTCGGTCCCGACCTGGAACTCGCCCAGCACCTTGTGGCTGGGAAACGGGAAGTAGGATCCGCCCACCCGCCACATGTGCAGGTTGCTGTATCGCGGGGCAAACGCCAATCCCGTGTCACGGTATCCAAAGCCGATAAAGCCGGTGTCGAGCGAATCGCCTCGGTTTCCGCCGGCGCTGTTGGTAGGGCTGGTCTTGCGACCCGAGTCGCCGCTGGCGAACAGGTACTCCAGCGAAGCCCTCGCTTTTCGCGCACCGGGGAAGAGATACTCCAGCTCGGCGTGTGCCGCCAGCGCTTCGATGTCGTCGTCGCCGAGGAAGCGACCGTCCCCGAAGCTGTGCCCGGTCTGGTAGACCAACTCCGCCGAGTATCGCAACCCTTTGGTGAGCTCCCCCGCGGAACCGAGACCGACGTGAAAAGAGTCGTAGTCGAACCGCTGGAGCAGCCGCGGCCTTTGCTCGCGGTTGCGATCGCGTTGCCAGAGGGCGTACACGAAGGGCCGGTGTCTTTCCAGACCGGCATAGCGGAGCTGTCCCCCGAGAAAGGTGCGCCGCGTGCGGGTGGCCGTCCGCGATAGATCGAAATCTTGCGTGCTGCCCACGGTCTTGCCCGCCAAGACCGTCAGCTCGAAACCTCGATAGGCGGCGCGGACGGCCACATGATCCAGCGGTGTCGCCAGCGTGAGTCCGCTGCCGAACTGCACGAGGTCTCGCCCGGCCGTGACGGTCAGGTTGTAGTCGAGGCTGCGCCGGTCACTCGCGCGAACCGCCTTGGCGAGGTCGAACCGATAGTAGCCGCGTTCGAGGTTCGGCCCTTCGATGTCATCGTCGTTGCCGTCGAAGGAATCGCCGCTGTTGAAGTCAAGAAGACTGAGGCGGACACGGGCGTAGATTTCGTGGGCCCCGCGATCGATCGAAACCCGTGACCAAAGGCGCAGGTCGTGTCGGCGCATCGTACGCGAGCTTTCGACCCCGTCGTCGAAGAGGAACACGTACGAGCCGTACCAGCCGCCCCAGTCGAACAAGGACCGCTGCGCACCGCCGGGTTCGACCTCGAACTTCGCCCGGAGGCGTTCCTCGATCGCACGCTGCTGGTTGATGAACGAATCGGGATCACGGTCCGCCGAGGGCGGCTGTGCGGATGCGACGGGTGCCAGTGCGACGACGGCGAGCAGTACAAAGCGGCTCCGACGGGCACGAAGCGTCGTTGCCAGGTGACGATTCCCCATCGCGTTTTTTGCCTACCTGGTCGGTCGGGTCGTCTTGCGCACCGATGCCGCTACGGCATACAGACCGCTGGTCCGGATCGCCTTTGGGGCCCAGGGGCGGTCTGAGACGCGTAGTAGCAACCCGTTGAAATAGTATGGCAGCCTTCTTCAGCGGACGGGAAGGGGGCGGACCCGTCCCATCGCCGCCTCAGCAACCATTCCGCGGAATCGTACCGAGCTCCACGCTGACCGGCAAACGGACGAACGCACAACGGCGACTGCGGGAAGCCCGAGGGGTCGGCGGCATTTTTCCCTTGCCCGTTCGGCGCCTGGGCGACGATAATGGGTGGAGGTCGCAGGACGGATCCTGCCAGACCACAAGAACGGTCGTTTCTTCCAGGAACACCACGCCCGATCGCGGCAGGGAGGTCGTACGATGAAGGATCCCAGACCCGGAGGGTTGCACGGCAAGGCACGCCGCGCGCGCTCGCGCAGCCGCGCGGCCCGATTGCACGCCCAGCGCTCGATCGCCGAGTTGGACGGCGACGACAAAGAGATGTTGTTCGCGCGGCGTCAAATACCTCTGGGGCGGCGCAACGATTTCTTCCCCTCGGTCGTGTTCTCCACGGCCACCGGCCAGGACGACTATGAGTGGCACGGTATTGGCACTCAGTTGCAGCTTCCGCTGTCGGTTCTCGATGTGCCCGGGACAGGGGAAAACGGCGGTGGGATCGGCCAAGTTCCGACGCGAACACAGGACCCGGACCACGACTCCGACATCATCCGCCTCCACCGGACCGGGCGGACACCGATGTTCAAACAACCGGAGCAGATGCGAGATCCACAGCAAGTGACGCTCGGTGGGTTCTTGCTGGGTTGCGCGATGGGAACAGCCGCCGCGGGACTCGTGCTCGTCGTACTGCGCGCGACGGTCATCTAGAGGATCCGGCGTTCTCGTACGCCGGGCTCTTGGCCACACTCGGCGATCCCATGTCATCGCAGGTGGAATCGAATACACCGCCCAAGCCGGCGCACGCGCTACGCGAATCGAAGCGTAGCACGGCGCCGGGTCTTGCCAGGCGACTCCTGAACTGGGCACCTCAAGAAGGCTCGGTGCCAAGGGCGTTCGCCCGGAGAGTCCGTTACGGAAAGACGGAATCCACCGAGGTATCCAGCGAGGTGAAGGTGTCGCTGACACCGGTGCCGATTCCCGAAATCGCTCCGACCGCAACGAGAACAATGAGTCCCAACATCACGGCGTACTCGGTTGCGCTGGTCCCCTCTTCGGACGTCAGCAACTCGTACCATCTGGTGCATTCGTTCATCAGCTTCTTCCCCTTCGAGATTCCGCCGCATGCCGACACCAGAACCACTCGGTTCATCGCAGGCCGCCTCAGGAGGCGCCTCGCCGCACATCCGGGCTCGAGGCACGGATGTGTAGGGTGCCGATAACGCAACAGATTCCCTATTTTGACATTACCTTTCATTGCGGCAGTCGGCCAACGAAAACCCTGAAGAATGTCACAAACCCCGCGCCGAGGGTGGGCGGATCGGCGCCCGATCGTAAAGCAACAAGCACGTTGTTCCTCTCGGCTCCGTATCGTACGTTTGGGTACACACTTCAGCGCAGCATGAGTCCAATAACGTGGCCGCCAACATTCGGCGGCCGATTGGGGGGGAGCCCGTCGCGATGAACCATGACCCGCGGACAGAGACCAACTACAACAACCAAAAGCGCGCTACGAACGGGCAGAAGTCCGCGCCTGCCAGACCGACCTTGCGGCTCGAGCCGCTCGAACCCAGGATTCTCCTGTCGGCCACCTGGACCGACGCCGACACGGGCGATGCTCTAGCCGGTGCCACCGAGGGTGACGACATATTCACCGGCACGAACGCACCGAACGTCGCGGACGGCTTGGGCGGTGATGACATCCTCAACGGTTTGAAGGGGAATGACCAGCTCACCGGTGGCTCCGGGAACGACCAGATCTTTGGCGATATGGGGAAGGACGTCCTCGATGGGGGAACCGGCGACGACCAGCTCTTCGGCGGCAAAGGAAGCGACGTGCTCATCAGCGGCGGGGGAAACGATCTGCTGGACGGCGGCATCGGCAACGACACGTTCCAGTTCACCGGGGCGCGGGACGGCGATGTCGTCACCGCGGTCGGAGACCTCGGGGGGCAGGACACGCTCGATCTGTCGGGTTATGGCACGAGCCAGCTTACCGACGACGGCTCGACCATGACCGTCGATCTGGGCGGCGGACAGTCGTTCACCGTCAACTACACGGACATCAACAGAATCTTGACGGCCGACGGCGACTTCGCGCCTGGTGGTCTTCCCGCGCCCAACGTCGCGCCGACCGCCGTCGATGACGCCGTGACCACCACGGAGGATAGCGCGGTCACCACCGGCAACGTGCTAAGCAACGACACCGATCCCGAGGGCGACA
>CBDUXT010000119.1:0-14997 GCA_965371245.1 uncultured bacterium | reverse complement strand
GAGTTGCCCTCGTGCCGACGGAGTAGGCCATGACCAAGCGGCGCTGTAGTACTAATAAGCCGGCTCTTGAGCCTTGGATCACCGTCTGCGTTACTCGAAGGCCCGAATGGCGATGTCCATCACATAGTGAACGATGCCGATCCAAATGATGTCGCGGCTTACGACAATAACATAGAGGATCGTCGCCGGCAGAAGCGTGTTCAGAATAAAGAACGCGATCATCGTTCCAGTGGACTCTCCTCCGGCGAGTTGCCGTGGAACATGCGCAACGGCAAAAAGTACCGAAGGTATCAGGATCGCGGGCCAAACGCCCAGTGCCCACCGTACACGGACGAAGAGAAAGGCTAGCGCGAGCCCTTCAAGAAAAACCGGTAGGAAATTGGTCGCGTTGTCGGGTTCGATGACTCCACGCAGGACGCCCGGCAGATCGGCCAACTCTCCACGAAGGGCCAAGAAGGCGGTCGTCGCAGCGATCGCTAGGATTACACCGGCCGCAGCTTTTCGGCCGAGGTCGGTCGTGGAGAGAAAGACCGTCTCCATTGTCTGCTTGCGCACGGCGAGCAGGATGAAAAGCGGTGAGTAGATGATCACGTTGTTCAACGTCCACGAAACGTGGTGGAGCCAGCCCGACCCGGAAGGAAGCAGAAAGCCGAGTCGATAAGCGAGGCCGACCGCAAAGATTCCGACAGCCGCCAAGCCGCCCAGGGCGAGTTCGAGCCAGGGTCGATCACAGGTCGGAACGGGATCGCGCGGGAACGAGACGACCCGCCAACGGGCCAGGATGATCCATCCGCCGCACGCCAACAGATAGGCTATGACGACCGGTAGGAAGAAGCGCAGCGAAGCCTCTTGGACACTGTCGTCGCGTGTAGGCGCGCTCTGGGCTGTGCGGTCCAGCTTTGTTAGCCTCTTTCGAGCCAGGTCGGCCTCGGGTCCGTGAGGGTCGTCAAGCAAAAGGCATCGCCGGTAGAGATCGACGGCCTCGGTCGTTCTACTCAGGAGTTGGTACGAGCGAGCTAGATCATAGGCGATTTCGGTTGAATCGGGGTTCGCGATAGCCGCGCGATCCAGCGCGTGCGCAGCTTCTTCGTGTAGGTTGTTCTTCTGATAGGCGCGGCCCAGGTCATGGAGGGCGCTGGCCGAATGCGGACTGAGTTCGACCGCCTTCTCGAACAGCGTGATCGCGTCTTCGTGTCTTCCCTGGCGACGACGGTAGTTTCCGAACCACTCGTACCCCATGGGATCGCTCGGCTTTGACGCGATGGCCCTCTCAAAAAACTCCAGAGCCCGGTCTTCTTGTCCTTCGTATCCGTAGAGCGAGGCATGCACCAGGAGCCCGGCGTAAGTATCGAAGCCAGCGAGGGCGTCGGCTTCCGCGTGGGCCCGTTCATAGCCTCCTGCCCCTGGGATCGTTAGGAAGTACTGAATCCTTGCTCCTCGATAATCCACCGATCGCGGGTCACACTTTATCGCCGCGTCGATCGCCCTCTTCGCCTCCACGACCAGGACGACCTTGTCAACGACTCCGGCGCTCATGAACTGACCAGCATATGCTTCGGAAAGAAGAAAATGGCATTCGCACATTTCCGGGTCGCCCTTGCAGGCTCGTTCCAAGTGCGCGGCGGCCTTGCCGGGCTCGCGCAGGCGCCTCAAATACAGATGGCCGAGGAGGTAGCGTGCGCGCTGCGAGTCCTTGTTCTCTGTGAGGAACTCTTCGTAAGACTCTGCCGCCTCTGGGTAGCGGTGCTCCGCCTCTAGCATCTTTGCGCGTCTTAGCGCGTTGGAATCGTGCCCCTCCGAAACAAAGACACTGAGCAACAGGACGGTACAATTCAAACTCAAGCTTACGAGCATCGTCGCATCTCCGGGAGCTGTTTCGGCAGGCCCAGGTAGCCGAGGAACGCGGTTGTCAACTCCTTGGCCAAGCGTTTGTCCGAAATCCTGAGCGCACGGGCCACGCCCTCGCTAAAAAGGATCTTCTCTCTCAACGCTCCCAGTACGAAAAGAAACCCAAGTGACCCGGCCAGTCGCGGGTCCGGGTGGGGGATCTCGTCCGACCTTGTCGCGAGGAACCTACCCACGGCGGCTATGGCCGTCTTCGCTCGCTCCGCTGGGTCTTCGTAACGCCGGCCCGGTCGGCTGTGATGGCGTAGAACGAGAGCGCGCAGCAAACCACGCTTTTTCCGATGAAACCGCACCATGAAGGCGACGAGCTCTTCGATGAACCGTGTAACGGAGACGGTCGACCAACGCTTCGGATCAAACATCCTGCTTGTTGTCGCGCGGAGCTCCAGCACATGCTTCTCGTATAGAGCCGAGAGGAGCGCGTCCTTGTTGTCAAAGCGGGTGTAGAACAAGCCCACGGAAACGCGGGCCTTCTTCGCAATCTGAGCGATCGTGAGTTCGTCAAAGTTCTTTTGGTCAAGAAGCGCCTCCGTTGCCTCCAGCATGCGGCCCATCTTGTCGCGGCTGCGTTCCTGCTGAGGCGGGTGGATCCAGCGCAAACGAGCTGATCGGGACGCTGTTCTCATACACCACCTTCCGTATCTGAACCTGAATTCATCTTCATGATAGAACCGCCGGCTGATCGGTCAAGAGGGCGATGTGCCCTCCTTGGAGCAGGATCAAGAGGCCTGGCGCGGCCCGAAACGCCCTTTCAAGGGCGCACGCGACACCCTCTATGCTTCCCGCTCGGAATCGGGGGACTGGACACGGAGAGAATTGTCATGACCGAGTTCATCGCAAGCGTAGTAGCTCCTCAAGCGTTCCAAACGAACCTGCGCTTTGTCGGAGATTTCGCCGTTTGGGCGGAACCTGCCACGGCAGATTTCTTGATCTACGACCCCGACACCAGAGGGATTCGGCGTTTCAAAACGAGGTCGGCCGTTGCAGTGGAGTAGCGGTCACTTCAGCTAACACCCGCTCCGTCCGCGGGCATGACCAAATCGGCGGGCAGTCTTCAGAGCACAGGGCGCAAGCCCTGTGACGGGTCTGGTATCGCGGAACCGCATGCTTGTTCGCATCGTGTCCGCGGGCTTGCGCCCACGGCTCTGACCCGGCGTGCCGTCGTCATGATGCCTTTGTACGACCCGCTGAAGCTGTCACACTCTCGTGCCATCCTTCGTCTTTGTTGACCGGCGGAGCGTTCTCCCGCATACAAGAGGCTTTGGGAGCGCGCTGCGATGGGAACGGTGGACATGCTGGCAAGCGACGGGCGGGTGGCGCGCAAGCTGCGCGGCTACGAGTCTCGTCCGCAGCAGATCGACATGGCCGATGCCGTGGCGAGCGCCTTCAACGCCGGCGAGCACCTTCTGGTGGAAGCCGGGACCGGCGTGGGCAAGAGCTTCGCCTACCTGATTCCCGCGATCGAGCGGGCCACGCAACAGGGCGACCGCGTGGTCATCTCGACGCACACCATCGCCCTCCAAGAGCAGCTTATGGAGAAGGACATTCCGTTTCTCCGCTCGGTGTTTCCCGACGAGTTCTCGGCCGTCCTGGTCAAAGGGCGGTCGAACTACGTCGGGCTGCGACGGCTGGCCCGTTCCAGTGCCAAACAAAAGGCACTATTTGAGACCGAGGCGCAGCGCTCGCAGCTCTGGGAGGTCGAGGAATGGGCTTATCGCACCGAAGACGGATCGCTGTCCGACCTTCCGCGTCAGCCGGCGCCGGTGGTGTGGGATCGCGTGCGAAGCGACGGCGACGATTGCTTCGGGCGGCGCTGTCCGCACTTTTCCAAGTGCTTCTATCAACGGGCCCGGCGGCGGGCGTCGAACGCGCAGCTCTTGATCGTCAATCACGCGATGCTGTTTGCCGACGTGGCCCTGAGGCGCCAGGGGGCAGCCATCCTGCCCGACTATGACTATCTCGTACTGGACGAAGCCCACACAATGGAGCGCGTGGCCGGGGAACACATGGGCCTCAGCACCTCCAATCTGCAGGTGTACCAGCTCTTCAACGCGATGCTGAGCGAAAAAACCGGTCGCGGGCCGCTGGCGCGTTCGGGCTGCAAGCGAGCCGTCGATGCCCTGCACGAAGCACGGCACGTCGCGCGTGATTATTTCGATGGGCTGGTCGATTGGCACGCCGGGCGGCGCAACTGGAACGGCCGGCTCCGCGAGCCGGCGCCGTTCGAGCAGAGCGTCAGTGACCGATTGATGACGCTGCGCGATGCGGTCCGCGAGGCGCGCGACGAACTGGACGACGAAGCGGACAAGTCCGAATTCGCGGCGATGATGGAACGCTGCAAGGCGCTCGCCGACGCGGTGGCCCACTGGCACGGGCAGAAAAGCAAGGGATGGGTCTACTGGATGAGCGTCTCGGAGGGGACGCGCGGGCGAATCAGCCTCTCCGCCCGACCGGTCGATATCGGCCCGGAGCTTCGCGAGCTGCTGTTCGACAAGGTGAAGTCCGCGGTCCTGACGTCGGCCACGCTGACGACGGCGGCGGACGATTCGTTTGCCTTTCTCCGCGGACGAGTCGGGCTCGACGACGCGCGAACCCTGGTCCTCGGCTCGCCGTTTGATTTCCAAAAGCAGGTCACCGTCTACGTTGTGAGCGGCATGCCCGACCCGAGCGATTCGGCCGCGTTCACCGAGGCGGCCTGCGGGGCGATCAAGAAGTATGTGATGCGCACGCAGGGCCGGGCGTTCGTCCTGTTCACCAGCTATCGAATGCTGCAAACGTGTGCCGATACGCTGACGGACTTCTTCGCGGATGGCGGACTCTCGCTGTTGGTCCAGGGATCGGGCATGCCGCGATCATTGATGCTCGAGAAGTTCAAGTCCACGCCGCGAAGCGTGCTCTTTGGAACCGACACGTTCTGGACCGGCGTGGACGTGCCGGGCGAGGCGCTGAGCAACGTCATCATCGTGAAGCTACCCTTCGCGGTACCCACCGAGCCGATGGTGGAGGCCAGGATCGAGCGGCTGCGCGAGGCGGGCGGCAACCCCTTCATGGACCTCCAGCTACCGGAGGCGATTCTCAAGTTTCGACAGGGCGTGGGCCGGCTGATTCGCTCCGGCGAGGACAAGGGGATCGTCGTGATCCTGGACCCGCGCGTGCGCACGAAGCCCTATGGGCGAATGTTTCTTGGCGCGCTGCCCAAGTGTAAGGTCATCGTGGAGGAATAGGCCTGGTCGCGGCTCGGAAAGGACAACACGGTGTGCCCCGCTTCGGGCAAACTCTACGGCAGCGGCTGGTCCTTGATGTCCACGATGCAGTCGAACTTCCCCATACCCGTGCGGACTTTGAGGCGCACCTTCATTCCGGGCTTCAACGGGGCGTTGAACCTGTACGTTACGGCCGTGTCGTTCCACCTGGAGCTGTTGGTCTGATGGGTCGTGTTGCCATCGACGATCTCGATTTCGGCGATGTAAGGCTTGATGGTGCCGGGCATGAGAATCACGTTGGCCTTGCCCCTGGATTCCGTTAGCTCGGCCGTGACCTTGGTTCCGTCGAACAGCTTGGCATCCATGATCGTCCGCCCGCCTCCGGGTTCGGGCAAAAACGAAGTCTCGTTCAGTTCAGCAAACGCCCACCCCTCGAACCGCGCCGCCACGCTGAACCATGTGGCCGACCGATCCGGCGGGGCCAGCGTCAAGGTGAACTCCTGCGCGGGCTCTTGCCACACTGGGACCAAATTGACGTACTTGATACGGTTCATGAAGTTCGGTTTGACGTCGGCCAGGTTTCGGCCAGTCGAATCGGTCGAGACGATCGAGGTCGGCTGATCGAGTCGAACGATCTGCTTTCCCTGTGGCGCCTCAATCGAGAAAGTCAGTTCGAGGCCCGCCCTGTTGAAGTCGAACGGGGCGTCGTCCTTGAGGGCGGCGAGCATGACCTTGCGCGTCTCGTGAACCTTGGTGAGCGTGATGCGGGCGCCGCCCTTGGGCATGGCGTTTGCGCCAACGCACAGGATTGTCGCAACCAGCAGACAAAAAAGAGATATGAGTCGTCCCCGAGCCATCGCGGGTGCCGCTGTTCGTGGCATTCATCCAACCTTTCAAGATGATGTAGATCCCCAGGCGGTAGATCCCCAGGGAATGACCTCCCGGCGCTGAGGCTTCGGTGGGCTTATCGACCTGCCGAGGGAGTCGGATGAGACCGGGCGCGGGTAAGACGGGTTATCGGAACGAAGCGAGAACCGTACGGTATGGCGACCGCCCCCCCGGCGGAGTGGACCGCAAGAGGGTCCGCGTCCGATTAAGTACAAGGGAGCGATCTCCCTAGGGTGTGGCGGGCCTCGCAACCCGCGTACGCACCGATTTTGAGCCTGAGAGACACATGCCATGCCCATGACGCAGGACGACATCAAACGGCACTACGAAAAGCAATGGAGCGCGCAGTCTGACGGCGCCGCGGACGATACGGGTTTGCGCTACAGCAGCCCGGTCGAGGATGCGGTGCTTTACCCGATCTACCGGCAACTCGCCGCCGATCTCGGCGCGCCCATCGACGGCGGTCGAGTCCTCGACGTGGGAACCGGATCCGGGCGCTGGATCCGATTCTTCCTCACCTTCTTCAAGCCGGACTTCCTGATGGGCATCGACTATACGGAGGCGTCCCCGTCGATGCTCCGCAAGTGGGTCCAGCCTTCCGGCGACACGCGCGTGGAGTTTCGCCTGGCCGACGTCACCGACCCCGGGCTTGATCTGGGCGAGACGTTCGACTGGATCAACGTCGCCAACGTCTTGTTTCACATTCCCGAGCCCGACTTGTTCATGCGCACCCTGGAGAACCTCGCGTCTCTTATGGCACCGGGCGGGCGCATCGTCACCACGGAGTACATGCCGCGGACGACGATGCGTACCGAGTGGATGCTCGTGCGCAGCCGATACGACTTCGAGGCCGCGGTGCGTTCCGTCGGGTTGCGCATCGCGGAGATTCGCGCCACGACGTTTTTTTCCAACGACCCGATGGGGATCGACGGACCGGACGCCGGGGTTCGCGACCACTTCAACCGTGTGCGCGCCGTGCAACAGCAGCTTCTCACGGTCACGTCGGACCCGGCGGCCAAGGCGGCGCTGGTCGAGCACATGGCCGAAATCGAGCGAGCGACAATCGGGTTTTGCAAGGAACGCATCGCCCCGATCGACATGCCGTCTCAAAAGCTCGTCGTGCTCGTACGGGACGAATGATGTGTGCCGAGCCGGTCGTTGAGTGTTCGCCGAGCCCGCCGCCGGCCGTCAAGGTTCGTGTCGATCGGCTCCGAAGAATCTTCGGTACCCGGTAAACCGAGCCGCGCCCGCAAGGGAACGATTTTGTGCGCGAAACCGTCGGGTGGCATGCCCAAGCCGGAGGCGCGATCATGCGTCGGCCCACCCGGCACATGGCCGCGATGCCCTTGACCATGCCACCCAACCACCGCAGCCGCCAAAGGTCGAGCCACCTTCCTGGAAACGGCACTGGCTTGCCTTCATCGATCCGGTGTCGATATACTCCCGCCGGCCGCCCACCGGGGCGACGGCTACCGGCGCGGGCGCGGACGGCGCCCACGGCGACAGAACGCCTGATGGGATCGGAAAGGAAGGCCCGGAATGAGCACGCAAGCAGCGGCCGTGCCCGTCGAGATGGACGGCACCAGACACATCGAACTGGTCGAGCGCTTTGCCGCGCATAACTATCACCCTCTGCCCGTCGTGGTGGCCAAGGCGGACGGCGTCTGGGTCGAGGACGCGAACGGCAAGCGATACATGGACATGCTGGCCGCCTATTCGGCCGTCAACTTCGGGCATCGACACGGCGAGCTGATCGCGGCCGCCAAGGAACAGCTCGACAAGGTCACCCTGACGTCACGCGCGTTTCACAACGATCAGCTCGGCCCGCTCTGTAAGGACCTGGCCGATCTGTGCGGGATGGAAGCCGTGCTTCCCATGAACACCGGCGCCGAGGCGGTCGAGACCGCCATCAAGACCGCGCGCAAGTGGGGATACACCAAGAAGAACGTTCCAGAGGGTCAGGCCAAGATCATTTGCTGCGAAGAAAACTTCCACGGCCGAACCACGACGATCATCAGCTTCAGCACCGACCCGCAGTGTCGCACCGGTTTCGGCCCGTTCACGCCGGGGTTTGAGGTGGTCAAGTATGGCGACATCGACGCCCTTCGAAACGCGATCGATGACCACACGGTCGGCTTTCTGGTCGAGCCGATCCAAGGCGAGGCCGGCATCATCATCCCGCCGGACGGCTACCTCAAACAGGTGCGGGCGCTGTGCACCGAGCGGAAGGTCTTGTTCATCGCCGACGAGATTCAATCCGGGTTGGGGCGAACGGGCACGACCTTCTGCTGCGAGCACGAGGGCGTTGTGCCGGACATCTTCATTCTCGGTAAGGCCCTCGGCGGCGGAATCATGCCCATCTCCGCCGTTGTCTCCAGCCGCGAGATTCTCAGCGTCTTCACGCCGGGCGACCACGGCAGCACGTTCGGGGGCAACCCGCTTTCCTGCGCGGTCGCGCGGAAGGTCGTCGAGATCCTCAAGACGAACAAGTATCAGGAGAACGCTCGAACTGCGGGCGCCTACCTGGTCGAGAAACTGCGCAAGATCCACACGGACAAGATTGCCGAAATTCGTGGGCGTGGCCTGTGGGTCGGGATTGACTTCAAGCCCGAGGCCGGCAAGGCACGCCACTTCTGCGAGCGTCTGATGGACGAGGGCATGTTGTGCAAGGACACACACGAGCAAACCATGCGTTTGGCGCCGCCGCTGTGCATCACGAAAGACGAAATCGACTGGGCGCTGACGCGCCTGCGAAAGGTGCTGGCGTAACACGGCGGATAGCCGGGAGCAACAGGATTGAATAGCGAGCGTCCCAAGCGCCATTTCCTGTCCGTGCTGGACCTCTCCCGCGATGAGATCGGAACGGTTCTCACTACCGCGCAAAAGCTGAGGAAAAACGGCTACAACGCCGGCTGGCAGCCCATGCGCGGCAAGACGCTGGCGATGATCTTCCAAAAGCCGTCGTTGCGGACACGTGTGTCCTTTGAGACGGGCATGACCAAGCTCGGCGGGCATGCCATCTATCTAGCACCCACCGACATCAGCCTGGGCAAACGCGAGACCACCGAGGACATCGCCCTCGTGCTGTCGCGATACGCCGACATCATCATGGCACGGGTCTTCGGGCACGACATCGTCGCCGACCTTGCCCAGTATGCCACCGTGCCGGTCATCAACGGTCTGAGCGACCTCGAGCATCCTTGCCAGATCCTCGCGGACTTCCAGACGGTGCTCGAGCGCAAGGGCACGTTGGAGGGGATCACGATGTGCTTCATCGGCGAGGGGAACAACGTCGCCCATTCGCTGATGCTCGGGGCGGCGCAAGTCGGCATGCACATGACCATCGTAACGCCCAAAGGCTTCGAACCCGCGGAGGAGGTGACACGGCGCTCGCAAGCGATCGCCAAGACGACCGCATCGAAGATCATAGTTACGAACGACCTGTCGGCCGTCGAGGGCGCGGACGTCCTGTACACCGATGTCTGGACCTCGATGGGGCAGGAGGCGGAGGTCGATGCTCGCAAGAAGGTGTTCCGCGACTATCGAATCGACGCCGAGACCATGAAGCGTGCCAAATCGGACGCGGTTGTCCTCCACTGCCTGCCGGCGCACTACGGCGACGAAATCGATTACGAAACCTCCCGCCTGCCCAACAGCGCCATCTTCGACCAGGCCGAAAACCGCATGCACGCCCAGAACGCGCTGATGGTCCACCTGTTACAATGGTCGGCCAGGTAGCAACCTATTACAGAACACCGAGTGCGTGGACGCGCGCGATTCGATGGGTTGTTCTTAACCGAGCCGCGACCGTGAGGGAGCGGGAATGCCTCGAATGGCCCGCTCCCTCACGGGCGCGGCTCGGCTAACTCGCGAAGACAAGCCGGTAGGTCGGGTCATCGACCCGGCACCGCTCGGCTATGTTCGACGTCGTACGGATGTGCGGCGGAGCACTCGCGCGGTTGAATTGCGAAGTAACGGCGCGCATCGATGTGTGATAAGTGGGCAGAGGAATGTGTCGGTGGAAAAGAATGCGCGAAGGTCTCGTGAAACACATGCCAACGTACTGGGATGGGATATTCGTGCGGAGGAATGCCGGGTCGATGACCCGACCGACTCGGGGCTCGGTCGCGCGAGCCTAAGGGGATGGCAACGGAAAGCGGCACAATACTGGATGCGGAGTTGATATGGCAGATCGATCCTTGATTGTCGTGGCATTGGGTGGCAACGCCATCTCGCGCTCCAGCCAGGAAGGGAACGTCGGTGAGCAGTTCACCAACTCGTGCCGGACGGCCGAGTCGCTGGTGACGCTCGTCGAAGAGGGTCACCAACTCGTCATCACGCACGGCAACGGACCACAGATCGGCAACTTTCTGTTGCGCAACCTCGCCGCGTCGGGCGTGGTCTATCCGCTTCCGATGGAAGTCGCCGTCGCCCACGTGCAGGGCGGCATGGGCTACATGATCGCCCAGGCGGTGATGAACGAGTTGGCCAACCGCGGCAACCCCCGCGCGGTGACGACGATCGTCACCACCATCGAGGTCGATCGGGACGATCCCGCCTTCGCCAACCCCACCAAGCCGATCGGGCGGCGCCTGACGATCGACGATGCCCAGCGCCTCGCCCGCGAGGAGGGCTGGCAGACCCACGAGGTTTCGCCGGGTACCTATCGACGCGTGGTTCCCTCGCCCGCGCCGCGTAAGATTCAGGAGATCGAGCTGATCCGTCGCGCGGTCGAGGCCGGCGACCTGCTGGTGACCTGCGGCGGCGGCGGAATACCCGTCGTGCGCGACTCGGAAAACGGGCTGTCCGGTGTTCGCGCCGTGATCGACAAGGACCTGGCCAGCGCCGTTCTAGCGACCGAGTTGGAGGCCGACGTGTTGATGATTCTCACCAACGTGGATCGGGTGAGCCTCAATCACGGGCGGTCGGATGAACAAGCGCTCGACCGCATGACCCTGGACCAGGCCAAGCAATGGATGGCCGACGGGCAGTTCCCACCCGGTTCGATGGGCCCCAAGATCGAGGGGGCGATCAACTTTCTGTCGGCCACAAGCAAGCCCGATGGCCGCGTCGTCATCGGCCCGCTCGAGCGAGCCGCCGACGCCCTGGCAGGCCGCACGGGAACGTGCATCAGCCGCTGACGCATTTCCGGCTCCGGTGCGCCCAATTCCCATATTGCTGACCAACTTCCCGTCCTGAATGTCGTATACTACGGGGGAGGGCTTTGCGGTCACGGGTGGTTTCGGGGGCGGCGGGCCGACGCTGCGAACAGCCAGATGGAGCATACCGACATGGTTGAGTCATTGATGCTCGTCACCGGACTGGTGCTCTTCCGTGGCTGGCTCGAGGAGGTCCGTCCTATCGAGCATTACCCGAATCGCGTCGTCGCCGTCCTTGCTCGGCATGGCTCCGACGTCGCCGTCGAAGAGCTCGAACAACGCTGTGGATCGGGCAGACTGAGCGCACGCCAGCGCCACGGGGCGGCCGACATCTGCCGCGCCGAACTTAGACGACCAAACCCATCCCCCGCCCGGGCAGCGTGCCTCAACCTTCTCACTCAGATGGATGCGGCCGGCGACTTGGATCCACTTCAGTCCTGGGAGCTGAATTCGCGGTTCCTTCTAGATCTTGAAGCTGCCAAGCGCCAAATCATTGAGTGGCGGCGGCTTCGCCGCGGCATCGATCGCAAGATTCGGTACAAGCCATTGCAGGATCCCCTCCAACATAGAATGTGGGACAGGCCGGGCAAATGGATGCCGGCGGACATCATTGGAGTCCCGTCGAAGCGACCCGGCGGATCCTAGGGCAAAGGCAGGCTACGTACCCGTCACCCGGCGTTGGACTGGGCTTGCAAGACGCGCGGAACGATCGCGGTGGCGCAACACGACCTGGATCATGAAAACATGGAACACAACCGCTGCCGTATCTGTTTGAGCACGTCGTCCGGGATGATTCCGAGTTGTCTTTGGACTACGCGTCTGCTAATCGTCATGGGCTTCGACCATTTTACAGTCGATGCACGGCGCAACCCTGTATCGGCGAAGTAGTTGTCCGTGTCAGAGATGACAAATCCAAACGTGCTCGGTTCTTCGACGCGAGAGCTTAGCGGCACGGCCACGAAGTCTTCCCCAGCATTGAATTTGGCGCCCGAAATGACCAGCGCGGGGCGGAGTTTCGCGCCAGTTTGGTCCGTGAAAGGGTAGCTCACCAGGATTATCCGTCCAGGGTCAAACGGCATCTCCGTCTTTCTCTGTATACAGATCTTCCTCGGGGTCATTCCAGAAATCCAGCGTTCCGGAGACCTCGATGGCGTTCATCTGATCAACTGTCGAGGCGTCCGCGGGATGCACGATCGTTCTGAAGCACCGCCTGTAGACAGTCTGCGTCTGAAGATCAGCCTCGGTCACGACACCAGCGGGGATGGGTTCAATCTGTTGAGTCATGTCGTCTCCTTCGGGCGTATGATGCGATCGAGCACGAAAGGCCTCATCATGATCAGATGATCGTTGCCCCAGAAGCGGAGAAAGTGGGTTCCCGGCTCAGAAAAAACAACGTTGTTAAAAGTGAAATGCATGTCCACTGTCGTTGACGGATCCGCTTCATCAGGAAACGGTCCTTCGGCCCAAACGATCACTCGATCGTCTTCGCCGTGTACAATTTCGAGCTTGGCTCTCGATCCCCTGCGCAGCCCGGTAACCGAAGCAAACACAGCCAACCGTGGATGTGTAACTGGGAACGTTTGCGCTTCGATACGACTAAACAATCCAACCAAGGCCGTTTTCCCTCCCGGCTCTTGGTAAATGTTATCGCAGAGGACCAATGCGATTGGAGTTGGCTTCACTTGTGTTGCTGTCATTCTGTTCTTCAGTGCTGGTTGCGCCCGATATTGTGTCGCTCAGCGATCGATGCAGTTGAATCCGTATCCAGACCGACAAGTCTTGCCCTGCGTTCTCGGCTGCCAGCCTGAACGCTTCCTTTTCAGCTTCGGATACACGCAAGTCCAGCCGTTGCCAGCGCTTCTCGTGATCCGATTTCTTCGGCCTCCCTCGCTTAGTCATCGACTAGATTGTACACACAAAAAACGTCGGCCGCAAGTAGAAAGTCCCTCGAATACGAACGCATGTGAGCCATGTCGGTGCGCGCCACGCTCGTGTGGATGTTGCGGGCCATCATCTGGTGCGGTTGGCTCCGACTCCACCCAGCCTACGAACCAATCGCCCGGCGTAGCGGCATGGTCATACACCTTGGTCCGCCAAGTCCGCGGACCAGTTCGGAGTCGTCAATCCCCAGGCAGGTCACGCCGTGGGCCTCGAGCTCGCGGGTCGTGTGTTCGTTGCGTTCATAGGTGATGGCCACACTCGGCGCGATGGCCAGCGCGTTCGAGCCGTCCATCCGTTGCTCGCGCGCGGCAAACGGCTTACGACCACCGGCCGTGTCCATGATGGTCAGGTCGCAGCCGAACTCGTCGCGAAGAACGTCCTGGAAGCTTCGCGTTTCCCGCGTGCGGCGGACCATGCCCGCGTCGTCGGCCTCGTACCGTTCAACGTACCGCACGTTCTCCATCACCTCGGGGAACCACAGCACCTTGCCGCGATCGAGAATCGTGAACACCGTGTCGAGATGCATGAACGCCCGCTCACTGGGAACGGGAATCTCGTAGACGCGCTTGATGTGCCCAAGCTGGAAACACTTGCCGGCCAGCCGCTCAATGGTCTCGCTTCGCGTGCGTTCGCTGCAGCCGACGAGTAGGGCATCCGCTGACAAAACGAGGACATCGCCGCCCTCGATCGCGTAGGGGCGATCCTCCGTCGGTTCGTCGGAGCCGCCGTAGACGATGTGGTTGGCTCGAAACTCGGGGTGGTTCTCCAGAACACAGCGCACCAACAGCGTCTCGCGAATGCGCTCCCGGTAGTGCATCTTCGAGGAGATGGCCGCGCCGCCAACAACCACGGCCGGGTCGCGGCTGAAGTAGGCGTTGGGCACCGGCGGCAGCAGGAACGAGTCGTCAGCCGCCGTGGACCCAACGCGACGGCCGGTGGCATCGGCATACTCGGCCGCCGTGACGCCGCCGAGCAGGATGTCCGCAAGCGCCTCGATGTTCCATGCGCTCAGGCTGCCCAAGTCTTCGGCGATGGCCGGCACCCCGGCCGTTCGGCACACACTCTCAAGCAGAACCTTGCGAGCCGCATCATCACGGAGAACGTCGCACAGCAGGTCTCGTAAAAAGACGACTTCGACACCGCTGTCTCGGAGGCGGCCGACGAAGGCATCGTGCTCCTCCTGCATGCGACGCAGGTAGGGGACGTCCTCGAACAGGAACCGCCGCATGTTGTCATGCGTGAGCCGATCGATCTCCACGCCCGGGCGATGGACGAGAACCGCCTCGAGTTTTTCAAACTCACTCTCAATCTGAAACTGCAAGGGGCACCTACCGCGATCGGGTGGCTAGCCTAACAGGCCGTGGGGCTTGGCTGGACCAACGGCGACAGGCGACGCCTTCGAGCGAACACCGCCCAGGCGGATACAGGGCCTACCCGGCCGAATCTTCTATCGTCGTCCACACCGATGAATCTAGAGGAAGAAGGCGAAGCGGGCAAGTCCGGCGGAGGCGGGTGCGTGACAGAATCGGTATTGGGCAGTTTTCAGAGCACCGGTAGAACCGGCTGGCCGGCGGGCGCGAGCCCGGTGGCATGATGACGCACGGGTCCGCGGGCTGGCGCCTGCGGCTCTGACTCATCGTCCCAGGTCCGCGGGAAGTGTCACGGACCCGGCGGAGGCGGTACTCGGCGACGAGACCCGCTGGTGTATCACCACGCCTGAATCTGCGGGTGCGCCACTGCTCTTGAGCAGTGAGTGGCTTCCACGAAAGCCGCGATCGGCACTGCGTAAAAGCAGTAGCACACAACACGGTGTGGGTCTGAACCCGAAAACTGAGGTGTGACCCTACACTAGTGCTTTGTCACACCTTAATGTTCGGATACACGGACTTCAGTTTGCACCG
>CBDUXT010000118.1:0-15152 GCA_965371245.1 uncultured bacterium | reverse complement strand
AAGAAAAAACGCCGCTTGAAAAATCCTCATCCACAAGATTTGGTGATATCTCTCAGACCCGTGATCTGGAGAAGATCAAAAGAGGACTTGGCGCGCTGAGCATGTTGCTCGATTATGTTTCCATGGCGGACGACTCTGGACGAATAGTTCTGCTAAACATGACGAGGCTGGCCCTCGCAAGCGGTGACCGCGATCTTGCAGTGAAGTACCTGGCTTCTGCACGCGAGACCGAGGACGTGGTCATTCAGAAGCGTATTAAGGGCGATCCGGACCTTGCCTCAATGATAGAAACGGATGCGGTGTAACAAGCGGTTACAGCGTCCTGCGCTCAGGGCGGCTAAACGGGAGTGTTGATAGCGTTGGCGCAGAAGAACCGCCTCGATCTTCGGGCGCGGACCGGATGCTCTTGAGTGTTCGGCGGTTTCCTGCGAATCTCGTGCCTGATGGGCATCGTGCTTGGGACTTCGGCGCCGCGCAACAGGCATGGCTGTCGGCATTCGGAGGACACCCGTTCGCTCAGACCGACAGCGTCTTATCCCCCAGGATGGCCTGGAACTTGTCGGCGTCGATCGAGCCGCCCGTCACCAGGCAGACCGTTTCGCCGCGATTCTCTTTGGGCGTTGCCGACGCGGCGGCCACCGAGAGCGCGGCCGACCCCTCGACGACGATCCGGTTTCCCAGCGCGAGCCGCTTGATGGTGGCCTTCACGTCGCGTTCTGAAACGAGAACGACCTCATCGACCAGATCGCGCAGGATGGGGAAGAGTTCCTCGGTGATGTAAGGGACCGCCACCCCGTCGCAGATGGTGTCGCAATCGACACTGACGGGGCGACCCTGGCGGATGCTTTCGTGAAGCGCGGGGCAGCCCTCGGGCTCGACCGCGATGACCCGCACTTCGGGGTTGAGCGCCTTGAGCACGCTGCCCACGCCGGTGATCAGTCCCCCTCCGCCGACCGGAACGTAGACCGAGTCAACCGATGGCAGATCGGACAGGATCTCCAGCCCGATGGTGCCGTGGCCAATCCAGAGGTTGCGGTCCGTCCACGGATGGATGAAGGCGTAGGGCTCCGCCTCCCAAAGATGCTCTTTGAGAAACCGAAACACCTCGGCGGTCGGCACGAGGATCGGTTCGCCCCCGTACCGTTTGACGGCCTCAATCTTGGTCGCCGGCGCGTGCTCCGGCATGATGCTGAGCGCGGAAACGCCGAAGTGGCGACCGACCCAGGCAAGGGCCTGAGCGGTGTTGCCCGCGCTGACCGTGCCGAGCCCGGCGTTGCGTTTTTCGGGCGTGAGGCAGGCGACCGCGTTGAACACGCCGCGGATCTTGAACGACGTGACGACCTGGTGAATCTCCAGCTTGAGGAAGATGTCCGGCGAAAGGTCGAAGCTGTGCAGCGGGACCAGTGGCGTGTGCCGAACGACGTCGGCCATCCGCTCCGCGGCGCTCTGGACCTCGTCGAGATTCGGGCGATCAGCCATGGAGCACTCCTGCGCAGGAACGTCGTGGGCGGTGCTGTCCTCGGGACCGTTGTACGTCCGTCAGCTTATCCGGGACCGGGCAAAGGGGGAAGGCGGCCTGCCATCGAGCACGCACGCGGGTGTACCCCCGGAAATTGGGCAAAACGGCGGCGTGATCTTCCCGCAGACTGCTGGCATCCCGCAGGACGTGACGGTAGCATGGCTATCGCTGCTGGCGCGCCGTTTCCCGTGGAACCGCGCTGCGTGCGACTCAACCTACGGCCGCGTCGCACACGACTTGCTGGGTGGCATGGGCAAGCGCGGGCAAACAAGTTTGCCCATACCACCCGACACAACCCATCGTTTGAGTTGCGACGCAGGACTGGGGTTTGGCGGTCGTACTTGTTTTCACGCCTCGTTTGGAAGGATCTTCAGACATGTGCCGAACAAACAGAGTTCTCCCGGCCATCACGATGCTGTTTTGCTGTTCCGCGTATGCCCAGGACGTGGCCTACCAGAAGTACACGCTGCCCAACGGCCTGACCGTCATTCTGCATGAAGATCACAGCGTGCCCTCGGTGTGCATCAACACCTGGTACTACGTCGCCTCCAAGGACGAGGCCGAGGGGCGCTCCGGGTTCGCCCACCTGTTCGAGCACCTGATGTTCATGGGGACCCATCGCGTACCGGGCGGGAACTTCGACAACATCATGGAGGCCGGCGGCGGGTTCAACAACGCCTCGACCAGCCAGGACCGGACCAACTACTACTCGATGGGTCCGTCGGAACTCCTGCCGACCCTGCTCTGGCTGGACGCCGATCGGCTCGAAGCGCTGGACGACGCCATGACTCAGGAGAAGCTCGACAAACAGCGAGCGGTGGTACGCAACGAGCGCCGACAGACGTCGGAGAATCGACCCTATGGGAAGGCCGAGCTGCGGATCACCGGGATCATGTATCCCGACGGACATCCCTACCACAACACGGTGATCGGCTCGCATGAAGACCTGGAGGCCGCGACCGTTGACGACGTGAAGAACTTCTTCCGAACCTATTACCTGCCCAGCAACGCCAGCCTGGTTGTCGCCGGCGACTTCAACCCGGTCGAGATCAAGCCGCTCATCGCGAAGGTGTTCGGAACCCTACCGAGGGGCAACGACGTCGTTCACCCCACAGCCGGTCCGGTCAAGCTCGACGGCGTCAAACGCCTGACCATGACCGACACGGTGCAGTTCGCCCGAACGACCATGGTCTATCACAGCCCGAAGCAGTTTGCCCCAGGCGACGCCGAGATGGACCTGGTGGCCTCCATCCTTTCGGACGGGATCTCCAGCCGGCTGTACCAGCGCCTGGTGTACAAAGACAAGCTGGCCGTCGATGTCAGCGCGTTTCAGGGTTCGAGTCTTCTCGGATCGTTGTTCCGGATCCAGGCGACGGCGAGACCCGGCATCGAACTGGCTGCCCTCGAGCAGGCGATCGACGAGACGGTGGCCGAGTTCATCCGGATCGGTCCCACCGCGGATGAACTCGAGCGTCAAAAATCCCGGATCGAGTTCTCGGCCGTCTCGCGTCTCCAGTCGCTTCTGGGAAAAGCCGACCGGATGAACACCTATCAGTTCTACTTCGGCGAGCCGAACTCCTTCAAGCGCGACCTCGACCGCTATCGAAACGCCTCGGCCGATCGTACGCGGCGGTGGGCGAAGAACGTGCTGACGCGGGACGCCCGACTGATTCTTCGGGTAATCCCCGAGCTCAAACCAACGGAGGAGGCTCCGCGCGACGAACAGCCCGTGATCGCGGCGGCCCCACCGTTCACGCCCGAGCTACCCAAGACCTTGAAGCTCAGGAACGGGATCACCGTTCATCACTGGGAACGGCGCGAGCTTCCGCTGGTTCAGATGAGCATGCTCCTTGCGGGCGGCACCACCAGCGACCCGGCCGGTAAGGGGGGGCTGGCCTCGTTGACGGCGAACATGCTCGATGAGGGTGCCGGCTCGCGGAACGCGATCGAGTTTGCCAACGCGCTCGACCAGTTAGGGGCGCGCCTCAGTGTGTTCAGCCGTCTGGACTCCACCACGGTCAGCCTCTCCGCGCTGACTCGTAACTTCGGCGAAGCCCTGACCCTGGCGACCGACGCGGTGTTGCGGCCCCGGTTCGACAAGAAGGAATGGGATCGCGTGCATAACCTTCACCTGCAGGGGCTCAAGCGCGCTCAGGACCGCCCGACGTCGGTCGCGCGCACGGTGGCCATGCGGGCGTACTTCGGCGACGCTCATCCCTACAGCCGGCCATCCGGCGGCACGCTGGACAGTGCCGAATCTGTGACACTCACGGATGTCAAGAACTTCCACCCGCGGTTGTTCCGCCCGACCGGGGCGACGATCCTCGTGGCGGGTGATCTGTCGGTCGAGACCGTCCGGCGTCTCCTCGATCGGGCCTTCGGCTCGTGGGAGGACGCGACCGGCGCCTCGCCTCTGCCCACCCCGAGCTACGGCGAGCCAGCGAACAGGGCGGCTCGCATGGTGATCGTCGATCGACCCGGTGCCGTGCAAACGGTCGTGCGGTTCACCATGCCCGGGCCGATCTACAACGACCCGAATCGCATCAAGCTCGAGCTGTTCAACACCATCCTCGGCGGAAGCTTCACCAGCCGGCTGAACCAAAACCTGCGCGAGGAACACGGCTACACGTACGGCGCGCGATGCGGTTATTCCATGAACCAGAAGGTGGGCTATTTTTCGGCCACCTCCAGCGTGCGCGCCGACGTGACCGGCGCATCCATCAGCGAGTTCCTCAATGAGTTTTCCGCGATCCGCGGCGGCAACGTCTCGGTGGTCGAAGCCGGCAAGGCCCGTGCATCACAGCGGATGGGGATGATCCAATCCTTCGCCGGTCTGGGCGGCATCCTGGGCACCGCGTCCACGCTTGTGCGAAACAACCGGCCCTTCAGCGACCTCGGCGACGAGCTACTTGCCGTCACGCGCGTGACCGAGACCGACCTCAACCGCTTGGCCTACAACGCCGTTCCGCTGGAGAAATGCCTGCTCGTACTCGTCGGGGACAAGAGGCAGATCATCGAGCAACTCAAAGGCCTCGACCTGCCGGAACCCGTCGAGCTGACGGTGACAGGTGACAAGAAGTGATGAATAGTTATCAGTTATCAGTGTTTGGCTGACCGCTCAAGACTGACCACTGAAGACTGACAACTTGCCCCTACGCGTCGGACGCGGTTGCCCGGGCCGTGCGCTTTCGCGGCCAAGGGATCAGCATCGGTACCTTACGGCGGTATTGTGCGTAATCCTCGCCAAGGAAGTGCAGCAAATCGCGCTCCTCGAAGACGATGGCGACGAGGATGTACGCGCACGAGACGACGGCAAACAACAGGTGCCCCTGTGACATCGTCGGCGCACACCAGAACGTCAGGAACCATCCGACGTAGAGCGGGTGTCGGACGAACTTGTACAAAAACGGCACGCTGAACGGGTGATGCGTGTACTCCACGCCTCGAAGATAGAGATAGACCTGACGCATGCCAAACAGGTCGAAGTGGTCGATCAAGAAACTCGACACGACGACGAGCAAGGGACCCGCGAAGAACAGCCCCATCAGGACGTTACTGCCGATCGCGTTGTCCACCTGCCAGACAACCGTTGGCATGGGGCGCCACTGCCAGAAGAGCAGGATCAGCACCAGGCTGGAAAGCAGGACGTAGGTGCTCCGTTCGATCGGAGCGGGAACAAACTTCGTCCACCACTTCTTGAAACCGGGGCGCGCCATGGGGGTGTGCTGGACCGCGAAGAGCAAGAGCAGCAGCCCGTTGATCACGATGGCCCTGCCGATCGGACCGGCCGTGCCGGAGTCGATCGTCTTGGGAACCCAGAGGTTCGCCAGAAAACCGATGGCGTAGAGGAACGTTCCGAAAAAGCAAACGTAGCAGACAAGCCCATAGCCGAACGCGAGGAGGCGGTTCATGCGCGAAACTCCGAAGTGACCATGCCAGTACTCGAAACACTGAGCCACCAGTAGCATATCCGGGCGCCAAGGGCAACTGGCGGTCGTGGGTGACACCGAGACGATGCAGACCTCACCACCGCTGGGCGGCGTAGTTATCGCTGTACCGGTATTCGAACGCGAAGCGTCCCAGTGGACGATCACGGAGAAGAGCGATGCAGAAGATGACACGTAGTTAGTTCGTAAGGTCCGCGGTTGTTGGGGCGGCCGCTGCCGGCTTGGTGTTCGCCGGCGACACTCTTGGCGCAAGGACAGAAAAAGCGGAAGAAGAAAGGCCCGCGGATTCCGACCGAGAAGGTCGAGGAGCTCGTCAGACTCGCACATTCCAGTCTCGACCGCGTGAAGTCGTTGTTGGAAGAGTACCCCAAGCTGATCAACGCGGCCTAGGACTGGGGCGGCGGAGACTTTGAGACCGCGCGCGGTGCGGCCGGCCGGTGAAGAAGTAGGGGTTGCCCGATGGGCCGGAAGGCGGCGGGATCGGGCATGGCGAAACGGCGCAGTCGTTGTTGGCGGTGGATACCTCATCGTACGTGAGCGCGCGGAAGGCATCGAGGATTACCACCAGGTCTATAATGTCGGCCTTGCCGGCGCCAACGAGGACTGCCGGGTCGCGCAATTCACCGGGTTCATGTCCGCGAAGCGGAACAAGGGCTGTACCGGCGCGTCACGAAACACATCGATGGCCGCGGTAAGGTCGAAGATATCCACCACGCCGCTTGGTGGCGTGTAGACTTGGTTCGGGAAGTAGAACATGCCCACCGAGTCGAACAGCCCGCCGCCGCTGCCCTCCGTGGCCGTGTTGCCTACGAAGGTGCAGTTGATGAACGTGGGCGTTCCGTCGAAGTTGACAACCGCGCCGCCTTCACTGGCCTCGTTGTTGTCGAATAGGCAGTTGATAAACGTGGGCGAACCCGCGCGCACGCCGACGGCCCCGCCGCCGAAGCCGCCGTTGTTTCGTGAAAACACGCAGTTTTCAAAGACCGGAGAGCTGGCGCCCTCCATCCCGACGGCCCCGCCCGCAAAGGTAGACGTGTTGGCCGAGAAGACGCAATCGATCACATGCAGGCTGCTGTCCTGAAGGAACAGGCCCGCGCCGACGTTGGGCGTGCCAGTCAATGTGGACAGCGATCCACCGCGTATGTGGAACCCGCGCAGGACCGTTGCCGAGCCCGTCGCGGTGGTCGAGATGGCCGGCGAGCCGCCGCTGATCCGCGTAACGTAGACGCCCGGCCTTGCCTGCGAGGCCAGCGTCTCGGTACCCGCGAAGCCGCCGTAGATCTTGACGGCGTCTGGAATGGTGAAGGGACCCGTGTACTTACCCTGTGCCACCCACACCTCGGTCCCTGCCGTCTGACCGGCCTCGTCGATCGCCGGTTGAAGCGACGGATAGGCCGTCGCCCAAGTTGCGCCGCATGTTTGTGTGGCCGGGATGCAGGTTGAGCCGAGATCGACGTAGACAGGACTAGCCACGGCCCCCGAGGCGGCCATGAGAACCGAAATCCAGGCCGCACCAAAGCTCCGACCATCAAGACATTTCATAACTCTCTCTCCGCTTCGCGGCCATCGTGTAGCGCCGCGTTCTTGCTGCAGACACCGACGTGCCTACCTTGTTCTCGCACGCCCCTAAGGGCATCACTCACGACACTCACGACGCTTGTTCCACCAGCTACGACTCAAGACCACTAGGGCGGCCCGGAATACGGATCGGGGGGGCGGACTCAACGGGGGCAAGCACACCCGCGCCCTTTGCTTGGATAGTCCGCGCACCATCGGCTAAACCCCGGCGCGACCACACCTTGCGCGGCTCGCTGACTCATTTCCCATCGGCGCCCTTCGTCACCGGCCAGACCTGCTTGCCCGTACGGTCGATGTAGAAATCTTCCTCGTGAGATTCCCCTAGGTAGACGTAAACCTTTGCCAGTCCACCGCGAAAGCTGTTTGCATAAAAGAATCGTGGCTCGATGACCCAGGCTCCGCTCTTGTCGATGAATCCCCACTTGCGGTACCCACCTGTGGGCCCGATGGAAACAGCGGCCAGACCCTCCGAAAAACTCTTCACTTCGCTGAACAGCGTGGGGACGGCGAGTCCACCCGAGTGATCGATGAAGCCTTGCCAATAATCGTCCTCTTCGCTCATTACTCGTGCCAGCCCGCCCGCGAAATCTTTGAACGGCTGATACTTAGAGGTCACAGCGACGCGGCCGTCACGGCCAACGAAGACCGTTTTGCCGTCTTGTCGGACGCGTGCGAGGCCATCCGAGAAAGGCTCCGCCGACTCGAACTGCGGTGGAATCACCCACGCTCCGCTACGGTCAATGTACCCCCATCTCTGGAAGCTTACTGCGGCGGGAGCCAGTCCCTCCGAAAAATCCCCGGCGCCCTGCAGGGTAATTGGGATCACAATGTTCCCGGAGCGGTCGATATAACCCCACCGTCCGCCGGAGACCAAACCACGATTCCAGTTTGACGCGCCCTTGTTGACTCGCGCGAGACCATCGGAGTAATTGCCGCCGTGATCATAGATCGCCTTGACTGATACGACCGCTTCTTTTAGATCGATGTAGCCGTACTTCCAGGAGATGTTGGGAAACCGGTTCGCAGGGACTTGAAAGCGCGCCATCCCCTCTGAAGGAGGATATAAATTGTTAGCCCCATCAACCTGTATGATCTGTCCGGTCCTTGATAAGTACCCCCAAGAAGTCGGCAATTGTGTTGTAGCAAAATCACCAATAAAATCTCTGCAACCGCCGATCGGATGCCTCATCACAACCTTGCCGGTCCGATCAAAGTAAACACAATCGCCCTCGTCGGACCCGACGAAGATGTGCTCGTCCGGGGGCGGGACACGTCCCGGAAAGGTTCCTGCCGCGCAAGGAATCCGCGTCACGCGCGGCGTTGCGGGCGGCGCGAAGTGTAAGACTGCCAGCACAGTCACTATGACAAGAATCATTGTCCGCATCCTCCCCAGGCGCCACCGCGAGGTCCCCGGAATTGTGTCGTCATGGGTCTCGACTGTGATTGCTTTCCTACCTGCGACGGCCACCCTTAAACAGCTTGCAGTGGCAACTTGAGTCCAGGTTCTTGTCCAGCCATAAGAAGAAATCACGGGTGCTGCCCTGAAGGAACAGGCCCGCGCCGACGTTGGGCGTGCCAGTCAATGTGGACAGCGATCCACCGCGTATGTGGAACCCCCGCAGGATCGTTCCCGAGCCCGTCGCCGTGGTCGAGACGGCCGGCGAACCGCCGCTGATCCGCGTGACGTACACGCGCGGCCTTGCCTGCGAGGCCAGCGTCTCGGAGCCCGCGAAGCCGCCGTAGACCTTGACGGCGTCTGGAATGGTGACGGAGCCTGTATACGTACCCTCCGCGACCCACACTTCGGTCCCGGCCGTCTGACCGGCCTCGTCGATCGCCGGCTGAAGCGACGGATATGCCGTTGCCCAGGTTGCGCCGCATGTTTGTGTGGCCGGGACGCACGTGGAGGCGAGGTCAACGTAGACAGGGCTAGCAACGGCCCCCGAGGCGGCCACGAGAACCGAAATCCAGGAAGCGACAAAGCTCCGACCGTCGAGACATTTCATAACATTCTCTCCGCTTCGCGGCCAACGTGTTGCGCCACGTTCCTGTTGCAGACACCGACGTGCCCACATTGTCCCCATACGGGTCCAAGGGCGTTACTCTCCATCACAGCGACACGAGAGTCGAGCCTATCCCAAGACTCTTGGGTTGATTAAGCCGTGGAACTTCGCCCATTCGGAAATCCTGCAAAACACGGTATTTCGCGGCTTGCCGGTTCTCGGTTTCCACATGTAAACTCGGGCTTGGGATAGCCTCTCATGTAGATACGTTGTCCAGGGTACCGAGTGATTTCCCGCACTCAGGGCAGCGACCAGAAACATTTCCGGTAAGGTCGTAATCGCAATCTTCACATTGCGGGTGCGCGTCCCACTTGTATGGGCGAATTCGCCGCAAGCGCACAAAAACGCCAAGAATGACGCCGAACCACAGAAATGCCGTTGAAAACGCGGCGACCACGAGTTCGACATCGATGTAGTTCCCTGGAAGTGAGTAGCGCACGCTCAAGCTTGCAACAATGTATGCCAGCGAAGCGAGTCCCGTTACGCAGACGGCGCCGACGGCAACCCGGACCTGTCGACCCCAACGCCCCCAGTTTGCGAAGTAAACAAGGAAAGCAACAAATGGAAGAAGTCCCGCGTTTACCACCGCCACCACGGGCGTAACGCCATCTACGATCGAGCTACGGAAGGCGAGACCGGGGTCCATGACCGTTCTCAAATCGGTCCAGAGCTGAACGACCATAGCGTACAACGCCATGGCGGATATGATCCGAGAAAACCAGAGCTTCATGTATCAACATCCATAACGTCGCCGCGAAGGACGAGGGGAGCTAGAAGGAGCCGCCACCTCCGCCTACACTTGGGAACGGGGGAATCGACCCGTCTTTGCACTTCTTATGAGCGCTTCGCCCAACGACCGTCTGCCATGTCCAAAGGATGTTGTAGGGCACCCCTGGAATCGCGTTGGCTGGGAAGCTATGGAAGTCAAAGGGATCCTTTCCCGAAAGTCTGATAGTACAACTCGCGTGAACTCGGTATGCATTTGAACCATCCTTGCAGCACGCACATGTCTTTCGGATGCTACATTTCGTTTTCCCAAAGAACCTAAAGCGTCCAATGATTAGGTGCCAAGGGTAGTTGGCCACAGCCTCGGCCCGAACATTGTTACGGTACTCCCCTCGTGACGTCTTCGGGGGTTTGCACGGTAGTTCTTCGGCTCGGTCCAGGGCGCTAGTCAACTGGTTGTCAATCTCTAGGCGAACGCCGAACGTGTTCATCACCTCGTCGGCCTCTGCAGCCAAAAGTAGGACGGGTTCTCCCGATCTCAGGAGAAAATGTGAAAAGAAGAAATCAACATTACGAACATCGTCTATCAGGTCGAAAATTCCCGGGCCTGGGTCGGTAAGGATGGGCGGAGCCGTGTCCTGTGCTTGCGCGCCGGTTGGATCAACGAATCTCGCCGGGCTAGATTTGACATACTGGTACAAGCTCATCCCGTCTACATAGCCCAACGGCTCTCGTTGCGTGAAGCGCCCGTTGAGGGCGTCGTAGGCTCGGGCTCGGTAGTGGTAGAGCGTGAGCGTCGGGTTGCCCGTGGCGGCGTCGTGCAGGTCGAAGTCCAGGCGGCGGCCGGTGAAGAAGTAGGGGTTGCCCGATGGCCCGGAAGGCGGCGGGATCGGGCATGGAGAAGCGCCACAGTCGTTGTGGGCGCTGTCAACCTCATCGTACGTGAGCGCACGGAAGGCATCGAGGATTATCACGAGGTCGATGATATCGGCCTTGTCGGCGCCAACGAGCACTGCCTGGGTCGTGCAATTCACCGGGTTCATATCCGCGAAGTGAAACAAGGCCATCGGCAGGTTATGAAACGCATCGATGGCCCCTGTGAGGTCGAGAATGTCCACCGTGCCGTCCGGGGGAGGGCGGACTCCGTTCACGGTCACGCCGGTCACGTCGCCGAAGAGGGCCGACGTAGCGACCGTCGGCCACGAGAGCATCGGGCAGGTCGCCGTGCCGTTGTCGATCTGAACCTCGTAGGTCGTTCCGGGCACGATCTCGGGACCAAACACGTACACAGCCGGGAAGGCGCCCAGCCAATCGGCCGGGGTCTTGAACGCCGCCTCGGAGATGTCGTCGACCAACGGGGCGCGGTTGCGGTCGGGGTCGTCACCGACCACCTCACCAACGTACCGGGCGACCGCGCCGTCGCACATCGCACGCACACGCAGCGCGACCGCTTCCGTACCCGCCGGCGGAACGATGGCCAGGTAGCGGTTGCCGTGCTCCTGGGTCCCCAAGGCGGCGGGCACGAACGCGGTATCCTTATGTACCGCGCCGTACGGGTCGTATCGGTAGGACTCGAGAATGTTGCCGTCCGCGTCGGCCAGACCGAGCACGGAGAACAGCGGCCCGGTGAGGTAGTAATACTCGGTCCCACCCTCGACCATCACCACGTGCTCGTCCACGTATGTCGCGCCGTCGATGAAGTAGCGCTTGAGCGTTTCGGTCTCGTCATACTCGGCGAAGACGCGCTGGCCGTCGTAGAAAAAGTGCGTCGTCTGTCCATCCTTGGTCTCGGTCACTCGCCGGCCCAGGGAGTCGTAAGTGTAGACGGCCGAACCCGCCGCGGTCGTGACGCCGACGAGTCGGTTGTCGGCGTCGTACGTCAAGTTGGCCCCGGTTTCGTGTTGCACAAGGTTGCCGCGTTGATCGTACGTAACGGCCACCTGGTTCGACACAGGCCCGATCTGGTCGTACTCGTTGGCTGAGTTGTTCTGGGTGTAGTCGATGGTCAGGCCGCGCCGGGCGTCGGCGTATTGGTCGCGGTTTCCGAGAAGGTCCATCGTGAAAACCTCCTGGCTGCCGCCCATGCTGTCGTAGGTCGCCGACTTGAGGCGATGGAGGCCGTCGTAGTCGTACGTTACGTCCTCGGTGAGCGGCGAGGCGCAGCTGTCGATAACCATGGTCAGGGCGTTGCCCACATTGTCGTGTGTCAGGTCGATCTTGACAAGCTCGGTCGCGATAGTATCGACCTTCACGTTGTTGATGTACTCCTTCGGTCGGAGGAAGTCGTCGTAGACAAGGTCATACTCAATCGTAGGCACCGGCGCGTCGGCCGTCGTTCGGGCTTCCCGTGCATCGAGCCGTGAACCGTCGTACGTGTATGACACCTTGGGATCGGTGCCGCCGCCACGGAAAACATTCTTCACGCGGTTGAGGCCGTCGTACTCGAAGCGGTCGATGTCTCCAACGCCACCTTGCAGCCAACCGCGTCTCTCCGTAAGCAGCCCGCGTTTGTCATACGCGAACGTGAAGTTGACGTGGTCGGCCGACCCGGCGAGCAAATCAAGGGATTTGTGCGGCATGTCAAGGCTGGAAAGCCGGGTGGACACGCGCCGCGATATCTGCTGCAAGTCGAGAACCGGCTCGGCCTACTCCGCGAATCCGCAGAGCTGTAGTACCTTGGCGAGCTGGATGCGGATCGGGTTCTGGCGTTCGTAGACGAGCTGCAACGCAAGAAACTGTCGGAATCACGATCAACGAGTATGTCGGGACGAGCAAGGCCTTCACGCGGTGGTGTGTCTCGACGTCCAGGCTCCCATCTGATCCACTTGGAGCTCTCAAGAGGCAGGATGCCTCGCGGATCGACAAGACGCGGCCACGGCGAGCGCTCACGCCCGACGAGGGTTGCGAGGCAACCCGCATGACCGGCACCGATGATCATTCGCGCGCAGCGCATACGCAGCGCGCAGAATGCCTTCACAGGCAATTCGATGCAAGACGATGCGCTGACACAGAGGTTGGCACGGGGCAGGCCGGAACGTCGTTACCCTTGTAGGATTCAGAAGTTAGCGCTGACATGCATCTTGATTCAACAAAGCGGGTGAAGAGATTCGAACCCTCGACATTCACGTTGGCAACGTGTAAGCCGACCGCCGCTAAGCATAACGATGACAACGAGTTAGCACTTTCGAAGGAGGCAGCGCGCAGCGCATACGCAGCGCGCACGACACCCGGAACCACCGTGAGCGGTTTCCAGAGCCTGACCTCGGGCGTGGACCTTGAAGCCCTCGAGACCCTAATCCGTGCTTGGCCGGAGCTGCCGGAGGCCGTCAAGGCGGGTATCACAGCGATGATTCGGGCGACCACCAAGCCACCGAAAAACGATCGATGAACTAGACACCCAGCCGTTTTAGAAACGGTGGAGAAACGGCCGTGACAACGGAAGGGCGTGACAACGCTGGAAGGTTCGCACAGGGCAACGCTGGCGGACCCGGCCGACCGTCGGGTCAAGAGAACCGAACCACGATCGACCTTCGGGAAATCAGACGCCGTGTCGTTGCTAGCTGGGAGCGGGTCGGCGGAGACGACTTGCTCGATCGGATCGCGCGTGAGAATCCGCGCGAATACCTGAAGCTGGTGCTCGCACTGTTGCCGCGAGAGACACCGTCCCAAGAGGGCAGAGCGCAAGAGCGGGCCGTCAACATCGTCATGGTGAGAGAAAATCCGCCGCCGGAGGTTGCCAACCGCTACCGTCACATGGCCGAATGAGCCTCCGAGGCAATAAGGACCGTGAAAGGCGGGGCATCACCCAAGCCATGACAAAGAGGCGTCGCATACCCAAACGGGAAGTCGCAGTCTTGCGTTCGGATTCACCGGCCGCGGCGCCCCGTTCCAGCCGCGCGCGTACCGTTCCGAACGACCCTCGCCCGCGTCGTGCAATAAGCCGGCCAGCAACTACATCGGCGATTGCAGTCCAGCTAATACCTAATGAAGGAACTTGCGGCCGCGACCTACGGCGGGACGCGGGTCATGAAGCTAGAGATACCTTGCAGCATCATTGTGACCTGCTCTCTCGTGTACTTGTTGTAGTGGCCATGGGCCGCGTTGTTCCGAAGGTCCTGCCAGACGGTAACTTCCTTTTGCTCGAGCTTGCCGTACACGCCTGACTTAGCGAGCTCGGCGTTCAGGGTGTCCGCCTTCTTGGGACGCCCGCCTTGCGCAAGATCGATGCTGTGCTTCTGGCAGAGCTGCCGGAGATGCTCTTCGAGGACGCTGCCAGCGATAACGGCCGCGGCGTCTTTGTACGCCTCGTCAAGAAGATGTTGTGCCATCTCGAGGAAGTCTGCGAAGATCTCGCCGGAAATGAGCCCCTTCGTGGAGGTGAGCCAGCCGCCGGCCAACTCGTCACGGACTGCCTTAAGGATTCCTGTGCCCTCACTTACACACCGTGGTCGGTTCTCCACCACTACTGAGTCGAACTCTTTGTAGTAGACGTGGTCTTGCCCGAAGGTCACGGCCAGGAAGGACAGGGACGCCGCTCGGAAAGCTCGGTAGAGCTGTACATCGACAGTTTCGACACTCACACTGTGTGTGCGTCGGTGCCGAAGGACGACGGCCGCCTGCTGAAGGAGTTCATCGGCACGGTTGATGAGTCTGTCGATGTCCACGGCTTTCTTCTCCTGTTCCTTCAGGTTCTCTCATTACTCTTTCCACAGCATTTCGAGGGCGGCCGCAATTCAGGGGTCGCCAGCGTTGGGCGTACCGTCCCGCTTCTCCACCGCCGCTCGATCGGACTCGGGAAGGTTTCCGAACAGGCGGTTGATCTCCTTTGGCCTCGCGATGCGCTCCTCAACGATAAAGTTGATCATGTCGAACAGGGACTCTGCGATCTCCGGTGTGCCGTTCAAGTCGATCTCGCCGGGATGTACGGCGTGGTTTCCAACGATACGACAGTAGTCGATTGCCTTCTGGACCTCAGGCGCAAGCCCCTTCGCGACCAGAGATTTGATGTCGGCGTTGATGTTCTTTCCCGACTCTTCAAGGGTCCGCATGAGTTTCTGTAGGACCAGGCGGAGAAGCGCGGCCGCCGCTCGCGGCGAGCGACCGACGATCGCGCTGGCTTCGTCGTAGATACTCCGGCAATCCTGCGGCAGGTCGGCGTGTGCCGACGGTGCCGGCGAGTTGTCGGGATAGATGATACGTCCCTCGCCGTACCAGTATGTGTGCGCCCCGCATTGTGCGCATTCCGACGTCGATACGGGTGTCTTGTCTAGTCCCAAAATAAGCGAGCGCGGGTGGGTTCGCGCGTTAGAAAAGGCCTTC
>CBDUXT010000117.1:0-15562 GCA_965371245.1 uncultured bacterium | reverse complement strand
ATCGCCTGGATGGCTCGTTCTTGTTCATCCAGAACTCAGGAAACGGCTCCAAAAAATGCGAAACTCGAAGTAAGTGCTTGTAAACAAAGGACTTACAGGCGACCAAAAACACTTCCTGGCTAGTTCCTGGCTGATTGGAGGCGAAACCCCCTGCCGGTAGCCGAGCGTTCGAGCCCGCGCACGGCGGGAAACCGCATCGTTCCAGATCGCTGATCCTCCGAACAGGGGCACCATCCGGCAGTGCGATGTGCGAGTTGTACCGCTGTCTGCGATAGACTAGCGGATGGTGGCCGAACACCGATCGCAGGGTGGCCGCGCGTGGCGAGGCGAATGCTGAAAGGTGACACGTGTTCTACTATCTCTTCCTGCCGCTGGATCAGCATTTCGATTCCGGTTTCGGTGTGATGGGAGACGCATTCAAGGATGCAGCCGATCGACTTGATGCGGATAGGGATGGCGAAGGTGCCTTGTCCAATTCGCGCCTTCCGATCTGTTTCCTCTATCGTCATTCCATAGAGCTGTACATCAAATCCACCATAATGATCCTGCATCGGCGTTTTCACATGCCTGGCCCTGACAACAAACACGACCCCATGCCAACGATTCTGGTGGACACGCAGGGCAGTACGAGACCCATCCATTCCGTCCATAGCATTGAGAAATTGGCGGTGTTCTTGGATGCTCAGCGAACGTACTGCAAGTCCTCGCTGGATAAGCTATCAAAGACAATAGCACAACTACCGCCCGACTTCTTCACGGACGTTAGAACCATCGAGGCTCACGACGCGAGCAGCACGTACTTTCGGTACCCGTTCACCAAGGGCGCCAAGGACGACGAATCGAAGTCGTCGATGCAACCGGTACGCGTGGATGACTTGGAGAAACGCATGCGCGAAGAGCCTGCCAAAGTTCAATCATTCATATTCGTCGATGACGACGGCAGTCCCGTCGAAGCGTTCCACCACGACGAGTCTGCGTTGGACGAGGTATTCAAGGCAGTCAAGCGCCTGTCGGGCACGCTATCGAACCTTCACGCGGGCATTCGCGCTGAACTCACTGGCGGGCTATGACGGGTCTCGAGGAGTGGCCGCCGCTCCGCGGCGGCCACCGAGGACGACACCGATCCTCCAATCCCTATCCACATTTCCGGCCGTTCCCAGGCGGTTAGAGCCGATGTGATCCGGTTTCATCGGCTCAAATCGGCAGAGAGCGGTTGAGCAATCGGTCATCCCCCTGTATCCTGACCCTGTCTTTCTACCCGGCTGGCTCGTGAGGCATTGCAACTGCGCGGATTGGCGGTCCGTGGGTTTGGCGCCTCGCGAAAAGGCGATCGACGGAGAACGCGCATGGAAGATCGCTGGTTATCTGTTGACGAGATATGCGCCCACCTCGGTGTGTCTCGTGACACCGTATACAAGTGGATCGAGCAAAAGGGCATGCCCGCCCATCGCGCCGGTCGTCTATGGAAGTTCAAAAAGGACGACGTGGACGAGTGGATGCGGACCGGCGGTGCAGGTGACGGGGCTTCGGCAGCCACGGATACGTCTTCCGACGACAAGTAGGACGGCAATGGTCCAGTCGGCGTGAGGGAAAATCGGTCGTGTTGTCATGGGCCGGCAATGAAGGAGTATTGATGGCATCGGAAACGAGCACAACGAGCGGCATTGCCGTGATCGAGTCGGCCGCAACGGTGCGCGTTCTAGTCAGCGCACTGGGCGAGCTGGGCGAATCACCCTGGTGGCGGACCAAGTATCTTTCAGATACGGGGCTTCGGTTTCTCGAACGGATCTATCCGCGCACCGCATTCGCTACGGGCGTTCGGGGCTGCAGGATAGCCGCGCGGGGCGTTCACGACGAAAGCATCGGGCGCGGCGAAGTTTTCCATCTGTTCCGTCTACCCCAGTCCTTCGAGAACGACATCGAGAACGAGTTGACCACCGGACTCGGGAGGCGGCTGCTCGAAGAACTGCAAGGGACGCTCGGCGACGCCGACCGCCTTCGAGGACGCCTCTTGGACTGGGCGCAAGACGTTCAGAAGGTGAAGCCGGGACCTTGGCGCCTGGACGGCGGCGACGCCGCGAAGCCTGAGACGTATGGCCAGCTCGCAGGTGCCTACGCTGCTGCGTTTGATCGAAACGAACGGATCTTCCCGTATTGGGAGGCACCGAAGGAATAGCAATGACCGCCGATGTTGAACGAGACACCAAGGTGCGCTACGTCGCCTCCATATCCAAGGGCGGTGGCATGATATCAGACACCAAGTGTCTCGTTCAGGAATGGGAGCCGGGCGAGGATGTTGACGCGTTCGCTCAGCGGGTTCACGACGAAAACATCTTGGGCACATACACCGCCTACCGTGCGCGGGACATTGTCCGGCGCGTCTTCGCTCCACGGTACAGGCGTCCGGATGATCGCGCCGCCAAACTGATGAAACGGGTGGTCGAAAAACGGCTGCCGCAAAAGACATTCACCGAATTGGTGTTCCTGTTCTCCGCACGCGCGGATCGGCTCCTATACGACTTCACGCAGGAGGTTTACTGGCGAGCGGCCAATCGTGGGCGAACTAAGTTGACGGCGGAGGATGGGCGAGCGTTCTTGGTTGATGCCGTAACCGAAGGGCATATCCCAGAACCGTGGTCCGACGGCACACAGGTCAAAATCTCCCGTGGCTTGCTGGGAATGATGCGCGACATCGGGTTCGTCCGGGATCGAGGACGCCCGAGCGGCGAGAAGGAGATCGTCTCCTATCGCATGTCCGACGAGGGTGTCGTGCTGCTTGCGAGAGAACTAAACGAGGCCGGCGTCACCGACGCCAGCCTGAGCGACCATCCAGACTGGCGCCTATTCGGCATAGGTGGCGACCAAACGCTGGATCGCCTGGATAGGATTGGCGAGCACCGCGGACTCCTCGTGCAACGGGGCGGATCGGTCGTGCGGATCACATGGGCTGTGGATTCGATGGAGGAACTCGTTGATGTCCTCGCTGGATAAGACATTTGACGACGTGATGGCGACGATCGGTAATCCGGAATCTCTGAATCCGGCGAAGAGCGATCCCGTCCTCTACTTCGTCTACCCGCCGGAGCAGATGCTGGAGGTCAAGGGCAGCCTGCCCCGCTGGTCGAGCAAGCTAAGGGATGCCGGGTATCAGGTTGAGCGAATCTCGTTCCGCACGCTGCTTTGGGACATCATCGACAGCTCCGGGCGTTGGGAGTCGTGGCTTGAGGTTGAAGCCGAGGCGGATCCGGAGCAGATCAACGAGTCGATCAAAGATGTGGTTCGGTCCGGCAACCGCCTCGTCAGTTTAGTCGGCGATCGTTTGAACGCAGCGCCCGAGGACGCGGTCGTGTTGCTCACCGACACGGAGGTGCTGCATCCGTATTTTCGCACGAGAACAATCGAGTCCGCACTGCACGACAAGGTGAAGATCCCTACTGTGATTTTCTACCCCGGCCGACGGTCCGGTCAGTACGGGCTGCACTTCCTCGACTTTTACCCGGTTGACGGTAACTACCGCTCCACTCTTGTGGGAGGTGACTGATGGCAGACATGATTCGTTCGCTCTTTTCCAGTCGGCGTTCCATCGACCGCACCATCGAGAAAGTCATCGACTACTACGCACAGGAAGAGAATCGCCTGTCGGCGGAGATCAGCGAATATGAGATTACCGACAACATAGAGAACTGCTTTCGGCGATTTCTCGACGTCTACGGTGAGGCCGTCAGTGAGGGACGTGTAACCCAAACAGGAATCTGGGTTTCGGGCTTCTACGGCTCCGGTAAGTTCGAGTTTCGCACTTTTCGAGGTCAAGAAATCGCCTATTTTGCCAGAGTTTGCTGTGAAGCCGCCAGAGTTTTGCGAACCCTTGCGTTTGAGCGGGGTCGCAGAAACTCTTCATGTACGAGGTTCCTCCAGCTTCACAGGGAAGACCGGCTCCAAAAAGTGCGAAACTCGAAGTAAGAGTTCCTTCACGAAGTATCTCGGCTTCGCCCTGGACCCTGACCGAAAGGTCGGCGGTACCCGGTTTCTCGATCTGCTTTGTGACCGGTTTGACAAGCAGGAAATCCCCGCAGCTCTTAAAACGATCGCGACCAAAAGCCCGACGGAGGTGATCTTTCTCGACCTCAGCGCCGAGCAGTTGGCGGACAACGCCGCCGCGCCGGTATCCAACGTTCTCTATTGGAAAGTGTTGCAATGGGCGGGTTTCTCCACCGAAAAGAAACTGGCTCGGCTGGAATTCACGCTGGACCGGATGGGGAAGTATGATGAATTCCGGTCGTTGTATCAGAAGGAACACGGCCAGCCTTGGGAGGAGATTCACAACGACCCGCTCCTCGGCGTCGCACGGGCGGCTGAAAGCGTTTCCCAAATCATCCCCAAAGAGTTTCCGACTCCGAAGAGTTTTCGTGAACTGCGATTCGAGGAGGCCAAGGATCTCCGCAACCTCACTCAGGAGATCATCGACCTGTGTCGCCGCCACAGCGGCAAGGAGAATCTTCTATTCCTGATCGACGAAGCGGGCCAGTATGTGGCTCCGCGCGGGGATCTCATTCTGAACCTGGACGGCTTCGCGCGGAACATCAAGGAGTTGGGAAAAGGCAAGGTGTGGGTGATCGCAACCGGCCAGCAGACGCTGGCGGAGATCGTGGACAAGGCCGCCCACAACTCAACAGCACTGAACAAGCTCAAGGACCGGTTCCCCATCTCAATCCATCTTGATGCGAGCGACATCCGCGAGGTGACCTATCGGCGATTGCTCACGAAGTCCGAGGACGGCGACAAGAAACTGCGTGAGTTGTTCGCCGCCAACGGGCAAGCGCTGGCAACACACACGCGGTTAAGCGAGACGACGCTGTTCAAGGGCGATCCCGACATCGACGTCTTTGCCAAGCTCTATCCGTTTCTTCCGCAACATTTCGAGTTGCTGCTGGACCTAATCCGCACGCTCGCGCGATCGACCGGCGGTATTGGGCTTCGCTCTGCCATCCGCGTACTTCAAGACGTGCTGGTGGACAAGAGCCGCAGCCTGCCGCGCGAGACCACCAAACTGGCGGATCGCCCGGTCGGTTCCCTCGCCTGCGTAGACTACTTCTACGATACGTTGCGTGCCGACATCGCCAAGGTTCTGCCGCATGTGACCGCCGGCGTGGATAAAGTGATGGAAGCGTTCCCAAAGAATAAGCTGGCCGCCCGCGTCGCCAAAGCCGTCGCTGCGCTTCAGCCGCTGGAAAACTTCCCGCGCAGCACGGAGAACATCGCCGCCCTGCTGTACCCGGAACTCGGGGCGCCTTCATTGTTCGACGGCGTTCGAGACGCGCTCCGAGAAATCGCCAAGGCGAAAGAGTGCGGCCTGATCGAGGATCCGCAGGCTGGCGGCTATGTCTTCCTTAGCGACGCAGTAAAACCCCTCCGCGAAAAGCGAAGCGGCTATGTGGTGACCTCCGGTGAGCGTTCCCGCATCCTCACCGAGACTTTGAAAGAAGGAACGCCTGATTATCCGCTCTTCTCCAACCAGCCGTCGGCTCAACTCGACAATGTGAAGCAGGTCCGTGCCGCGGTCCGGCTGGAGCGCGGGTATGTCGTGGGTAGCTCAGAGGACATTCAAATCCGCATCGAGCTTGTCGATCCAAGCCTTTGGGATGAGAAACGAACTGATTTGCTGACGGAGACCAACACCGCCGCAGAGCTGAAGAACACGATCGTCTGGCTCGCGAAAGATGACGATGTACTGGCCGACTCGGTCACCGAGATCGTTCGCTCGGATAAGATCGTCAGCGACATTGATGAACGCCAGGCGGACAGCGATGTGGCCCAATTCCTGCGGTCCGAACGACGCGCGGCGGATAAGTACCGGGAGCTTGTTGGTAAGACGCTCGCCAAAACCTTGATGGCGGGCACCATGATTCTCCGCGGCAAGCCCACACCATCGGGCGAGGCAGGCGCGACGCTGGAGGCGGCTGTGCGAACGGTGCTCGGATCCGCCGCCAAGGAAGTGTTCAAACACCATCACTTGGTGCCACATCGCTTCTCGACGGATACTGCTGCGAAGCTACTTGGCATCGACCGTCTGGACCGCGTTCCCAATGACTTGAACCCGATGAAGCTGATCGGGACGAAGGGCGGGTCGCCGCGTGTTGATGTCAATCATGCGGCATTGGCCGAGGTCCTGCGCGTCTTCCGCGAGAAAGCCGCAGATTCGGGCACCAACCGGCTGCACGGCAAATCACTCCAGGACATCTTCTCGGCGGCGCCGTACGGCTGGTCGAAAGACGCGGTGCGTTACCTCTTTGCGATGTTGCTAATCGCCGGCGAGGTGGAATACCACGTACCGGGCGGCGACGCCCCTGTTCGCACAGCGGGACCGCAGGCGCTGGAAGCCGTCAAGAGTACCAACTCCTTCAACCGTGTTGGCATATCGCCCCGCGACAGCCGACCGCCGATCGAGGCGATGGACCGAGCCTCGCGAAGGCTCATGGACTTGTTCGGGGACGAGGTGCTGCCGCTGGAGGATCATATCAGTAGAGCCGTGCGCAAACATGTGCCGGGTGTACTCGAAAAGATAGGATCCCTGCCGGATCGCATCCGCCTGCTCGAACTCAAGGGTGAGGATCGCGCCAAGCAAGTTCTCGCGAATTCGGCGGACCTGCTCAAGGGCGACGCCAGCGGCGCGGCCGCCGTTCTCGGCGGCACGGATTGCGAACTCCCCGACGACATCCGCTGGGCGCGAGAAGTCGTGGACGCGCTGGAGAGCGGCGGCGAGACAGAGATTCAGAACACGCGGACGCTCCTAGCTACGCACACCGAACTGACAAACCTGTTTCCGAGTACCGCGGCCGACCTGCTGGCCGACAACGAGCGGGAAACAATCGACGACGTATTCGCATCCGACCGTTTTCACGAACGGCTCACGGACCTTCGTGGTGTGGTTCGATCGCTGAAGGACCGCGCGAAGGATACCTACCGGGACGAGTACGCGGGGTACGAAGCCGATCTCCAGGCCGCGCTGAACGTCCTGGAGAGTGCGCCGTATTGGCTCAAGATCAGTGAGCAGGATCGAGAGGAGATCGTCGGTAAGTTGCAGGCCGACGTCCCCACCGAGCCGGATGAGGAAAACCCGCTGCGATCGCTCCAGACGCTTCTCGTACGACGGTCCATGTTGGCCGGCCGGCGCGAGGAGTTGCTCGAAGAGATCAGGCGTCGGGTTCCCGGTGAAGAAGACACGGGCGGTGACGGCGACGGCGGTGAGGAGATGACGGAAGAGACGCTTACCGCGTCCCAACTGGTCACCGCTGCGGTCATCGAGACACACGCGGACTTGGACACTTGGTTGGGATCGTTGCGGACGAAAATCGCCAATCTGCTCAAACAGCGCAAGCGGGTACGTATCAAGGGTGACGAATGAGCTGCGGCCGGAAAACGCGGACCGCCGGATTCTTGGCAGGATCACGAGTGCGCTGACACGCACATAGGATGGAATAAGGAATGGCACGCGCGTTTGACTTGGTTGACTGGAAACTGGCTGAGGCGGACTTCTTCCTCGGCCAAGTGTCGGAGTGCGGGACGAACTTCTTCGCTGTTCGCTGCTATGTCAGCGCTTTCGTCGCATCGGCCAGGAGCGTGACCTTCGCAATGCAATCTTGTTTGGGCGAGATAGATGGCTTCCGAGAATGGTACTCGTTGCGACAACAGGAATTGCGAGCAGATCCTCTTGCCAGGTTCTTTCACGAGTTCAGGCGTGTGAATCAGCACATCGGGGAGAACTTGGTGACCGGCGGCACTCACGACCGCGACGGGCGATGCAGATACCGATTCACTGCAACTGAAGACATCCAACACATCCCGAAACCCGATGTCCAAACAGCTTGCGAGGCCTACTTCGTCAAGATCGTAACGCTCGTCTACGATTGCTACATCGCGTTCGGCCCCCTTATTGATCCCAAGCAGCATTATACCGCCGAGCACTTTGCGGCCATTGGAAGAACAATCGAGGACGCCGAAGAGGAGCTATTCGGCGTTCGCGGTTGGACGGAAGTGAATGGTTACCCTGAAGGGTATCGTTGGCAGGCTCTGCGGGACTCTCAGCCGGGATGCGGAGTCAATCAGCTCTTCGAAGAATACCTGGGTAAGACGGCTCCGGAACCGGACCGGCTGCCCGAACTGCCCCCCGCAGACGATGATGGCTGGAGCCGGTTGAAGAACTGGTCGCGAGTGCACATTCCGGAAGAGCTCAAGCAAACCGGCGATCCCGATGAGGACATCCGGCTTTACATTGAATCGCTGAGGAAGGCACGAGGTACGTAGCGGTGAGCTTCGACAAGGACACACGCAACGCTTTGGCGAAGATGGTGACGAGCTGTCGGCGGTTGCTGACGACCGACATTACCGACCAGCTTCGCGGCACATTTGGGTTACACCCGGACGGGACCGTGTTGCCGCTCGAAGACCTGACCCACCTCACCGAGGACATGAAGGTCTCGGCGCAGTCGTTGCGGGAGCTGCTCGATCATTTCGCCGCTGGCGCGGCCGGGACTGAGGCCGAGAAGCGCAAGGCCGCATACGACCGCATGGTGCTGGAGATCGCGTTCACCACTTTCAACCGTCTGGCTGCTTTGCGATTGTGCGAGGAACGCGAATTGGTACTGGAATGCGTCCGCAAGGGCATGTCGTCCGACGGGTTCAGGCTGTACGAGAGCCTGTCCGGCGGTGCGCTCGGCACCCGCTTCGACACCTACCGGGCCTTCCTGGAATCGCTGTACGACGAACTCGCGGTGGACCTCGGAGTTCTGTTCGACCGGACCACGCCGCAGTCGGCGGTCTTCCCGACCGAGCGTTGCCTGGAGGAAGTTCTTGCTTTACTCAACGATTCCGACCTGGCCCATCTGTGGGTCGATGACGAGGCAATTGGTTGGGTCTATCAGTACTTCAACCCGCCCGAGGAGCGCAAGGCGATGCGCGATGCGTCGCAGGCACCACGCAACAGTCGCGAGTTGGCCGTGCGTAACCAGTTCTTTACCCCGCGATACGTCGTCGAGTTCCTGACCGACAACACGCTTGGCCGCATCTGGTACGAGATGCGCCAAGGAGTAACGCGACTTGTCGATGAGTGTCGCTACTTGGTATGCCGTCCCGACGAGCGATTCCTCGGTCCGGGCGAAGAGCCGCCCGAAGATACCTCCGCCGATACGGATCTCACTCAACAGGAACTGCTACGGAAACGAGTACACATTCCGTATCGCCCCAAGAAGGATCCTCGCGACATCAAGATCCTCGATCCCGCGTGTGGGTCTGGGCACTTCCTGCTCTACTGTTTCGACTTGCTGCTCGTTATTTATGAAGAGGCGTGGTCTGACGTCGCGTCTCCTGACTCTGCGGCCACAGGCACTAAACTCCGCGAGGACTATCCGTCGCTCGACGATCTTCGACCAGCGGTTCCCGAGCTCGTCATACGGCACAACCTGCACGGAATCGACATCGACCCGCGTTGCGCTCAGATCGCGGCGCTCGCGCTTTGGCTTCGTGCACAACGGGCCTACGCCGAACTCGGGATCAATCCCGGCGCGCGTCCGCAGATACGTAAGTCAAACATCGTGGTCGCAGAACCCATGCCCGGTGAGGAAGACCTGCTCAAGGAGTTCACGGCGACGCTTCAGCCCAAGCTGCTCGGGCAGCTTGTCGAAGTGATCTTCGAGAAAATGAAGCTGGCCGGCGAAGCGGGGGCACTGCTCAAGATCGAGGAGGAGCTTACCGACGCCATCGTCGCAGCAAAGAAACAGTGGGTTGACGGGCCGACGTACGAACAGGAGCTGTTCTTCTTCGCGGGAGACAAAAAGCCCAAGGTCCGTGCCGAACAGGCGATGCTGTTCGACGTATCCGGCGTCAGCGACGCCGAATTCTGGCAAAAGGCCGAGCGGCTGACGATCGACGCGATCCACGAATTCGCTGGTCGTTCGGCGAACGGTGCCGTTCGCCGCAAATTGTTTTCCGACGATGCCGAACACGGCTTCGCCTTCGTTGATCTTTCCCAGCGGCGTTACGACGTCGCTCTCATGAATCCGCCGTTCGGGGATCCGAGCAGCCCATCCAAGCCCTACATTCGGCGCACGTATCCGCGAACCAGGAACGACGTCTATGCCGTGTTCGTCGAGCGGCTGGTCGGCAAACTGCATCGCGGCGGCATGCTCGGCGCCATCACCTCGCGGACCGGGTTCTTCCTGACTTCGTTTCGCAAATGGCGCGAGGAGATTCTGCTCAAGGAAGCCAAGTCCGCCGTGATGGCCGACCTGGGCTACGGCGTTCTGGACGCGAAGGTCGAGACCGCGGCGTACTGCCTTGTTCGTGCAGGCTGAAACAACGGCGCGCCCGACGTGGGCTTGTTTTAGATGTCGGCCTGATGCTAAAATAACGTCCGAGCGATCGGCGGCTCATTTTAGAAGCCTGCAATAGCGGGTAGAGGATGGCTGGAATGCGATCCGGGACATACCAAATGCAACCGACGGGTTATCGGGCGTTCGTCCCGCGCCCGCTTCCGCCCACACCCAAGCTGCACATGGACGCCGATTTGACCCGGCTGCTGTCCGACGCGGACCGGGCCCTCGGTCGGCTCGACGGCGTCGCGTCGGTCCTGCCCAATCCGGACCTGTTCGTGGCGATGTACGTCCGTCACGAGGCCGTCCTCAGCTCCCAGATCGAGGGCACCCAGAGCACGCTCGAAGACGTGCTGGAGTTTGAGGCCGACGGGCCGCACGATGAACGGCCTCGGGACGTCGAAGAGGTCGTCAATTACGTCCGGGCGATGAACCACGGCCTCCGCCGCCTGGATGAATTGCCGTTGTCGCTGCGCTTGATCCGCGAAATCCACGAGAAGCTGCTCACGGGCGTGCGCGGCTCGGAACGCGAGCCCGGAGAGTTCAGGCGTTCGCAGAACTGGATCGGCCCGCAGGGCTGCAACCTGAACGAAGCCGAGTTCGTTCCTCCGCCACCGCACGAGATGAAGGAGGCGCTTAGCGCGTTGGAGCGGTTCTTGCACGACCGGACTTCCCTGCCGACGCTCATCCACAGCGCGTTGGCCCACGCCCAGTTCGAGACCATCCACCCGTTCCTCGACGGCAACGGTCGCGTCGGCCGGCTGCTGATCACGCTGCTTCTGTGCGAGCGGGATGTTCTTGCGCGCCCCTTGCTGTATCTCAGCTATTACTTCAAGGCCCATCGCGCTCAGTACTATGATCGCCTCACCGCGATTCGCAACGACGGCGACTGGGAAGGCTGGGTCAAGTTCTTTCTGCGCGGCGTGTACGAAGTCAGCCTGGGGGCGACGGATACCGCCCGCGCGGTTCTGCACATGCGCGAAGAGCACCGCGAACGAATCGCCTCCGGCGCTTCCGGCGCGGCCAACGGTGTGCGATTACTGGATCATCTTTACGAGCAGCCGATCGTCTCCGTTCGACTGGCCGAACGATGTCTGGGCTGCGCGTACGTCACCGCCGCCAACGTCATCGCCGAGTTGGAACGGCTGGAGATTCTCCGTGAGTTCACCGGGCGCCAGCGAAACCGCCGGTGGCGTTACGAACAGTATCTTGAGCTGTTCGAACGGCAGGCGCTGCGCGACGGAGGTGAAGCGGAACGCGGCCCAACACAGACAACAGCCGGTGAGGACGGTCATGGCTGAGACGATCTTCTTTCGGCTGCTGGCGAGCGAGAACAAAGGCGGCGCGCTGCTCGATGCTATCGGTGCGCTGCGCCAGGGCAGGCCCGACAACCCGACGACCTACGCGGTCGAGGCGGAGTCGTTCCGGCAGGTGCCGGGGACGCCGTTCGCCTACTGGGTCAGCGAGCGGATCCGGCGGCTGTTCACCGAACTGCCGCCGTTTGAAGGTGATGGACGGACCGTCAAATCCGGGCTGTGCACAGTGTACGACTTCCGCTTCGTTCGGGCTTGGTGGGAAGTTCCTGTGAACCAAATCATGGACGCAGAACACGGGCCGGAGTGGCGAGCCGACCTACTCGCGTTTCAAAAGTGGTGCCGACACCGCACGAGTGAAGGCAAATGCTGGATATCGTTCGCCAAGGGCGGCGTGTACTCGCCCTACTTTGCAGACCTTCAGCTCGTAGTCAATTGGAGCCGTGAAGGCATGGAGATAAGAGCTGGCGCAAGCAACGGATCGCTGCCCGGTGCACGCCCACAGAATACGGGTCGTTACTTCGCCCCTGGGCTGTCTTATACTGCTAGAATCAGCCTCCGTTTGTGTGCAACTCCTCTTGCGGCGGGAAGTGTCTTCGCGCACGTCGGTCCAGCCATCTTCCCGTGTGTCGTGGAGCTAGAAGTCGCGCTCGCCCGGTTCAATTCGTACGCCGCCGAGGCATTCCTCGCGCCATTTCATGCCCGTGGCACACAGTCGGCGAACCCGACGTAAGTCAGCTCATCGGCACTCTCTTTGAAGGCGAGAAAGGCATCCTCATCAGTCTTGGCGGCTTCACGAGTGCTGCACGGGCCAAGGCCCGAAACTCGGCAAGGATAAGCCTCATCGACGCGAAACAATTTGTGTCGCTCTTTCTCGACCACTACGAGAAACTGGACGTGTCATGGCGGGCGAAGTATCCCCTTGCCCGTGTCTATGTTCCGAAGAAGTGAGGTCGCCACGAATGACCGCCTATAACGACTCGCTTCGAGGATACGGCTTCGCGACCCACCGTCGCGACGGGTTTCGATGTCGCTATTGCGGCCTCGATGGCTCAACATGGCCGAATTGGCTTTCGCTTTCTGTCGATCACTTGCTCCCCAAGGGGCACGCGAAGCGAGACGACCCCGATTTTATCGTCACCGCCTGTATGTTTTGCAACACTGCGGACAATCAGTATTTTCGGAGGGCCGAGGAGCGAGGCCTCCGGTTCGATGGCATCACGCCAGAAGAACTTGTTGAACAACGCCGACCCTACGTCGAAACCGTCAGACAAAGATACCACGACTTTTGGGAAGAGCACGTTGCGGCAACAGGAGAATGACGGCTCCCGAATCCGAACAGCGGCCTCGACCAGGGCTCGGATAGCCTCCCTCCACGCCCCCAGAAGCGTTCTGGTAGCCTGTGCTGGCCGCCCTCGGCCCGGACGTGCTCCAGATGGGCCCGAACGCCCAGAACCGCTCCATGCACGTTTGGCACGAACTGACACTACGTGGCACTCTTGTTATCTCGCCCCGACTCGACCAGCGTGAGGATGCCAGACAACGACACGAAACGACGCCGACATGCAAGAACGTGACGAAGACACCGAGGGCTAGTCGAGTTCAAGTTTAACGATCCTTTGTCCGCCTGTAAGGGATCGAGTGAGGGCTTCCGGCTTTAGGTCGGGGGTGGGCGTCTCGTTTGGTGAGCGTGCTCGGGCAAGACAAGAGCTGGAGCGAGGTAGTGGGCTCGGGATGCTCAAACGGCTTCGCGAATACAGCCCGCACGACCGAACCGGAACCCCAGACCCGGCCAATCGCTGAGGACAGCTTCCGGCATGTTTGGCACTTACTGTCACTGATTCGCACTGTTATCCCGAACGACCGACTCGACAAGCGTGAGGATCGTTTGCCGGATGTGGTCAGGAAGGCGCGGCCATGCGGTGATGACAGCGGAGAGATCAAAACCGAGATCGAGAACGGGTTGATTGTGCCTCAAGAACGATATGCACGGCCATATGGCAGCCCCTTGAGTATCGCTAAGTACAGCATTGACAAGGGTTTGCATAAAGGTGAATGGGGGTTCGATTCCCCTCGCCTCCAATAGAACGAAGCCCGAATATTCGTGGAGCCGCACGAGCTTGGCAAAGTCCGATCCGCTCTATCCAGGTGAGAAGCGGACGCAGTGGGAGCGGTGATAAGGGCGGTCTAAGAAGTCAGACGGAGCCGCTGGCCCTACACACGCAGGCATATTATGCTACTTCTGAGACCTTGATTGCGGAGAACTATCATGGCTATGTCTGGTGCTGAGATTGCCGCATTAGTCGGGGCTGCGGCATGGCCCCCCCGGCCTGATCCGGGGTGCCTAACAGCCGGTGGGTCGTCTACGCCGTCGCCCGCAGCGCGGGGACATCGTCCTTAGCCCGACAAACACCGGCTAGCAACATCGTCCAACTAATCATGCCGAACGCACCGCAGGCTCCACATCCGGAATCCATGCAGTCAAGAGTTCCGTCGCCATTCGCATCAACGTCGGGCGAGCCACAACCACATATGCCGACCACCGTCTTCAGTGGATCGGTCGGACACTCATCGACACAGTCCGGCGTTCCATCAGCATCGGAATCAGTTTCGGCAATTCCACATCCACAGATTTGTCTGTCTGTCTGTCTTCTTTGGATCGTCCGGACACTCGTCTATGCAATCCGGCGTCCCATCAGCATCGGAATCAGTTTCGGCAATTCCACATCCGCAAATGCCTGGGTCTGTCTTGTCTGAGTCATCAGGGCACTCGTCGCCGATGTCGAATCGTACTGAAGCGAAGTTGGCGTGCCCCCTCGGAGGCGTCGAAGAAGCACCCCAGCGAACACTTGCACTAGTGTCAAACGGCGCACCTTCATAACCGACGAAAGCTGAAGTTCCATCGACGAACAGGTCGGCTGTACCGGAGACGGGATCGTAGACAAGTTCAAAAGTTCGATATTCAGAAGACCCTCCGGAAACGGGAATCGGCGTCCCTTCTCGCTGACCCGCCGGAAGAACCTTCGTCATGAGCATGGCGATTACATCACCATTGTCCTCCGCACCGAAGTGGATAGACCATTCCCGAGACCCATCACGATAGTGCACACCCGGAGACCCGTCCTCCGGTAGCGCACGCTCTTGTCCGTCGGGTGGGTCAGGAAAGTCCACAATCCGTATGTTCGTGGACAACGACCACCCGTATCGGAAAGCTGCATCGACTATCGCATTGCTGGGGGCAATGAAATAAAATCTATTTCCACTGGTATCCTTATCGTTGACTTTCCAGGAATCGACTCCAAGTCCCAGGTCGTTCATGACAGGCCCAACATCGACGCTTCCCGTCATGAATTCGGTCCATCCCTCAGCAGCCGGGTTATTAGCTCCTTGATGCTCGACAACCTGGGCCTCCAAGACCATAGGCGAGAAACCAACAAGTAGTAGTACAAGCCGAGTGAGATGCGCCACTCTGAACTCCTTCTCTTCCCAAAGAGGAGTACGTGGGCGAAACTGCGCTTCGCCCCCCTGCAGCGGCTCAGGAATGCAGCGACCACGATAGGAATCCGCATTGTAGCGGGGTGGCCGACGGCAGGTCCGGCGATACTGCTTCTGCAGTCCCGTTATCAGAATTAACTGGCCATCATGACCGATGCGTCGAGCCGACGCAAGAGCGGCCGACACCCCCGCCCCTTGGTGACTTACATTTTCTCTTACATTTGCTGCTGCACAAACGTCCATGTAGCAGTCAAAAATGGTGCAAACGAGGGGTTCGATTCCCCCCGCCTCCAGTATAACCTATTCTAGGATAAGAAGTTACGAGCGTTCCTCTGGACCTCCTGGCTACTTCCTGGCAAATCGGGGCCAAAACACCCTAACGGATGGCAA
>CBDUXT010000116.1:0-15802 GCA_965371245.1 uncultured bacterium | reverse complement strand
GTCGCGGCGTTGCGGGTAACGAAAACCCGCAGATTCAGGAGTGAAGATGCACTAGCTACCCGTACTCTCTTGCTTCTACCGCTCCCAACCAGGCCCTCGGCCCGGGTCGCAGCCTGAACGCGAATCGCGTTTGCGCGTTTGTCCGTCGCTCGGTCGGCAGTAGCTCAGCATGGATCCGTGACACTTCCGGCTGGACGGGCACGCCGAATCAGAGCCGTGGGCGCCAACCTGTGGACCCCCGCGTCAGCATGCCGCTGGCCTCGCGCCGGCCGCGAAGCCGGTTCTACCGGTGCTCTGAAGACTGCCCGACGCCGGATTCCGTTACGCACCCCATCAGCGCCCGTTCCGCCCCGGCCGTTGACCCGTTCCGTCAGTACCTCTAGTATTTCCAGAACCTTTCGAAAGGATTGCCCATGCCCGAAGCGCCGTTCGAGGCCGCCACGAGCCTCTTTATCCGCCGGTGGGGCGAGATGGCCGCGAGCTGGGGCATCAGCCGAACCATGGCCGAGATCCATGCGCTGCTCTACATCTCCTCCCAAGCGCTGTGTACGGACGACATCATGGACCAGCTCGCCGTCTCGCGCGGCAGCGCCAGCACGAACCTGCGCGAGCTGGTGAACTGGGGGCTGATCCATCGAGTCCATCGCCGCGGCGACCGCAAGGAGTATTTCGAGGCCGAGCAGGACGTCTGGCTGATGTCCGAAACGATCGCCCGCGAGCGACGTCGTCGCGAGGTTCAGCCGATCGTCGAAACCATCGAGCGTTGCCTGGTGATGGTCGATGAGGAGAAGTCGGGGCTGCGTGGGGCGGCCCGGAAAGAGGCCGCCGTCTACGCGAAGCGCTTTTCCGACATCCTGGAGTTCTGGGAGATGGTCAACAGCCTGTTCAACGTGATGGCCAAGGCGGGGCGGGGGGGGCTCAAGCCGGTCGTCCGGGCACTGGCAAGGCTCGGCGGGTAGCACGATGGTCGGGGGCGACGGACTCGCCGTCGGGTCCTTTTTCGGAGCAGCGGGCGCGAGCCCGGTGACATACTATCGCACGGGTCCGCAGGCTGGGGCTCGCGGCTGTGTTTCGCGATGTCCGTTCCGCCGGGAGTGCCGCGGACCCGGGTGGGGGATACGGCTCGGACATCCGCGCAGCCGGTCTTCCGTTTGAGCCTGGCTCCGACCCCGGTTTTCCGCCCGAAAACCGTACGTACGGCCGGTGAGTGGCGCCAAACAGGTTGGGCGTGGAATATTCCACCGTCAGCCCCGAATCTCAGGTAGTCAACGACAGGTCGGTCGCCCAAGCGGCCGCGGCTACCGAAAACACGACTGTTGGAGCAGAGCCATGATGGCCCAGAATCGAATGTCGCCCTTGACCGCACTTTTTCTTGGGATCTTCGGGGTAGGAGCCGTCGCGATTGGTTCCAGTGCCACCGTGGTGCTCTATGCGCTGCGGATCGTCGATACGAAGGCCGATGCGATCCTCGCCTTCACCGGGCAAACCGTCGAGGGCATCCCGGAGTTCGCCCAGCGTCTTCCGGAGCTGATCGAGTCGCTACCCCAACTCGCCGACACGCTTGTTGGTTCCCGGACGCCCGGCTATGCGCCGAACATCGAGGTGGTCGTCAAGTTCGTCCAAGACAAGCGATCCGGCGGGTTCCGGCCCGTCCTGACCATCACGAACCATGGCGAAGAAATGGTTTCGATGCTGACTGTCCGGATCGCCGCGCTGACCGCGGACGGGGCGCCCGTTCGCGAGTGGACAGAGGTGGTAGCCACGCCGATCGCCCTCGATCGTGACATGCGCGGACCCCTGTTCGCCGGGGAGACGAGGCACGTCGTGGTCTCGACTCGGCGAACCGTTTCGGCCGAGGAGCGTCCGGGCATCACTGGCGATGTGGAAATATCCGAGCTACGGCTCTGGCAGCCCACGGGAGAACGCGTGGCGACGGCCTCGCGCGACTAGCGCCGGCCCGCGAAACCCGCCCACCAGGACATCCGTTCCGACCCCGCGTGCAAGGATCGCCTTGCCCGCGGGGTTTTCTTTTTTCCGGCGTCCAGAGACTCAGGTCCAGACTCCCGCCGGTACTTGCCGGCCGTGGTGCCGAGCGACTCGGGACCCACATGACCGGCGGCGGGATTATCGTTGCGGCCGGTGGGGCGAGGGTTTACAGTCAGGCGCGATCCAGAAACGACGACCGAGCCATAGCTCAGGAGGACGCTCATGATCGGCAGATGGAGATGGCGCTTGACGGCCCGAAGCACGGGTTGTCGCCGCGCAGCGAAGAACGGAACTCGCCGGCGTTTGGGGGCAGGGCGACTTGCCTTCCCGATGACAATTTCGGCTGCGTGCCTCACTTGGGTGCTGGTCATGTCGGCGGCCAGGGCGGCGTGCGCCGAGCCGGAACTCACCGCAGGCGTACAACCGCGTGAGGTGGTCCTGGACAACGGGCTGATCCTGCTCCTTGTCGAGCGGCACGAACAGCCCACCGTCTCATGCGGGGTGTTCTACGACGTGGGTGCGGTGAACGACCCGGCCGGCAAGAGCGGCATCGCGCATCTGTTCGAACACATGCTGTTCAAGGGTACGCGCATTCTTGGCACGACGAACTACCAGGCGGAGCGCCCATACATCGAACAGCAGGACGCGCTCCGTTCCGAGATGACCGTCGAGATGAACAAGATGCGGGTCATGAAACGTCATGGGAAGATCGATGACGTGCTGGACCCCGGGCAATGGACGGCCGCCTATCGGTCGTCGAAAAAGCAGTACGATGAACTCGTCGAGGCGGAGCGGGCCTTTATCATCAACAACGAGGTGTTCAACCTCTACACGACCAACGGCGGCGCCGGGCTGAACGCCGGCACGACCTCGGACGTAACGATGTACTTCGTTCAGTTGCCGGCGAACAAGCTCGAGCTGTTCTTCTGGATCGAGGCGGACCGGATGGCCGGTGGGATCATGCGCGAGTTCTATGTCGAGCGGTTCAACGTTCGGGAGGAGCGCCGCCTGCGCGTGGAAAGCACGCCCACGGGCAAGTACAACGAGGCCTTCGAAGCGCTCTTCTGGCAGTCTCACCCGTACGGCGTCCCCGTGCTCGGCTGGGCCTCCGAGGTCGAGTCCATCACGCGGGACGACGTTCGTGATTTCTACAAAATCTACTACGCGCCGAACAACGCACGCGTGGTACTCGTGGGCGACTTCGACGCCGACGCGGTCATCTCGATGGCCAAGCGATACTTCGGGCCAACCCCACGCGGCGAGCATGAGCCGCCCCCGGTGCTGACCGAAGAACCCAAGCCCATCGCCCACCGCACGCTCGTCGCCGACGTCGAGGCCAACTCGAGCGTACGAATCCGCTATCACACGGTGGCGATCGGTCACACGGACGAGCCCGCCCTGGACGTGTTGAGTGGGTTGCTCTCGGGCAAGACCGGGCGGCTCTACAAGCGCCTCGTTACCACCGAAGACGCGAGCATCGGTCAGCCCTCGGGAAGGCACCAGTCTCGCAAGTATGCCGGCTTCTTCGAGCTGGCCGCGACGGTCAAGGACGGGCACACACCCGCGGACGTTGAGCGAATGCTCATGGAGGAAGTGGACAAGTTGCGCGAAGGCGACATCGCCGAGCGAGAGTTACAGAAGGTCAAGAACCAGGTTCTGGCCGGCTCGGTTCGCCAATTGCGCAGCAACTTCGGGCTGATGTTCCAGCTTGGGTTGTACGACACGTTCTACGACTGGACCTACATCAACGAGTCGCCTCGTTTGATGCTGCAAGTGACGGCCGATGAGGTTCGCCGCGTCGTGAACAAGTACTTCGATCACGAAACCCGGTCGGTCGCCGTCTTCCGTACAAAGGGCGGCGCGACCAGCGACGATCCCGAACTGGCGGCGATTCTTGCCGAATTGCCCGAGGAGCGTAAGTCACAGTTCAAGGCCATGGCGGAGCGCATCGACCGAATGACCGACCCCCAACAGCTCGAGACGACGATCGCGCAGTTAAGCCAAGGGATCGCCTCCGACCTCATGCCGGAGGAGCAGAAGGCACCGTTGGCGTTCATGCTCAAGCGAATGAAGGCGCGGCTGAGTGAGCTGAAGACGAACCGGAAGGAGTCCGACTGAGATGCTAGCCCTTACGAAACGAACGATGATGGTCGCACTGATCGCGGGAACGACCGGCATGGCGGGCGCCCAACCACCGTTGCCCGCTCATCCCAATGACCTCGCGTATCCACCGCTCGACTTCCAGGTGCCCGAAGCGTCGCAGTTTCGCGAGGTGCTCTCGAACGGGATGGTGGTCTACATCGCCGAGGACCGGCTGCTCCCAACCTTTGACATGAACATTACGCTGCGCACGGGATCGGCCGTTGAGCCGCCCGACAAGGCTGGCCTGGCGGCGCTGGTCGGACAGGCGATCCGGGACGGCGGCACCAAGGGGATTAGCCCGGAGGAATTGGACGAGCGCGTCGCGTTCCTGGCGGCCTCCATGACCACGAACATCGGTGAGACACGCGGGCGGGCCGGCTTGTCCTTGTTGTCCAAGGATACCGACGCGGGGCTCGCCCTGTTCATCGAGATGCTGCGCTATCCCAGGTTTGACGCCAAGCGCCTCCAGAAAGCCAAGGACCGGAGAATCCAGAACTTGAAACGGCGCAACGACTCCACCGCTTCGATCTCTGGTATCGAGTGGGGTTTTCTGATGGACGGCGAGGGGCACTTCAGTAATCGATACCCAACGAGCGCGTCCATCGCGTCCATCTCCCGCGACGATCTCTTTGCGTTTCACCGGCGCTACATACACCCGGGGAACATGATCGTGGCCGTCTCCGGGGATTTCGATCGCAAGACCATGCTGGCGAAACTCGAGAAGGCGTTCGCCGGTTGGTTGGTGGGCGAGACCGGACCCACCACCTTCGACAAACCCCGGCATACGCCCACGCCGGGCGTCTATCTGATCCACAAAGAGGGCGTGAACCAGGGGCGGGTTGCGATCGGCCACAAATCCGTCGAACGCGGCTCGCCGGACGAGTTCGCCATCACCGTGATGAACGGGATTCTGGGCGCCTCGGGGTTCCGCTCGCGTTTGGTCGCGCGGATTCGTTCCGACGAGGGGTTGGCGTACAACTGCGGCAGCCGCTTCGGTCAGGGCGTTTACTACCCTTCCAGCTTCCAGTGCTACCTGCAAAGCAAGAGCAACTCCTGTGCCTATGCCACCAAGATCGTCCTTGAGGAACTCGGACGACTCCGCAACGAGCTCGTGTCTCAGGCGGACGTCGATGCGACGGTTGCCTACTATGCCGAGAGCTTCCCGCAACGGTTCCCGACGAAAATGGCGCTTCTGGGAACCTATGTTTCGGACGAGTATACCGGGCGCGATCCGGCGTACTGGCAATCCTACGTGCGCAATCTCAAGAAGGTTACGCCAGCGGATGTCCAGCGCGCGGCCATGAAGTATTTGCATCGCGACCAACTCGTGATCCTTGCGGTGGGTGATGCCGGCGCCATCCTGGCGGGAGGGCACGACAAGGCAACGGACCTGCGGTTCAACGCCTTTGGCAAAGTGACGCGCCTGCCACTGCGAGACCCCGACACGCTGAAGCGCTGACAGCCCGTTGAAGAACGCCTGAACTCATGTGGCACCGATTTCCATCCGGTGCAAACACGGTCCGGAAGCCGTGCCGCACTTGTTCACCGGGTTGCCGGCTCCGCCTCACATCTCAGTCGATGTGCCTACCGAGCCCAACCGTCGGGGAGCGGATACAGGAACGTCGGTTTTACCGCGGACGACAGCTTACCCATGCGCGCGGCTCGCGTCGGCCGAACCTGTCAACCTACGCGTGACGGAGCACCAGCGCGGTTCCCGAGAGGGTTCAAGGGGAATACCCCGATCACGCTCTCTTGACGGGGTACGTCTCGTATCTACTGTGCCTTCTCAGGGACTGCGATGGAAACGGAGGTGATTCAGCTTGAACGGCCCGGAGGTGCCGTGGGACCACCCCAGGAAGCTTCCAACCGGCCGGGGTCGGTCTCCGAATCCGCCGCCTCCAAACACGACGCGTACCGCAACGCGATCGCAGGTGCTGTTCGGGTTCTGGAAGACGGTGGGCTTCTTTCCTTCCCCACGGAGACCGTATACGCCGTCGCGGCCCGCGCGGACAGCACCGACGCCGTCGCTCGGCTGCGAACGCTCAAGTCGCGCGAGAGTGGGCAGGCCTTCACAGTCCACGTAGGGTTACCTGAACACGCAGACCGGTTCGCCCCAGCCATGCCCGGGCTTGCCAGACGCTTCATCCGCAAGGCCTGGCCTGGACCGCTTACGTTGATCCTACCGGTCGATGACCCGCTGGCCGCCTCGGCGATGAAGGGCCTACCCCAGGCGGCGGCCGATGCTCTGTTCCGCGACAACACGGTCGGTCTCCGTTGCCCGGATGATGTGATCGCGCGCGCCGTCCTGACCGGCACTCATGCCCCCGTCATTGCCGCCAGTGCCAATCGGGCCGGTTTGACGGCTGCGACGACCGCGGAGGACGCCTTGAGCGGGCTGAGTGGTCAAATCGATCTGCTCCTGGACGGTGGGGCCACCCGTTACGGCAAGCCCTCGACGATTGTGCGGGTCTCGGAGTCATCGTATGATGTGCTTCGCGAAGGGGTCTTGGACGCGGGCATCGTTGAACGGCTCGCCATCCTGCGCGTGTTGCTGGTATGCACCGGCAACACCTGTCGCAGCCCCATGGCCGAGGCACTGGCGAAGATCTTGCTCGCCGAGCGACTGGGGATCGACGTCGCGGGGCTGCCCGCGCGTGGCATCCAGGTGTCTTCCGCGGGCATCGTCGGCGGTTTTGGCGGCGTATCCCTGCAGGCAGTCGAGACGATGGCTCGTCGCGGGTATGATCTTTCCGCGCATGCATCGACCCTGCTGACGACCGACATGGTTGCCCAGGCCGACCATGTGTATACCATGACGCGCCGGCACCTCGACGACGTGCTTCGGACGACCCCGTCCGCAGCGCCGCGCGTCGAGTTGCTGCTCGACGGGAACGATATCGACGACCCGATCGGCGGCACCGTGGACGAGTACGACGAATGTGCCCGGCTAGTCGAGCAAGGCCTTCGCAAGCGCTTACAGGAGGTAAACGTATGAAGGTTGCCCTTTCCAGCGATCACCGTGGGTTCCCCGCCAAGGAACAGCTCAAGGCGTATCTCGCCGCGGCGGGGCACGACGTTCACGACTTCGGCTGTGACGGCCCGGAGAGCTGTGACTACCCCGACACCGCGCTGGTGGGCGCCCAGGCGGTGGCCGCCGGGAACTCTGACCGGGGCATCTTTCTCTGCGGAACGGGCATCGGCATGTCGATTGCGGCCAACAAGGTCCACGGAATCCGCGCCGCGCTCTGCCAGGATGAGCTGACCGCCGAGATGTCCCGGCGGCACAACGACGCGAACGTCCTCTGCCTGCCTGCCGACCTTGTGGGCGAAGAACTCATACGGCGCGTCGTGGACGTATGGCTACGCACCGAATACGAAGGCGGCCGGCACCAGCGTCGCCTGGACAAGATCGCCGACTTCGAGAACAACGGGCGAAGCGACGACTGATCTATTCATCTCGTCGCGAGCAGCGTCATGCTTCGCGTTGCAGGTTCCGGCTCTCCCGAAAACGCAGCTTCGAGAGCGTAAGCAAAGAAAGCGCACGGACGGCCAGGCCCCAGCCGGTCACGGTCGGAACCCCGCATACCGGCCTGATGGACGTGCAGTCCGAGCCATCGCCGCCGAACCTGAAACCTCGCAGCAGACATTCCGCCTCCGTCGTGACCGAGCAGCTTTCGGTAATGCCATCACAGCACGCCCCGATGCGCACCACGCAGGCCGGTGTGAGCGAAGCACAATCGGTGCCATCGCCTCCATAGCGGAGTCCGCTCCCCGTACAGTCAGCCTCCGTTCGGGCCGAGCAGGTGCCCGCCAAGTCATCGCAACACGCGCCTCCGAGAACGACCGTTATCTTCGCTGGAACATGCGCGAGAAGTGGCACGAGGCCGTTCTGGTGGAGAAAGATTGGTTGAAACGCATTGTCAAGTAATCCGACGGTGAACGTGCCGCGAACGTTGGGCCCGACGTCCAGCACCAGCGTCCCAGCATACAGACCCTCCGCTGGAAACAGATCGGGATCATCGACTCCACCAGAGACGGCGATGAGTCTGAGTAATCTGGGGTCCAGAATCAGTGAGAGCCCTGGCGCGCCAGCAGACACGAAGTCGTTCCGACCGCGTTGAATAAAGACTGGCGACCAAGTCGGGCCCTTGTCAGAAAAGACGCTGCACCGTGATCCGCCACAGCGGTTGAATGAAGGAAAGGGGCACCCACCATCGATTCCGCTCGCGACACACGCACTGCCTCCAAGCTCGCAGACGCCGCCGAATGCCTCTAGACAGTCCCGATCGTCGTCGCAGGGTACGACCGGGGAGCCGAGCATCCCGGCTGCGCCGGTTCTAAAACCCGAAACGTCGATGTCGGCCTCATATACCGTCTGCATGATGCCAACGTCATCCGGGTCCCAGTCTCCGATGCGGACTTCGAGGAAGACGGTTTGCGTAGTGACCCCGTCCGTGACCAACGTGATCTCGCTGCCGTCGATGCTAGCCCCGGGTGCAAGCACATGGAAAGGGCCTGTTCCGACCGGCAGGAGCGACATTCGCGGTAGGTCCGCACAGGTATTGTCCACGCCGTTCGGTCCCGCATCCTGACTGCACGTGGATCCTGGCCCTCGCGATAGGTAAAAGCAATCCGATGGATCGCGCATGCTGCACACGCCACCCTTCCGGCAGCAGGCTTGGATTCCCCCAGCACCGGCCGCGTCACGCGGCTGTTCCGGGGCATCGGTGCGGACGTGCCGCTCCTTCGGCACTCCGACGGGTGCCTCACGATCCGGAACCTGGGCCGTCAGAACTTGCGATGAAAGCAGCAAAGTGAAAGTGAAGAACAGTAGTGTGGAAGAACGTCGCACGGCCATGGTACCCTCCTCATTGTCGAGATTGCTCGAAACGTCCCTAGCCCTGGAACCGCAAGAGCACCGTACCAGAATCCGCTCCGACATTCAACCCATTTAACGTTTGCCTTCGCCTCTCCCTCACCCACCAGGGAGCCCAATAGAGCCACTTCGGGGGCGAAGACGCCATTAGGGTCCGTTACGGTGGGTTTCCAGGTGCAGAAGAGGCGCACTGCCGCCGGCGCGCCCAAGGCAGCGGCTCGGAGGTAGGGCAAGCGGTGGACGGCGTGCTCGGGCGTCAGCGGTTCATTGGCTGCCCGCTCGCAGAAGCTCTCGCAGGCGTCGCTCCTCGACGCGGTGGCGGAAAACCTCGCGACCGTTCAGATGAACAACGGGGATGTCGTTGCTGTAGGCGTCGAACCATGCTTGCTGACCAGGTGCGGATATGTCCACCGTTTCGAGCTCGAACGGGTCCGTCCGGCGAACGCGTTCGATGACGTAGAGCGCCGCGTTGCACAAAGAGCAATCCGGTTTCGTAAAGAAGGTGACGCGGTTCATGAAGAGGGGACCATCAACGCCTTGGCGGTCGAGCCGCTTTCGACGGCGGCGAGCGCGGCGTCGGCCTGCGAGAGCGTGTAGCGATCGAGCTTGAGGCGCGACCACAGTGCAGCTCCCTGCGGGGTGCGCAACAGGGCGATGGCCCGGTGAAAATGGGAGTAGTCGCTGCCCCAACAGCCACGAACATCGAGGTGCTTCTTGTTAAGGTCCAGGTGGGGATTGAACGTGACGTCCCCGTGGTCGGTGTACTGCCCGACGACGACGACGCGTCCGGCGTCGCGCGTGAACCGCATGGCCTGCGCGACGGCCGCCGGTGCGCCGGTACACTCGATGGTTACGTCCGCGCCGCGCCCGCCGGTTCGCTCGGCAACCCACGCGCGCCGCGCAGTCTCATCATGCTGCTCGAAGTTCAGGGTGTCCGCCGCGCCCATCCGCCGAGCGCTGTCCAGTCGATCGGACGGCGCACCGATGCACAGCACGCGACCGGCGCCGCGAAGCACCGAGAACGCGATGGCCGACAGTCCGACGGGTCCAGACCCAAGCACGAGCACCGTGTCGCCGAACATGATGTCGGCTCGTTCCACGGCGTGCAGCGACGTCGGCAACGAGCACCCGCCGGCCATGTACAGCTCGCTCGAAACGCCGTCGAGCCCGATGCAGTGGACGCCGGGCTTGAGGAAGATGTGTTGAGCCCACCCGCCGGTCAATCCATCGGCCAGACCGTAGGTGATGCCATAGACCTTGCGGTCGGGGCAGCGCGTCGAAGCCTTTCCCACCAAGCAATACCAGCACCGATGGCACGTGCGATGGACGTCAAGGAACGTCACGCGATCGCCTTCATGAAAGGGGCGGCCATCGACGTCGCGCATCGTACCGCGAATGTTTTCAAGCACTCCGACGGAAACGTGGCCTGGGATGATGGGGTAGGGGACGTCCGCCAGCCGCCCGTCACGCAGGTGGACGTCGGTGCCGCACACCTCGCTCAGCTCGACGCGGAGCAGCGCGGAGTCGGGCTCGAGTTCAGGCAGCGGAACCTCACGCAGCTCGCACGGGGCTCCGACATGGCTTCCGCTGGTCGGCCCCGGCATCACCGCGGCCAGGGTCACACTTTGCTTGGTCATCAGATCGACTCTCTCCCCCGCGGCCCGCAAGAGCATTTCTCTTTCTCTCGTTCCGAGCCGTGGGCTTCAGTCCGCGCGGACTCTCGCCGCTCGTTGACTAACGAAGCGCGGTAAATCCTTCGGGTGCCATGCCCAAGCCGAAGGCGCGGGCATGCGTCGGCCCACCCAGCACATGGCCGCGCTGCGCTTGGCCATACCCACCACGCGGGGTCGCGAACAGTCGAGCAACCTTTCTGGAAACGGCACTAGCTCTTCGGCGGCAGCTTCACCGTCAGCGACAGCTCGTCTAGCTGCTCCTTGGCGACCGATCCCGGTGCGTTGGTCAGCGGGCAGATCGCGCGTTGCGTCTTGGGGAAGGCGACGACCTCGCGGAGGCTTTCACTCTTCGAAAGCATCATCACCCAGCGATCGAAACCGAAAGCGATTCCGCCATGCGGCGGGGCACCGTACCGCAGCCCCTCCAGAAGAAACTCGAACTTCTCATTCGCTTCTTCCGGCGAGATCCCAAGTAGTGAGAAAATCTTCTGCTGAACATCGCGCTGATGGATTCGGATGCTGCCGCCGGCCATCTCCGTGCCGTTGAGCACCAGGTCGTACGCCTTGGCTCGAACCTTGCCGGGATCGGTCTCCAGTAGGCCAAGGTCTTCGTCGTTCGGGGCGGAGAAGGGATGATGCGTGCTGAACCAACGCTGTTCCTCCTCGTCCCACACCACCAGCGGGAAGTCCACCACCCAGAGCAAGTCCCACCGGTCGTCGGGGATGAGATCGAGAATCTCGGCGAGCCGCGTGCGTACGCAATGAAGGTACTTGGAGACCTCGGCGAAGCTGCCCGGCATGAAGAAGATGACGTCGCCCGACTCGGCGCCCACACGTTCACAAAGCGCCGCGCATATGGGCTGCACGAACTTGGCCACCCCCGTCGTAAGCGCCAAGCCGTTGTCACCCTCTGTCACCTTGACGTAAGGCAGACCCGCGCCTCCGATCCCCTTGACCTCCTCGGTCATGCCGTCCAGGATCTTTCGGGTCAGCGAGTCCGCACCCTTGGCCACCAGGCATTTGACGATCCCACCCGCATCGATCGCCTCACGGAAAACGCGGAAATCGGTCTCTCGAACCAGTTCCGTGACATCCTGCAACTCCAACCCGAAGCGCGTGTCGGGTCGATCGATGCCGAATCGCTCCATGGCCTCGCGCTCGCTCAGCCGCGGAAACGGCACGGGCACGTCAATCCCCAGGCCGTCCTTGAAGATGCGCTGCACGCAGCCCTCGACGATCGACATCACATCGTCCTGTTGTACGAAAGCCATCTCCATGTCGATCTGAGTGAACTCGGGTTGGCGATCGGCCCGAAGATCCTCGTCCCGGAAACAGCGGACGATCTGCGCGTATCGATCGAAGCCCGCGATCATGAAGAGTTGTTTGAATATCTGCGGCGACTGGGGCAGCGCGTAGAACGCGCCGGGCTTGAGCCGCGACGGAACCAGGTAGTCCCGCGCGCCCTCCGGCGTCGATTTGGTCAGGAAGGGTGTCTCGATCTCTACGAAGTTCTGCGCGTGAAAGTATTCCCGGATCGCCCGGCCAATTCTGTGGCGCATCCGAAAGATCTCCTGCATCTCCGGGCGCCGCAGGTGGAGGAACCGGTAGCGGAGGCACATCTCCTCGCCGGCTTCAAAGTCATCGTTGATCTGGAAGGGGAGGGGATCGGCGCGGCTGAGTATCTCGAGGCCCGCCACCTCCACCTCGATGTCACCCGTGGGGAGCTTCGGGTTGACCCAATCGCCGCGGCCGACCACCTTGCCCTCAATGACCACCACGTCCTCGTTGTGTAACGCCTTGGCCAACTCGTGGGCCTTGGCGTCGTGATCCGGGTTGAAGCGAAGCTGAACCAGGCCCGTGTGATCGCGGAGATCGACAAACGTCAGACCGCCGTGATCGCGGCGGCTGTTTACCCAGCCTGCCAGGCAGACCTGCTCGCCGATGTGCGAACCTCGGAGGGCGCCGCAGCGATGCGTTCTCTTGTTGTAGGCGATGGCCAAGATCGTGCTCCGTTGTTAGTTGTCAGTAGTCAGTTATCAGTGGTCAGTTTTCAGTTGGCGGTGGACCGCTGTCCTCTGAGGACTGAAAACTGATTACCGACAACTCTTCCTGCTGCATCTTGTAGGGGTGCGACCTCGGAAAATCAATCGCCTCGACCCGGTGGTCTTCGCCAACGACCCGCCGGTGGACGCGATCCGGCGCACATCTATACTGGCGTGGTTTCAATGGGCCGGCTGCTTCGTCGTTGCGCCGTGTTACGGCCTGCGGACTTGCCTTACAGGCCTGTTGAAGAACATCTGAACTCGGTGTGACACCGGCTTCCAGCCGTTGCAAACAGGGGCTGGAAGCCCGTGCTACACTTGTGGAAGGGGTTGCTATGGGCACGCAAGCACATTCGACTGTTAGGCCAAGCGGGGCACGGCGCTACGACGCGATTCTGATCGACTTCTACGGAACCATATCGGCCGGAGATCGCGAAGCCGTTGAGGCCGCGTGTGTTCACGTGGTTGAGGTGCTTGGCCTGCCCATCGGCGCCGCCGAGTTTGCCGTAGCGTGGGGCAAACGCTTCTTCGGTCTGATCGACCGCAGCAACCACGACGCCTTCCGAACGCTCCACGAGATTGAGATTCAGAGTCTCGACGAGACGCTCCAAACGTTCGGCTGCCGCGCCGACCCCAAGCCCTTTGTGGCGATCCTGGAGGAATACTGGGCGAATCCACCGGCCTACGCCGACGGCTTGGCGTTCCTTCGGCAGGTGGATCGCCCCGTGTGCTGCGTCTCGAACGCGGATACGCAACCGCTTCTACAGGCGATCCAAAAGCACGGGTTGCGCTTCGACGCCGTGGTCACGTCAGAGGATGCACGATGCTATAAGCCGGACCCCGGCATCTTCCATCGGGCCTTGGAGGCTCTTGGAACGACGCCGGATCGCGCGCTGCACATTGGCGACTCACTTCACAGCGATATCGGCGGTGCTCGGGCGATCGGGATCACTTCGGTCTGGGTTCGACGCGCCAGCCGTATCCACGATATCGGAACTTGCCGTCCAGACTACACGATTGCAAGTCTCGACGGAATTGTTGCCGATGTACCGCTCTGAATCGTCATCAGTTGTGTTTTCGCTTGCATCCTCTCGGGTTTGGGAGTATTGTTTAACACGGTGATATAATTGACGATAGGGTTCTTTGTGCAGGATGATACGGGTTCCACTGGCGAAGGAGAACTGCGATGAAGGCCGCAAGACGTGTTCGCAACGGGATCGCACTTGCCATGGTGCTGGCCATCGGGGGGACACTCGCGGCGACAACCGCCGAGGGGCAGGGCCGCCGGGGCGCCCGACGGGCCACAGCCGGCAGGGCCACTTCCAAGGCTCGCGCGGGTTCCAGCCGCTCATCAGCCCGGCGGAGCACTCGCTCCACGTCCTCCGCGCGGCGATCGCGGTCCACCTCGCGAAGTTCCGCGAGACGCAGCACCCCCAGTCGCACGTCATCGCGACGCGCGACGGCCACACGACGTCCCGCGAGCCGCTCCCGAACCGCTTCGCGCGGGCCCATCCGCTCATCAAGGTCCCGAAGCGCGGCGGCGCCACGCGCGTCCAACACTCCGTTTCGTTCTTCGAGCAGGCAATCGACCGCATCGCGCTCATACCGTCCCTTGAAGTCGCCCGCTTCGAGCACCACGAGACCGCGCTTCAACAGTTCGGCCACAGCCTCGCGACCTCGACCGCGGTCGGCGCCCGCGACCTCCGGCGCGACCCGGTCCACCGCCACGTCACCGCGCAAGACGAACCGATCACTGGACAACCGTCGTCTCGCCCGTTCGGCTGGAGGGACGGCCACGGCAACTCGGCCGGGCATCTCAAGGACGTCTCCGCGCCGCGCTGCGGGTTCCGCGGTAGGCGCTATCAAGAGTCGAACGTCGATGATCCGACCGGGTGCCGCGCGCATCGGCGGTACGCTTCAATCGAACGGCACACGGAACGCTTCCTTCGGATTGACGCTCGGGCACGTCGGCAATGGATGGGCCGGGTTCATTCACCTGGGTAGTGATCACGGGGGGATCGACTCTCGCGGTGGCCTCTTCCATGTTGACCTGAACGGGGATCATCACGGGAACTACGACGGCCACCACTTCTACCCCTATGCGTATCACCATTACCCCTACGCGTACTACTACAACCACTACCGGCCGATCTACTATTCGTATCCGTACTACGAACCTTTCTACGGGTACAGCTATCGATCGCTTTACTATGAGCGGCCGTACATCTATCGCTCCTATGCCGCGGATGACTATTATTACGATGACGGGTACTACGCCGACGCCCCGGTAGAGAGCTACGATGACTCGGTGGATGGCGCGGCCGCGGCACAGAGCGCGGCGTCGCGGACCGAGCCCCTCGGGCCGTATCCCACGCTCCCCGGAGTACAGGATCAGTCACTCGTCGGCCAGGGCAGTACCGCTTTCGCCGAGGGGCGTTTCGATGAAGCCCGAAGCTTCTTTGCCCGGGCGATGCTGGCCGACGAGCGCGACGGTCACCCCAAGCTGCTCTATGCTATGGCCAACTTCGCGCTGGGCGACTACGAAGTGGCCGCCACGGCGCTGCGTCGCGCGCTTTTGACAACGAGCACGCTGTTGGAGTACCCGCCCGACGTTCGTGCCTTCTACGGTGACGTAAGCCTGTGGGACGCGCACCTGAGCGGGCTGGCGGCGTATGCGGCCGCCAATCGCGCCCGGCGAAGCGAGCAACTCCTGCTCAGCTACCTATACTTCGCAACAGGCGATACGGGCCGCGCCCTTGTCCACCTCGCACCGATCACCCAGTCCGACCCCACGGACGACGTGGCCGCCCTGTTGCTTGATGCTCTGACGAAACATACAAACCGGAAGTAGCGCTCGGTTCGTGATTGTTCCCGCGCTCGGCTGACGCGGCGTGGGAGCCCGGCAGGCAGGCTTCTCGTGACACGAGGCACGCCCACATCGTGCCGGACTTCGTTGGAACTGTCACGAAATCGCTGACTGTCCACCATGATTATTCTGCGTTGACACTACATGGGCATCACGGGTGGCAGAGATATAACCGAAAGTTGTGGATCGTGACGGGATAAAAAAGCGGCGTATCCTT
>CBDUXT010000115.1:0-15852 GCA_965371245.1 uncultured bacterium | reverse complement strand
TAAGAAAAAACGCCGCTTGAAAAATCCTCATCCACAAGATTTGGTGATATCTCGAGTGTCGGAACGCGATCAGGAAGCCTAGTCGGTAGCCGCGCCGCACGCGAGAGTCTGCGCCATGACCTCAGATCGATGGAAGCGAGTCGAGAGGCTTTTCGAAGAGGCGCGCGAGCATCTTCCAGAGCATCGTGACTCGTTCTTGTTGCAAGCCTGCGGTGACGACTCAAGACTCAGAGACGATGTCGTGTTGCTTTTGGACGGTGACGAGAGGGCGCCGGGAGACTTCATGAAGTTGCCAGAGCTCGATCCCAGCGCCGAAGAAGGCGGCGGGGAGAAGACTTTGGATCCGTTAATCGGGCAGCGCGTCTCACAATTCCGTATCACCGGCCTTCTTGCGTTGGGCGGAATGGGCACCGTTTATCTGGCCGAGCAGGAGCAACCCAAACGTACGGTGGCGCTGAAGGTGCTTCGGGAAGGTCTCGCCAGCCCGTCGATGCTGCGGCGGTTCGACCATGAGTCGCAAATCCTTGCCCGGCTGCGCCATCCCGGAATCGCCCAGGTCTACGAAGCTGGGACGCACAAGGCCGACGGTCGATCCGTCCCGTTTTTTGCGATGGAGCTGATCCCGGATGCGCAGCCGATCACGAACTACACACACGAGAGGGGCGCTGATACACGTGAACGCCTGCGCCTATTTCAGCAAGTATGCGAAGCCGTACAACACGGCCACCAGAAGGGCGTCATCCACCGTGACCTCAAGCCGTCGAACATTCTCGTTGATACTTCGGGCAGCGTGAAGATCATCGATTTTGGCGTGGCCCGCTGCACCGACTCGGACTTGGCCGTCACGACGATGCATACCGACGTGGGCCAACTCATCGGTACGCTCCAATACATGAGCCCCGAGCAGTGCGAGGCCGACCCACTTGGCATCGACACGCGAAGTGATGTCTACAGCCTCGGCGTCGTGCTCTATGAACTGCTGACGGGGCGGCTCCCGTACGACGTGACCCAACGAGCGATGCACTCGGCCGCACGGGTGATCTGTGAACAGCCGCCGGACCGACCGAGCACCCTCGACCGGAATGTGAAGGGCAACCTCGAAACCATCGTGCTCAAGGCACTGGAGAAGGATCGTAACGCGCGATACCAGTCGGCCAGCGATCTGGGACGTGACATCGAGCATTATCTCAGTCGTGAACCGATCGAGGCCGCGCCACCGACCGTGTGGACACGCTATCTGCGGTGGGTGGCTCGGCACCCGATGGCATCATCGGCGCTGGGGTCGCTGATGATTGCGGCAACAATCCTGTCCACGGTCTATTTCACAAGCATCCGCCCGCACGCGACGCCGGCAGAGGTACAACTCCTTTTCGGCTCGCGCGAGGCGTGGCTGTTGGCGGCCGATGAACATCGGCTTCATCGATGGAAGGCCTATCCTGGCGGATCGATCACCGGCGCCTTATTCCTGGATGATCCATCCCCGAATGGGGACCGGCGAGTCGCGGTGATAGGGTACGATGTTGGCGGAGAAGGAAAACATCGGGGCCAGGTTTGTGCGTATGACGTGACGGAAGGGGTCCATGAGGAGCCCGATTGGTGCGGAGCTGTAGAAACCAGTCATCTACCTTCCGATCGTACCCGGAACCTGTCCGCCGAAGAATTTGGCGTTCAGGCAATGACAGCGTTGGACATCTTCCCCGAGCGCGATGGCGACGAGATCGTCGTTGTCTACAATCACTACTGGTCTCGTCGCGTGATTCATATCTACTCCCTGAACGGTGAGCTGCTCTACCAAGTGTGGCATGACGGAGATGCTGTTGAGTCCTTCTGGATGGCAGACCCTGAGCTACTCGTCTTCGCAGGCACGAATGCAATCGTCCAGTGGAGGCAACGCGGCCATCCCGAAGTCAACGCCTTCTATCCGCACGTCGTGTGGGCGATTCACCCCGAGCTTGGCGGCGTCCACTCAAAGTACATCTGTACCGACGATGCCGTGGACTGCATCGAGCCGGCCTGGTACAAGTGTCTGCTTCCCGGGAGCTCTTCCGATACGTTGGCGACCGTGAAGCTACGGACTCCGGAGCGACGCTTTCAAGATGGAGCGCATTGCAACATCAGTTGCTACTACCGACATCCGGCGGGCAACAACACAATCGTCGCGGGCTGGGTTATTGATGAGCATGGGGAACACGTCGATGAGTCGTGGCATTGGTCTGATGGATACACGAAGTTCAAGGACAAGTTGGTTCAGATCGAGAACTTCCACCTCGGTCCGCTTCCGCCAATCGTTAGCAAGAACCGCGACTAGACGGATCCTGATCCCCGGCGCGCAACGTGGTTCGCCTCCGCCTTGAAGCCCTCCAGCCGGGCGAGAGAAGGGCTTGTTTCTTGCGAACCGATCAAAGTCGGGTTCACTGCGCGAGGTTGCTTCAGAACAATGTCACCCAAGAAGTGAAGACGCGCCAGGTTCGTGCCTCATTGGCCTGCTTGGCGGAACCACTCCATGGCTTGCTGGTGGTCTTGCGGCACGCCGTGGCCGTTTTCGTATAGCCACCCGAGGTTGGTCATCGCCAACGTGTTGCCGGCCAGCGCCGCCTTGCCGAACCAACGCAACGCCTTGGCGTAGTCTTGCACAACGCCGTGGCCGTCGCGGTACATCCAGCCGATGTTGTTCATCGCGTAGGTCTCGCCTTCAGCCTCCGCCTCGTGGAACAGCAGAAGCGCCAGGTCGTCGTCTCTGGGTACGCCGCGACCCAAAGCGTACATCAAGCCGAGGTGCGTGGCTCCTTCCGCGTCGTCTCCCGCCGCTCGGCGAAACCACTTGACGGCTTCCCGGTCGTCCTGGGCCAAACCATGTCCGTCGCGGTACAACAGACCGAGGCTGTACATGGCGTAGGTTTCGCCCGCCTTTGCGGCCCGGAGGAAGTAGGACGCAGCCTGTTGATAGTCCCGCGGCACGCCGCGCCCGTCACGGTGCATCCAACCAAGGTGGCTGAGGGCGGACGCGTCGCCCGCGGCCGCGGCCTTGCGGAACCAGTGGAGCGCCGTCGCGTCGTCTTGTTCCGCGCCCTGGCCGTGCACGTGCATCCGTCCGAGTCTTGCCATCGCCTCGGCGCTGGGGCTGTCGGTTGGGGAGTCGGCCGCGGCCCGGAAAGAGGCCAGTCGCGCGCGACCAGGCGGGTTGTCCGGTGACTGAGTCGTCGTAGGCTGGACCAGGCCCGGTTCGCAGGCGGTGTCCGGACACTCATCGTCCGGCGACGGTTGGTCGGACAGAAGTTCATCCGTTGGGTGCGAGACAGGTAGGGGCACCGGCTCGGGCTTCTGCGATGGCTTGCATCCGCCCGATACGAGGGCGGCAACCAGGACGATTCCTACGGTACATGCGGCGCCTGCGGCACGGAGATGCGCGCGCAGGGTCCGCAATCCGGTTTCGTCCATATCTTGCCGCTGGTTGATCAAGGAACCCTCCTCACCCCGGATGAATCCGCGAACGGTTAGGTCCGCGGATCAAGACAGGAAAACGAAAATTGCTTCAGACGTGAATCGGAGCTTCGCGCACTTGGGTTGAGCATCGCCGCGCCAATGCGGACGCTCGGCGGGAGCGCATGGCAGGAGTCCGAGAAACGCCCGGGGATGGGCCGGAGGCTAGCGCACTCGCCTTGAGATTCAGTGCGGTTTTGGGACGAAAGGAACGAAACTTATGGGCGTCGCGCGAGCGGGGACGAACGCATCAGCACAAAACGGACGCTTCGCATTCGTTGCCGCGCCGGGATGCGAACGGGTGTTGCACAAAGTCGATGCTGTTTCTCGCCGACCGGTTCTTCAGCATCGCGGCTCGGAAAGACCCTCTTGGCCGGGCCGCGTTATACATGGCCGCGCTTCGCTTGGCCATGCCACCCGGCGCTTGGCAGTGCCACTCTTAGATTCGTGCGTGCCGGAACACTAGGAGCACACCAACACGGCGCAGCATGGCTCGGGCGAACCGAATGCCCTACCCCTCCCGCTGTTTGAGTGGATGGTTCTCGTGGGCATCTTCGGTTTTTTTTGCCTCGAAATCGAAGGGCTCGTTCGCGTCGATGGTCGGGCTGTTCTGGTTATGGCACTTTGTGCAAGTCGTGGCGTCCACCTTGACAAGACCGGCGGCGTAGAGCTCCCCAACCTTGTACTTGCGCTTCGACTTGAAGATCTCCTCGAAAACCTTGTTGTAGGCACTGCCAGGGCCGTGGCAGGATTCGCAGCCGACACCGGCAAGTTTCTTGGCGCGCCTGACCGCTTTCTTATCACTCGGATCAGGAATCACGTAGCCGCCGGGATGGGTGTGGCCCGTCGTGTGGCACGCCAGGCAACTGGTGTCCTGCGTGTAATCCTTCCGGGGATCGAGGTTGTGCTTCTTCTTGGCCTCGACGGCTTTGCCGGGTTTGAGCGTATCCAGCGCCTTGGCCATCTTGCTCTTTTTCCAACTTCGATGCTGTTTGACATGGCATTTCTTGCACTTGCTTGAGCCGACATACTCGTAGTCGTCCGCCGTCGCAGGCAGACCGACCACCGCCACGACGGCGGAGATACCGTCGCCTCCCGCCCGTGCCGACGACACGAGTCCGCCTCGCCAGACCGTCAACCCAGAAGCAATCGTCAGAACCGCCAACCCTATCGCTGGTCGAACCTTCATGGTGGCATCCTTCTCGAAACCCGTACCGGATCAATCTACATGCATGCCGCCGCGGAGCCGCTTCCGCGCGGCGAGTGCCTCATCGCGAGTACCAAGCTGCTAGCAATCAGCATGCCGAACACGCGAGGCCATGTGCGCCGGGCGGAGCGTCAGGGACCATCTTGGACCGTCTCGAAGATGGCACGCCAGTTGCTACGTCGCTTCTCGAATCCGGCGCTCTGTGTCGGAAACACGGCGCAGCGTTCCAGCCGGTGTTTCGACCGGCGGAAGCCGATGCCAAACGGCGTTGATGAACGCTTCATCGCTCCGAAAGGAACTTGCGATCGCGGCGCCTTGTTTGGGCGTACAAGGCGGATAAGCTACTTCGTCGGCATGGTTGATCGTCCGGATATGGTGCCCTCTCGGCGCGGTTGAGGAACAGCGACGCTCACGGAATGATCCGGCACACGAAATGAATCACGCGTTGAATCAGCCCTTCTTGATGCTGTCGCTCCTGGCGATCGGGCTCGGCGCATCCACGTGCCTTGCCGACGATGATCCCATCGTGTGCGCTACGTGCCACACTGCGGACTCCATGGAGTTCGCCCGGTCGATCCACTCGGCCACCGTGCGCTGCCAGGACTGCCACGGCGGTGCCGATTCCTTCACACTCGCGCCGAATTCGTTGGCGCGCTTCCGGCAGGCGGCCACCGAGGAGACGCCCTCGGCGCGGTTCGACCATGGGGCCGACTACACGGGAAAACCGTCGCGTTCGCAGATTCCCGAGACCTGCGGAGTGTGTCATGCCGACGTGACCCGCATGAACCCGTACGGGCTCCGCACCGATCAGCTCGCCCGGTATCGTACGAGTGGCCATGGCCGCACGCTGGTCGAGAAGGGTGATGACCGTGTCGCCGTTTGCACGGACTGCCACGGCGTCCACGAGGTGCTGTCAGCCACCGAACCAGCCAGCCGGACCCACCCGTTCAATGTTCCGGGGACATGCGGGGAATGTCACGCGAACGCGGCGCTGATGGACGAATACGACCTGCCGGTCGCGGTGGTGGACGAATACCGCAAAAGCGTCCATGGCCGGCTGCTGTTCGAGCAACAGGACACCGGTGCCCCGACGTGTGCGACGTGCCACGGGAACCACTCGGCCGCTCCGCCGGGCTATTCGACCGTCGTCGCCGTGTGCGGGCAGTGTCACGAGCATGCCGCCCTGAACTTCGCCACAAGCATTCACGCCGATCAAGAGGAGCACAAAGGGTGCGTGCAATGCCACGGCGGCGGCGAGGGGCGCAGCTTCCATCTGATCGAGCGAATCACCAAGCCGACGGGACTGCTCATCCGTCGCTATGCGCACTTACTGGCCTCCGAGCCCGACCCAACGCCCGAGCAGATCACGGCGGCGATCCATCCCGACCCAAAGCAGATCATCGAACGGACGATCGAAACCTGCACCGAGTGCCACGAGGACCTGGAGGACGACGAGAGCCTGCCCAAGCTGTTCGACCTGATCGACCAGATTGCCCATGCCGAGCGATACTATGTCAGGACTGCCCAGCGACTCGACGAGATGGAGCAAGGCGTGCTGCTGCTCGACGCCCAGCGTTTCCGTTTCGAGGACGCCAAGACCCACCTCATCGGACTGGCTCCCCTACAGCACACGCTGGACAACGAAAAAGTGGCGGCCAAAGTGGCCGAGCTGAACGCCGTCTGCAAGGAAATCAACGACGAGCTGGACGACCAGCAGGCCGGGCTCGACATGCGCTATGCGGCCATCGTGCCGATCTGGGTGTTTTCGCTCGTCTTCGCGGTCGTTTGCTACGCCAAGTACAAGCAGCTCAAGGCTGTCTACGTCAAGCCCCTGCCCGAACCCGTAAGCGGACGGAACGGCTTATGAACACTAACCAGCCCACGACAAGACGCGGGTTTCTCGATTTGCTGTTGGCGCTCTGTTCCGCCGTGGCGGGCGTAGCCATGACCATCCCCGGCTTGATGTATCTTTGGCCGGCGGCACGGGGCTCGGGCGGAGAGAACGTCGAGCTGGAGGGCGCCGCTTCGATGGCATTGGGGCAAAGCGCGATGCTCCAGGTCGGCGGCAAGGCGGTGATCGTCGTGCGCCAACGATCGGGATTCAAGGCCTTCTCGGCCGTTTGCACGCACCTCGGCTGCCTCGTCCGGTGGGATCAAAGCCAGAAGGTGTTCGTCTGTCCGTGTCATGCGGCCAAGTTCGACGCGGCGGGGAAGGTTGTGTCGGGTCCGCCGCCGGCGCCAATGCCGGTGTACGCGGTGAAAGACCTCGATGGGAAGATCTACATCGCGTCGAGTCAGAGCTAGCGCCGTTTCCGGAAGGGTGGTTCGACTCTTGGTGGCTCCAGTCGTTGGGTGGCATGGCCAAGCGCAGCGCGGCCATGTGCTTGGTGAGCCGACGCATGCCCGCGCCTCCGGCTTGGGCATGCTCCCCGACGGTCGCGGCTCGAAAGAAGATTTCCCAAGCGCGATGCTCGGGAATTGTCTCGCAAGAGTGGCACGCGATCAGTGAGAACCGGCTAGTTCAACGCAACCGGGTCGTGCGCGATCTGCAAAGGAATCGAAACCGATGGGTCTTGGCCGGGCGATCAACAAGTTCTTCGATGACCGGTTCGACACGGAAACCGCGCGCCGGTTCATCGACAAGCAGCTTCACAAGCGCCTGCCGCCACACACGGGTTGGCTGCACATTTTCGGCAGCCTCTCGTTGCTGCTGTTCGTCAGCCAGACGCTGACCGGCATCTTGCTGCTGATTTACTACCGCCCCACGCCGGAGGCCGCCCACAAATCCATCCAGTTCATCACGGCCGACGTACACTTCGGTTGGCTGTTTCGCCAGATTCACGCCTGGGGCGCGACGCTGATGATCGTGGCGCTGCTCCTTCACATGATTCGTACGTACTTCATGGGTTCCTACAAGAAGCCGCGTGAGCTGACGTGGGTCTCGGGCGTTCTGATCTTCATTGTCACGGTGATCTTTGGTTTCACCGGGTACCTACTGCCGTGGAATCAGCTTGCGTTCTGGGCGACGACGGTGGGGACCGAGTCCGCCAGCAAGGTTCCGGTGATCGGCGTCTGGCTTCAGTACTTCCTGCGCGGCGGCGACACGGTCACGGGCGAAACGCTCTCACGATTCTTCGTGGTGCATGTCATCATCCTGCCGTGGGTTCTGACGGGCCTGGTCGCCATCCATCTGACGCTCATGCGGCTGAACAACCTGGCGACGATGGAACCCGTGGACGAGGAAAAGCCGCTCCCGCAGGAGCACGGCATCCCGTTCTTCCCCGTTCACGTGGCCAAGGAAGGCGTGGTGGCCGTTCTCTTGGTGGCGGTGCTGGTCACGCTGTCGGTGGTGGTACCTTGGGAGATCGGCGAACCAGCCGACCCGCTACTGACACCCCCGCACATCAAGCCCGAGTGGTACTTCCTTCCGAGTTACCAGTTACTCAAGTATTTCAAAGGTGCCTACGGCGCGGTGATCGGCATCTTTGCCTGCTCCGTTCCGTTCGTCCTTTTGTTGTTCTGGCCGTTCCTCGACCGCGGCAAGGAGCGCCATCCCCGCAAGCGACCGCTGGCCGTCGGGTTCGGCATGATCGGCTTGCTGGCTGCACTCTTTCTTGGGATCGTCGGTCATCTTTCCGGCACGGATGTCTCACTCTTTGGCAAGCGCTATCACATCACGGAGGCCGGTTGGCCGGTGAGCGCCGCTGACCATGCCCCGCCCGGTGAGAGCGAGGCGCCGTAAGCGGTCAGCACCTTTCGACGCGCTAACTACATCGGCTCGGGTTGCATTCGTGGTAAGCCGCGCGAACGCCCGGCGCAGCGGCGCTGTTCGCATAGCCGCCCGAGTGTACACAGGTGAGGGAGTACGCGCTCGCGCAACTGGTTCTGGATGTAAGGCCAGCGCCGTCGATCGCGCCGGACCAGCGCGTCCATCGACTGTGTGAGCAGCGAAACGACGGCCGATGAAGCCGCCGACCACCATCCCCAACCGCGCCCCGCGCTTCCCGGTGATGCGCCGAAGACGTGGTACACCGACCGACCCACGCTGAACTGATACCGCGCCATCCACCGCAGGGTCATCTTGTCCGGATGCACCAGGTGGTGGATGTACAGGGCCGGATCGTAGTAAACGGCGGCGCCGGGAAGGGCCTGGCGGACGCGATTGATCAGGTCGGGCTCCTCTCCGTAGGCCAGCGCGCGTCCCTGCATCCCCAGCGTCGTATCGAACCCGCCGAGTCGCGCGAGCAGGTCACGGCGGATGACGATGTTGCTGCCGCTGAGATACTCCCCGCGAGCGAGCACGCGAGGCTCGTTTCCGAAGGTCAGCGACGCATAGGCATCGTCGAACCATCGGGGTTTGCCATCCGTGTAGGACGCGTGATACGGACCACCGAAGACGTCGGGCGCGACATCGTCGATGACGTCGAGCGCGGCCTTCACCCAACCGGGCGGCATGGTCGCGTCGTCATCCAGATAGGCTACGTACGGCGCCCGCGCGGCTCGCCAGCCGCGGTTCCGGGCATGGGAGAGGCCTTGTTGCGACTCGCGGACGAGGCGAAGGTTGGCCGCGCAGCGAGCCGCGCCGTCCACGACATCCTGGGTGTCGTCGGTGGAGTTGTTGTCGATCACGATGATTTCATACTGTCCAGCGGGCGCCGTCTGGGCTTCGAGACTGGCAAGGGCCGACGCCAGCAGCCGAGCCCGGTTGAACGTACACACGACAAGGCTGAGGCGCGGCTCATTGTCGCTTCGGGCCGGAAATTGTTCGCGTGTATCCATCTTCCTTGCCTTGGTTCAAGCCGTGAATCGGCACGCGGGGGCTGCACGGGCGACCCGCGCATCGCGGTCGTGAGTAGGTACGGATGCCTCCAGAGCCGCTTGCACGCGCAACCGGACGCGCCGACCGATGCGAACAGGCTCAGCCCGGTCCCGCTCGCATCCGTTCTCGAAGGCCGAGGCGAGTCGTACGAACTTCCGCGCCAGGGGCACATCGGCCGGGGCAAACCGGTTCGGGAGGACATGGTACCAGTCGCCCAGAAGCGCCACCTCATCCATTGAGAGCGGGATGTCGGGGGCGAGAGCGGATAGCTGCCGGGCGGCGATGGCCATGGCGAATGCTTGTTGCTCGCCCGCGCGTGTGGCCGCGATGGAATCGTCGTGAACACGCCTCGCAACGAGCGGACTGGCAAGGTTGGCGCCCTTGGTTCGCGTAAGCAGACGAGCCCAGAGACCATAGTCCTGCGCGCAGGCGAGCGTTTCGTCGTACGCCGGCGCCCCCGGACCCAGCCGGTCTGACCGGAACATGACGGAGGTGTGGCAGAACGCATTGTGAAACAGCATCCGCCAGCGGATTCCTGCATCGTCTGTTGGATGTTGGTGCGTGGCGATGACGGCGCCGCTTGCGTCGATCACGTCGTAGGCGGAGCCCAGCAGACCGGCGTCGGGGTTTTGTTCGAGGAACGCGACCTGTTTCGTCAGGCGATCGGGACGCGACACGTCATCCGCGTCGTGACGGGCAATGTATCGCCCGCGCGCACGCGACAGCCCGCGATTGAGCGACCTGGTCAGCCCGATGTTGGCCGGATTGGTCACGATCAACACGCGCGGATCACGGCCGGCATAATCTTCAAGGATGCGCGCGGTGTCATCCGTCGAGCCGTCATCGACGATGATGAGCTCGAGCGACCGGAACGTCTGCACTAGAACGCTTTGAACCGACTCTCTTAGGAACGTCTCACCATTGTGGACGCTCAGGACGACGCTGACGACGGGCGTGTGCGACGTATCCGTCATGTGGACGCGCTCGCAAGCTCGGCCCAGATTTCTCCCCACCGGTACTCCACATGCGTAATGGAGAGACCGACCGCCTCGACTTCCTCCTCGAAACTCTCCTTGGTGTATTCGGTGAAGTGGGTTCCATCGAGCCGCCACTCCAGCCCGAGTTCTTTCTTGAGCGGCACGCGCCAGTCGCGTTCGAAGAGCGGCACGCGTATGAGCCATCGCTTCGGGGCCGCCGACGCGCCGACGCGCCGTAGGAACTCCACACGCGATTCGATGTGCTCCAACACATTCGACAAGAGCACCACGTCGAAACGCTCCGGTGGGAGGTCACACAGTGCGTCGCCGTGAATGTACGTGACGCCTGGATGGGCGTGGCGATCGCGGGCGATGCGAATGTTGGCGTCGCAAAGATCGATCGCGGTCACCCGCGCGTCCGCGCGCTTGGCCACGTCGCATGCAACGGCTCCATGCCCGCACCCGATATCCAGTACGGTCTCGCCCTTCCGGATACGGTTGATGAAGAAATCGTGGTAGCGGATGTGGCGATGCTTGGTGTGGATGCCTCCGCCGTAGGCGACCGACGTCTGCCCCTGAAGGGTGTAGAGACGTGCATCCAGGTCCAAGAGGAAACGAAGCGATTCTGTAGGCGTGTGGCTCGCCAAGTACCGGCGTGCCAACCCCGCGACGCGCTCGGCCGCTTCCGCCGGCGCTTCCGCAAGGCTAACGTCGATGACGCCGTCATCACACATGGACTTCATGCCCGACTCCTTGTCTTTCACGAACAACCTGACGGTACACGTCGAGTTCCTCTTGCCAAACCGAACTCAGCGCGAAACGCTCGGTGACGAATCGTCGAGCGCCGTCGCCAAGGCGGGCGGCCAAGGCAGTGTCCGCCAGGACTGTTTCGATACCGCCACGAAGCGACGCGGGAGTCGTGTCGCACAGCCATCCGGTTTCGCCATGCGTGACGAGTTCCCGCACACCTTCCACATCGGTCGCAATGACCGGGCGACCACAGGCCATCGCCTCGAGGAGCGACTTGGGGTGTCCCTCACCAAAGGTGGGGAACACGAACGCGGCGCATCGTTGGAGATACGCCGGAATCCGCCGGTTGGGCACGGTCCCATGAACGCGCAGCGTTTCATCCATCCGGGACGCTGCCTCCAGTTTGCGTAGAAGCGGCCCGTCGCCGATCAGGTCGAGGGTGACATCGAGACCCCGCACCGCGTCGATCAGCGCCCACAGATTCTTTTCCGCCTGATCGAGCCGGCCAACGTAGCAAAGCCGGCGGGTTTCGACGGGCACGCTCGGGGCGGGACGAAACAGATCCGTATCGACGTAGTTGGGGATGACGGAGATGGCGCCGGCGCGCGCCGGGAGCCGCGCGGCCACGTGGGCACGCATGAGGTCCGTCGTGACGACGATCCGGTCGGCCCGGCTGAACAGGGCGCGCTCGACGCGCAAGGCCTCTCGATGGGCCGGAGAGTGGACACCCTCACGACGAGCGGCACAGTCGGACGCAAGATAGCCGCATCGCGCGATCAGCGGCTTGTCCCACTCCTTCGCCGCGCGAAGCGCGATCTCTCCGCCGGCGGACTGATTGGTCTTGAACAGGTCGGCGGCCGCCAGGGATCGACCATGAAGCGCGGACAGGCGTTCGGCATACGCCGGCGCCGAAAGCCTGGTGTCATTGCAACAGATCTCGATGCCGGGAAGCTGATCGGCGTATCGAAGATCATCTTTGGTTCCGTAGGTGATGAACGTCACCCGGTGGCCGCTCTTCACCAGCCGTCGATAGAGGGCGACCTCGCGGTCGAACATGCCAACTCGGTCCCAGGCCTCCAGTGACATACCGCGGGTGAAAAACAGGACGAGATGTAGCTCATGGTCGCGGTTCATGTCGGCGGCAAGCTCGCTTCGCACTCAGGCTCCGCGCGGGTTGAGGCCCCCGGCTCGGTACGGGAGGGAACTGGAGGTTCGGCAGTCGCAAGGTCCGAGGCCTGGCACTGCCCCCGACGTCGCGAGCCGTCGAACCAGCGGGAAACACTCGGGTGCTCCAGAACGGCAGCGGCTCGGCGTGTGTAGGATAGTTGCTCCGCCTTGAGCAGCCCGGCCTCCCGCTGCGCCATTGCCAAACGCGAGTCACCGAGAAGCCTGCGAACACCAGTGGCGAGCGCGGTCGCGTTGTCGGGCTCCACGAACAACACTTGGTCGTCCGTGAGGCAATCTCGCAGCGCGGGAATCTCCGTGGCGACGATCGGCACGCCGGAGGCCAGGTACTCGCCAACCTTCAGCGGGCTGGTCCATTGGGCGCTGGGGTGATCCCCCGAGGGCGGTAATAGGAGCACGTCGGCGTGCCAGAGAAATGGTGGAACGTCGGCGTGTGGTCGGTGCCCGTGACACGTCACGTTCTCCAGACGCAGCTCGCGCACCGTGGCCTGCTGACGAGCGACGTCGGCGGGCAACCCACCCACGAGATGGAAGTCAACGTCTGGAAGCTGAGCCGCCGCACGCAAGATCGTGGGGATTCCCTTGTAGTCGTACAGGTGTCCGGCGTAGACCACGGCCGGTTTTCCCTCGGCGTACATGCTGCGGCCAAGACGTTCGGGTCGGTGGAAGAGGGCCAGATCGACGGCATCGGGCGCCACGAGGAGTTTCTCCGCGGGCACGCCCATCGAACGATAGTGATCGGCCAGGTGTCGCGAAATCGTCACCCACAGCGAAAACGCGCGGTGCCGTGCGGCCTCGACGAGCCGAAGGAAGGGCTCTGTCCGATTGTCCGGATGGGCATGGCTTTCGGTCACAGTCAACAGACCGATGCGGCTCGTCATCCAGGGCAGCTCGTAGTTCCGGGCATAGACCAGGTCCGGTTGGAACCGCGCGATCGCGGCCATGGCCGACCGCGCGAAGCGGCGACCGATTCCGATGTCGCCGGGGAGCTGAATCCAGTCGAAGGGCGCACTGATCCCGTAGAGTCTGTCGAGGTCGGCCCGTTCGAGCTTCTCACCGGCCGGCCTGCGGCAGAGCAGCGCCACGTCGTGCCCAATCCGCGCGAAACCCTGGGCCATCTTGACGGTGTTGAGCGCATGGGCGCGCGTCTCGCCGCCCTCGAACCCGCCGGCGACCAGGATTCTCATCTTGGGTCCGCTCATCCGGCCTCCACTGTGGGCGCACACGCTAGGTCGCGTTCCGCGGAACAGCCGAGCCAGGCATCGGCCCAGTGGGTCAGCATCAGAAGGTTCCAGATGCGCCCCGTTCGATAGGGCACGTCGTCAGTGACAAGCTCTCGCCACCGACGATTCCAGAATCCGGACTGAACCCACCAGCTTGCTTCGATCCGATCGACGGCACCGTCCCAGTCGAAGCGATCGAGCACGCGGAGGCTGAAGCCCTGCTTGGGGTGATCGAGCACGGACGCGGGCACGCGCGGGCGAACGTAGTCGCGGAGGATCGGCTTGCTCTCTTCTCGATCGCGGTCCGAGACGGGCAAGGCCATGGCCCATTCGATGATCCGCCGATCGAGAAACGGAACGCGCACCTCGAGCGAATGGGCCATCGCGGCGCGATCGACCTTGGTCAGCATCGAGTCGGTGCAGAAGGTCATCAGATCGACGCGCTGCAACGCGCGCCGCAACGGCAGAGCGGGCTCGAAATGCTTGCAGAGTGGGTATAAGTACTCTTCGTCGCCAAAGCGCAGATCTTGCGGCGCCAGGAGGAACCGAGCCTCTTTGGGAAGAAACCGAGGGTAGAGGCGGCGGGCATGGCGGTGCAGCGGTGACGTCGTCGGCTCGAGGTTGCGATACCAGGTGTATCCGCCGAAGACCTCATCACCCCCATCGCCGGCAAGCATGACCTTGTTCATGCCGGCCGCCGCCTCGCACACGCCCAACATGGACAGCAGCGCGCTGTAGCCCTGCGGCTCATCGAAGATCCGCCCCGACTCGACCAGCAGACGGTCCACGTCCTGGACCCCAAGGGTCGCGTGGGTGTGAGCAAGTCCGAGCCGCTCGCATACGGCCGATGCCACGGGCGATTCATCATCGGCGCTGTCGGGATAGCCCAGGGTGACGGCCGGGGCACTTCGACCGAGGTCGTGAAGCCCCGCGGCCACGCTGGATGAATCCAGGCCGCCGGAAAGAAAGAGCCCGACGGGCACGTCGGAAAGCAGGTGTTCTTCCAGGACTGTTGAAAACAGCGATTCCCATTGGCAGGCGTCGGGCGCGGACGCCTCGTCGATCTCGCGCGGCGGCTCCCAGTATCGGCGGAGTCGCGTCCCGCGCGTAGCGCTCCAGGTCAGCATGTGCCCCGCTTCGAGCTTTTCAATCCCTTCCCAAATCGATCGGGGGGACGGGACATAGCCAAGCGTCATGACGTATGCCAAAGATGTGGCATCCGGATCGGGAGGGTGATCCATCAACGGAAGGATCGCGCGAAGCTCCGAGCCGAGGATCAGTCCGCCGCCGGTTTGGGCGTAGTAGAGCGGCTTGATCCCCACGCGGTCCCTCGCGGTAAGCAGCCGGCGCCGCGGTTCATCCCAAAGAGCGAAGGCGAACATTCCCTCGAGGTGCTCGACGCACGCATCGCCCCAGGCCTCGTAGGCGTGGACGATCACCTCGCTGTCGCAGCACGAGCGGAAGACGTGCCCGGCGGACTCGAGGCGGGCGCGAAGGCTTCGAAAGTTATATATCTCTCCGTTGCAAACCAGCCGGATGGAACCGTCCTCGTTGGAAAGCGGCTGGCGCCCCGCATCGGTGAGGTCCACGACGGTAAGGCGCCGATGACCGAGCCAGGCGGAGCGAGAAGGAGATCGCCATTCCCCGCGGTCGTCCGGCCCACGGTGCGTCATGGAATCCAGCGCGCGGCCGCAAACCGCAGGAGCATGGCCGGTGTTGGCTGTAACGAGAATCCCACACATGGTGTCTTGTCCACGGACGGTTTTGGCTCGCCCCGGCGCTGCCTGTAGAACCCCATTCCGCGCCTAGGCCGAAGCCAAGCCCGAGTTCACATCGGACTTCGGACTCTCTTCGTCGCGCGCCCGCCCGCTTCGCGGCGCGACCGGCACAGGACCAACTGATGCGTCCGTAGGGTGCCGCACCGTTCGTAAACTGTTTTGGCAACCTGTGCCGCCCGCTCATCACCCAGGACGCTCACGCACCGGCAGAGCCGGTGAATCAACACCTCGAACCGGTTGTCGAGAAGATACTCATGCAGTTCGGCACGGTTCCATTCGCGCACATGATCCGGCTTCGTGGATGTCGTACAGTGCGGGCCGCGAAGTATGTCCCGCTCGGGCGTTGAGAGAATCATCAAGGTATCGTCGTGGCTCAGCGCGTGAATGTGTTCGAGGAACGGATCCGGGTTGCCCAGGTGTTCGATGACGTCGG
>CBDUXT010000114.1:0-16431 GCA_965371245.1 uncultured bacterium | reverse complement strand
TTCGCATCGTGTCCGTGGGCTTGCGCCCACGGCTCTGACACGGCGTGGCGCCGTCGATCCGACCGGTGGCCTGCGGATACCCCTCGCGGAGGGAGTCTTGCGTGACCGCGCCGGAATCGCGGCTTCAACACGCTTCGATGGCTTGAGTGTACCGGAAGTTGATGTTCTCACAACCGAAACGTCGCTTGCCACCTTCGGGCTGGGCCACTCGCCTGTGACGAAGCTCGGAGAGGATATTGGACTGGCGCCGGCGTCTCTGATTCGGCCTTCCCCTTCCGTTGCCGTTGTCACCGGGGCGTTTCGCGTTGGCGTGGCCGCTCTTGTACCGCGTGAGCGGCGTGGCTACGATTCAGACCGAGGCCTCGCCAAAGCCAACGTGCGTCGGCCGGTCCCCCTCATTCCGTCAGGAGATACCCCACGATGTGGACGGCTTTGCGATTCGATGATGCTCCTTGGATCCCTTTCAGACCGTCGAAGAAGGTGCGGCGCGGGCTCCCAGCCCGCGTTTTGACCGGCTGGAAGCCAGTGCCACACGAGACGAAGATCTCTTTTCAACAGGCTGCCATGGCGCCCACACGAATTGTGGTCGTCCGGACGGCCCTGTACGGTGCCATTGCTCTGTCTCTGGTGGCCGGCTGCAGCGTGGCACGCGAGACGTTTCCGGAGGGATCGCCAGCGGGCACCGCCCAACCCCGGCAGACCCCAACCGCGCCGGCCGAGCCGCAGGCAAGCGGCACCGGCGACGGCGCACAGGTCCCGGACGTTGCCTATCTGATGAGCCCCGGCGCGACCGACCTTCGCAAGCCGCTGAGCCGGTACGCAAGCGATCGTGCCAACCTCCGGCGGTTCTATGATGTGGCCACCTCGCCGACGCGTCGCGCCCGCATGCGACGTTTTTACGCGTCGTGGCTTTCGAGCCTGGAACAGGTGGACTTCGACGCCCTCTCGCAGGACGGACGAATCGAGTACATCCTCTTTACCAACCAACTCGCGTACGAGCTTCGCCGTCTGGACCGTGGCGAGCGACGGGTCGATGAGATGAGCGACCTGGTTCCCTTCGCGGGAACCATCACCGACTTGCAAGAACGACGGCGCCGGGTCGAGCCGCTCGATCACGCGAAATCCGCGGCGGCGCTGACCGCCATGAGCAAGCAGATCAAGAAGCTGCGCAAAAGGCTTACGGCCGGCTTGAAACCGGTCAAAGGCGAAGCGAGTGACGAGAAGGACACGAGCGAGACCGACACAAAGGACGATCTGCCGCCGATCAAGGTGGAGAAAAAAACCGTCGCGTTTCGGGCGGCCGGCGAAGTGGACAGCCTGCGAAAGACCTTGCAGGGCTGGTTCAAGTACTACGACGGGTATGATCCGCTCTTCACCTGGTGGGCCGGCGATCCGTACAAGAAGGTCGATAAGGCTCTGACCGGCTATGCGGCCTTTCTGCGCGAGCGCGTCGTGGGGCTTAAAAAGGACGACAAGGATGCGATCGTGGGCGACCCGCTGCAAGAAGAAGCCCTGTTGAGCGACCTTGAGCGCGAGATGATCCCCTATACGCCCAAGGAGTTGATCGACATCGCGAACCGGGAGTTCGCGTGGTGCGAAAAGGAGATGCTCCGTGCGTCGAACGACCTGGGCTACGGCGACAAGTGGCGCGAGGCGCTCGAGCACGTCAAGACACTGCACGTCGAGCCGGGCAAGCAGCCGGAACTCGTCCGCGACCTGGCGCGTGAAGCCATTGCGTTTCTCGAAGCGAACGACCTGGTGACCGTTCCGCCTCTCGCGGCGGAAACCTGGCGCATGGAGATGATGTCACCCAAGCGCCAGAAAGCGACGCCCTATTTCACCGGCGGCGAGACCATCAGCGTGGCGTTCCCCACCAGCGGCATGTCGCACGAACAAAAGCTCATGAGCATGCGCGGCAACAACGTCCATTTCTCGCGGGCGACCGTCCACCACGAGCTGATCCCCGGCCACCACCTTCAAGGATTCATGACGGCCAGGTACAAGACACACCGACGCATCTTCAGCACGCCGTTTTGGGGCGAGGGATGGGCTCTCTATTGGGAGATGCTGCTTTGGGATCTCGATTTTGCGCAATCAGCGGAGAACCGAGTCGGCATGTTGTTCTGGCGGATGCACCGCTGTGCGCGAATCATCTTCTCGCTGAGTTTTCATCTCGAACTGATGACGCCGGAGGAATGCATCGATTTTCTCGTCGAGCGCGTCGGGCACGAGCGAAACAACGCAACGGCCGAGGTGCGGCGATCGTTCAGCGGAGAATACAGCCCGCTGTATCAATGCGCCTATATGATCGGCGGCCTGCAGTTTCGAGCACTTCACCGCGAGCTGGTCGAGTCAGGGAGTATGACAAATCGAGCGTTCCACGACGCGATTCTCAAAGAGAACCGTATTCCGGTGGAGATGGTTCGCGCGAAGCTGACCAACCAACCGCTCACGCGCGACTTTCGATCTCGTTGGCGCTTCTACGACGTCGAGGCCAAAGGGAATTGAGCCCTGGCGCTCCATCGATCAAGTGTCGCACCGGCATCTCGCCGGTCTCTTCGCCGGCAGGAAGGCGGTGCCACACCTGTTCTTGGGATAGGTTGTCATACCACCGCATTCGGTTGCATCCTGGCGCGTCAGAATCGGCGTTACGCAGTTCTCAGAGCACCGGGCGGGAGCCCGGTGACATGCCGACGCAGGGGTCCGCAGGCTGGCGCCTGCGGCTCTGACCTAGCGTATTCGTCCAGCCGGAAGTGTTACGGACCCGTTATATCCTTTAGAATACAAGAACGCAGGCTGGGTCTGAGCCGGCGCCGCGGGGCTCTTTGTTCTCCGCAGCCTTTGTTACGACCACCAATCAACAGGAGAGGACGAACCATGAAGCATCCATCCCGGTTGTTGCTGTTTGTAGGATTGCTTTCCGTCTGGACACCGAAGCACACGGCGGCGGCGCCGGCGAGCGACAGCCGTTTGAACCCCAAAGACGTGTTCGAGCTGGAGTTTGCGTCGGATCCTCGGATCTCGCCCGATGGGCAACGCATCGTCTACGTCCGCAACTTCATGGACATCATGGCCGACCGGCAGCGCTCCAACCTGTGGACCGTCAAGTTCGACGGCTCCATGCACCGGCCGCTCACAACCGGAAACGGCAACGTCTCTTCGCCGCGATGGTCGCCGGACGGCACACGGCTCCTATACGCCTCCAGCGTAGACGGATCGACACAGCTTTACGTGCGCTGGATGGACACGGGTCAGGAAGCGAAGATCACCCGCCTGACACGTTCCCCGAGCGGGCTGGCCTGGTCTCCCGATGGAAAATGGATCGCCTTCGCCATGCTGGTCCCCGAGTCGCCCGAGCCGTTCGTCGAAATGCCCGCCAAGCCCAAGGGTGCGAAGTGGGCCGAACCCGCCAAGGTGATTCAAAAGCTTCAATACCGCGCGGACGGCGCCGGCTACCTGGAGGATGGCTACACGCACCTGTTCGTGGTTCCGGCCGAGGGCGGCACGCCCCGACAACTGACCGAAGGATCGTTCAATCACCGCGGCACGCCCTCGTGGGCACCGGACAGCCGGGCGCTGATCTTCTCCGCGAATCGTCACGAAAACTGGCGGTATGATCCGCTTAACTCCGAGGTGTACGAGGTTTCCATCGGCGACGGCGCGATCACGCAGCTCACGTCCAGACAGGGCCCCGACGCAAGCCCCGCCGTCTCCCCCGACGGGCGATCCATCGCCTACGTCGGCTTCGACGACCGGCTGCAGGGCTATCAGGTTACGCGGCTCTACGTCATGAATCGCGACGGTAGCGGCTCGCGGCTGGTCACCGACAAGCTGGATCGGGGCATGGACCGGCACGTATGGAGCAGCGACGGACGTGGCCTCTACGTCCAGTACGACGATCAGGGCAACACCAAGCTCGCCCATGTCTCGCTGGACGGGTCCATCAAGACGCTCGCCGAAAACCTGGGCGGCACGTCACTGGGTCGACCCTATTCGGGCGGGTCGTTCACGGTCGCACGCAACGGTCGCTTCGCCTTCACCCACACGCGACCCGAGCATCCGTCGGACATCGTCGTCGGTGGCGGCTCGGCCGAAGCGCGGCGAATCACCGCTTTGAATGACGACCTGCTGGACCACAAGACACTCGCGGCGGTCGAGGAGATTCGCTTCAAGTCGTCGCACGATGGGCGAGAGATACAGGGCTGGATCGTGACGCCCCCGGACTTTGACGCGACAAAGCAGTATCCGCTCGTTCTCGAAATCCATGGCGGCCCCTTCGCCAATTACGGCGACCGGTTTACGATCGAGATCCAGCTCTATGCGGCCGCCGGCTACGTCGTGCTGTACACCAACCCGCGCGGAAGCACGAGCTACGGCGAAGAGTTCGGCAACCTGATCCACCACAACTACCCGGGTGAGGACTACGACGACTTGATGTCCGGCGTGGATGCCGTCATCGCCCGCGGATACATCGACACCGACAACCTCTTCGTCACGGGCGGCAGTGGCGGCGGCGTTCTGACCAGTTGGATCGTGGGGAAGACGAATCGCTTCCGGGCGGCCGTGGTGGCCAAGCCGGTCATCAACTGGTACAGCTTCGTTCTGACCTCCGACGGGTACAACTTCTTCTACAAGTACTGGTTCCCCGGCTTCCCCTGGGACATGCCCGAGCACTACCTCAAACGCTCGCCTTTGTCGCTCGTCGGAAACGTGACCACGCCGACGATGCTCTTGACCGGGGAGGCCGACTATCGAACGCCCATCTCAGAATCCGAGCAGTACTACCAGGCGCTTCAGCTTCTCAAGATCGAGACCGTCATGGTACGCATCCCGGGGGCGTCCCACGGTATCGCCGCGCGCCCAAGCAACCTGATCGCCAAGGTCGCCCACATCCTCGAATGGTTCGAGCGGCATCGCAGCGACAGTACGCCCGGTGACGCCAACGGGCACGGCGCCGGGGACACGCGGTAACGATCTCTTTCGTTCCGAATGACGAGTATGGGAAAACTTGTGCTCAGATACGACTCATTCGAAGGGTGCTCGGGGTGGCATGGGCAAACTCGTTTGCCCGCGCTCTTCCGACCGCTTGCACGGGCAAGCTGTCACTTGCCCATGCCACCCAACGCCGTGAACTCAGCGATTTGGGTGCCCCATTCTTCGCCTTTTGCGAAGGGTGGGGGACGGACGGGAGCGAGCTAGACTCGGCTGATCGCGGGCAACTTGGCATGTCAATCCATTCTCCGACCCTTTGATGTTGCCAAAGAAGGGGTACCCGCTTCAGTTCACGGCGCTGCATGCCACGCATCCAATCATGTGCGTCAAAGCGTTATCGGCGAGCCCTTCCCGGCGTGAACAAGACGGACGTGCTGGCGGCGGAGTGTCGCACTCGTCGCGTTTGGACATCGGGAGACATCGGATCGGTCTTACGGTTCTCGTCCTTCCGAGTCCGGTGATCGGGATGCATCCACGCGCCGGTGCTGAAGTCGATGGCGAGGGCGATGGCACCCGGCACGACGCCCAGCATCAGTAGCGCGGCGTCGCCGGCCATAAGAGGGCACGGACCGGATTCGCCATCACACGCCGCCACCGGGTTATACCGCTGACCGGGCCGCGTTCGATGTGCCAGCGTGGCGCACCCAGTCGATGCGCAGCCGATTCCGGCGATGAGCAGCGTGGCAACGCAGCGCTGTCGGTTGGTTCTCGTAGGCAGTTTCATCTCGGTGCCCTCGTAGGAACTTGGTTCGATCCACACCCGGCGGAATTGGCGCGGATGCTCGATTTCACCTCCCCTTCATCGGCCGCAAGCACGCACCACCTACAGATCGAGCGGAGGCGGCACGAATCCACAGCGTCGGCGCAGTGCTGGCAACGCACATTGGGCGACGTACAATGAACGCAAGAGACCACAAGGGCGATCATCATGATAAACGCAGCGTTAGCCCGAGCCTTCGCCCGCATCGCCGATCTGCTGGAGATCGACGGTGAGAATGCCTTCCGGGTGAACTCCTACCGGCGAGCCGCGCGGACCATCAAGTCGCTGGCCGAGGACGTGGCCGACGTTGCCGCGACGGGGCGCCTCACCGAGTTGCCGGGCGTCGGGAAGGGGACGGCCGAGCGAATCGATCAGTACATCGCGACCGGTCGCATCGACATCCTGACCGAGCTGGAGACCAAGCTGCCGGAGGGATTGCCGGCGCTCCTGGAAATCAGCGGCATGGGGCCCAAGAAGGTGGCGCTCGTACACAACCAACTCGGCGTGACCTGCCTTGACGATCTCAAGAAGGGTATCGCATCCGGGACCGTGGCCGACCTTCCGGGCCTGGGCGCGACGAGCGTCAGAAGAATCGCCGAGGGAATCGCCTTCCTGGAAAAAAGCGGCGGTCGCACACCGCTCGGCGTCGCCCGGCCGATCGCACAGGAGCTGACCGACCGCGTGCGAACCCTTCCCGGCGTGAAGCGCGTTGCGGTCGCCGGCTCGCTTCGCCGCGGCGCCGAGACCATCGGTGACATCGACATCTTGTGCGAAGCGAATGACGGCGCCGACATCGTCCGCCGGTTCACCGAGTTCGACGGCGTGCGGCGGGTTCTGGCGGCCGGTGGGACCAAGGGCTCGGTCACGGTGGAACTGGAGGGCGGGCGCGAGTTGCAGGTTGATCTTCGGGTCGTCTCAGGCGATTCGTTCGGCGCTGCGTTGCAATACTTCACCGGCTCCAAGGAGCACAATGTCCGACTGCGCGAGATCGCCGTTCGCAAGAAACTGCGCCTCAACGAGTACGGGGTCTTCCTCGGTGACGAGTCCATCGCCGGTCAGGAAGAAGGCGACATCTATCAAGCGCTGGACATGCCGTGCCCGCCGCCCGAGCTGCGCGAGGATCGCGGCGAGTTCGATGCCGATGCCGGCTTCGACGATCTCGTCACGCTCGATGACATCCGCGGCGACCTGCACATGCACACCACCGCCAGCGACGGGCGGTGCTCCATCGCGGAGATGGCGGCGGCGGCCAGGCAGCTTGGCTATGAATACATCGCCATCTGCGATCATTCCAAGAGCTCCACGATCGCCAACGGGTTGTCGATCGAACGCATGGAGCAACAGATCGAACACGTCCGGGCCGCGAACGCCATGGTCGAGGGTATCACCATTTTGGTCGGCACGGAATGCGACATTCTTTCCGACGGGTCGTTGGACTACCCCGACGACTTGCTTGCGAAATGCGACTGGGTTGTCGCGAGCATCCACTCGGCCATGGGGTCGGGCACGGCCAAGAAAATGAGCCCCACGGAGCGAACCCTGGCGGCCATGGCGTGCCGCTACGTGACCACCATCGGGCACCCGACGGGTCGGCTCATCAACCGGCGACCGGCGATGGAGCTTGACATGGCGGCCGTGGTACGCGGCGCCGCCGAGACCCACACCATGCTCGAGATCAACGCGAGTTGGCAGCGGCTCGATCTCAAGGATCTCCACGTTCGCCAGGCACTGGCGGCCGGGGTGACCCTCACGATCAACACCGACGCCCATCACACCGAGCAGCTTGGACAGATGCCGCTCGGCGTTCTGACGGCCCGTCGGGGCGGAGCCGGCCGGGGCACGATCGCCAACTGCCTGTCACTGACTGCGCTCCAAGAAAAGGTGGCGATGAAACGCCGGCGCTGATCGACCGACACAGCGCGTGACAGAAGCCGCGTCGGACAGTTTTCAGAGCGCCGGGCGCCAGCCCGGTGACATGGTGATACCGGGGGTCCGCAGGCTGGCGCCCGCAGCTCTGATGGGCGGAGTCGATGGTCTTCGCGGATGGTTTGTCACAGGTCAGACGGACCGGTACAATCCAGCTTCCATGATCAAGAAACGCGAAAAAGTCGTGCTCGCCATGAGCGGCGGGGTGGATTCCAGCGTGGCGGCCTGCCTGCTCGTCGAACAGGGCTACGACGTCATGGGTTTCTTCATGCGCACCGGTGTTGCGGAACCCGACTCACCCGAAGCCGCGGGCTCTAGCCCGCGCGGATCCACCGGTGCGAACGTGTCGCCGTCCGAACCTTCCGCCGAGCGCCACCGCGGATGCTGCAGCGCATCCGACGCGGCCGACGCGCGCTTTGTGGCCGGCATGCTCTCCATCCCCTTTTACTCGCTCAACTTCGAGCAGGAGTTCGACCACCTGATCGACTACTTCGCCGATGAGTACGCGCGAGGTCGCACCCCGAATCCGTGCGTCGTCTGCAACGACCGCCTCAAGTTCGGGCGAATCGTCGAGTACGCCGATGCGGTTGGGGCAAGGTACATCGCTACGGGGCACTACGCGCGGATCGGCTCATCCTCGCCACAACCACCCCAGGCCGTGCCCCTGCCGACCGAGTCCGCGTGGAGGACCGACACCGTGCTGATGCGCGGCATCGATAAGACCAAGGACCAATCCTACGTGCTTTTCGGGTTGGATCGAACGATCATCGACCGGCTGATCTTCCCCATCGGTCACTTGCAAAAGAGCGCGGTGCGGGAACTGGCCAAGCGATACCAACTGCCCAACCGCGACAAGCCCGACTCCGTCGAGATCTGCTTTGCGCCGGACCGCGACTACGCGCGCGTCGTTCGTGAGCGCCGTCCGGAGGCCTTCACCGAGGGCGACGTCGTCGATCAAGCCGGCGAGGTTGTCGGCCGTCACAAGGGCATCGGCGGGTACACCGTCGGGCAGCGTCGCGGGCTGGGTATCGCGATGGGCCGACCGGTCTACGTCACGCAGCTCGACGTGTTGGGTAACACCATCACCATCGGCGACGACGAGGCGCTCTTTGCCACCACGCTGACCGCCGGGCGGGCGCGTTTTCTGGTCGATCCACCGGGCCGATCGTTCCGGGCAAAGGTCAAGATACGGTATCTCCACCGGGCCAGGCCGGCCACCATCGACATCCTGGACGAACCAGACGGGTCGCTTGCCGGGAACGAGAACAATGGCGCCGCCACACGTTTCAGCGAGACTGCGGTTGCTCAGGAGAAGACATGCCGCGTTCGTGTCACTTTTGACGAACCCCAGCGAGCCATCACGCCGGGCCAGGCCGTGGTTTTCTATGACCGTGACGTCGTGCTCGGCGGCGCATGGATTGAACAGGCCGAACCGATCGGCCACGGCGCCGGGTGCCACTGCTCTTGAGCAGTGTCGATGGTGGCGTTTGAGGGAACCAGGCACGGGTGCATGACAGAATCGGCGTTGGGCAGTTCTCAGAGCACCGGTAGAACCGGCTTGCCGGCGGGCGCGAGCCCGGTGACATGATGACGCAGGGGTCCGCAGGCTGGCGCCTGCGGCTCTGACTCATCGTGCCTTTTCCGCCGGAAGTGTGATGGGCCCACCAGGCACTGCTCAAGAGCAGTGGCACACTCGCAAGACCAAGTGTGACAATGCACTCGAGCCTACCTCAAGCTTCCGTGGCACCGGCATCTTGCCGGTCTATTAACGGGCTGGAAGCCCATGCCACACGTGTTATTGGGATCGGCTCCTAACGAAAGGATGGAATCATGAATCGGTTTTCAGTCGCGACCGCCCTGGTCGTCATGTGCGCGGGCGGCGTAGGGCTCGCTCAGCGGAACTTTGACAGCGTTCAAATCAAGACCACGCGCGTAGCGGGTGACATCTACATGTTGACCGGCAGCGGCGGCAACATCGGGGTGTCGGCCGGTGAGGACGGGCTCATCATCATCGATGACCAATACGCACCGCTGGCCGCGAAGATCAAGAAGGCTCTGTCCGAGATCAAGAAGGGCGACCCCGTGTTCGTGCTCAACACCCACTACCACGGCGACCACGTCGGAGGCAACCTCACCTTCGGTCGCACCGGCACGATCATCGCTCATACCAACGTGCGCAAACGGCTCGAGACCGGCGGCAGCCGCTCGGGCCCGATGGCCAAAGGCGGTCTCCCGATCATCACATTTGACGAATCACTCACCATCCACTTCAACGGCGAAGACATCCGCGCCATGCATTTTGCACACGGACACACCGACGGCGACAGTGTCATCTTCTTCCCGCGGTCGAACGTGGTTCACATGGGCGATCATTTCTTCAACGGCATCTTCCCCTTTGTCGATCTGGAGGCAGGCGGCACGGTGCAGGGTTACACGCGGAACGTGAAGGCGGTCATCGATCAGGTGCCGGCGAACGTCAAGATCATCCCCGGCCACGGAGCGCTGGCGACGCTTACGGACCTGAGGAAGTTTCACGCGATGTTGACCGAGACGACCGAGGTCGTGCGCGGGGGCATGGGCGATGGGAAAACGGTTGATGAACTCAAGAAGGCAGGTTTTCCCGCAAGATTCAAGACCTGGGCTGGAGGGTTCATCTCCACCGACCGCTGGATCGAGACGATCCACGCGTCGCTTTCCCGGAATTAGGCGGCGCGGGCTGGAAGCCCGCGGCGCACCTACTTCAACGGTCTGTTCGCCGCGATCAGTTCGGGCAGAGATTGCGGTTCTTCGCTGAGGATGTGTTACGCCAGTTCGCGAACTGGTCTCCACCCTGGAGAAGGTCGATTACCCGGAGCACATCGCCCGGGCCGCACTGTCCGCTCTGGTCGATGTCGCATTGCCACAGTTCGCAAACGGTCGAGCCGTCGAGGCAGGCACGTATCGCGGCCACGTCGGCCGTGTCGGTGATGCCGTCGCCGTTGACGTTCGCCGGATGGGCGATGATCTCGAGCGTGGTCATGCCGCCGAGATCGTCGGTGTACCGGATGGTGGTCACCTCGCTCGGCGTCACCGGGCGGGCGAGGGTGAGCCTGTAATGCCCCTCGCTGTTGGTTGTAACAACGGTGATGTCGTTGGGGATGTCGCCCCCGTCGCCGGTTTCGCAAAGCGACCAGCAGCCGAACCCACCGCCCACGCTTACCGGGCCGGTGGCCAAGATCTCATCGGCGCCCACCTGGCGGGCGTCGATCATCACGCGATCGGGCGCGCCGTCGAAGGTTACCACGCCCACCGGACATGTTCCCCCGCACTCCGCCGGGCAGAGGTTGGCGGCACTGCAGGCTCCGCCCGTTGCGCATTGGTCGTCCCACTCGACCTCACAACAGAACGAGTCGCACGCACAAACGGTCTGGCAACAGGTCGTGTCTCCGCAAGCTGGGGTTCCGCCAGTGTCCTGGCAACAGTTCGTCGCCAGGCTACTGGGACACGCGGCGTTGGGCGGTCGGCCAAAGGCCATCTCGAACTGCCCAGGCCCACCAGCGGCGCGGTCGTCGTTGCCGGTTCCGGGGAACGTGCCGACGCGAATCAGATAGGTCTGACCGGCCTCAACCGTAAGGATCACCATCGATTGCGAGAGACACAGGTCGTCATTGCAAACCCGCAGGTCCACGCCCGTCGGTGGGCAGATTCCGGAATCGACATACACGGCGATCTTCGTATCGACGCCCGACAGCCCGCACGTACGAATGAAGATCTCTCCGGTTTGATCGGGGACAAAACGGAACCAAAGGTCGTTCGTGATCTGCTCGTCGTTCCCCGCGTTGATGCACGCTTTGTGTGGGGCACCGTCGGTCATGGCATCCGTCGTGTCGAAATCAACGAAAACACTGCCGGTGCCCGGGGCCAACCCGACGGCAATCGTTTCGGCATCGGCACAGTTGTCGTTGGAAAGAGCCGCTGAGCAGAGGCGTTGGGCATCCTCGGAACACACCGCGTCCCACCCCACGCCGCCATTGTCCATGCAGCACATGGCATCGATCGCGCAGACCGTCTCGCAGCAGATCGGATCGTCACATCCCGGCGTGCCGTTGGCCACTGAACAATCACCGGTCGCGTTGAAGCAACTCGCCCGTGGGCACAAACCGGCACCGGTTTCGTCGGGACAACTCTGACCCGGGATCGGAAGGCCGGGCGTCGGGAGGCCGAAATTGAAAAGACATAGGTCGCGTGTCAGATCCTGGCACCCGAACTCGGTACAGCAGGCGTTCGTGCCACAGGCCGGCACGAACTCTGCCGCGTCGCACGTAATGTTCGGCATCCAGCGCCCGTCGCAGTCCAGCTCGATGACCTGGTCCACGCAGGTGCCGGCCGCATCGCTGCAGCACGCCCCCACCGGGTTGAGTCCGCGGCAGAAGACATTGCTGCGTAGACCATCGAAGAGGGTGGGGTCGCTGAATTCTACCGCCGTCCAGGTCACTCCGCCGAGGACGTCGATGACCCCGTTTGCAAAGAAGTCGCCGGTGAAGCCGATGCTCGCCTCACCGCCGGTCAGCCACCCCGAGTCCGGCGTTGTGGTGGACATCACCATCCAGATGCGCTCCGGAATCGTGATGCCCGACAGCAACGGGCTGTGCAGGGTCGTCGGAGGAAAGCCGTCGGGAATGCCGGTAAAGGTCACTTCCGTACCGGGAATCTGTTCGAACGGTAAGCCGTTTACCGCAGGGTCGGGGTCGGGATTCGCGGTCCAAAGCGAGGCGGTGACGTCAAAGGTTCCCGTGCCGGAGGGGCCGAACACGTTGAGGTCATACCTCGAAAGCTCGCACCCGCCGGACCCGGGCGCGAGCAGAATGTCATCGGCGGTCAGCGTGTCGGTGGCATTGCCGGCGAAGGCGTTGGTGCTGCCGTCGTTTCGATACACCGGAAACTGCGGGGCACATGGGTCGGGGTTGCACGTGGTCGATGGTCCCTGCCAGACACCGCCGGCGGAGGTGCAAACGGCTTCGGTGCTCTCGGAGCACGTAGCATCGTTGCAACAACCGCCGCTCGGCGGCGGGTCGAACCCGCACTGCAGAGTCGTTGAAAACCCAGTGAACACGTCGGGCAGAAAGAAGCCACCCAGGCAGCCGAGTGTCGCATCGTCTTCGGAAAAGAAATCCTCGGTAAAACCAAGCTCGGCCTCGTTGCCGATGAGCCACCCGGAATCGTCCGTCGAGAACGTGGCCGCGAGCCACACCTTCTCGGGAATCGCGACCGGCGCATCCATAATGGCGGTAATGCGTTGGAGGGTTTGATTCTGTAAAAGGCCGACGAAGTCGGCCTCGGTCCCGGCAATGATCGACGAACCGACACGGCACGGCTCGCCGTTCCACAGTGCGGTTTGAACGTCAAAGGTCGGCGTGCCGACCGCCGGAAAACCCACGACAACCAGGTCGTACGAAACAATGTTGCAACCGCCACCGACGATCAACAGGTCGTCGGCCATCCGTTCGTTGGCGCCCGGCTGCCAAACTCGGTTGCCCAGCCCGTTGTCGTAGACCGTCACCGGCGTCAGCACTCCGGCGACGGACCCCTGGCCGCCGAACTCGTGAACGACCGGGTCCAACGGCACCAGCGTTCGCGGCGTTCGACCCGTCGAGACGGAAGCGATCGTACCCGGCGCAACCCGCTTGATCTTGGTCAAACGATCCTGCTGGGGACGATCCCCTTCGCCCCCGACGGCCGACAGAGACAAACCACCGCCAACGCAGGCGATAAAAACCCCGACGCGACGAATGTCACTCAGCATCGCTTACACCTTTCCTGCCCGGAAGAGCAATCGGCCGCTGGACTCGGCTCTCTTTGGTACGGAACCAGAACCTCTGGTCTTGCCGAGACCGACCACCGCATGCCCTCCGGCGCGAGAAGTCTTCGTTGGGTATGCCCCCCATGAGGCTGTCCGAAAAAAAACAGGCTTGATTAACCTGCAAATCACCCCGGTAACACTCGCCGACGCGCTACGAACCCCCGAAGGTATGCTGGTTCCCGGCCTCTTCTCCCTCCGCTCAGTCTAATACCAGGCGAGGGATTCCCCGGACTCCAGACCCCCAAACGGGTGAACTCGGCTCCCCGCGCGGGCGGCGTACCCAGTTGTACGCCCCGAACGCCGACACGGCTTTCCCGGCGACGCTCGGTAGGCCGGCGCGTACCGATGATAGGGCACAGGTCGAGCCCGAGTAAAGTTGAAATTGCCAAGGTTGCGGAGTTTGCGATCCGGAGCGGCCAGGAGCCCCGGCACGGCAGCGTTGCCCGGAAGCACGGTGAGAGGAGTCCCTTCATGTCCGCCGCCACATCGCCCAACCTGCCAAAGCGCCCAGATTACCCATGCGCCGTGATTCTCGGACCAGCGTCGAGGCACGCTTGCCGTCCAAGCGCCGATCGAGCCGTTCGGACGTGATACGCGGCGCAAAGCCCGGTAACCTAGCAATTGTAGTGCTCTGTCATCGTTGAATCGACCGGTTCGCCTGCCACGCCTCTACGAGCCGTGTTGACCCACAATCATGCCCCGGGGGCACTGCTCACAGAGCAGTGGCACACGTTTTGACCCATTCTTAACCCGTCAATCGACGGCTGACGCTGCACCAGCTTTTCTGGACGACCAGTCTTGCGGGTACCGTGCTGCCATTCGCACGCCTGCCGCGGCGGAACCGACGGGGGTTCCGCGAGTTCTACCCGAACGAACCTTGCTGTGATGAAGTTGAAGAGAGGGAAGCACTATCCGGCTGTCCTTCTTTTCGGCTCGCTGGCGCTCGCGTTGCCCGCTGAGGTGGCCTTTCCCCCATCCATGTACGAGTCCTCAGGTTGCACCGGCACGCATTGTGGCTCCAACGGCGACGCTGCCAGGACCTCGCACGCGCCCGTGCGAACGCCGTCTAGGTTGCTCCCGATCTTAACGTTCTTATCGTGATCGCCGGTGGACCATGCCGGCGGTTCTTGCAGCGGCAGCGGCTCCAGGTCAGCCACGCATGTTTCGCACAACCACCGCCCCGCTCTTGCGGTACTTGCTGATCCGCTTCACGTCCTTCTTGTAACCATCGCACTCAGGCATTGGGACCACCTTCGGACGGATGGCTTCTGTCTGGAAGATCGCTCCGCTTGGAATCGGGTGACGGCTTGACCGCCCATGCGTGACCTTTCCAGTCGATCAGGCCTTCTTTCTCCATCTTGATGAGCAGAGAAAACAGCGTGGTCCGGGATAGGCTGAGCTGCGTAGACAACCCGTTTGCGTCTTGCGGCCCGTGAGCCAAGAGATTCAGGATCTTCGATTCCCCGTCCATGTTTCCCACCTTCTTGTTATCCGCTGTCTTGATTTTCGTCTTCTTTCGAAGTCTCGCTGCTGTCGCTGTGGACGTGGTGGATCACCCGCTGTGGAAATGGAATCTCGATGCCCTCCTCATCAAAGCGCTCTTTGATGCGTTTCCTCAGTGCGCGGGCCAAGCCCCACTGCACGCCGGGCTGCGTCTTGACGACAAGGCGGATGTTCAGGGAGCTGTCGCCGAAACTCTGCAGGCCGGGCACCACCGGATCTGACAGCACTTTGTCCTTCCACTCCGCAGTTTGGCAGACCGCGGTGGCCGTCTCCAGGATCACCCGGCTCACGCGATCGATATCTTCGCCGTAGCCCACCCCGATTTCCATCTTCACCTGCGACCAACCATGGGTCATGTTGGAAACCGAGTTGACGGTGCCGTTGGGAATGAAGTGGAGGGTTCCTTCCATGTCGCGCAACACCGTAACCCGCAAGGTCAGGCGTTCAACCGTGCCGCTGATGCTGCCGATCTCGATCCAATCTCCGATGGTGTATTGATTCTCCAACAGAATAAAGAAGCCGTAGAAGAAGTCGCGCACCAGGCTCTGGGCGCCGAAGGCGATGGCCAACCCCAAGACACCCGCCGACGCCAGAATGGTCGATACCGGGGTTCCGACCTCGTGAAGCAGATAGAGACCGGCAAGGATCCAGACCACGATGGAAACTGTCTTGCGGGTGACGCTGGAGAGTGTCCTCATGCGCTCATGGTAAGCCACGCGGTCGCGGGCCATTCCGTCAACGACGCGTTCTTCGATCCGGCGTGCGAGGCGGTTGACGATACGGACGGTGACCCAGGCCAACACCGGGATAAGCAACAGGTAGACCAGCGTGCGGAAAGCGGCTTTGTAAATCTCCGTGGAATAATCAGCGCGTATGGCGGCAATGGAGCTATGAAGATCCCGGCGCCGATCCTTGAGCGCTCCGATTTTGTTCTCGATCTTGGCCTTGTGCTGATCGTACCGGGCGATTTCGGCGTCCAATCCCAGCTTGGAGAGGAGTTTCCGGGTGTCTTTGCTCCAGGCCTGGTGGCCCCAGAGGCGTGCCTCGGCGGCGAAAAGGCGGTCCGCCCAGTAGTCCTTGTCCCAGTCGCGGGTCTGGTCGGGGATCCGCAGCGGCAATCCATAGGTCTTCTTGAAGAGATCCTCGATAGAGAGTTGGGCACTGGGGGAGGCGGCGATGGCGACAAGGTGCCGGGCGGTCTGGTACCCGAGGATTCTCAGTTTCAGCCCCTCCTCCAACCGTACCGGGGCCTCCGCGATCTGAGTGCGTTCCCGGTTACATGACTCGATCAGTTCCTGGTAGGCCTCGAAGCTCTTGTCGTATTCGTTTACCTGGCGGTCGATCAGAGTGACCGCCCGATAGTAGGTCTCCAGCGAGTCGTCGAAGAGTTCCCGCTTCTTCACCCGGGACA
>CBDUXT010000113.1:0-16569 GCA_965371245.1 uncultured bacterium | reverse complement strand
AGGGCTTCTACGATACCAGACCGGTCACAGGGCTCGCGCCCTGTGCTCTGAAAACGGCCCGCCGATTTGGTCCTGAACCCACGGATAGTCGCCGGACGTGCGTTCTGGGTCGCAAGAAGAAGCAAGCCCACGATCGATCGACCGCGGGCTTGCCGTTGCGTGCTGCGTTGTCTTGGCGGTGCCCTCGCCGGCGCGGGTCGAAGCCCGCGGCTTGGAACAAAGAAACGGGGCAACGCCCTAGGCCGGTGACAGCGTGGGCGTAAGATTCTCCAGGAAGCCTTCCAGCTTTCGAGCGCGGACGGGGTGTTGGAGCTTGCGGATCGCCTTGGCCTCAACCTGGCGGACGCGCTCGCGGGTGACCTTGAAAATCTTGCCAACTTCTTCCAGCGTATACGTATAGCCGTCCCCGATGCCGTAGCGCAGCTTGATGATCTCGCGCTCGCGGTAGGTCAACGTCTTGAGAACCTCTTCGATACGATCCTTGAGCATGCCGCCGCCGGCCGTAGTAACCGGCGAGTCGACGGACCCGTCCTCGATGAAGTCCCCGAAGTAAGAGTCCTCGCTCTCGCCCACGGGGCGGTCGAGCGAGATCGGGTGGCGCGATATCTTGAGAACGCGGCGCGCCTCGCTGACGGGCATCTTCGCCCGGCGGGCGATCTCGTCGATGGTCGGTTCCCGCCCGAGGTCCTGCAACAACTCCTTGCTGATGTTGCGCAGGCGGCTCATGGTCTCGATCATGTGCACCGGAATCCGAATGGTGCGGGCATGGTCGGCGATGGCCCGGGTGATCGCCTGACGAATCCACCACGTGGCATAGGTGCTGAACTTGTAGCCGCGTTTGTACTCGTACTTATCGACGGCGCGCATCAACCCGGTGTTGCCCTCCTGGATGATGTCCAGGAAGCTGAGACCGCGGTTGCGGTATTTCTTGGCAATGCTGACGACGAGCCGCAGATTGCCCCCGGAAAGTTTCCGCTTGGCGTCTTCGTACTCACTGAAGACTCGCTCGACGGATGTGAGGCGGTCGCCCAGCGCCTCGGATCGTTCGAGACACAACGACTCGATCCCCTCGAGTTCGTCCTGCATTGCCTGGACGTCGTCCTCGGGCATGGTCCGTCGCTTTAGCTGGGAGGCGATCTTCCCCTCGAGATCGCCCATTTTTCGGTACAACCCCTGAAGCTTCTTCATCAGCGGCTGGATGCGGCTGGTCCGAAGTGACAGCTCCTCCAGCAGCTTGGAAATCTTGCGTCGCCTTTGGCGAATGCCTACGTTCAGCTCGCGCCGGATGGCGGCCGCGGTGCGCCCGAGCATGCGCTCCCAGTCGTCTTCGTTACGTTGGGCGAGCGCACGCGCGGTCACCAGGTTCACCGGAATGCGAGCACTGATACGCGGCTTGGCCGCGTGCTCGGACGTCGAAATCTTCATCGTGCGGTCAAACGGAAGCGAACCCTCGTGGACCTGTTGAAGAATGTCGATCGCCAACCCGGCGCAGTAATCGCTTTCCAGAACCTTCTGGCGGAATGCCATGCGCGTCAGTTCGATCTTCTTGGCGAGGCGGATTTCCTCCTCACGTGTGAGCAGGGGGATTTCGCCCATCTGCGTCAGGTACATTCGGACGGGATCGTCGATTCGCTTGACACCACCATCGTCCGCCGCCGCCGCGGACCGGATCTCTTTGTCGAGGGCTGCTGCATCGTCCGCCGGCGCGGCGCCTTTGCCTCTCGCGCCCCTCCGCGAGCGTGAGCGGCGCTTTTGTTCGTACGCCAGGGCGTCGGCCTCATCCAGCGTCTCAATCTTTTTTTCCTCAAGGCGCATCATCACGAGTTCGAGTTGCGCGGGATCGATGGCGTCGTCGGGCAGAATCTCGTTCATCTGCTCCCAGGTGACGTAGCCGCGTTCCTTGCCCATCCCGAGAAGCTCGTCGATGGCTCCTTGGATAAGATCAACCGTCGGTGTTCCGATCTCTGTGGTCATGGTTACTCCGAGTGTTCTTGCGTATCGATACTCAACGACTCCGTCGGCGGATCCGCCTTGATCAACGGGCGAATCAAACGCCGCGGCACATAACTCCGATGACATCGAGCCCCTTCCTGGAACGCCATCCACCGGCTGCGTGCTTCGTCAGTTGAAGCATGCGCGTCGTTAGGCTCCAAGAGACGCTCCTTGTTCTTATCCGTCTGTTCCCTTCGCATCGTCAGCCGGATCCGTTCCAGCGCGACGTCGAGCGTCTGCTGAAAGTTTCCTCGTCTTGCGCCGCGCTGCGCCAGTGCCGTCACGCGATCCAGATCGTCGGGATCATGCATCCGCGCAAGCACGTCCGAGAGATGGAACTCTCCAAGCTCGCGGCGCAGTTCCAACAACAAGCCGACGATCCGTCGGGTCCGTTCGTCGCCGATGCGAGCGATGTCGGGGAGGACCTCCTCCGTCTCGAGGGCGCCCGGCTCGTTCAACAAGACTTCCGCCACCGTGGTCCAGGCGAGTTGCTCGCCGTCACCAGGACCGGTCCCGGTGTCCGCATGATCGGCGCCCGCCGGTCCGAAGGCGCGCGACGGACCCTTGCGTTGCAGCCGCACCAGCATGTGATCGACCTCGCCACGATCCATCCGAAGAAGGTGCGCGACCTGGTTGACAAGCAACCCCCGTTGAATGGCATCGACGGCGGTCGTGTCCACCCCGCCCGCCACGACGCGCAGAAAGTCCACCAGCGATTCGCGCCGAGCAGCCTCCGAGGAATCCCCCGAAAAACGTTTCCGCGTTAGCGTCCACTTGAATACTAGCGCATCAACCGCCTCGTTCAATACGTCCGAAAACGCGTCGGCCCCGTGGGATTGGATAAAATCGCTGGGATCCTTTCCATCCGGGATGCAGGCCAGTTGAACCGTGACACAGCGCGGCAATGCCACCTGAATGGCACGATCGGCCGCAGCCGCGCCGGCCTCATCCGAGTCGAACAAAATGATGATTCGGTCGCAATAGCGACGAAGCAGATCGACCTGGGCCTCGGTGAGCGCCGTGCCGAGCGTCGCCACCGTTTCGGCGAAGCCGGCCTGATGAGCGGCGATGCAATCGGTATAGCCTTCGACCACGACCACGCGCCCGCGCTCGGCAAGCACCGGGCGGGCGAGATCGACGCCGTACAGGCCGCGACCCTTGTCGAAAATCGCGTTCTGCCGCGTGTTAAGGTACTTGGCTCGGTCATCCGCCAGCGTCCGTCCGCCGAAGCCGACGACCCGGTTCATCGAATCCCGGATCGGAAACATCAGCCGATCACGGAAGGTGTCATAGATACGCCCCGACTCACTGCGTCGGACCAGGTCGGCCGCCACCAACCACTCCGGGTCGATGTTGGCTCGGCGGGCAGCCTCGCGAAGCTCCGGACCCTCACCGGCGGCAAGACCAAGGGCAAACCGGTCCGATATGTCCGCGGACATGCCGCGAGCCGTCACGTACTCTCGGGCCGCGCCGCCCACCGCGTCATCCAGCAAGCGTGAGCGGAAAAAACGCATGGCCCATTCGTTGACACGCGCGAGGTCCGCACGGGTCGGCTCGCCGGGCTTGCGTTCACCGGCGTCATCGAGCTCGACGCCGGCGCGGTCGGCCAGAATGTGCATCGCCTCCATGAAGTCCACGTTTTCACGGAACTGCACGAAAGAGAAGATGTCGCCGCCCTTGCCGCAGCCGAAGCACTTGAAATACCCGTGCTCCGGGCGCACCGTGAACGAAGGGGTCTTCTCCGAATGAAACGGGCAGAGACCGACGAAACGCTGACCACTGCGCTTGAGGGTAACGTGCTCGGAGACGAGATCGAGGATCTCGATACGGCCCAAAATCTCAGATTTATGGCGTTCAAACGCGCGCAATACGCAGCCACCCTCGCCAGACAGATGCCCGCGACCGCTGGAACTCAGCGGCTCGCCACCAACGCACCGATTTCCAAAATGTCACACGAGAAAACCAAACGAAGATTTAGATCTGATGTCCTCCCAGTACTTCCAGTATACACGATATTTCTCGGACGGTCAACTCGGAGATGTCTTTACTTCCGGGACTTGTGACTTACCGTTCCGCCATCAGCCAGTACTCCGCCCTTGCCCTAACCGCCTGAATACCCCAGAAAGTTGAGGAACACCTGCTGGTTCAACACAGGGATGGCCAGGCTGCGCGAGAGCGAAACCGTCTGCATGTACCGGTCGTAGTCGCGCTGTCGGGCACTGACGCGGGCCGCCTCCTCGGCCGACTCGTTGCGCGCCGGTCGGGGCGAACGCGGGGCCGCCCCCAAGACCACGAAATCGGTCAACGCGGTCAACTCGGACGTAACGGACCCGCCCCACTTGGCGATCATCGCATCGACGACCGCCGCGCCGTCGCGGTCCATCATGCCGTCGTGATCGAGGTCGAAATCCCCAAGCACGACAAACGTGACCGGACGATTGGGGTCGTAGATCGGGTTGGCGATCAGGTCGCCCTCCATGATGACCGAGCCGCCGGACACGCGAATGATCTTGCACTGCGCGGACGTCTCGTCGATACGCACGACCTCGATCTGTCCCTTCGATCGCCCATCCACGGGAATGCCCACCGCGCTCTCGTAGACGGCAAACCGAAGCCCGAGCGTCAGTCGATGGCGCCGACCGCGATCGATGAAGATCGTCTTGTCGCCGGGAATCGCGTGCAGGATGCGGCCATCCGGCTGCCGCGCGGTCAGCAACGTATCCGGACCGGGCAGTAGATCGGCCATGGCGCCCAGACGCTCTTCCAGCAAGGTGACCTGCTCGCGGCACGAGCTAAGCCCCCGTCGCTCCCGGGTGAGATCCTCGTCGTTCTGCTTGCGACGCTGCTCGAAGTCCGCCACCAGCTTGGTGACCTCGTCGTTTTTTTCGGTCCGAAAATTGTCTCGACCGGATTCCACGGTCTTGAGCTTCTCGTCAAACTGCTTGATCTGCCGGTCAAACTCACTCTTCTGCTCGTTGACCGCCGAAGAGAGCTGATCGATCTCTGTTTCGAGTTGCGCCACTCGCTCCTGGGCCGCCACGCGTTGCTTGCTCTCGGTCTTGAAGTCTTCGTACAACATCGACACCGCTTCGTGGTAAGAGACGCCGTCGAATCGCTTCGGACGCCGCGCCAGTCGTTCGTCGCGAATCCCACGCAGCAGGTCGTCGAGGGCGGTGGCCACGGCGGCGGCATCCTTCGACCCGTCACCCGTCGCCAGTTCGGCCGTTTCGGCCCGTGCGCGTTCGAGCAAGCCAACGACCGTCGGACCGCCGGGACGCGCACTCTGAAACAAGGGCAGGGAGCCGCGTTCGGCCCGGCTGATCAGCCGGTTGTTGTCGCCCACCAGCCGGGCGTTCTCGTCGCGATACGCGGCCTGGTCCGTGTAAAGCATGACCAGGAGCACCGTGGACGTCAGCCACAGAGCGGCGAACAGAATCAAGCCCGCGGTAATGGCGCCGCCTTGTGTTTGACCCTTGGCCATTGCGTTTCCACCTCCAATGCGATCCAGTGACGAAGAAACCAGCAGCACCCGCGGTTCGGCATGCCCGAAGCACACCGACGAGTGGGGCGATAGGCGGGACTGACCCCCCCGCGACGAGATACGAAGGGGCGCGAAAAAACGGTCCAGAGCGATCCTGTCATGCAGACCGAACTGGTCCGCCTCCAACAACCTGTATTATTCTTGTCACGGGGACCGAAAATGTCAAGCCATCGCGAAACGCCGCGCACGCCGCCCTTGCCTGACAGAATCAGCGTGGGCGGTTCCCAGAGCACCGGTAGGACCGGCTTTCCGGAAGGCGCGAGCCCGGTACCAGGCTGACGTAGGAGGTCCGCAGGCTGGCGCCTGCGGCTCTGATTCCCGTACCCGTTCCGCTGGAAGTGTCGTGGACCTTGGGTGAGCGTGGCCGATGTCGGGAACTGCTAAGAGTCGATCACTGGCAGGGAAATCCCGTCGGTCTCCTCTTCGCCGTCGTCCTCGGTTTCCTCCTCCCAGGCAGCCTCGGCCAGCGAGCTGACCAGGGGTTCGATATCGGCCTCGCGAAGCGTACGCAGGTCCAGACAGATGGCGTCGTTGCGAACGCGGGTGACAACCGGCACATCGGCCTCGCGCAAGGCGGCGGCCATCTCCTCGGCTGACCCCGCTTTCGGGCGCCACTGCACGACCACCGTCTCGAGCGCTTGGGCGGGCATCGCCCCGCCACCGGCATACGACACATCAGAGCACACGTAGAAGGGCTCGTCGGGCAGGGCGGCCTGCAGCCGTTCGCACAGCAACCGCGCGCGCCTGGCGAGCACGTCGGTCGATGCGGTCAGCATCGCCAGCGTGGGTATGTTCTTGATCGCGTCTTCCGGGTCGAGATAGGCGCGGAGCGTGGCTTCGAGCCCGGCCAGCGTCATCTTATCGACGCGATAGGTTCGCATCAGCGGAGCGGCGTTGATCTTCGCGATAAGATCCGCGCGCCCGATGATGATGCCGCACTGCGGACCGCCCAGGAGCTTATCACCCGAGAAACAGGCGAGGTCGGCACCGGCCTCGATCGACGCCGCGACGCAAGGCTCGGCGGGTAGCCCGAACTCGGTGAGATCGAGCAGCGCGCCACTGCCAAGGTCATCGACCGCGATCAGATCATGCTCGTGGGCGAGCGCCGCCATCTCGGCGATATCGACCTCTTCGGTGAACCCGACGACGCGGTAATTGCTGGGGTGGACGCGCAGCAGCATGGCCGTTGCGTCGCCGATGGCGCGCTCGTAGTCGCTTCGGTGCGTGCGATTGGTGGTACCCACCTCTTTCAGTGTCGCACCGCTGGCACTCATGATGTCGGGAAGGCGGAAACTCCCACCGATCTCGATCAACTGGCCGCGGGAAACCACGACCTCGCGCCCGGCCGCCAACACCTGGAGGATCAACAGGGTGGCGGCCGCGTTGTTGTTCACCACGGTAGCCGCCTCAGCGCCCGTGACGGCGAGAAGGTGCTCGATCACGTGGCTGGTTCGCCGTCCCCGCCGCCCCGTCGTCAGGTCGAACTCCAGGTTGGAGTAGCCCGAGGCCGTTTCAACGACCGCCTCGATGGCCGTCTCACTAAGCGGCGCGCGCCCCAGCCCGGTATGCAGGACGATTCCGGTCGCGTTGATCACCCGCCGAAGCGAGGGGATGGAGCGTTCCATGAGATCATGCTCGGCCGCCGCGATCAGCTCCTCGACCGTCACCGTGACGGCGACCTCGCCGGAGAGAATCGCTTCGCGCGATTCCGCCACGGCCGATCGCAATGAGGCGAGGACCGCGGCGCGAGGCAGACCGTCCAGCCACTCCTTGACCTCCTGGTGCGCCAAAAGCGCGGAAAGCGAAGGCAGCGAACGGAGCAGTTTCCGTCTCTCTTGCGTCACACGTTTCGCCTGCGTATTACCGCCTGCCATAGGGCTAATCGCTTTGCGTCCGGACCAAGACACGCTCGTCGCCGGTTCGCCGGGTGAACCCGACGCGGTCGAGGTATTCTAAGAACGGCACGACGAACTTGCGAGTCGAGCCCAACGCTTCACGAACCTGTGCCACGCCCGCGCCGCCGTCTTGTGCGATCAACTCCGCGACGGCGGCACGAAGCTTCTTCTCCACCTCCACGTGAAGGTAGGTTCTCCCCTCGATCAGGACGAGTTCGCCCAGCGCGACCGCCAATGTCGCCAGCCGATCCAGCCGCTTTCGATCCGCCTGACCGGCCACACTCAGGTTGGCCAGCGCCGGGGGCTGGAAACCGGCCGTCCGGAGTTCTGCGATCATCGAAGCCAGCAGCTTTTCATCGGCCGCCGAAAGTGACGGTGCAAACGCGGGCAGGCACGCGAATCGACCGAGGCATTTGAGGCGTTTCTTCTTGATGAACAAATCGAAGATCGGTCGTGCCAGCGCTTTGGCGGTCATCCGTTCGAGGTAGCCCAAGACGGCATCGACCGGGCGCCCGGGAAGGTCCGGATGTTGGTGGTGGAATCGTTCCATCCAGGCGGACAGGCGGCGCAGAAGATCGTCGATGGCCGCCGGCACGACGGAAACGTCCGTGCCGGGGATGGGCGTCCAGCGTTTCTCGGCACGCAGGTGATCCAGCATGGCGGGGATGTTCGCCAACTCCGTGCCCGCGCGGGCGCAGAGCTGAAGGTCTGTCGGTCGATGGAAACGGGCGAGACGAAGAACCTCCTCGAGTCGCCCCGAATCATCGCCTGACTCGAGGCGGCTGAGGCGTTCGATCTCCGTGGCCAAGTCGAGTCGCCGGCGCTGCGCCAGTGGCCGCAGAATCACGCCGCCCCCGAGTGTACGCGTGGCGTTTTCGTCCCGGATGATGAATCGCTGGTCGATCGTGGTGGTGACGGGCTCCCCGGTACGCAGTTGGGCGAAGGCAGATTCGCCGGGTGCCAGTGTGGCCGCGCCGAAGAGCACCACGCGAACGGGTCTTTCGTGCGTACCGATCTCGAGGCGGACGACGCTGGTCGACTTGAAGGACTTGGATTCGGAGGCCGACAGGGAGAGTTGTACGTCAACCATGCGCGAGGGCTGCAAGTATCCCGGCGTCGCCAGTTCGCAGCCACGTTGAACGTGCGCCTTGTCGATGCCGCTGATGTTGATGGCCGCTCGCTGTCCACGGACCAGTGCGGCAAAGCTGGACCCGTGGGTCTGCAACCCCCGCACGCGGCAGACTCTGCCGCCCGGCCAGACCTCGAGCGAATCACCTTCGCGCACCGTGCCACGCAGCACCGATCCGGTGGCTACGGTCCCCCGCCCCTGGACGGTGAAGATGCGGTCCACGGACATGCGAAACGGGCACTGGGCAGGGGCCGTCGTGATCGATTCGCAGGCCGACACGATCGCGCCGGTCAGTTCGTCGATCCCCACGCCCGTGACCGAGGAGACGGGGCAAAGGACCGCGTCGCGCATCGGCGTGCTCGCCAGCAGTTCTCGGACCTCATCCTCGACCAACTCGACCATGTCGGGCTCGACCATGTCGATTTTTGTAATCGCGACAATCGCGCGGGATATCCCAAGAAAATGCAATATTTCGACGTGTTCGATTGTTTGTGGCATGACGGAGTCGTTGGCGGCCACGACCAGCAGGGCGAGATCGATCCCGGTGGCGCCGGCGACCATCGTGCGAACAAACCGCTCGTGTCCGGGGACGTCCACGATGCCGAAGCGGGCGTTGCCGATGACCAGTTCGGCGAACCCGAGTTCGATGGTCATGCCGCGACGGCGCTCCTCCGGCAGGCGATCGGTGTTCGTGCCGGTCAGGGCGCGCACGAGCGATGTCTTGCCGTGGTCGATGTGACCGGCCGTACCGAGGATAAAATGCCGGTCGCCGGCGACGCCCGTGCTCTGCTGGTTTGATGGGTCGACCGTCATGGTCGCGATTATCGAAGGCGGGCGCAAGCGTGCAAGTAGACGTAGCCGCCCCGGCGCGTACGCTACAGCGTTCTTCGCTTCGGCGCAGCGGGATTGTTGCTGCCGCAGGGGCGGGACGTTCTTGCGGGGTCTTTGCCCAATAGGATACCAAGAGAAGGTGATCGGGATGACGAGGACGAGCTTGAGTGTCATGGTCTTGGCGCAGGTTGTGGCGTTCGGTGCGCCCGCCTGCGATAGGGCGGCCGCGGGACCGATCGAGGATTTCTACGCCCTCGAGGAGAAGATGGCCGAGGCGCACGATCGGTACCTCAGCGCGCATATCGAGGCCGATCACGAAACGGGCCAGGCGCTTCCCGATCCGAGGCTGGGGATTCTCGACAAGATCGACAAGCTGGCGGATGCAACGCTCAAGCAACCGGAGGGTGCGTCCATTGCCAGCGGTGCGTTCTATTGGTCGTGGAACCTTGATCTCGATCTGAAAAACCTCCACGCCCGGTTCGACCGCCTTGCCGGCCACCATGCGGACAGCCCGAGTCTTGATGACGTGTTGGGACAAGCAGCCGCGGCGGCGCTTGGTGTCGGACCGGCGGACGCCTGGGCCAAGAGCCTCGAACGACTGGCCGGCGCGTCGAAGCGGGAGAAGACGCAGGTCAAAGCCCTGGTCGCCTTGGGGCAGGTTCAACTCGGCACGCGGAACGCCGCCGCCGCCAGGGACGCGTTCGCGCGAGTCTTGAAAATCTCGAACGATCCCGACTACGTGAAGCTCGCGAAAGGGTACATCTTTGAGGTCGAACACTTACAGGTTGGGATGATCGCGCCGGGTTTTGCGGGCAAGACCCTGGAGGGCAAGGAGGTCTCACTCCAGTCCCTTCGCGGGAAGGTTGTCCTGCTGGACTTTTGGGCCACCTGGTGCGCCCCGTGCGTCGTCGAGCTTCCCTATCTCAAGGGCGCCGCGGCAAAGATGAAAGACCGCCCATTCGAGATTCTGTCGGTGTCGCTCGATGATGAGCGCGAGGTGTTGGAGAGCACGGTGAAGTCCCTCCAGTTCCCCGGCATCAAGCTTTGGGACCCAAAGGGCTGGGAGAGCCCGGCGAGCGCCTTGTACAACGTCCAAAGCATTCCCGCCTGGTTTCTCATCGATTCCGCGGGCGTGATCCGCGCGCGCGACACGTTCGGCGCGGCGCTCATTCCCGCGATCGAGAAGGCCATGGACCCCGCGCCCGGTCCCCGGGTCCCGGCGACCTCGGACCACGGGTAGTCGCGCGGCGCGGCTCCCGCCGACCGACCCGAAACCGACGACACCCGCCTGTCATCCGATAAGAAGGCAGCCACGGAAGGGGCGCCCTGCCCGAGCCCCATCGGTCTTGCTGTGTGGCAAGTGACACGGCGACAAACGTGGATGGTGGCGCCAGACGATCGAGCCGCTCAGACGCCTGCTTCGAGCAATTCAGTGTACTTGGGCTGCATCAGGACCTGTGTGGTGGGGACCATGGTGATGACCTGCCAAGGGCAGACCTGTGCACAGAGTTTGCAGCCGATGCATACACTCAGATCGATCGTGCAGATCCCCATGGCATAGCCCGGGTGGTGAGGGTCGGAGGTCTTGTCGATGCAATCGACGGGGCAGACCGTGACGCAGGCATCGCAGCCGGTGCAAAGATCCTCGTCGAGAATGGCCAACTGTTTCGGCAGCTTTTTTTTCTTTGCCATCCATCCGCCGCAAGAAGGAAACCCGCTGCAAGTTCTTCGACAACGCGGGGGTATCCTATCCAGCACGACAACGCAGAGCAACGCCCGACGCGTCGAGATTGCGGACGGACAGGGCTCGCACCGGCGCAGGCAGCCGGCGGAGATCAGAGCCAGGACCGAGGTTTGGGGGTGGTTCCGTTTCGTCCGGATAAGCGGCCGGGACGAAACCCGTTGCTCGATGCACTGCGGAAAGTCGGCGACGCAGGATAGCGCCAGGTCCGATCAAGCCTGCGCGCAAGAAGCTCGCTGACCGACAGAATCCCGCACCCCTTGGCCTCCAGCAACCTCAGCGCAAGGTCGGCGGTTGCTCGGCTCCAGTAGCCACACGCATCCACCACGATGGTGACATTCTTCTCGCGCGCGAGCAAACTCAGCGCCAGTGCTTTGATGGAGGTTTCGAGGCCAACGCCAAACAAGATGAATTCGCGCGTGGGAACCTGCGTGAACAGACGGTCGGCCTTGGGATTGCTGAGCAGGTCGTTTGTCCGCTTTCGGAAGATGACCTGCTGGTGGGTCTTGAGAATGTCGATCGGGCAAGCGAGCGTGTTGTCCACCTCGACCCGCGCGCAACCGCGGAACACCGTGAAGTCGATCTTCCGCTGTCCCTGTGAGCCGTCCACGCAAACGCGTGGCGAGCCGTTGCTACTGGCTTCGCACGGGCGATGGGATTCGATGGACGAGATGACCGGGGCGAGGTTCCGCTTCGTCCAGGCGACGACGTGTCGCAAGGCGGGCCTGAGTTCGTGCGCGTTGACCACGGGATAGGCCCCACCGGTCTCGCAGAAATCTCGCTGGGTGTCTATATCGACGACAACGCAATCATACAAACGACCGTTTCGACGCGCGGCCATGCTTGTAATCTCCCCGGGGCGGCGAGCGCCGAAACAACCGCTCGTGACCGAAGCGTTCGGACCTTCCGCCCAGCGTCCACGGTTGGGGGGTGCTTCCTTCCCACCCCAAGCCCCACTCTTGTCTGTTCAGCAAAAGGCTGTCGTTGACTGAACGCGACACAGTCTAGCATCGAAAACGGACAGCGGCGACAAGTTCTTAAGGATTTCCCTAAAGTATTTATTCGCAAGTCGTTACTCAGTGTAAGTGCGAACCAACGAGCTGTGATTTAACCGGGAATCGCCGCCGCGGACTCCGGCTGAGCCCGAGCGGCCTGCCCGATCGTGCTGATCCGTCGGAACGCAGTTTCCTGCGCGTGCCCGCGCAAAAGTCGCCGAGGGCGAACCTGCAGCAGGGCTCTTTCCCACGACGATATAGAGGGTGTTATCGGACAAAGGTGGCTCGCGGTCCGTACACACAGCGTCCGGGGATGTTACTGGACCAGCCCATGAACCGAGCCGATGGAAACAGCGTCGGTTCGAATTCTTGTGCTGGAGTCGCCGTGCGGCCGCGCGCGTCGGCCCTGTGCCATTGCGCCCGTCCACGCACGACGGGGCTACGAGGAGCTTGCTCGTGAGACGCTCGATTCTCGGATTGTTCTGGTCGTTGGGGCTGCCGTTAGGTGCCACGGTGCTGACAGGGTGCATTCATCCGGACGCACAGGTTGTCATCGTGAGCGAAGGCGGCGCCGGCGGCGTCGGCGCGATGCTCGCGGCCGCACACGCGAGCCAACTCATCTTGTTCGGCGACCTTCCCCAGGCGAGGTCGGCGACGACGTACGCGAGAGTGGCCGTCTCGCTGATCCAGCACACGTTTGCGGAGGTCGGAGCCGATTTCGATCCGGACGTCGATCCGACGGAAAAGCGGATGATTTTCTCCTCCACGCGGCACAGCCTCTTTCCGAACCTTTACCTCAAGAACGTGGATGGCGTCGCGGTGACACAGTTGACGTCCGACCCTTCGTCAGACATCCAGCCCGCGTTCAGTCCCGACGGCAAACGCATCGCGTTTGCGAGCAACCGCAGCGGCAATTGGGACATCTGGATCATCGGCATCGACGGCGGACCGGCAGTCCAGGTCACGCAGGGTCGGTCGGACGAGCTGCACCCGAGTTGGTCTCCCGACGGGCGCCAAATTGTCTTTTGCCGTCTCCCTGTGACTGGGGGGTCGTGGGAGCTTTGGATTGCCGACGCCGGCTCCGGATCGACACGGCGATTCATCGGCCATGGGCTGTTTCCCGACTGGTCACCGACGAACGACACCATCTTGTTCCAACGCGCTCGAGACCGCGGGAACCGGTGGTTCAGCATCTGGACGCTGACGATGGTCGGGGGGGAACCGAGGTATCCCACGGAGGTCGCGTCCAGTGACTCGAATGCGGTCATCTTGCCCGCGTGGGGTCCGGAGGGAACACGCATCGCCTTTGCCAGCACCACGACACCGGCTACGTTCCGGCCCGCCTCGTTGTTTGCAGAACCCGGTGAGGCGTTCGACATTTGGATCATGGACGCCGACGGTCGGCACAAGTCGCGGCTGACGGACGGAATGAGCGCGAACTTTGCGCCCACGTTCTCACCGAGTGGACGGGTGTTTTTCATCAGCAACCGCTCTGGACAGGAGAACATCTGGTCCCTCAGTCCCGGAACCGTTCCGATGGATGATCTCGCGGTCGGCTCGGTGACATCCGCGGATCAGCAACCGACGTCGGCAGGGCTCCGGGTGCGTGCCGGGTCCACGCGCGGGGGCTTATAGGATGTATTGATTTAGGCCGTTTCCGGCGAAAGGGCCTTTGGGAAATTGACGATGAACCCTTTGTCCCAGCCTGTTGAGCGTTGATTGCACGGAGGCTTACAAGCTGGAACGACAAACGGAGTGGATCAACGGGAAGATGCATGAACGGTCAGGGAAGACTGGTGTCAAGGGACTGGCGCGGCGGCGTGGACGGACCGCCTTGTTTTTCGTGAGCGCCGTGGCGCTCGTCGGATGCCGCGTACCGGAGCGGGTGGAGCCCGTTTCGATTGAAAACGCGGTCGTGGGACCCATGGTGGTTGCTGTCGCGCCGGCGATGAACCTGAGCGGGTCGTCTCAGTTCGACCCGAACCGGTTCGCCGACCTGATGGCCAGTGAGTTGAGTTACGCAGACGGGGTCACGGTGATCCCGGTGAGCCGCGTCCTGAGCGTCTTGTCGGCGCAAGGGGCAAGCGACATAGAGTCGCCGAGCCACGCTCTGGACATAGTGACGTTGCTCGGGGCCGACGCGATACTCGTATTCGCGGTGACTGAATATGACCCATACGATCCGCCACGCATCGGAATCACCGGTCAACTGTACGGAGCACGGCCTCGGCCGGGCGTCGGGGGTCTGGATCCGGTTGCGCTCTCGCGTCAGCGCGGGATTGCGCCTGATCAAGCCGGTTCGCCCCCGAACCGGCTCTTGGGCCAATCTCAGCGTGTCTTCGACGCCGCTCATGGGGCGGTCATCGCCGACATCAAAGAATTCGCCATGCTTCGAGGCGGGGAAGACAGTCCGTTCGGGTGGCGGAAGTATGTGGTCAGCCAGCAGCATTTCATTCGGTACTGCTGCTATGCCACGATCCGCCTGCTCTTGAACGGTGAACCGGAGGCGCCCGCCAAAGACGGGCAGCGCGCCGGATGAGAAGGACATGAGTGTGATTCGGCAACTGTCGCTGGTGAAAGGAGAGGAACGCTACGTGTTCCGCTACCAGGCCGGGCAAGAGCCAGAGGTGATTGATGCCTTCGCGTCGCTTGCGGGCAACGCGTCGAGTAGGTTCGATTGGTTTGACGCGGCGGTTCTCAGTTATCAGATGGGCCGAAGATTAGAGACGGAACTCGATCAGATCGCCACGTAGTACCGAAGGGTGTGGGCTATCGCTGCCCGAAATGCGCGGTCGGTGTTAACCGGCTGTGGGGTGATTCGCCGACGTGTGACGAGCGATCATGACTGATAAGACTTTGATAGACGAGTTTCTGAACTACCTGAAGTTCGAGCGGCACTTTTCGCCGCACACGGCCAAGTGTTACTCCGCCGACCTTGCACAGTTTTGTGCATTCCTGGTGGGGAACAAGGCTGCGGCCAGCGGCGGTCAACCCTTCAGGATCCCGACCAACGCGCCCAGTGCCAGTGCCCCGCCCGCGGGTCAAGGCCCACAAAGCGGCGTCGCCGGGACGGCCGTCGCGGCGCAGACCACCATCGGACAACGGCTCCGCGGAGTCTCGACCGAGCAGGTCAAGTCGTTCTTGGCTTTCCTGGGTTTGCAGGACTACTCCAAGTCGACCATCGCGCGAAAACTCGCGACGTTGCGCAGCTTCTACAAGTTCTGCATGCGACGCGGGTATGTTGAGACGCACCCGCTGGCGACGATCCGCACACCGAAGCAGGAGAAGCGGCTCCCGAAATATCTCGAGCTCGAACAGATTTCCAAGCTGCTCTCGACGCCGGACGATCGGACGCTACTCGGGTCACGGGACCGGGCCATGCTCGAAGTCCTTTTCTCGACGGGCGTTCGCGTCAGCGAGCTGGTGGACCTGAACTTCGGCGACGTCGATTTTGAGGGACAAACCGTCCGAATCCACGGGAAGGGCAAGAAACAGCGAACCGCCCCCGTGGGACCGACGGCGCTGGCCGCTCTTCGAAAATACCTCGAGCTTCGGCGGTCCGATGCTCGGTCGGCCTCCTTCGACCAGAACGCCCTGTTCGTCAACAAGCATGGCCAGCGTCTGAGCACGCGGAGCGTACGCCGCAAGCTCGACAAGTACCTGTCGGTCGCCGGTCTCGATCCGAGCATCAGCCCGCACACGCTGCGTCACAGCTTCGCCACGCACATGCTCAACAACGGGGCGGACCTTCGAAGCGTGCAGGAGCTGCTGGGGCACCAGTCGCTCTCGACGACGCAGGTGTACACGCACCTGACGACGCCGCGACTCAAGGCCGTCTACGACGACGCCCATCCGAGGTCATAGACACCCGCGGCGCAGCCATCACGCGCCGCCGGAACAACCGTCTTCTCCTAAGCGAACAGCGACCGCGAACGAACTCGTTCGCGGTCGTTTTTTCTTTGCGCGTGGGCTTACTGGCCATCGCGTTGGGACCGGGCGGCGATGGCCGGGGACGCGCTTTGCGGCGTGTGCCGCAGACCTGACGTCAGCCGCGAGCACCTTCAGTGGTACGCGGGCGAACTTACGTTTCGGTGGAATAGCAGAAACGCCAGTTTCACTGCACTCGCCGAAGCGGCGCCTGGGCTTGCGCCAGGGGCTAGCTTGGCATACGGGAGCCTTTCCACTTGACAAACCACGTCCTTGTAGTAGGCTTCAAGTGGAATCTGAACCTCGGCACGTCCGGGTATTAGGATTCCTCGGGGGGCGCTCTTGCGTCCCCTTTTTCTTTACAGCCGAACCACACCCATCGGGTCGAGTCGCGCCGCCACCTTACAAAGAATTGGCACTAGTATGACAGCGCTATGACGCGTCGAGTCTTGCGGCCGTTCTTTTTCGAGATATCACCAAATCTTGTGGATGAGGATTTTTCAAGCGGCGTTTTTTCT
>CBDUXT010000112.1:0-16691 GCA_965371245.1 uncultured bacterium | reverse complement strand
TGGCAACCTTGCTACACGCCGTTCAACAAGCGGCATAAGTGCGAAACTCGAACTAAGCTCGTGCTACCTACCGATCCGGCGATTCAACCCCGCCTCATTGACAACGTGTAGCGGCCGCAGCATCCTTGGCCAGCTTATGAAGACCGCTTCAGCGATCGTGATCGAAGACCTCGACCTCATGCCCGAACATCTCCAAACCCATCGGGAGCACTTCGGCTTGTGCGGCACGTCTGCGACACATTGCGTTGCGGACGGCTTCGTGACAGAATCGCAGCAATATGTCGTAATGAGCGCTGAGTTGGCAAAGCGAATACCGGGGAACCGACTGTGGTAGAAGTGGTTAGACGAAAGCGCAAGTCTCCGATTCTGACGCCATCGTCGATTCCCTGCCTGAAGACCCTACCAACGATCAACATTACGCAGGGTTGTGCTCTCGGATGTTCATACTGTTACATTCAAGGTTACGCGAACTGTCCCGGACCCGACCGAGTGATTTTGTTTGAGAACACGACGGAACTGGTGAAGGATGAGCTGAGCCGGAAACGCCGTCCACCCTCTCGCGTATACTTCAGCCCATCCAGCGATGCGTTTCAATACTTGCCCGAAGTGCAGGAGGTCGCCGCTGCTACGATGGCCGTGCTGCTTGACGCGGGGGTAGAAGTATCATTTCTGACCAAGGGTTTCATCTCCGAACGATTCTTGCGGCTATTCGCGTGCGCGCCGCAGCTTGTATTTGCACAAATCGGAATCACCACACTGGATACAGATTTCTGGAAATGCGTCGAGCCACGAACCGCGCCACCGCACAAGCGGATTGAATACATGCGCGCGCTCCTTGATCTCGGCGTCGCCACAACCGCGCGACTTGACCCGCTCTTTCCTGATGTGTCAGATGCGGCGGCGAGCCTCACCCCACTGCGCAAGTCTCTCCGCGATGCGGGCGTTCGCCATGCGGCCGCGAGTTATTTGTTCTTGCGACCCAACTGTTCCAAGACCGTGATTGGTCAGCCGGATACCTTCCCCTTATCGCCCGATGCACGGACACCCTGGCAGTACCAGCGATTCGAGAACGGCGGCGGCGGGGGGCGAATGATTGCATGTGAAGATCGCTCCCGCCGCTTCGCTCACCTGGCGGTATTGGGACAGGATTTCGGCATCAGCATTACTCCCTGCCGGTGCAAAAACCCGACTCTTGCCAGCACGGTCTGCGGAATCGCGGGACCGTCTACTCCGCAAATCCCGAATGTAGAACCACAGCGCGTCTTCGGTTTTGCCGCCAGCCGTTGAACGGTCAACGCTACCTCACCCTTGAAGCATCAAGACGTGGTTTTGCGACCGTATCTTCATCGCCCCCGATGAAGAACGCTGTGTCCAACCGGCGGTCGCACGTCAACAGTTTCTCCAACCCGTGGACCAGCGCGACGGCCGTCCGCATCGACGCTCGCTTCTTGCCAGCTAGCAGCAGACTGACCATCGCGGTGCTGATACCGGACGCGCGGGCAAGCTCGCCTTGCGTGATCCGAAACATGGTCAAGACCATGCGGAGTCGGTCGGTGTCGAGAACCACGGTGTCCATGCATGCCTCCAAGTGGGTGAACGCTCGTAAGGGCTGATGCGACGACCGTGGATGTGCCTACGGCAGCTGGGGATATCATTCAGGCGGTACCAATGCTTGACCTCGCCGGTCTTATCCTTGATGATGGAATCGTCGAAGGACTTGGGCACGCCTTTGGGCACGCTTGGTGCCGAGAAGGCTTACCGAGGTGTAACGATACTGTTGTTTTTGTCGGGAAATGACGACTGACCGGTAATCTGGGCAAGGATTGACCCCCTGAAACGGCTGATCTCGCAGCCACTCGGGGTTCAAAATCCCGTCCTGGCAACAGGGTGAGGGTTCAAGTCCCTCCTCCGGCAGTGATGTAGACGGCTCTTCCAAACGAACGCTCGCGGGGTCCGTGCGACGCGACTACCGGGACGAGACAGATGCGATCGTTGGTGAACCGTGTTCGGTCGGTTGCTTACTCGTCGCCGGGGGCAGCGCTTACGAGCCCCTCGAACAAGCGTGGCACGGGCTTCCACCCATTGTTTCCACCGGCTGGAAGCCGCCGACACATCGAGTTCGGATATTGTTCAACGCACGCTGAGCAGTGAAAGTGCCATTCCCTTCAGGTCGGCATCGCAATAGCTCTTTCCTGGTTGGACCACCTCGGACCTGGCCGAGCAGATTAGCGCCGTTCGATGTTGAGGACCTGTCGCCGCCGCGCCGTGCGAGCCCTTGACGAGTGTTGCGTCGAGCGGAATGGACCGGGTCGCCGGGTCGAAAAACAGTTCAACCGGGTCGTAGCCCGGCTTGCTGTGGATATCGACGGTCCGAGCGAACGGCGGGGCGGCCGCGTCGTCCAGCCACCAGTAGTAGGCGAACCAGTGCGCGTCATCGGAAACGAGGATGACGTCGCCGCTGCGCTCGTGCATAAGGCCGGCCGCGCGGCGCGAATCGCCGGCCAGAGCGACCGCCACACCCGGCACGTCGCGAAACGCCTCGACGACCCGCTGCACCGCGCTCGGGTCGCGCCGTTGTATGTAGACATGGGCGAACTGGTGATCGACCATGGCGAAGGCGGCGCTCCGCTCAAGATCGACGTGCTCGCGCCCGGCGTCTTCGCGAATCGCAAGAAGATTCGCCGCCCGAAGGATGCGGTTGGGATAGACGACGCCGGTCACGTCGGTCAGCGCATACTCACCGGCCACCAGGTAGGTTACCCCATCCCCGATGGCGCTTCGTGCGGTTCGGTCGGCGAAGCCGCTGATCTCGGCGTCCAACTCGACGAGCGCGGCATGGGCTTCCTTGCTGTCGGGGCCGAACTTCTGCGAGGCGTAATCCAGGTGCGGCAGATAAATCCAGTGCAGGTTCGGCGCATGCTGATCGATCAGCCATGACGCACCGCCGAGAATCCACCGCGTCGACTCGATGCCCGCGAGCGGACCCCAATAGTGTTGAAGCGGAAAGTGTCCGATCTCGTCGATGAGTTGTTGGTACAGCCCGTCGGGCTTGGAATAGCACCACAGCCTGGTGGTGCCGTCCGGCTCGTGGATCGGCGCGGGCGTCACGATGAAGTCCGCGGCGGCGGCCTTGATGTTCTGCGCATGCCAGACGGCCGACGTCATGTCCGGTCGTTGTTGTCGGAGCGCTTCCCAAACCTGCTCGCCCCCGATGACGTCGTTTCGCGCGACCCAGAACTCGACCTCTTGGCGCTCGCGGAAGAAAAACCCGTTCGCAATCACGCCGTGCTCACCCGGGGGACGACCGGTCCACATGGTGGCCTGAACCGGTGAGGTCACACAAGGGAACGTGGGAACCAGTTCCGTAAGCGCTCCGTCCGCCGCCCAGCGATGGAGGGTTGGTGTTTCGACTGGCGTAACGTCCCGCGTCCGAAGACCCGGTATGGAAAGAACAATGAGATGCTCGGTGCTCATGGGCTTGTTCCGACGGCTATGTCTCGGCGCGGAGCCGGCGACGCGGGTTCGTCCACGTATGTCGAATTGTAGCGGTCAGGGTCTTTGAAGGTAAGGCGCCAGGAAAGCATAAGATCGCCGGGCGGCTTCGACGGCCATGTGTCCGTGCCGCGAAAGCTCGACGTGAACCGGACCCGCATAGTCAATCCCGTCCAGGGCGGAAAAAACCTCGGCGAAGTTCACACTGCCCTCGCCGAACATCAGGTGTTCGTGAACGCCGGGTCGCATGTCTTCGATGTGAACGTTCCATAGCCGATGCCGCCAGCGGCGAATGTGCTCGCACACGTCGCCGTCGCCCATGCAGCAGACGTGGCCGACGTCCAGCGTCAACCCGAACCGCGTATGCCCCAGCCGCTCGAAGAGTTGGCCGAAACGATCCATCGAATCGACAAACATGCCGGGCTCCGGCTCGAACCCAAGACGGACGCCGCTCGATTCCGCGTGCTCTAGTAGCGGCTTCAGAGCATCGACAAGACGGGCGAGCAGTGTTTCCACCGGCGCCTCGTCGTCGGCCGCTCCCGACCACAGCGAGACGCTATCGGCCCCCAGTTCGCGGGCCACGTCGATCGCCGCCTCGATGAACTCGATACGACGTTGCCGGTCGTTGGGTGCAGCGCTGATCAACGTGGGCTGATGCTTGCGCTGGGCGTCGAGAATGAACCGGGCGCCCGTTTCGACGGTAACGCTTAGACCGTGATCGCCAAGGGCCGCCTTGATCGCCGCCACACACTCGAGGGCACCGCTTGGTGCCGGCGGATCGAGGTGCGTGCGCTCGAGGGTGACAGCGACGCTCTGGTATCCCATGTCGGCGAGGATGGCCACGGCGTCGCCAAGCCGGTGGTGGGCGAATCCGTTGGTGTTGTAGCCTAGCCGCATGGTCAGGTTCTCCGCGGACGCGCGGGCACCCGACGGCTGTTGATTCTCGCGGACTTAAGGTGCCAACGCCAGCCGGCGCGCGACGAGCCGATAAAGCTCCGCTACCTGACGGTCGCGGTTCGGAAAGAGAGCCCGGTCTCCCGCTGACGCAGGGGTCCGCAGGCTGGCGCCTGCTGCTCTGACTCTTTGTAGCCATCCTGGTGAAAGTGTCACGGGTCCGGTTGCCAGACGCTTCCGTGACGTGTGCAATGGTTCCCTGGCGATGATCCCGCTGATCCGACACTGACTGGAGCCACCATGGCGAAGACGGGGCTGGCACAAGACGATCGGTTCGGGCGGCACGACACCGGGCCTCAGCACCCGGAACGACCCGAACGCCTTGTCAGCGTCGCGGCGGCGCTGAAGCAGCGAGGCCTTTGGGATGCGTGCCAGGCTGTCGAGGTATCCCCCGTTGACATGGCGCTCGTTCGGCGGGTCCACGATGACGCCTACCTGGCGCGGCTTCAGCAGGCGTGCGACGAGGGCCGGCCGTGCATCGACGTGGTCGATAGCGCCATCTGTCGGGAGAGCTTTGAGATCGCGCGGCTGGCCGCCGGAGCCGTCGTCCATGCCGTTGACGACGTGATGGCCGGGCGGCTCGACAACGCCTTCTGCGCCGTTCGCCCGCCGGGGCACCATGCGGAGCGCCACGCATCGATGGGATTCTGCCTGCTGGCCAACGCGGTCATCGCGGCTCGCCGGCTTCTCGACGACCATGGTCTCTCTCGCGTTGTGATCCTCGACTGGGACGTTCACCACGGCAACGGGACGCAGCATGCCTTTGAGGAAGATCCTCGGGTTCTGTATATCAGCCTGCACGGTCACCCCGGGGTGGTTTACCCGGGAACGGGGTATGCCGAGGAACGGGGTCGAGGCGCTGGCGAAGGATTCACGATCAACGTACCCATGACACCGCCCAGCGGAGACGCCGAGTACCGCCGCGCCTTCGATGAAACGATCCTACCGGCCATCGAAGGGTTTCGCCCCGAGTTCGTGCTGTTGTCGGCGGGCTTCGACGCTCATCGTCTTGACCCGCTCGCGCCGCTCGCGCTCGAGACGGAGTCGTTCGGCTGGATGACGGACGCGATGCTGAACGTCGCGGCCGCCCACTGCGACAAGCGCCTCGTGAGTCTTCTGGAGGGTGGGTATCATCTGGGGGCACTGGGCGAGTCGGCCGCGCTTCACGTTTCGCGGATGCTGGAAGCCTGAAAATCGCGGCCTCGCCGTGGGCGCGACCCAGACGCGGCGTCACGTCCGTGTCAGCAAGATCAACATCTCGCTGTTGCCTCCGTGACCGCGAAGCGGACTGAGCATCGTACCGCCGACGGACCAACCGGTCGCCTCGATCTCGGAAACAACCCGCGCCGTCACCTGTTCGACGTGCTCGTCGGGCAACACTCCCTTGACCAGAAGATCTTTCGGCGCCTCGTAGTGCGGCTTGACCAACGTAATCACGCGCCCACCGAGCTTGAGCAGGCCGGCGGCGGCGGGCAGGATGCGTCCCTGTGTCGTCCACCCCACGTCGATCGTGACCAGATCAACGGGCTCGGGAAGCTCCACATGCATTGCGTTCGTGCGCTCCCGCACGAGAACGCGCGGGTCGCGCCGCAACGGCCAGGCGAGTGTTCCGTACGAGGTATCGACCGAGTAGACCCGGGCCGCACCGTGTTGAAGCAGGCAGTCCACGAAACCGCCGACGTGACTACCCAGATCCGCACAGGTGGCTCCTTCCACTTCGATCGAGAAGCCGTCGAGGGCGGCCGCCAGCTTGTCACCGCCGCGCGAGACGAACGAACTGCCCGAGGCACCGGTCATGAGGAATCACTCGGAAGGGGCAGGCGAACGCGCCCGCGCATGACAAGAGCGAGCGCCGTTCCACGGGCACCCGCTCTTCGCCGTGTCGTTCATCACCGATCGTCAGCCGGCCAGCGCGCGTCGGTCGCGATCGGCAGGGCGGCTGTTTGCGGCTACTTGGTTACGGATGCCGCGTTCAGCCGCTTGGCCAAGCGCGACTTGCGCCGGGCGACGGTGTTCTTGTGCAGCGTTCCCTTGGCGCCAATCTGGTCGAGGCGCTTCTGGACCGTTGAGAGTGCGGTCTTGGCGCGCTCCAGATCGCCGTCGTGAATCGCGTTGGTGAGAACACGCGTTTCATTCTTGAGGACCGACTTGCGCGCGCGGTTTCGCGTGCGGTTCCGATCGTTTTGCTTGATCCGTTTCTTGGCCGAAGCCGAGTTTGCCACGTTGCGGTCTCCATGGGTCTGGTGGAAGGCCTACCTCGCGCCGAGCAGCTAGCCCGGGGCGGGCAAACCGTCCATCCTAACACGGACGTCGCGATAGTTGTAGTCCAGTTGGAGAATTTTCCCGTAGGTCGCCCGGGCCGCCTCGACCTCCCCAGCCGCCTCCTGAGCCCGCCCCAGCCAGAAAAACATCTCCTTGGCCAGATCGTCGTCACTAAACTCATGGTCCTCGATCGCCTCGTCCAGGGCCGTGATGCCCTGGGCGTAGTAGCCTTTTCGCAAGAAACATCGGCCCAGGTAGCAGCCGCAGCGGGCTCGGTTCTTGGGGTCGGACCGGGCACTCTGAAGCAAGGGGATGGCCTCGTCGAAGCGGCCGGCCTCGAAGTTGCGGACGCCGTACTCAAACCGCACCCGGACGTCTGTGGGGTAACGCTCGAGCCGGTCCTTGAAGACGCCCAACTCGAACCGCAATTGGGCGATCCGTTGCTCCTTGTGCTTCTCGCGGTCGCCGGACTTCTTGGCCTCGCGCACCCGCCGCCCAAGTTGCTTCATCCGAACGTCGTCGGCCGAGTGTTTCCACCGATAGTCGTCGGTGCGTTTGTACTGCTCCACGAGCAGGCCGATGGCTCTGGTCTCCTCGTCGTCGCGTTCTCGTCTGACGAGCAGATCGACCACCGCCCTGAGCTTCCTCTGATCGTCCGGATCCTGGCGATACTGCTTCTCGGCCTTGTCGATCAGGTCCTCCATCCGGTCGTCGCTTTGTTGTGAACGCTGCCGGTCGTGACGATCGGTCTGCTCTTCCACATCGACGATGCTGTCTCGGTACGACTCGCTCTTTTCGTAGCGTCCCTTGAGGATCGTGAGCTTGGTCGTCAGGTTCTTGAGAAGACCATCGACCTTGTCGTCTTTGGCGAAGCGGCGACGCCACAGCGTCAGCACCCCCACCCCCATCTGAAACACTTCAACGGCGAAGGGGGACTCGTCGCTGGCCGCAGCCCGATCGCCCATTTCCTCGAGCGCCGTGGCCAGCACCTGGAACTGCTTGACCGACGTTTTGGGGGTCGCCTCCAGTGCCTTCAGGCAGATTCCGGCGGCCCACTGACCGGCATCGGCCGCCCGCAGACGCGATGCCGATCTTACGACCCCCTCGATGTAGCCGATGTTGTCCGGATCGCGACCAAAGAGCCAAAGCGCGTTGACGAACGCCTTACGCGCGTCCTTGTCGTTCATCGACCGCTTCATGGAGTCTTTGAGCCCTGGCTTCTTGCCGCCGGTGTGTCGCCGCGCAACGGCGCAACCGTGAAGCGGCTTGCATGCCTCCTCGACGGCATCGGGGAAGTACTCCAACCCGTTGACGTAGTATTCCACGGCGGCATCGAACTGGCGTTTCTCGCCCAACTCTCGGGCGCGCTGGAACCACTTGGAGGCTTTGACCTTGTCCTCCGGCGAGGTTACCAGACGGGCGTTGTGGTCGCCCGAGGCGGCGGAGTTGCCGTTGTCGTTCTTTGCCATGGACGTCATTCAGCGGGATGAGGCACCCGCCCTCGAAGCGGAGAGTTGCGGCCACCCGGTGCAGGTCGCCTCAGCGGCGGCCCATTGCCGGCGATATCCACCGGATCTGTTATCGAACCCAAAAGGAACCCTTTACAATCGGCAGACATTTTATACTATCAGCCGCGCCCGTGGAGTCAAGCAAACCAGGCTCGCCTCCTACTAGCGATTGTGCTCTCGTGACGGCACCATGAGGCTACCCAAACTGGATTCCATGCGGATCATCGCCTACCCGGACTCCGTCCTAAAGAAGCGGTGCGCGCCGGTCGAAGCCTTCGATTCCCAACTTCGGTCGCTGACCGATCGAATGTTTGAGCTTATGCACGACGCCAACGGCGTCGGACTCGCCGCGCCGCAAGTGGGCGTTCTGCTGCGACTCTTCGTCTGCAACGTCACCGGCGAACCGGGGGACGACCGCGTGGTCGTCAACCCTCAATTCACGGAGTTGTCCGGCGCGGAAGAGTGTGAGGAAGGCTGCCTGTCGCTGCCCGGGGTGACGGTTAACATGCGACGGGCGGTCAAGGCCGTCATGGAGGCCGTAGGCTGTGATGGAAAACCCTACCGCGTGACCGAAGACGGGTTGGTCGCCCGGGTATGGCAGCATGAGGCGGACCATCTCGACGGGCGACTCATCACGGATGCGATGTCCCCAACCGATGAGATTGCCAACCGTCGGGTCCTAAAACTACTCGAAGCGGAGCACAAGGCACGTCGTCGCGCGTAGCCGACCCAACCGATGCGCATCGTCTTTCTAGGATCCGGCGCCTTCGCTCTTCCGACGCTACGTCGGTTGGCGGACGGCCATCACGAGATCGCACTGGTCTTCACGCAGCCGGCGCGCCCCAGCGGTCGCGGACGGCGCATCACGCGCACGCCGGTGCATGCGGTGGCCGAGGAACTCGGGCTCGAAACGCTCGCCGTCGAGAACGTCAACGACGAGTCCATCGTGCGGCGAATCGCCGAAACGAACGCCCGGCTCGGAATCGTGGTTGCCTTCGGGCAAAAGATCGGTCCCCAGGCGCTCGGCGCGATGCCCGGGGGATGCATCAACCTGCATGCCTCGCTGCTGCCGAAGTTTCGTGGGGCGGCTCCGATTAACTGGGCGATCATCCGTGGCGACGAGCGAACCGGGTGCAGCGTGTTCCGGCTCACCGAACGCATGGACGCCGGTCCGATTCTCACCGCCCGCTGGACAGCCATCAAACCCGAGGAGACCGCCGGCGAGTTGCACGATCGCCTGGCCGGCATCGGCGTGGATGCCATATCCGCGGCACTCGAACTCCACGACAACGACGCCCTTCCCGAAGGAACACCGCAGGACGACAACCTGGCAACCACGGCGCCGAAGCTGAGTAAATCGGACGGCGCGGTCCGGTTCGACCGCCCAGCCGCCGAGGTGGTCGGCCACATTCTCGGCGTGACACCCTGGCCGGGAGCCGCGGCGCGGTATGACTCCGCCGAGGGTCGTTGGGAGAACCTGCTCATCACCCGGGCGCGGCCGGCCGAAAGCCCGGATGGACCCACCACCGGGCCGGGTACGATCGACGACCGGCGATACATTGCGGCGACCGACGGCTTCGTGGAGATTCTGGAGGTCAAGCCCACGTCGGGGCGCGTGATGGCCTGGGCGGACTACGTCAACGGCCGGCACGTCCAAGCCGGTGACACACTCTCGGCACCAGAGTCCGAAGCGCCATGACGCGCTTCCGCGCGAGCAAAGCCAAAGCAACGAGACGGAACCGAGCCACACGCCAAGACAACGTGGCCCGTCCCCCCTTTGCAAGCACGGCTGCTTGAGTGCCAGCCTACGCGGAACGACACGGGACTCAGCTCAAAATCAAGAAAACCCGCGACCTTCGACCTGGCGGATTTCGACCGCGCCTTGCGCGGGTATCTGTGCCGGGTGGGGTTCTTCGTGAGGCCAGATGGTGTTTCGCACATCGGCGGCACCGCGCACTGACGAAGCCGGCAGACGTTGCGAAGTTGGACGGCTGACTTGTGGTCCACACCAACTCGCGACGGACGATCTTGCGGGTAAGGGGGATCCAGATCATGACGGTACCAACTCAACCGGCACATCGTACGAACCGCCGATTCGCTCATAGCCCGGGCCTTCGGGTTTTCTTCTGCACAGCGGCCCTGCTGTTGGCGTCGTGTCGTCGCCCCGCTGACGGGCGGGATGACGTTGCACCGCCCCAAGGGCCAACTCCAACCGTCGAACCGGCGCGGTTCACCTCGCTTCTCCAACCGCCGATCCTCAAGGTGATTTGCACGCGTGACGTGGGCACCGCGCCGCTCGACCGGCAATGGGCGTCGGCGGATGATGTCGTGGTGGACGCCGATGCCGTACTCGCGAAGTTCGGCAGATTTCGGCCGGGCGGTGCCATCACAGCTTGGGCTGCCCGGGTTTCCGCCACACCCGACAAGAAAACCAGCGCCACGAAGGTGCTCCAAGCACGCAATGCGTCCCAAGAAAACCCATGACGGTTCGCCATCGCGACCATGGCCTGCCATCCATCATGGCGTCCGTGCGGAAGATTGCGCGCGCCCGAAACCGCCTCCGAAGTGTGGGACGCCCGAGCCCATGCCGGTCATGGGCCGATCGACGATCGCAAGGAGTCCGGACAGGAAACGCCGGACCAACCCAGTCTGCCAGTGTACTCTGCTCGACAAGCTGGGCGTGGATTTGGATGGGGACCGTTAGCCGCGCGACCTCGCGCGCCGCGCCGCATCTTCTGCCAGTAACGCGCGATACGTATCCGCTTTGCGCGGCTTTCCCAGGGCATCATAGAGTTGGATCAACCGGCGAAACGCTTTTGACCGCGCCCCTCGCATCGGCGACCGGTATCGAAGCATCGTGGATGTGGATACGAGCAACGGCTTGGCCTCTGTCGTCCTTCCCTGTTCGAGCAAGCATGCGCCCTGGGCATTCCGCGTGTAGGCGCGGAGCCATTCGTCGTCCGGCCACCGTCCCTCATGGTACGTCGTCAGGGCACGAAGGACCGAGTCACCTTCACCGTCATAGCCCTCACGGCACATCATCACGGAAAGGTCAACCATCGCCCAACTCAGTGATTTATCCGCGGGATTGACCACTTGTGGCAAAACGAGCAGGAACGCCTCAACCGATGTTGCTAATCGTGACAGCCCGGCCTCGTTTGCAAAAGCCCGCTCCAGGGGGCGCAAACGAGACGCATGATCGGGCCAGGCGCAAGCTCGGGTGTTGCACTCCGTCTTGAGGCTCTGTCTGTATTGTCGCTCGGACGCATCGAGATCCGCAAACCGATACCGCAACTCGGCAACTCTCCACGTGCTGTCCAGCACCGACGAATACGCCGCGAAGATACGCGGTATCCGAGCGAGATACTCCTCAAGGGCGTCGGCCTCCTCTTCGTACCTCCCCACACGGTTCAGGTATTCCGCGTATTGGCGCATGCATTCCGCCATGGCCCTATCATGGTGAACCGGTTCCGTGTTGTAGAGTTCCCGGGCCCGTTGGAAGAAGGCATCGGTTCGGGGACCCAGCCGTCCCTGGGCGCGAAACATGCGAGCCATTTCGTTAAACGTCATGGCCAGGTCATGTGGTGCCGCGTCCGGCGACCGCTCGTAGATCGCGATCGCCTCCCGATACAACTTCTCCGCCTTCTCCCATTCGGGTGGTCTGGCGCCATGCCACAACGCGTAGGCCAAACCACTCTTGGCCGTGGCGATCCACGGCGCTGACAACACCAGAGAGTCGACTCCCCAGGAAAGAGCGCGCTCGTGAATACCGACGGCTTCGGGTTTGCGCAGAGAGGCCAACGCCCGGCCGAGGACGAGCAAGGCGTCGGCGACGACGGCATGATTGTCGCCGTACATTTGCTGATTCAGGTCCAAGGCGATCCGGGCATTGGTTTCCGTCTCGGGCCAACGCCAGAGCTCCTCGTAAGTCCGAGCGAGCGCCATCCTCACACGCGCCTCGACGGCGGGAAGATCCGCCATTTCATGCTCGATCCGCCGCTCAGTCTCCTTGAGAGACGTATAGATCGATCGATCCTCGCTGGCGCGGAACGGGCTGGCGGAGCGCATCATTTCCTCGAGAAAATCGGTGAGCCTCACGGCGGCGTCGCGTTCGGCACGGACCCGACGCACGCTGGCAACGGTCCCGATGGATCCGAACAGGAGTGCCACGAAGGCGACGGTGGCGGCGAACACCGCGCTACGCCTACGTTTGACGAACTTCGCGATCCGGTAGCGAACCGTGCTCCGACGAGCAAAGACCGGGTGCCCCTTTAGGAAGCGTTGAATGTCCTCGGACAACGCGCGAACCGACGGGTACCGACGACCGAGGTCCTGGTGCATGGCCATCATGGCGATGTTGTCCAAGTCCCCGCGTAGATAGCGGCGAAGTGATCTGGACGATTCACGCCGGAATGCAGCCACGACGTTCGGCGTGGGCGTATCGACGTCGCGCGCCTCAACGGCAAATCCATCAAGGCGGCCAATGACCGCACTTGGAGCCAGGGTTTCGTTGTCGCGGACGATGTGCTCCCACGAACCATCGAACAGCGCTTGGGAGCCGCATGGTCTGTGACCGCTCAACAACTCGTAGAGGATGACGCCAAGTGAAAAAACGTCGGTGGCCGTGGTGATGCGGCCTCCGCAAAGCTGCTCGGGACTGGCATATCGGGGCGTTAGGGGATGGAGCAGTGTCCGAGTGACGTCAACACCGTTTTCGCCGGACGCATGGTGGAGCAGCTTGGCGATTCCGAAATCGAGCAGCTTGGGGCGACCGTCGGCCGAGACAAGGATATTGCTGGGCTTGAGATCGCGGTGGACGATCAGGTTCTGGTGGGCGTACTCAACGACCTCACAGACCAGGCGAAAGAGCGTCAGACGCTGTCGGATCGATAGCCGACGTGTGTCGCAGTATGAATCGATCGGCTTGCCTTCGACGTACTCCATCACGAGGTAGGGCAATCCGTTTTCGGATGTCCCGCCGTCGATCAGCCGCGTGATGGAGTGATGCTCCAGCAGCGCGAGCGCGCGCCGCTCTCGTTCGAACCGTTCGTTCAGGCTTGTCGAGGTCAACCCCACGTTCATCAACTTGATGGCGACGCGTTGGCGGAACGGGGCGTCGGCCCGCTCGCCGAGCCAGACGGTCGCCATGCCGCCGGCCGCTATCGGACGCAGCAGGCGGAAGGACCCGATCCGCTTATTGACCAGCTCTTCACTGATCTGGCGCGGGAGCATGCAGGGCGGATCAAGGGCGTTGCCCACTGCGTCGTGGTTGGCAAGGAGGCGTTGCGCTTCCGTGGCGACGCCCTGGTCCTGGAGACTTGCCTTGTGGACGAGTTGGGCGCGCAGCTCCGGTGTCGTATCCAGCGCGGTATGAAACAGCTCGCCGGCTTGCTGCCACTGTTTGGGCGAGAGAGCCATAAGAGGTCCGAAAGCCTGGTTGTCCATCTGGAATCCGCGAAAAAAACGTCGTGGATACGCCAATTTGGGCGATCAGCCAGCCGTCATTTCGCCCCACAGCCATGCCTTGGCGACGGCCCACTCGCGTATCACGGTTCGCGTGCTACAGGCAAGAACCGACGCGGTGTCCTCGACGGACAGGCCGGCAAAAACCCGTAGTTCCGCGATGTCTGCCTTGCGCTGATCCACCGCCGCCAGCCGTGTGATGGCATCACTGAGCTGAATCAGGTCCGTCCCTCGCTCCTCGAAGCCGGCCACGGTTTCATCGAGAACCGTCCGCTGGAGCAATCCACCCCGTTTCACGGCCCCCCTTTTTCGCGCGTGATCGACGAGGATTCGCCGCATGGCCTTGGCCGCAGCCGCAAAGAACTGAGCACGGCTGTCCCAGCCGATCGACCGTTGTCCGATCAGCCTGAGATATGCCTCGTGAACGAGGGCGGTGGGTTGCAGGGTGTGATCGGCGCGTTCCGAGGAAAGACAGTTCGTTGCCAGGCGGCGCAACTCGTCGTAGACGGCGGGCCAAAGCTCGTTAATGCTGCGGTTCGCCGGGCCAGTGGCCTCGATATCGCTCTGGGGTGACGATGGCACGATCATTCGCTTCGATAAGTTCGCAAAAGTGGCTTCAGAGAAGACTGATTTTCGCGGATATCGGAGGACGATACAACCCCCGGGATCGAGGCGCATGGGGAAGCCCGTAAAGGACGAATCGGTTATCGGCCCGCTTGCAGGCCACTGCCGCGGGGATTGATGACCGAAGCGAACAGGCAGTCGCCTGGTGCGAACGGGGCCACTCACTTAGGCGCCTGATTCATCGTACGGAGACGGGAAGAAGAATGGGGCAAGCGGGGTATGCGGCGCGCGCGACCCCACAAGCGATGCAACCTCCGTGAATACTCACCACAAACTTTGCCAGCCCGCACGGACAAACGCTCGCCGCCGGGTTGCTTGGTCTGTTCTCTGAGTCACGGTAAGAAAAGGAGTATAAAACGTGATGAACCCGGTTGCCGTCACAGCGAACGACACGAGACCAGGTAGTGCCAGAGCCCGTCGCTTCTTTGCCTTGCGACGAGGTTTGATCACTTGTCTTGCGACGGTGTTTGCGAACACGATAACCATCGCCTCGCCGCCCGAGGTCGATGTCCCCAACGGCGCCGACCAGCAACACGTGGTCGAACGCTGCGGGTGGGTTGGACCGCCGCCCGGCGAAGCGGTCCAAAACGCTGATGCAACCGCGGTGGCATCCACCGACCTCGCCCGCGGGCTCGGGTCGGTGCATCGGATTGTGTGTCGGTTCCATGTTGTCCGACGAAGTGATGGATCGGGCGGCGTCGATGAAGCGCTCCTCCCGCTTATGATGCGAGATCTCAACTACGGGTTTCGCGACACGCCGTTCGTGTTCGTGCGTGAGCCGGGTGTCGTCTACATCAACAACGATGTCTACTACAGCGACTTCCCGACATTCTCGAGTGCGTTCGACATGCTCAATGAGAACTTCCAGTCGGGGATCATGGGCTGGTACATCACACCAAACATCAACGGCGCAGTCGCCGGAACGTGGATCGGACCGGCGTTTCCGGGGCGAGGAATCTTGATGGCCTACTTCACGACAGGTACGCCGAGGAACATCGTCACGCCCACGCACGAGATGGCTCACATCTTCCAGGTGTTTCATCCCTTCATAACAACAGTCGCCGGCGTCGAGTGTACAAGCGGATCCAACTGTGCCACCGCCGGTGACCTCCTCTGTGATACACCGGCCTCTCCGATCGTGTTCGGTGGCTCTAGCAATGGCAACGTTACCGCAACCGGCATCTATTTCGGAAACCAGCCCGGCCCATGCGCCGGTGATCCACCCTACAACCCCAATCCGCGCCTTTACATGGATGCCGGCTGGGCGGCCGGCCACATTCTGCGCGACCAGTTTTCGCCGGGGCAAATCCAGAAGATGGTTGCACACATCACTCCAGGTGTGCAGCTACCGGTGACCGACCTCATCGGACCGGATCGGCCGGACATTCTGGTCGATTGCGATGGGAACGGGCTGGATGACATTGACGAGATACTCGCCGGCACCAAGGCGGATCTGGGCCGCGATCTCGTGCCGGATGTGTGCCAGACTTTTGCGGAGCCCGGTGACCTCGTCGTCAGCGGGATGACGAACGAGCAGACCAATCGTCCTCGGTATTACGACGGCCAGACGGGCGCCTGGCGCGGCGATCTCTGGAACGGCATGACATTTGCTCATCAACTCCGATACGGACCCGACGGACTGATCTACATGGCCCGGTTGACTCTCATCCAGCGCCTCAACACGGAAACCGGGCGCACCGTGGACAACTTCATCGACGGTGTTCGTGAGGGCGCGGGCGTATTTATGGACCTGCTGTTTGAGCCGTCAGGTGACATTCTGGTCTTGGACAACTTCGTGTCCAGGGGTATTCGGCGCTACCGTGGCTCCGATGGTTTCTTCCTGGGCCGTTTCGTCGATCTTGCGGCGACCGGGATGTCTTCACCAAAATACATGGAGTACGGACCAGACGGGAACATCTACGTCGTGGGCAACGGTGCCCTGGGCAACACCATCCAACGAGTGAACGCCCAGACCGGTGGATTGATGGGATCATTCATTACGCCGGGCAGCGGCGGTCTCGGCGCGGGCCAGGGATTGGTGTTCCACACCGACGGCAAACTGTACGTCTCCAACGGGACCGACAACAACATTCTTCGCTACGACGCCGTCACCGGCGCTTTTGAGGACGTGTTCGTCTCTAGGGCGAGCGGTGGTCTGTCGAACCCGCACAGTCTACGATTTGGACCGGACGGGAATCTCTACGTGGCATCCCGATCCACCAATTCGGTGAAGCGGTACGACGGATCGACCGGTGCCTCCCTCGGTGATTTCGTCGCGCCGGGCAGCGGTGGCTCCCCCGGCACTGGCGGACTGAATCAACCCGCGGGACTCTTGTTTGTCGTCCCGCCACCGACCGGACAGTGTTGCTTCGATCGAAGTGGAGCGAC
>CBDUXT010000111.1:0-16847 GCA_965371245.1 uncultured bacterium | reverse complement strand
CGCGGTCACCACCGGCAACGTGCTAAGCAACGACACCGATCCCGAGGGCGACACGCTCTCGATCACCGGCTTCACGCAGGCGGCCAACGGAACCGTCGCGGACAACGGCGACGGAACCTTCACCTACACGCCCAATGCCGGCTTCAATGGCAGCGACTCGTTCACCTACACCATCGACGACGGCAATGGCAATACGGACACGGCCACCGTGAACGTGACGGTCGATGCGGCCCCGCCGCCGCCGAACGTCGCGCCCGATGCCGTCGATGACGCCGTGACCACCACCGAAGATAGCGCGGTCACCACCGGCAACGTGCTGACCAACGACACCGATCCCGAGGGCGACAACCTGTCGATCACCGGCTTCACGCAGGCGGCCAACGGCACGGTGGTCGACAACGGCGACGGAACCTTCACCTACACGCCCAACGCCGGCTTCAATGGCAGCGACTCGTTCACCTACACCGTCGAGGACGGTAACGGCAATACCGACACGGCCACCGTCAACGTAACGATCGACGCTGCCCCGCCGCCGCCGCCGGCACCCGCGCCGGCTCCCGCGCCATCGCCGCCAAGCGTCTCAAGTGAGCCGGACCCAGTGCCACCATCGACCACGAGTGCCGCCACCGAGCCGGATCCGATACCAAGCGTCCAGGATTCTCCTCCGGTCTCCGCCCCGCCAGTGGTGGTGAATGCGGGCGGACCAATACCGGTTCCGGTCCCGACTGAGGCCGTCAGCACGCCGCCGGTTTCCGTTGGATCGAACACCGCGCCAGCTAGTGCCGAGAATATGACACCTTCGCCCACCGATTCCCAACCGACGACCGTGGAAAACGTTGTCGATGAACCGGACGACCTCCAGATACTTGATCCGATGGACGATCTGGAGGAGGCCGTCGTGGCTGCGGACGTTCTGGAATCGCAGGATGAAGCGATCGCGGCACTTGAAGAGGCTGGATCGGCCCGCGTGGACGCGGAGAGCCTGCCCGGAGATTTCGTGGCTGTCACCAACGTCGTCCTTCCCGCCGCCCAGGACGCACCCGTGGAAGCTACGGCGGCGTTCGCCGACAACACCGGAAGCCTGACGGTTGCCCAGGTGTTCGAAGAAGTGCCCGTCCCGGGCTCGGCGCCACTGGGCACGCCCGCACCCGTGGTCGGCGGCGGGGGAAGCGAGCCTGCTCCTACGGAACGCGAGCCCAACCGCACGGTGCCGCTCAGCGAGCTGGACGACGAGGAGTTCAACCGGCGCACGAGGGCTCCCGACGAAGCTCCCCGCGATCCTTTCGGACCGGACGCGGCGGCGTCCGGGGACCAGCTCGCGGCCGGCACGGGTCCGATCTCGATGATGGGCGCGACGGGAAACGCGGGTTTCGTGATGCGACTCTGGGGACTGATCAGAGGCCTGGGTCACCGTTCGTCACGTCGTAAGGGCGAGTGAGCGCGCTCAAGGCCACGCTGTTACCTCGTCTTGATTGCGGCATACCGCGTAGTCGCAGTGGTCGCGCCTGAAGCCGCGGGTGTGCCACTGCTCTTGAGCAGTGCAGGGGTTGTACGAGAACCGCCATCGGCACTGCTCAAGAGCAGTGGCACATAGCACGGCGTGGATCTGAGCCCGCACAATGAGGCGTGAGCAAACACTATCGCCGTTTGCGCCGCGACCCTTCTACCGGAACAACTCGACGTTCCGTTCTTCCGCTACGCATGAGGCGGAGCCCGAGCATCATCATGAGCATCGCGGCGGCCGTTCCCACGCCGCACTCGGCCGTGCCCAGCCCACACAGAGCGAGCGCGCCCCCCCCACCCTCGCCAATCACCTGAGCGACCGCGAACTGCTTCTGCGTGACGATCGTGGGAGGCCCGCTGACGCCGACCATCTCGGTTCGCCAGACGGAGTCCTGGTCGATCGCGGGCACGGTGAATGACGGCGGCAAGCCGGTTCCTCGGATGACCACCTCGCCGTCGCGGCCCGTGCCCGGCCCCAGCGTCAGCGTCCATGAGGTGCCAAAGGCGCTGCAGGCGGCCGACAGCGTTGCCCGTCGTTCGATGGATTGATCGCCCAGGTCCGGGTTGAAGGAAAAACCAGGATCGAGCGTCATTTCCTCGGGCGACAACGTTGTGAACAGGCGCGTCATGTACGGATCACCGTCGAACACCGCCACCGTTTCGATCAGGGGGTCGATGACCGAGTCGTTCAGCTCGACGACGAGTCCGTCTCGCGCGGCCGACAGTTCCGCCGCGGAGAACACCTCCGTCAACAGTGCGGGCACCTGGTAGATGAACTCGCCTTGTCCTTCGGGTAGGGGAAGCTGTCTGCGCAGGATCTCCAGCACTTTGTCGGACTGAAACACGAACCCCCCGGCGGTGGCCGCGATCATGTCCGCGTCGCCGGCGATCGACGACAGCCGAACCAGCTCGTCTTCGAGGGTCGTGGCCGACGGTAGCTGTGCCACCACGTCCAGGTCTCTGCCGGCGTAGTCGGTGGCGAAGCCCTGGCCGCCGGCTTCGTTCATCGCGGCCGTGATGAGCCCCTGGTAGCTGGCGTAGGCGTTTCCCGTTCCGGCATACCAGTTGAGCGTCGTGTAGTTGGGCGTCACGTGGAGATAGTTGAGCGGCACGGCGCGCGAGTCACCGAGCAGCCACACGATGACTCCCATGTCCGGCTCGGCGGCCACGGCCGTCAAACGAATCGGGATCATCGGCTCGTCACTGACGTACCGCATGATGAGCGGCTGGATGTCGCCGACGCCCTGATCCTGCCGCAGACGCAGCGCTACAAAGTTCATGCCCTCTTCGACGTACGGAGTGATCAGCTCGCGCCCGCGGTCCGACAGATCGTAGTTGTTGTCGGCGAGCCAGGTGGCCAGGGACTCCGGATCGTCGCTGCTGACGACGACTACGTCGAACGGGCCAACGCTGAGCGCCTCAAGGATATCGATGCCGTCGTCGGCCGAGTCCGAAGTGCCTACCGACGTGAACGGAGGAGCCAGCCCACCCGGGAACACATCCAGGCACGGCTGCCCGACGGTCTCGAGAAGGAACTGCGGCCGGGTCGCCAGCTCCAGCGGCGCGAACACGAGATCACTGCCCGTCGATAACTCGGGGATGCCCGGAACCGGCACGACCCAGGAAAAGTCATCGGCGGCGCCGGCGTATTGAATCAGGACGACGGCTGTCACCATGTCTCCATCCTGGCGGAAGATGATCTGTTCACCGGCCTGATTGATGGGTATCTGTTGACAGAAGAACCCACCGCAGGCGCTCACCTTGTGATAGGCGAAGGCGCCGATCACCAAGCAGAAGAAACACGCCGCGAGCAAACGTCTCGTGATATTGCACATCATCCAGCTCCTGACCGTGACGGTGTTGAACGGTACCGAACATCCCTGGTTGCCATGTCGGTCTACCATATGCGTCACCAAGTGGCCAGGGAAGCCCCAAGATCCGTGACATCTTCGGCGGGACCGATGCGCCGAATCAGAGCCGTCGGCGCCAGCCTGCGGACCCCCGCGTCATCCTGTCACCGGGCTCGCGCCCGTTGCTCTGAGAACGACCCAACGCGAACGCTGTCACGTACGTGGACCCATTCGTGCGAGTGGGGGTATCTTGAAGGCTGGACGGTTTCGCGTACCTTGTGTCCAGCGGCACAAGGCAGGCGCCGTTTCCGCGACAGCGACCGGGCGTCCGTACGGCGCCGGGCGGAGAATCCGGCGCCCAGGGCGCGTTTCAGATGGCCGAGGGCGGCCGCACAAGGAGACTCATCGTGGCGAAAACAACCGTGGTCACCATGCCGGGCGACGGGATCGGCCAAACCGTCTTGCCTCAGGCATTGAACGTACTTTCCGCCGTCGGCTTCGAGGCCGACTACGTGCCGGCCGACATCGGTTGGGAGTTCTGGACTAAAGAGGGAAACGCCCTGCCGGAACGTACGGTCAAGCTGCTCGAAGAGCACAGGCTCGGGCTTTTCGGGGCGATTACGTCGAAGCCGAAGGATCAGGCGGCCGCGGAGCTGTCTCCGGCGCTTCAGGACAAGGGGTTCGTCTACGCAAGCCCGATTGTGGGGCTTCGGCAGCACTTCAACCTCGATGTCTCGATTCGTCCCTGCCGTTCCTTCGAGGGCAACCCGCTGAACTTCATACGCCGCAAGGACGACGGGTTCGAGGAACCGGCCGTCGATGCGGTCATCTTCCGGCAGAACACGGAGGGGCTCTACGGCGGCGTCGAATGGACGGATCCACCGCCGACGGTTCGAACCGCGCTGGCGACGCACCCCAGATTCGCGCGCTTTGCCGATGTCCCCGGCGCCGACCTTGCGGTCTCCACGCGAATCTTCACCCGGCCGGCGTGCCGGCGGATCGTCGCGGAGGCCTTCGCCTACGCCAGGAAGTTCGGCTACAAATCGGTCACGGTGTGTGAAAAGCCGAATGTCATCCGCGAGACCTCGGGCATGATGCGCGCCGAGGCGAAGGCCGTCGCCGCGGACTATCCCGACATCGCCCTATGGGAAACCAACATCGACGCCCAGATGATGTGGATGACCAAGAACCCCGAAACCTACGGCGTGCTCGTCTCGGGGAACATGTTCGGGGACATCGTCTCCGACGGATTCGCAGGGTTGATCGGGGGGCTGGGCTTCGCCTGTAGCGCCAACATCGGGCGTGAGGTAGCCGTCTTCGAACCCACGCACGGCTCCGCGCCGAAGTATCAGACACTGTCGCCGTCGATCGTCAACCCGATTGCGATGATCCTGTCGGCCTGCATGATGCTCGATCACATCGGCGAGACGGACAAGGCCGACCGCATCCGCGCGGCCGTTGGCACAGTGGTCAAAGAGGGCAAGGTCCGAACGTACGACATGCTGCGCCTGACCGGCGGTCCGGATGTCTTTGCGCACGGCGCGGCCACCACAACGCAGATGACGGAAGCGATTCTCGGAAAGCTGTAGCCCGACGCGCCGTTCTTAACCGAGCCGCGACCGTAAGGGAGCGGTCTTGCCTACGGAACCGGACCGCTCCCTTACGGTCGCGGCTCGGAAAGAGCCCTCTTGAACACGCTCTCGCAGAGGCGTCGAGAAGCCCGCGCCACATTTGTTCAAGGGACGCCTGGTGGTCTCACACAATCCCCGCGTATTGCTCCAGCGCCTCGGGGTTGGCTAGTGCATCACGGTTGGGGACATCCTCGCCGTGGATCATGCGGGCGACGGCCAGCTCCACCTTTTTACCGCTGATGGTGTAGGGAACGGCTGACACCTGGGCAACGTATCTCGGCACGTGGCGCTTCGAGGCGCCGGCGGCGATGCGGGTCTTGATGGCCTTGGTCAACGTTTCGTCCAGCGTCAATCCCTCGCGCAGCACGACGAAAAGGCACACCTCGACGTCCTCATCGGCGGTCCGCTTGCCGACGACGACGCTGTCGATGACCTCGTCCAGGCCCTCGACCTGTCGGTAGATCTCGGCCGTGCCGATGCGCACCCCGCCGGGGTTGAGCGTGGCGTCGGACCGGCCATACACGATGACGCCGCCGCGCTCGGTGATCTCGACGAAGTCACCGTGTCGCCAGATGCCGGGGAAGTGGTCGAAGTACGCCCCTCGGTACTTGGAGCCGTCGGGGTCGTTCCAAAAGCCGGTCGGCTGCGACGGGAACGGCTGGCAGCAGACGAGTTCCCCCTTCCGGCCGATGACCGGTTGGCCGTTTTCACCGAGGGCTCTAACGTCCATGCCCAAGCCGATGCTCTGAATCTCGCCGGCGTACACGGGAAGGATCGGGTTGCCCAGCATGAAGCAACTGATGATGTCGGTGCCGCCGCAGATGCTGGAGAGCTGAAGGTCGGTCTTGATGTTGTTGTAGACCCATTGGAAGTTCTCGACGGTCAGCGGCGAGCCGGTGGACAAGACCGCCCGCAGCCGCGAGAGGTCGTGCGTCTTGCCGGGCGTCAGGCCGAGATTCTCACAGGCGGACAGGTACTTGGGGCTCGTGCCGAACACAGTGATGCCCAGTCGGTCGGTCATGCGCCACAGGTGGTCGGGATCGGGATGAAGCGGGCTGCCCTCGTAGAGCACGACCGTCGCGCCGACACCGAGCGAGCTGACCAGCCAGTTCCACATCATCCATCCGCAGGTGGTGAAGTAGAAAATGGCGTCGTCGCGGCGGAGGTCACAGTGCAGCATCAGTTCCTTCATGTGCTGCAACAACGTGCCGCCGGACCCGTGGACGATGCACTTGGGCACGCCCGTCGTGCCCGACGAATACATGATGTACAGCGGGTGATCGAACGGGAGCGACTCAAACGTCGGCTCGAGCGGCGCGGATTCGTCTGCGGCGTCCGTCTCAAGAAAGGCGGACCACAGGGTGGCCGCTGGCACCGCAGAGAGGTTCGGCGATTCGTCCAGGAACGCGACGACAACGACGCGTTCGATGCTGGGGATGCGCTCGACGATCCCGCGAACGCGCTCCAGCGTGTCGATCGGCTTGCCGTTGTAGGTGTACCCGTCGGCCGCGATCAACAGCTTGGGCTCAATCTGACCGAAGCGATCCAACACGCCGCTGATGCCGAAATCCGGAGAACACGACGACCACATCGCGCCGATGCTCGCCGCCGCCAGCATGGCCACCACGGCTTCCGGGATGTTCGGAAGAAAACCGGCGACACGATCGCCGCGCGTGACGCCGGCCGCCCGCATGGCCGCAGCGCATCGGGCGACCTCGCCACGGAGCTGTCGATAGGTGATCGATCGGGTCCTTCCCCGCTCGTCCTCGGCCGCAATGGCGACTCGGCCGTCATCAAATCGAAGAAGATGGGCCGCGAAGTTCAACTGCGTCTGGGGGAACCAGTTGGTGCCGAGCATGCCTTCGCCGGTGGTCACTCGATCGGATGTGGTGGTGGTTACGATCCCGGCGAAGTCGAACATCTCGCGCCAGAAGTCTTCGCGATGATCGACGGACCAGGCGTGCATCGCCGGAAAACCCGGTGCGATGCCGTACTTGCCGGAGACCCGGTGCATGAACGCATGCATCTGCGTGCCATGCACCCGGGACTCGGACGGTTGCCACATCGGTTGAAGAGTCGTCATGCTTTTCTCACAAGCTGGGCGGGTTGGGTGGCCCATGGCTTTGGCCGTGGGGGACGGGAATTCGGGGACGATTCGAGTCCCCCCCCCCTCTGAAGAGGTAGCCCACCCACCTCCCAGCGCCTCCGGCGCAATCCGCCCGCCGGTGCGCTCCCGTGCTGATCGAAGAACCCATTCTTGTGGGTGTGGCGATACGGGTCAATGTTGGGAGGGGGCGGCGCGGCGCACGTTGAAGCGCCCGCCGGGTAGCTGTCTCACCAGCCCCTTGATTTGCAATGACGTCAGAGCGGGCATGACCTGGCCGATCGGCATCTCGACAGCCTCGACCATGGAGTCGATCCCCTCCGCGCCGCCGGTGATGGCACGGAACAGCGCTCGCTCGCCGGGGGTGAGGGACGCAAGGAGTGTTGATCCTGCTCGGTCGCTTGTGGGCGTTTCAGCGGTCGACTCGGACTCCTTCCCCATGATCTCACCGACCTCCGCAAGCTCATCGAGGATGTCGTCGAGGCAGGTGACGAGCTTGGCCGCCCCGTCGCGAATCAAGCCGTTGGTCCCCGCGGTCCATTCAGGACGATCCACCGGGCCGGGCAAGGCGAACACCTCTCGATTGTACTCCGTGGCCAGCCGAGCGGTGATGAGCGCGCCGCTGCGCGCGCCGGCCTCGATGACGAGAACGCCCAGGGACAGACCGGTGATGATGCGGTTGCGCCTGGGAAAGTTGCCGGGCTCCGGGCCTGCATCGATCGGGAACTCGGAGATAAGCGCCCCGGCGTCACAGATGTCAGTGGCGAGCGACTCATGTTCGGACGGGTACACCGAAGCCAGCCCGTTGCCGAGCACGGCGATGGTACGTCCTCCGGCGCGCAGGGCGCCATGATGGGAATGCGCATCGATGCCCCGCGCGAGCCCCGAGACAACGGTAAAGCCGGCGCGGCCCAGAAGTTCACCAAAGCGAATCGCCTGCTCGCGCCCATAGTGAGAACACCGTCGCGTACCCACGATGGCGACGGCCACCGCGTCCGCGCGTTTCAGGTTTCCGCGAAGATAGAGGCAGGTGGGGGGGTCGTTAATGTGTCGTAAGGCGGCCGGGTAGTCCGGATCCGCAAGGCACAGGATGCGAACACCGCACTTCGCGGCTCGCTCGACCTCACGATCGGCCACCCCATCGTCGCGCGTTCGGACGATCGCCTGGGCGGTGCGGGGACCGACGCCATCGACGCCCTTCAGTGCCGAGATCGAAGCCGAGAGGACGTCATCGACCGTGCCAAAGTGCTCGATCAGCCTGCGCGCGAGGACGGGTCCGACGTTGGACGCCAGGTGAAGCTGAAGATAGCGGCTGGCCGCGTGGGTCAGAACGGAAGGTACTTCCGTGGACGTCATTCCGGTTCGCACCACTTCGTGGCTATGTCCATGAACTCATCCGGAGCGCCATGATCCGTGACCGTCGATCGCCGTTCCATGACAGGCTGGTTCGCACTCACAAGAGACTGCGGCAAAAGTGTATCGTCGAGGGGTTGCCGGGACCAGCGTTGTCGGCACGGCACTCGCTTCCGTGCCAATATGGGTGTCACTCTACACCGGCGGAGCGGACCACGGTCAGCAGCCCGGCGTTCCCGACGTCACTGACCAACGAACAGCCGGACGACCGAAGCCTCATCCGCTTGTACACCTCGCGAAGGAGCGTGGCTCGGTCGATCGGCTTGGGCATGTGGTGGTCGCAGCCGGCAGCCAGGCACTTGTCGGCCTCGCCCTTCATTGCGTGAGCCGTGATGGCGATGATCTGCCCATCGTAGCCGGCCCCTCGGATCACGCGCGTGGCTTCGTAGCCGTCCATGACGGGCATCTGCATGTCCATGAGGATCAGATCGTACGGCTCGTCGGGATCGTTCGCGCGCCGATGCCTCATGGCCCCGATGGCCTGATCCACGCCTTCCTTCCCATTCGAGGCGACGGTTACGCTTGCGCCGGCTCGCATCAGAATCCGTGAGATCAACCGTTGGTTGTCGGGTCCATCCTCCACCAGAAGTACCCGCCCCGTCAGGGTCGGCATTTCACCCGGCTCGGTGGCGGACACGGGGCGCTTCGGCTTCGGCGGCTGCGCCGTACTTACCATCGTCACGCCGTCGAGCGAACCCGTAGCGACCGTCAGCGTAAACGTGCTGCCGACGCCGGCTGCGCTGGTCACCACGCAATCGCCGCCGAGAATCCCTGCGATTCGCTTCGTGATGGTCAGACCCAGGCCCGTTCCGCCGAAGCGCCGCGTCATGGACGCATCGGCCTGTACGAACGGTTGGAAGAGACGACCGATCTGTTCGGGCGTCATCCCGATACCCTGGTCGATGACCTGGAACTGGATGAGTTCGACGGCGCGCTGACAGGACACGACGATCCGTATCGTCCCGTTCCGGCTGAACTTGATGGCGTTGCCGACCAGGTTCAACAGCGCCTGACGCAGCCGCGTCGGGTCGGTCTGAAAACTTTCCGGGATGAGGCCGCTGACCTCGAGTTTCAACTGAACCCCTCTATCGTCCGCTCGCCCGGCGAGCAAATCGCAGACATCGCCGAGAATCGTAGAGGTCGTACAGGTGATCCGTTCGACATCGAGCTTTCCGGACTCGAGCTTGGAGATGTCCAGAATATCGTTGATCAGCGATAGCAGGTGTTCGCCGTTTCGTCGAACGGTGTTGACCGCGTTGAGTTTGTCCGACTCCGTGGCGTCCTGCTCCAAGAGTACATCGGTGAACCCGAGGATGGCCGTCATGGGCGTGCGAATCTCGTGGCTCATGTTGGCGAGGAACTCACTCTTGGCCCGGTCGGCGCGTTGAGCGGCGTCGCAAAGACCGGACAGCTCATTCGCCTGCTCCGCGAGAGCGACTGACTGTTCCTCCAGTTCGCGATTCATTCGCTCCAAGTGCTCCGACTTGGTGCGCAGCTCTTCCTGGATGCGTTGCCGCTCCGTGATGTCCTGACCGTAGGCATGAACAAGCTTGCGTCCCGGAACCGGATGAAGCGCCCAAGTGAGGACTCGGTCCTTCAACCGGACCTCGCAACCGATAAGGTCGCGCATCTCGGCAAGGCACTGTTCCACAAGGTGCCCGGGGTCGCCGGGAAACATGTGTCCGAGTCGGTCGGGAGCCAGGCCGAGCCTAGCCCCTAGCGCCTGGGCGGCCGGATTGGCGTAGGTGACGACGCCGTCGCTCCGCAGTTCCAGGACAGGATTCGGGTTCTCCAGTGGAAAGCGGGAAAGCCTCGCAAACTCCGACTTGACCCTCTCTTGCTCGGTGATGTCTCGGACGACGCCGGTGAAGCTTCGTCGCCCGCCGACATGCACTTCACTGATGGCCAGCTCTACGGGGAAGACCGATCCGTCCTTGCGGAGTGCCTCCGCGACGCGGCCGACGCCGATGATTTTCGCCTCGCCGGTCTCCAGGTAGTGGCAAATGTATCCATCGTGCTTCTCGGCGTGAGGCGCGGGCATCAGCATGCTGATGTTGTTGCCCAAGACCTCTTCGGCGCGATACCCGAACATGCGCTCTCCGGCCGGGTTGAAGGACTCGATGATCCCTTCCTCATCGATCGTCACGATGCAATCGACAGCCGTCTCCAGGATGGCCCGCGTCCGAGCGGCCTCCTGTTCCATGACGTTTGCAAGACGCGCGCTTTCCTTCAAGGAGTTTCGGTGGTGGCTTACGAGCGCCGCGAGTAGACTCGTCTCGGTCACCACCCCGACAAAGCGATTCTCTGGATCGACGACGGGGACAGCCGTCAAGTGTAGCGCTCTCATGCTTTCGGCGACGGCTTGAAGAGGCATGGTCTCCGGTATCTCAGAAGGGGCGGTGCTTGCCAGAAGATCGGCGAAGATGCATTTCGGCGAGGAAAAAAGCACTTCGCGAAGGTCCAGGATGCCGCAAAAGGCTTCGCCATGGAACACGGCCGCGTGCGTTGCCTCGCCGGCGGGTAGCGCCGCCAGTGCGTCGGCCGGATGGTCTTCACGCTGCACGCGCGGAACCCTCTTACTCAGCGCGCTTCGCGCGCAGCCGGCGCTCACGCGCGGTCCTCCAGCGACATCTGCGGCTCGACCTTGAGTTGCATGACTTCCTCCTCGCTCGTCAGCGGCTTGACCTGCTTGAGTACGAGGCCGCTGGGCCTGTCAGCCGATACCTCCTTGAGCGCGCTGCGGCGTAGCAGGGTCTTGGGAATGAGCGCGTCGTTGGGGTGAAGGTCGTGGAATGGACCACCGTGTAATCGGGCAAGCGGCTGAAGAAGCGCGACACACCCAACGGACGACTTGCGCCGTACGACCCGGCAGTTGCGAACGGGGGGGATGCCAAAATGGCTAACTCGTAGCTGGACGCGGAGGTCGCTCTGATTTGTCTCGAGTCTCTCCACGGTGTAATCCTCACAGTTGAGAAAACGCCGGCGAGGTCAGCACATCACGCAATCGTTTCCAGCACCGATCTTGAGCTTGGAGTGTATCAAATCCGGACGCCAGTTCAAGCATCCGTGAAATCTTTCCGTTTGTCCATCTTCCGCCGTTCCCTGATATGCAGGAAAGTATGGCGCCCGCTTCCGAACAAGTACTCCCTTCCGGATTATCGACCTAGACGGCGGCTCCTGCCAGAGGATTCCACCCAACTCGTGATTTTTTTTCAGAATGGCTGTCAAGATGCGGTGGTTTGGCCCAGGTAGTCGGCTCGAAGCGTGGCCACTGTCGCCTCGCGGGTCCGGCGGGGCTCATTTCGGCGGCTTGGATGTGACCGGGCGGCCCCGGGTCGGCAGGCCCGACCGGTCTACACCGTTTGGACTTCAGCTATGAGGCGGGGGACCCGCGTACGTGAAGGAATCGGTGTTACGCCGTCTTCAGAGCACCGGGCGCGAGCCCGGTGACATGCCCGCGCACGGGTCCGCAGGCTGGCGCCTGCGGCTCTGACTCGGCGTACCCGTCCGGTCGGAAGTGTCACGAACCCAGGGCACCGAACTGGATAGCGGGGCCGGTGCTACCCTATCGCCGGGTTCTGACGGCCGGTCGGCGCAGCTTGATCTTCATGTCTCGCCGATTGTTTTTCGCCCCGTCCAGTACCTTCTCGGCCTTCTTGATGTTGGGGACCTTTAACACCGCCGTGGTCTTGCCACCGCGAGCGCCGGTGGTGCAGTACATGTATCCGAGGGGGATGTGGGCGTTGGCCAGACGTTCGCACACATCAGCGACGGCACCGGGACGGTTGCCCAAGGTGACGGTCAACACGTCCGCCTCGGTAAACTGAACGTTGAGCTTGCGCAACAGCGGACGCGCCTTGGCGGGATCCTCGACGATCATGCGAAGCACGCCATGCTCCATCGAGTCCATCATGACGATGCCGGAGACGTTGATCTTGGCTTTGGCCATCTCGCGAAAAATCCGTGACAGCACGCCCGGTTTGTTCACCAGAAAGATCGAGAACTGCGTACGGGTTTCCATCGGATCCTCCTTTGCACGGGACTTGGCGACATGCGCGCTCGGCAGCCGCCAACCGATGCACTTCGACGCGACGAAGCACCATGGTTTCGCGGAATCGCGCAGAGATGAAAGCTTTGCCGCCCACCGATGGCTATTATAACCGACGGAGCGACCCAAGCCCAGGGCGGCGGTCGCCCGCCCTCGCGACGTCGCAACGAGAAGCGCCGGTTACCGCGAGAACCGCGTGTGGTGTTCGCGGCCGTCAGTGCGCCCGACGACGCCAGCCTGCCCCGAGGGCACCGAGCCCCAGCCAAATCAGAAGCATCGTAGTCCCCAGCGCAACCCCGCACGGCAAACCGCCGCCAAGCGGTCCGGGATCGGACATCGCCTCCGCGTTGTCGCCGATTCCGTCGCCGTCGCTGTCCGCCGACTCCGACGGATCCAGCGGGAAGGCATCCCGAAGATCGGCGACACCGTCGTTGTCGTCGTCCGGGTCGGCGTTGTCACCCGTTCCGTCTCCGTCCGTATCCACGGACTCACCGGGATCGCTCGGGAAGGCGTCGGCGCCGTCCGCTACACCGTCACCATCGGTATCGACAACGGGGTCCGTCATCGGATCGCCGGTTCCGCCGTCGTCGGGCGGAGCGGGCTCCCCGACCATCAAGAGAACGGTCCCGCCGCGCAGGTTCCCTCGCGCCAAGGAAAAGACACGACCGGAACCGAAGCCGGCCTCGAACTCCGCGCCGACGGGGATACCGACCTCGGCCGCCGCGACGGCGTTCAGCGTGCCGGTTCCGTTGACCGTCGCTCGCACCCGCGCGATCAGCAAAGGCGTCGATGTAAGCATGACGAGCCCCGAACAGCCGCCGGTGCATAGCGAGATAGCGCCTGGTGTCGGGAGGGTGTCACCGATGAATGGATACGCGCCGACGGGGATCACCCAGGTGAACGAAGCGAGGGAGATGACCGGATCGGTCGTGGAAAACCCGAACTGAAGCAGCGTGAGTTCGGCGAGCGGATCATCCGGCCCATCCACCGACAGAAGGACATCGACGGTAACGGTGGTCCCCAGCGGCACGCCCCCTGTGATTGGATTCCTGGCCTCGTCGCGTGGGACCAACGACATGATCACATCGCCGCGGCTCGCGGGAGCCAAGGAAACGAGTGCGACCACCACACAACACGTCGATCGCAACATCCGTTCATCTCCCAAGATTCGTCCTGGACCCATCCGCCGTTTCGGCAAACAGGCGTGTCGCTCTTCTCTAGCGACTCTTCTCTCCGCCAGCACCGGTCCGGTTAGCCCAATACCGCGACACCCCTCATTCGACGGGTCGCAAGACCGAGCCCGGACCGTGAGGGAGCAGACCGACAAGCGCAATCGATACACGGGCAAACCGCTTCCCGCCGGGCGCGGCTCGGATCACGCAGCGACTGAGTTGTCCCGCCGCGCTACCGCTTGGCCATCATCTCGCCGGCGCTGTAGAGAATCTCGCCGCCGACGATCGTGTAGAGCACCTCAGTCTTCGGGATCTGCGCCTCGGGGCAGGTCAGAATGTCCTTGGACAGTACGACGATGTCCGCGAGTTTGCCCGGCTCGAGCGATCCCTTGAGATCCTCCTCGAACGCGGCGTAGGCCGTGTTGATCGTGTAGGACTTGAGGGCTTCCAACCGGCTCATACGCTGATCGGGGAAGAAGCGGTCGCCGCCGCTGAGCATGCGTGAGACCGTCGCGTAGTAGCTTTCGATCGGGCTGACGTCCTCGACCGGCGCATCCGTTCCGTTGGTCACGACCGCGCCGGAGCGCATGAGGCTTTGCCACACGTACGCCCCCTCGCGGGCCCGCTTGTAGCCCAGCCGAGCCAACACGTACCCGCCGTCCGACGTGCAGTGTACGCCCTGCATCGAGGCGATCGCCCCTAGCCGCGCGAACCGGGGAATGTCGTCGGGGTTGAGGTGTTGGGCGTGCTCGACGCGCCATCGAAGATCCTTCATGTCGCCGGCGTTCTCGAAGATATCGAGAACCTCGCGATTGGCCCGGTCGCCGATGGCATGCACGCAGAGCTGAAAGCCGTGCTCCTTCGCCAGCCGGGCCGTCTCCACAACGCTCTCGACCGTGGCCGTGTTGAGCCCGGTGCTGCCCGGCAGGTCGTCATACGGGTCGAGCAGCCACGCGCCGCGCGAGCCCAGGGCGCCGTCGATGCTCCGCTTGATCGCCCGAACGGTGAGATGATTGTTCCCCACGCCGATCATCCGGTAGTCGTCCAGGTTCTTGGCCAGCGCCTCGTTCCCCGTGCGGATCATCACCCACATACGGGTGCCCAGCTCGCCCGCCTCGGCCATTCTCCTGAACGTGTCGATCGTGCGGAAGCCGGAGCCGGCGTCCTGGAAGCTGGTGACGCCCTTCGACAGACACTCCTTGTCGGCCAGCATGATGACCCGCCGCAGGTCGGCCTCGACCTGCTCCGGCGTACGCGTGCCCATTTCCCGTGCATGCACCCGCTTGACCAGACCCTGGGCTCGCTCGCGGAAGATTCCGATCGGCCGACCGCCCGCGTCCTTGAGAATCTCCCCCCCGCGCGGGTTCGGTGTGTTCCCATCGACCCCGCCGAGCTCCATGGCCTTGGCATTGAAGAAACAGGCGTGACCGCTGGCGTGCGTCAGACAGACCGGGTTGTTCGGCGAGACGGCGCTGAGGGCATCGTGAATGGGGAAGCCCTCCACGGCGCCGGGCGGGGTCTTGTCCCACTTTTCCTGATGCCACCCTCGACCGAGGATCCACTCGCCGGGCTCCGCCTTGGCGACCGCGTCCTTGACCAGCGCGATGACCTCGTCCCAGTTCTTCACCTTCATCAGGTTGAGGTTGAGCTGCGCCCGCCCCACGCCGGTGAAGTGACCGTGTCCCTCGATGAATCCGGGGACAGCCAGTCGACCGTCCAGGTCGATGATCTCCGTCGCCGGGCCGATGTAGCGACGGATGTCGGCGTCGCTACCGACTGCCAGAATTCTGTCACCACGAATGGCCAGCGCCTGCACTTCGCCGAACTCGTCGGCGACGGTGACGATCTTGCCGTTCCGCAAGACCATGTCGGCATGCATGCAGCCGGTGCCGAGGTACAGGCACAGACCGGCCGAGAGAATGGACACCCAACGCCTCGAGAAGTTCCCGCGATTCGACATGACGTATCTCCTGTTTCGTGACCACGACGCTCCGCCACTTTCCCTGAGACGCGGGCTCCAGCCCGCGCGGACCTTTGATTGGAGCCTGCTCGAAAGTCCTTTTTCCGAGCCGCGCGCACTCCTTGGGGCAAGGCCAAGCGTGCGACGCTCGAAGAACGACGCCGGACAAGCCAGATCAAACAAAAGCGTACCCCCCTCCGGCCGGACTCGCAACTCAAGGCGAATCTGAGCCGCGCGCTCTAGCCCACGCGGACGTCCGAGGGCCGCAAGTCTTCCCGGAGGTGTGCCCATCCATTGTGGCATCAATCCCCGGCAGGGCCTTTACGGGTGGGAGGCCGACCCAGCCCAGGGGCTTACGCCCCCGGCTATTGGACTTCCGCCCCTTCGGGGATAAGCGCCTATCCCAATAACAAGTGTGGCACGGGCTTCCAGCCCGTGAAAACACCGGCAAGATGCCGGTGCCACACAATTCCGGGATAGGCTCCAAGAGGGTGTATAAGAAGGGTCATGACGAACCGAGCCGCGACCGTGAGGGAGCAGTTTCGAGTGCGAAACCGGACCGCTTCCTTACGGGCGCGGCTCGGAAAGAGCCTTCTTAGACACGCTCTAAGTATGAATCCGTATGTTGTGCCAACGAAACCGGAAACGCGTCCTTCCGGGCAGCGACACCGACCCGCATGGAATCGCCGGCCCCAAACGGTAGGCTGTAGAAGCCGAGCGGACCCGGGGGCCAATGCGCTGTCACTCCGTCGGGAGGGGGGCGGCGCGTTCCTCTCATCCCGAGCCCACGCCGTGGCACGCGCCGAGCCGCAGGCGTTGGCCCGGACGTGGTCGTCTCCCGAGCCGCGGGCTCCGATGAGCGAACCGTTGTCAAGGGCGGGTCTTGCGGCGGACGGTGTCCAAGCTTCCCTTCGTACTCACCCGGGGTCGCCCCGTCGGTCAATCTGTTCGGGGACCGATGAGTTTCTTGCGAGGCAGGCTCATTTTCTACGCTCGGTCCCGTTCAACCAACCCGCGCGGACGTCGGCGCAAGCGAAAGCATGCGGCTCAGCTAAATTGCGGAATCCGCGAAACACGACCCTGGGTGCGTGACAGCTTTGGCGGGACGTGTAGAGCCATCTTGACTGCGCCACGCCGCGTCAGAGCCGTGGGCGCAAGCCCACGGA
>CBDUXT010000110.1:0-16965 GCA_965371245.1 uncultured bacterium | reverse complement strand
CGCTCCCCTCGTCACGAGGATCACACGCTCCCACTGCGTTACAACTATCCGGGTTCGAACACTCCGTATCCGTGCCGCTACCGCACGCGGTGAACTCGGCTTCGTTCGGGAAGACACAGATCGTGCCATTGAAATCGTTGATAGTGCACTCGTTGCTATCGTCGCAGCCCGCGACCGTTACGGTCCCGGAATCGATCTTCGACGGCGTGATGAGCGCGGCCGTTCCCCCATCCGTCAGCGTATTGGTCAACGTCGGGTGGCTCGCCGGGTTGTCGGGCAGGAACGTCAGGTTCGTTACTCCCGTGCCAATGGCAAGGAAGGTGATGGTCGCGACGGTTTGGTTGGCACTCGTCGGGGCCACGTTGTTGACGGTGCTGTATGCCACGTCACCGGAAGAATCCGGGGACTCGATGAGCGTCCAGTTTCCCACCGCCACGATGCTTTGAAGTTGGAGCCTTGTGTTGTCGTAATGGAACAGCGATTGGATGCCGTTGATGGTCTGCAAAAGACCGGCCACATCCAGGTTCACGGTGACCGTGTCGCCCTGCGTGACGGAGCTGCCGCCGGAAATGTTCAGTTCCAGCCGATCGGAGCAAGTCGTGTCGTTGTCCAGGACCACCACGGTGTCACAGGTGGCCTGGTTGCCGCAGTCATCCGTGGCCGTGAATGTGATTGGTGTCGTTCTCGTGGTGGTTGAGGTTATGTTTTGCGTCACCGTGGGGGTTCCGGTACATCCGTCGGATGCGCTGGCGAACCCGGTGAGGTCGCCCAAGGTCGCCTGCTGGCACGTCGTGCCGTTCCCATTGGCGCTCACCGTGTTGGGGCATGTGATGGTGGGGGCGGTGCCGTCGATAGTGGGGAGGGCTGGGTCGCTAGGCGACGCGATCACGATCGGGCTTCCTGCGATCGTCACCGTGCTGGCGCTGGGAAGTGTCCACTTGACGAACGTGCTGGGAACGCAGGTACCGCCCTCGGCCAGGACCGTGAAGGTCATCGTCGCCATGGTTCCGCTATCGGCGCCTGTTGTGCCCGAGACCTGATAGTGGATCGTCCCCGCCACCTCGTTGACGGTCTCCAAATCCTCTGTGGGCCAGGGCGTGCCCGGGACCATACTCACGAAGTCGAGGATCGTGTGGTCGTATTCGAGGAAGAACTCGCCCGCCGTCACCGTTCCGGCGAAACTCAGAATCGTTGCATTGACCGTCGCCGTGTCGTTGACAGAGTAGCATGTCGCATCGGGTACGAGCGAGAGGAGCTGCGCCTGGGCTTGCTGAGCGGTCAGAACCCCAAACGCCCCGAAGAAGAAAACAAGTTTCGAACTCAGCTTCATGGCCACTCCTCCTCTGTTTCCAGAAACGCCGTGCTTGTCCCCCGAGCCAGCAGCACGTAGCCCGCAGCGAGATATCACAACGTACCGATTCGATGCAAGTAGGAATTGAATGGCAAAGGACGAGCTAGAGTAGACGTCGAAAAAACCACCCACCGGTGTGCTTGCCGCTTCAATTCCCTATTGTGACGTACTGTGAATTGTTGGCATAATAACAAGACCGCACGGCCCGATCAAGTCGGCGGGATCATTATTCCACCCTTGCTTGGCAGGGATTCCGTGGCCTCAGCAGTGCCGAGAATCGCGGCGTAGCTCCAGCGTCCTCGAAGGGCAGGGCTGTCGGTTCACTCGTGAACAGCAATATTCCTGTGTCACGTTATTTCAGCAGCACCAAGTATCTGACGTGGTTGAATATTTTGCTTGTGCCCGATTCGATTATCCCTATAATGGAGGCGGCTCATAAAATGGAAGGTCCGAAATGAAGCGCCTATCTTGCTTTCTGGCAACGCCGCTTGTCCTCACTCTTTGTTCGAGCGCCGGCGCCGGCTTGGTTCCGATCGGCGATCCCCAGAACGGAAGCAGTTGGGGGCAGGGGTTTCTTTACACCGGGCAGACCGGAGATCCGATCGACCTGATCGTGGTCAGCCTCACGTTGGTGGAGGGTGGCCCTCTGGCCGATCCCGCCATTCGGGCCTTCGACATGGTCGGATGGACTGTCGATCAGAACACTGACGCCGGCATGGCATGGGCCACCGGCCCGGCTTCTGACCAGATCGGCTTTGAGATTTGGTTCCATCCGCCGGTTGATTTCTCGCCGGTGACCCTTCAGTTTGCAGCGTACGCGGTGGGCTTCCAGCAAGCCGAGCCCTCTTTTTTCGCAATCTATGACGGCAGCACCTGGGACGTACAGTCCAGCAACTGGGACATCACCCGCGACAATGTGGGCCTTGGTGCGTCGATCCCGACAACGAACCCGGTACCCGGTTCTGTCCTGCTCGGAATGCTCGGGCTCGGGCTCGTGATGGGTCGGCGGCAAGCCTAGGTCTCTCTTCCTCGATCGACCGTTCCGTTTCCTCTCCGTCGTGTCCTGCCCAATCCGTTTTTGTGCCATCGGCCCCGCTGTCCGCTACGAGAACCTGTCCCGGCCGATTCCGCGTACGACCCGCGGGATCAGTTCCGCCCCGGCCACCACTTGGTGCCATGGACGCGTCACCAACGATGAGGTCGAGGCAAAAACGGGCAGGGTTGGCGCCCCATCGCCCGACGCTGTGCCATCAGAGGCGAGCGCAGGCCGATCGACCCCTACGCCAGGGCGTCCGGCGTTGGCTAGGACGCGACCCCAAAGATCGAAGCACGCGCGGCATTCCTCAGACCACGCGTATCCCCCGAGCCGAGGCGGGCTACTCCCCGACCTTCTCAAACCGCAGGTAGTAGTTTTCCGCAAGGTACGAAGCATCAACCTCCGCAACCAGACGGAAGCCGGAGGAGGTCACCTCATCGGTCACGACACCCTTGCCGGCCCGCACGTGGCCTAGGATCCAATCCCGGCTGACACCCACGATCCGCTCGAAATCGATAATCACGAGCTGCCCGCCCGGTCTCAGCGCCTTGTGGATCGAGCGCATCATCGCCATCGGGTACTCGAAGTGGTGATATACGTCGCAGATGAATACCAGATCGACCGAGCCCGCCGGCAATGTGGCCGACCGAGCCTTCGAGTGAACCGTTTCCACGTTGGTAAGGCCGAACTCGGCGGCGCGCTCATCGATCAGCTTGAGAAACTCCGGGGTGATGTCCACAGCCAGCACCTTGCCGTCCGGCTTGACCCGTCCGGCGAAGGCCAGCGTGAAAAAGCCCGTTCCCGAGCCGATGTCGGCCACGGTCATCCCGGGCTGCAAGCCGACTGCCTCCAGAATCCGATCGCGGTGCTTGTAGATCTCGCGGCTCTCGCCCTCGAAACGAACGATCCAATCATCGACGTTGGCGTTCTTGTAGCTGTCGTTGATCCCCGGCTTGACGCTCCACTCAAACCCGAACCCCGAGCATCCCCCGACCAAAGCGGGGAAACAGCAAGACAAGATGGTCACGACAACCACTTGTCGCCGTGTTGCGCTAAACCGCGTCCCTGTTCGTTGCTTCATGATGTCCTCTCATTGTGCGGGACCAGCAGCGTTCCAGCAGCATGCCCCTGCCTACGAGCCGTTGTCCGCCATAGCCACCAAGTACTGAAAACTGACAACTGTTAACTGATAACTATCAACTACCAGCCTCGCGGCCCACACGCCCCGCGTCAAGCACGCCCGACTACTCTCAACGCTCCGCTTCCAATAGAATCGCCACTTGACGCTTCGAGCCGACCACGGAGACACGTCGCGTGGCAGACAGACGATCATTCTTTGGCCGCAAGCCCGAACTCGACCAGTGGCACGAGGTGCTGGCCGATGAGCGCGGACAGGCCGTCCTCGTCGTCGGTCAGGCCGGGATGGGAAAGACCCTGCTGGTCAACGAGATGGCCCGGCTGGCCTGCGAGAACCCCGACTACACCTGCGGCTTCGTTCGTTACGAGGTGACGCGGAACGACAGCGCCGCGTCGGTCATGGAATCGATGATCGAGGACGCCTTCCAGGCCGCCAAATCCAAGAAGCCGTTCCTGGGCAAAGAGACAAAGGCGCAGTGGCAGGGGCTGTTCAAGGCGGCGGGGCTCATCCCCATCGTTGGCAAGGGGCTTGAGGTCGGTGGCGAGTTGCTGCTCTCCCTCCAGCGCAACGTGCGTCGCAACACGCGCGACGAGTTCATCGATCGACTGAAACTCATCTCGGATCGCATGCCCGAAAACGGCCGGGCTATCTTCGTGATCGATCCGGAAAAGTACATGCAGAAAGACAGCGATCAGGACTGGGCCATCGTCGTACGCGACCTGCCGGACAGGATCAAGATCATCTTCGCCCAGCGACCCGACGACGTTCTCGTCGGCAGCGAGACGTTCACGGGGCTGATCGCAAAGGGTATAGCCGTGCGCGTTCCTCCCGAGCGATTGGACGTGCTGGACGAGGCGGCCGTCGAGGAAATGATCCACGTCCGCGCGATCGAGATGAATCGCGACGAGCGTGAGCTTCGTGACGCGGTGAAGCCATACAACCGCCACCCCTACGCCGTCCCGGCCGCCCTGGACCTGATCGCGGCCGGCACGCCGATTGACGACCTGCCGCCTGACCCGACGGGCATCGCAGAAGCCCAGTGGAAGAAGATAGGCCAGGGCGGCGCGACGGGCGACCAGTGCGCCGAGGCGGTGGCACTCTTTCAGGCATACGCGATCCTTGAGGTACCCGTACCGGACGATGTGGTCGAGATCGTGGCCGACGTGACCGCTGCCCAGCGGAAGGCCCTCATGCACGACCGCTTCCTGGGCCCGCTACTCAGAACCGAGGGCGAGAATCGCCGCATCTACCACGCGATCCTCGCGGATCACATTTGCGGCGACATGACGGACAAAGAGGCCGAGCCCTATCACCGTCGCGCGCTGCAGGAGTTCAGGAAGCGTCTGGAAACAGCAAAGAAAGAAAACACGGCGCCCGACGCGCTCGCCGCAAGGCGGCTGGCCGTACACGTCGGCCGTGTGGAGGGCCCATCGGACTTTGTTACGGCGTTCATCGAGGAATGCCTACATCCGCTGCGAGCGCTCGGGCAACTTGATGCCGCGGTAGTGCTGGCAGAGGAGGCCTTGGCGCGGCTGACCGATGACTCGAAAGCGGCGGCGATTTTGTACGGTAACCTCGGGCTGATCTACCAGTCGCAAGGCGAGGTGGACCGCGCCGAGAAGAAGCACCGTATGGCACTTCGGATCAACGAGAAGCTCCACTGGCTTGAGGGCATGGCCGACCAGTACGGCAACCTTGGGCTGATCTACTACACGCGCGGTGACCTAGACGGTGCTGAGAAGATGCACAGCAAATCACTGGAGATCGAGAGAAAGCTCGGGCGACGTGCGGGTATGGCCGACGACTACGGCAACCTCGGTCTGATCTACACGATGCGCGGTGACCTTGACCGGGCCGAAGAGATGCACGGCGAATCACTGGAAATCAACCAAGATCTCGGCCGGCTTGAGGGCATCAGCAACGCCTACGGCAACCTCGGGACGATTTATACTAGGCGCGGTGGTTTCGACAGAGCCGAAGAGATGCACCGTAAGTCCCTAGAGATCGAGACAAAGCTCGGCCGGATAGAGGGCATGGCAAACGACTACGCCAACCTCGGGGCGGTCTCTGAGCAGCGAGGCCGGCCCGCCAAGGCACGCGAGCTTTGGATCAAGGCACGTGATCTTTACGAGCGTGCCGGGATGCCGCACATGGTTGAGAAGGTTCAGGGCTGGCTCGACGGTCTGCCGCCCGAAGGCGGGTCGTGATGTCCGCCGTGTCGCGTGGCTCTGATCGGTGAAGCACTGCTCAAGAGCAGTGGCACGCTGCGATGCTGGCTCGGACGGGTGAAGCACTGCTCGAGAGCAGCCAGGTAGGGCAGGTCGATGACCTGCCTCTACTATGCTCCATGCTCGATCGTCGATGTCCGGAAGCTCGATCACAGTGGTCCCCGTCCAATTCGGAACAAACCGACCCGACCTGATGTGACGATGGAGGCTCGACAAAGGCCACGACTCCGGCCGATGGACGCATGTGTGTTTGACCGGACGGAGGTGGATGCAAGCACGATGCTCATCGTTTTCGGATTCGTCTGGAACCTACTGGATTCACGTTCGCCCATGGTAACGGCAGGTCATCGACCTGCCCTACGTCCTTGTTGCGTGGTATGAGCAGATCGCGGAAGAAGCGAAGAACTCCACCCATCTCCACGCCGACGAAACCGGTTGGCGGATCAATGGCCATGGATGCCGGCTATGGTGTTTCACGAACGATCGCAATGGCTATTGCATGATCGAGTATTGCCGAGGCAGTCCCGTGTTGCAAAATAGCCAATCGAATCGCAGTGACCGCGGCGCCGCCACCCAGGCCGTCCTCACGAGCGTCTACCGCACCCTCCGGCTCCGTGGCCTCGACCCCACCCGATCCATTGTCGATGCCTTGAAAAGCTACCTCACCACCGCCCAACTCCCCCCGCTACCCGAAGGCGACATTGCAAACGGCTGACCTCTTACTTGGACTTATACGTGCGGAGATCCTCCAAGCGAGCCCGCGATTGGCCCCACAAAAAATGCGAGACGCCGCCGGGGATTCCCAAAATCCGCCCGGCCGACCGTCCCCCGAAAAAGCATGTACGCCAGCATGTTCGACGGATGACTTCTCACAGCATCTTGGGGCATCGGATGGCAGGATGCGTAAGGATGGAAGCCCCGAGAACGTGAGTCCCGAAACCGACGTAAGTAGTTGCCCTGACATAAATAAGCGTCGGCTGCCATCTCCTGACACCGACGCTCGTGAGACTACCCCCAAGGGGACTCGAACCCCTGTCTCCAGGATGAGAACCTGATATCCTAGGCCACTAGACGATGGGGGCTTACTTGGCGGGGAGGGTAGCGTCGGTCCCCGCGTACGTCAACACCGGGGTTGCCCTCCGGCGTTTGTCCGCGGCCTCTTCGGGCATGACGGCGTTGCGGTCCTTCCGCGCGTGGCCGCCGGGCGATCGAACGACACGACAAACGACTCGTCCCGAATCCCGAAGCTCGGCGGGAAGGTCTCCATGCCTGGAGCATCTCACTGAGTAGGGTCGAAGGGAAAACGCCGGCGTTCACCGTTGGTTGCCCGGCCCGTAACGTCCCGAGACGATCTCAGCGTGAATGTGGGGGGCGAATTCGCTCGCCCGGGCGGCACCGGCACGGATCGAGTTCGCGAGCGTTTCTTCGTTTCCGGCGTCGCCCGCTACGGGAGCTCCGCACCGTTGTCGTTGTCGTTTGCGTTCGAGTTCGTATTGTCGTTCGCGTTGTCGTTGGTATTGTCGTTTTCGTTTCCCGTTCCGTTGTCGTTGGCGTTGTCCGTGCTGTTGTCGTTGGCGTTGGCGTCGCCCATGCTGTTATCGTTCATGTTGTCGTTCGTATTATCGGTTCCTGTTCCGTTGTCGTTGTCGTTGCCGTTGTCGTTGCCGTTGTCGTTGCCGTTGTCGTTGCCGTTGTCGTTCGTGTTGGCGTTCATGTTGTCGTTGGCATTGTCGTTCTCGTTTTGGGTTCCGTTGTCGTTTGCGTTGGCGTCGTCCATGCCGTTATCGTTCATGTTGTCGTTGGCATTGACGTTTTCGTTGCCCGTTCCATTGTCGTTCCCGTTGTCGTTCGTATTGGCGTTGTCGTTTTCCGTTCCATCGTCGTTGCCGTTGTCCATCCCGTTGTCATTCGTGTTGGCGTCGTCCATGCTGTTATCGTTCATGTTGCCGCCGGCATTGTCGTTTTCGTTGCCCGTGCCGTTGTCGTTCGCGTTGCCATCGTCGTCCGGCTCGGCATCAAACGTAAGATCGCCGCCGGGAATAACGATGATCAGCACGTCATCAATCGTGACATCGTCGGAGAGCGTGCCCACAAGTGTGCGCCCGTCGGCAGAAATCGTGCCGGAGAAGACGATTTCGCCTTGGTCGGTGGCGATTCGGATTTCAAACGCGGCCCCGGCGACCGTGCTCGTGGCGTCGTCGAGGTCGAGGGACACACTTTGCCCGTCTTGCCGCGTGCCCGTGATCTGCACAAGCTTCCCGTTGGCGTCGAACGTGGCCGCGAAGGTCGTACCGTCGGCTGTCGTCGCCATCCAATTCCCCGCAAGAACGGCCTCTGCCGGCGGCTCGATGTTGGTGGCACAGCCGACCATGAAGATGAACACGCCGGCGATGACGGCTGCATAAGTCGTTCGCATCGAAAAATCCCCCTGCTTCACAATGGTGTCGAAAGTCGATCAGGCGCCTCTTGGCGTTGCCGGCTCACGTCGGATGCAACGCTTGGCTCAGAGTCATGACGGTCATGACGAAAGACCGAACCAGGCCGTTGGATGGGCCGAGATGCAGCGTTCGCCGCCAGGGTTTCCCCTGCTTCCCTGCCCCTTTGAAACGGCAACACCTAATCATAGGCGGAGACGCGCCCGCACGCCCGGAAGGTTTCGGGCACGTAGAAATGGTGCCGGACGCACGGGACAGCGCCTCACGGCTCTCCCTCAATGCAATGGCCATGCCGCGTCCCTCTATCGGACGAGATAGGCCCCTGGAGCCGTTGCGAGCCCCCGAATGCGATCGCCTAGGATTTGGGTGGGTGTAGCGACCAAGCGATGGGAGGTTTGCCCCAACGCCCATCCTGCCAAGAAGGCCTCCTTGAGCGAGAGACGGCCCATAAGACCGCTGGCCCCCAACTTGCTGTAGCTACTGCTGTCCACTTTCCGTCGTGGTGCGACGCCCTGGTCACGGACCCAAGGCGTTGCCCAGTTGACACGAAACCCATTTGCGCTCTGCGCACGGCACGGCCGGGGAAACCGATGCCGATAATCGCGGGGCACCCCATTCAGCCCGGTCATCATCCTCCGATGCCCGGGCTTTTTTTCGGCCTGGCGCCTCGTTTCAGAGGTGCGTGCCGGGCGGGTTCGCGCCCGGCTTGGTGAAGACAAGGGGGTTCGGAACGGCCCGGAACTGGCGGGGCGAAGAGCACGGGCCTCAGGCGTCGCTGGCGATTCTCCAACGTCATGTTCGGCTGTACCAGTGCTCTCTTGCCGGTTTCCGCCGGGTCGATTGCTTGAACCTAACGCCTCGAGTTCGCGCGATCCGCCGGTGTGCAACCGCCTGCGGCGCGCCAGACCGCTGACGATGGCGTGGGTGGGGTAGGCGGCCAGCAACAAAACCGGCATCCACATCGGAACCCGAAAACCAGTGAACGGGCCATCAGGGTGGAACGAAGGAAGCCAAGTCTTGCCCCGTTTGGGGTTCCAATACCACCAGTTGATCGATCCGCCAACGGTGTCCACAACATAGGGCCGCTGCACGGAGAGCGCGCCGTTTGCGAGGGCGAACACCGTGTTCCCCACGACCGAGATATGCGTGCATGGTGAGCGAAGCGTCAGAACCCAGAGGATCCACACGTCCGCCGCGACCAAGGCCAATAGGACGATGACGGCTTTGCGCCGCATGACATATCCTTATCGGCCTGGTTGAAACCCGACCACATCCTGCGCGCCGGCGCGTGGGCGACTTGCGGTGCGCGGGGTTGGCTGATTCCTCAGTCCGGGCCACATTATCGGGTCTGATCCGATATTCACCGCGAGGGTGTCCCAGCGAGCCCATATCCAGCCGTTCTCTTGCGATCGCACCGGTCTATCATACGCTAGATGGCGGCGCCTTGGCTCGCTTTGGCCAAAGGGCGCGGGGGAACGATCCATTTCACGTTGGGGAAAGATGCGACCATGAAGCGAACCCGTTGTCTGCTAACGGTATGCGTGCTCGGGGCGGTTTGTCTGACCAGCGTTCAGTGTAGTTCCGTGCCCGTGGGTGTTGGGTCCGGGGGTAGCGGCGCGCTCAAGGTTCTAGTCACCGATGCACCCTTTCCGTTCCAATTCATTCAAGAAGCCGTGGTCACGATCGCCCGGGTGGAGATTCGGCGCGCCGGTGCCGACGACTTCGAGTGCAACGGTAACGCGGCCTGCGATGACGGAGTCGCGTGCAACGGCGAGGAAACGTGCGCCGACCAGGTCTGTCTACCGGGTGCGGCCACGTGCGAGGACGGTTTCGTCTGTGACGAAGTCAACGACGCGTGTGTTCCGCCGTGCGCCAACGACGACCAATGCGTCAACGACGAGATATGCGACGAGGCAAGCGAGCTGTGCGTCGCGCCAACAACCGGTGACGCAGACCCCGACGATGGCGGCGACGGCAACCCGTTCATCGTCATCTTCGACGGCGACGAAAACGGCGACCCGAGAGAGCTGGACTTGTTGGATCTACGAAACGGACGAACGGATCTGCTCGCGGACCTTGTCGTGCCGGCCGGCGTCTACACGCAGATGCGCCTGATCGTGACGAAGGGCTGTATCAAGCTCCAGGACGACAGGCTCTTTACGCTGCGGGTTCCGAGTGGGGCGCAGACGGGCATCAAGCTCAATTTCACGTTCGAGGTGCCGGCTGACGAAGAGACGACACTCTTGCTCGACATCGACCTGAGCCGCGCGTTCAAGCCGATTCCGGGCGGAAAAATCGACTATCCAGCCCAGATCAAAGAGTTCAAGTTCTCTCCTGCCTTGGCGATGCGGCTGATCAATTTAGCGGACGTTGGCGCCATCGCGGGTACGGCTACGCATGTCGTGGCGGGCATGCAGGAGCCGGTGGCTATCGCGGCCTTTCTCGGTGACGTGGAGATCACCAGCACGTCCACCGAGGCCGACGGAACCTATACGTTGGCAGGTCTCCCGCCTGGCGAGTACCGCGTGGTCTTCTCTGTGCCAGAGTTGGATGACATGGAGGTCCTGGGCGTAACTGTCGTCGCGGCCGAAACGACCGATAACATTCATGTGACCTTCCCCGAGTCTTGATCGGACTCGGCGGCAAGCATCGACGTAACGTAGATTTCAGTACGGGGAAGAAGCGCAGGTCGTTCCTTCGGGAATGCGTGCGGCGGATCCCCGTCGGCAGCACCCTCGAAGGCTCGACCCTCTCTGTCGGTGAGCTTTCGGGGGTGTTTCTTTTACCTGCCTGATTTCTGCAGGCCCACTCCTATGGCTGGCCGATAACGACTGATAGCCAGCGGACCCGCGCGCGGCCCGCAAACCCAGCACACGAGGTCCAAGACGATGAATATCTCCGCGGTCGGTCACGGTCACGATTTGGCATCAGTCACCAGGTTCCAGCAGTCTACACAGCGGCTATCTGAGCCGACGGAGGCCGACGTACGGTCGGTATCATTGACGGGCGACGCCGATCCCACGGTCGAGCGTCCCGTGGACGATACGGATCTGTTCAACCCAGAGGCTGACAGCGGCGAGTCCGGTCGAGGGCGCGGCGTGCTGAGACTGCTGGAGGCGGGGCACTTCGGTGGGGTGGCCGAGGCGCGGTTGCGGATCAATTTCTTCGACGAGCTAACCGCCCGGGCGAATGTTACGGCGGCGCCCGCGCGCCAGGAGCAATCTCAAGCGCTAATCACAACGATTACAGAGCAGGCGACGGCGCTCGCGGCGACGTTCTCGACGGATGCGGAAGCAAGCGAAGCAATCGGCTCGCTCCTCGCGGATTTCGAGGCGGCGGTTCAGGATGCAGCGGAGGACAGCGCCACCGACTCGGACGCCCTGGCCGATACCATCCAGGGAGCCTTCGAAACGCTCGTGGACAACATTCGAGGTCTTCTTTCCCCAACGACGGAGACCGGCGGTACGAGCAGCGACCCGGTTGACCGTGCCACATCCGTGACGCAGCTCGATCGGACCGAGGGGCTCGGATTGATCGGGCCGTTGTCTGCGGCGACCACGGCTCCGCTCGAGGCGGTGGCATCAAGGGAGCCCATCGACCTTCGCGGTGAAACGCCCACACAAAGCCCGGGAGACCTGACCGATGGAACGGGCGGCGTGTCCGATACGCCGATCGACGGTCCGGTGGACCAGCCGGTGGCGGACGCGCCGATCATCGACGAGCCGACACAGACACTGGATGACGCACTGGCCGCATTGACCGCCGCGTTCCAGGAAGCGCTGTCCACCCTTGTCGCCTCGACCAGCACCTCCACGCTGCTTCCCGATCTCGCGCCGCCCAAGGGCAACGGCGCGGCCTTCGAGAAGTTTTCTGCAATCTATGATGCGCTTCGCGGCGTCGATTCGACGATCGACGAACTCGCCTGACGTTACGCCAATAGACTCTCATACGCCTCGCGCACGTGGCTGTCGGGCACGTCGTTGCGAAGGGTTGTCTTCGACACGCCCTCCAGAAGCACGAAGGTGGGTGCGCGTCGTCGCACCTTCTTATCGATCCGCACGGCGTCGAGGATTCGGTCAGGCTCGATTTTGTGCGCCAGGCACGTCGGCAGGCCGAGCCGTGATAGAAGCCGCTCCACGCGCGTCACGACCGCGCCGTCCAGGAGGCCGAGCCTTGTAGAAAGGCGGCAGGCCGCCAGCATCCCCAGTGCCACGCATTCGCCGTGACGAAGAGTGAAGCCACAACCCGATTCGATTGCGTGCCCGATGGTGTGACCGAAATTCAGCAGCATGCGCGCGCCCGTGCGCTCGAGAGCATCCTCCTCCACGATCTTCGCCTTGATGGCGAGATTCTGCAGGATCAAGGAGCGGACCACGCCCTCATCAAGCGCGAGTATTTTTTCGGCATTTCCCTCGTGCCATGCAAGAAACGGCTCGGAGCGGATCAGTGCGTGTTTGACCGACTCGGCCAGCCCCGCGCGAACGTCGCGCGCGTCAAGCGTGTTGAGGCAGATGGGATCGACGATCACGAGGAAGGGCTGGTGGAAGGCGCCGACGAGGTTCTTCCCGGCGGGAAGATTCACGGCCGTCTTGCCGCCGATCGACGCGTCGATGTCCGCCTCGAGTGTGGTCGGGCACACCACAAACCGGATCCCGCGCATCCACGTGGCGGCGACGAAGCCGGCCAGATCGCTGACAACGCCCCCGCCCAGCGCAAGGACCACGGCATCGCGGCCAACCGCGTGGTCGGCAAGGAAGCGGTAGAGGTCGCCCGCGACGCGAAGATCTTTCGAGGCTTCGCCGGGCTCCATGCGATAGTCGAGAACCTCGAACCGCTCCGCCTCCAGCGAAGACAAGACGCGTTTGGCGTAGAGCTCTCCGACATGCCTGTCCGTCACGACGACGACCTGGGGTCGTCCATCCTCAGCCAAAGCGGCCCCGAGCAGGCGTCCCACGTCTCGCAGGGAATCCAGCCGTACTGAAACATCGGTGGACTCCGTTCCGATCTGGATCGTCAGGTCACTCATTGCTTGAGGATTGTAGCACAGATTGTTGGCGTACCAGCGCGGTCGCGAGCGGGCACGCCAAGGGTCGCCCTGATCCCACCAACAGCACGGTTCGCCCGTTTTCGAACGGCTGTGTAATGTCGTCATGGCCGGGTAACGAGGTCTGCGGAGGCTGGCTTGTTCGTCGGGTTTCGTATATAATAATCGGACGTTTGGCGCGGCCTACCGTTCGATCGCGGGAGATCGACGGGAGTGATGTTTGTCGTTATCTATTTATTGGAAGTAAGTTGCGCTAGTCTTGACGAGTCGTTGAACCCCGTGGCTAGATGCATCGCGCCCAGTAATCTCGGGCTGACCTTACCTCTACCCAGGATAAACCTAGTCTTCAAATGAGCAGACTGACACTTACACAACCGAAGAGCGAAAAGAAATCCAAGCCCGCCATCAGGCAGGTTCGAACCTTCCGATCGGCCGTCAACTACTTGGGTTCCCTCACGAATTACGAGCGCGTGAAGCGCGCGCTGTACACCCCCGGAAACTTCGGGCTGGCGCGGATGAACCGGATGCTGGCCGCGCTGGGAAACCCGCAACGTGCGTTCAAGTCGATCCACGTCGCGGGCACGAAGGGCAAGGGAAGCACGGCCACGATGTTGGCGGCCATGCTCCGCGGCTGTGGGTTCAAGGTGGGTCTGTACACCTCTCCCCACATCCTCGACATCCGTGAGCGGATCGTTGTCGATGACCAGAGGATCCCCGAAGCGGCGTTCACGCGGGCCGTTGATGCGGTCGCCAAGATCACCGCCAAGGCCAAGGTCGCCTCTCCGACGTACTTCGAGGTCTTGACTGCCGCCGCGTTCCAGTTCTTCGCGGATCAGGAAATTGATATTGCCGTCGTCGAGACGGGAATGGGTGGCCGGCTTGATTCGACCAACGTCATCAGTCCGGAGATCGTTGCGCTCACGAGCATCAGTCTGGACCACTCATTCCAGCTTGGGAACACCTTGGTTTCGATCGCGCGGGAAAAGGCCGGTGTGATCAAGAAGGGCATCCCCGTGATCAGCGCCCCCCAGCCCCCGGACGTCAAGGAGGTGATCCGGGAGGCCGCCGACGCAGCAGGCGCGTCCCTTCGGTTTTCAGACGAGAACGTCGGCTTCAGCTATCGGTTCGAGTTTTCCCGTGCCGCGGGTCGGCACGCCCGAATCTGCCTGACGACCGCGAACAGCCGGTTCGAACACCTTCACGTACCTCTCTTCGGTGAGCACCAGGCCACGAACTGCGCAGTGGCCTTGAACGTCCTTGATGTTTTGAAGTCCAAGGGCTTTGCCATCGACGATCAGCAGGCGATGGCGGGGCTGGCCACGGTCAAGCTGCCCGGTCGCATGCAGATGATCTCCGAGAATCCGCAGATCCTAGTCGATGGGGCGCACAACGCGGCCAGCATCAACGCGCTGATGCGCGGCATCGGGCAGCACATCGCGTACGACTCGATGATTGTCATCTTCGCTTGCCAGAAGGACAAAGACATTCCGGGGATGATCCGCCGGCTTCAGCTCGGCGCCGACAAAATCATCTTCACGACAGTCGGATCACAGCGGTCGGCCGACCCGGACGCATTGGCGGCCGAATACAGCGAGCATTCCGGAAAAATGGTACAGGTAGCCGCCAACCTCGAAGAGGCCCTACATATCGCCACCAGCGCCATCACGCGCGAAGACCTGATCTGCATCACCGGCTCGTTCTACCTGGTCGCCCAGGCTCTCCGGCAGATTCCCGCAACGGTCCCCTAACGGGATCCGCGTGCCCCGTCGATTCGAAATGCGGCGCCATCGTCGAACTCTAACGGCAGCCGGGGCGCGACCGAGCCGATGAGAGAGATGACCGCGCAAGCGAACAGGGGACTGTGAACTTGACCAACGAGCAGTCGATCGGAGGAACGTTCGCCGACGGAAGGGTCGATCTGGACCATTCCGCCGACTGGCCCGCCGGCACCCGCCTGACGGTCACGCCGATCCTGCCGCTGCAACCATGGCCGCTGCTGGACGGTCACGTCATCATCGTCGGATTTGGGCTGGCCGGACGGTTCGTGGCGGACCTGCTCGACGCCTGCAAAGTTCCCCTCACCATCATCGAGAAAAATCCCGTCACCGTAGAAACACAGCGAGCCCTCGGCCGAGATATTATTCAGGCCGACGTGACCAACGCCGAGACGCTCATTGCGGCCGGCCTGAACAGCGCCGCCATCCTGGCACTGACGATTCCGGACGAAGAGGCCGTGCTGAAGGCAACGTCGCTGGCGCGCCGCCTTCGGCCGGAGATCTACATCATCGTCCGCACCAACTACTCTTCCAAGGGCATGCGCGCGTCACAGCTCGGCGCTGACGACGTCGTCAAGGCCGAGCAGGCGGTCGCCCTTCAGTTCTACGACAAGCTGAGCCGCCGCATCGCGCTGGGGGTCAAGGTGCCTTCGTAGAGCGTTCTCACTCCCGCCGAACGGGCGGCACCCGAGGATCACGCGAGCCGGAGGATCAGGCATCCCGATTGTCAACGATCTTGCGTTCAGGGGTTTGACCGAACAGTCGCTGGAACGGGTCACGGAAGTCGTGGACGCCGCCTGATCACCGATCGTCAACGAAATTCGACCATAGCTCCGCTTCCTTGGGCAACGTGCCCCAGAGCCATTGCCAATTCGTTAGAGGCCGACAAGGCAGAGCGAAAGCACATGCGCCGTCGCACGCTGAAACCCAAGGCACTGGGCGGATGTAGCCATCATAGCTAGTTCCTGTTGCACGGCCAGCGATCGGCGGCGTGCGTAGGCCGAAACCGCTGGAATCGTAGGCTTTTTCGGTTTTGTGCGCAGACCGAGACCGACTTTTCGTTATCCTTAGCGTTGTCAGGACGACAAGGACAGACGAGAAAGGAGGCTCGGTCATGCGACCCAGGTTTCATAACCAAACTCAGTTCCAATTTCAAGCCGCTCCCACCCTGAAAATCACCGAATGCGACTACGGCAGATACGATCGGATCGACGCCATACTGGTAGAACATCCGGAACTGATCGACTTGATCCATCGCGACAGCGCGTCATCGAAGGACAGCAGGTGCCCAACGACCAGAAGCTCTTCAGCATCTTCGAGCCGCACACCGAGCTGCTCATAAGAGGCAAGGCCGGCAAACCCATCGAGTTCGGCCACACGATCCGGATTCAGCAGGTGGACGGGAAGTTCATTACCCATTACGACGTGTTTCCCCATAAACCCGTCGAGCATGAACTTGTCGAACCGGCCATCGAGCGACATCGGGAACGCTTCGGGGACTACCCCAAGGAACTCACCGCGGACCAAGGTTATTACGGCAGCCGCGAGCAACTTGTATCGCTGCGCGAAAAGATCGATCTCGTGGCCATCAACAAGAAGGGCAAACGCTCCAAAGAGGAGAAACAACGCGAGTCCGATCCCTTCTTCCGACACGCCCAGCGCTTTCGCGCCGGGGTCGAGGGCACTATCTCCTATCTCAAGAGAACACTCGGTTTGGCGAGCATGCCCCGAAGTTAGTTGAAAAAGAGCGGTTCTCCCCTGGAGCCGGCCACGGTGGTAGGCTCCGGGAAGAGCAGAAACAGTCCCACAAAGGAGAACCGCCATGTCGAAAACTTACTCGAAGCGAGCGAAGAAATCGAGCCGGTGTACAGCCCGGAGCTCGGGTGAGGCGCGGATGGTCGATGCCGCAGATGTCCTCAGCGGTCGCGTGACCGTCGAGCTTCCAGTGTCGATGGCCG
>CBDUXT010000109.1:0-17009 GCA_965371245.1 uncultured bacterium | reverse complement strand
ACTTCATCGACTCAAGTCACAACCTCGCTTGAGCCTATCCGGCGCTGTAGTATTAAGAAGGCTCTTTCCGAGCCGCGCCCGTAAGGAAGCGGTCCGGTTTCGTACTCGAGACCGCTCACGGTCGCGGCTCGGTTTGTCATGACCCTTCTTATACACCCTCTTGGGTTGCCGTCCGTTCCACGTTGCGGGCGTCGCGTGCGTTGCACGGGCTCGTCCTTGAAGCGTCCGTCGGTATGGAGTACACTGCATGATGGTTGGCGCGGCCGTGCCCGACGCTGATTAGGACGGTGCGCAAAGGAGCGTGGGGTGGACGTGTCTTTCGCAAACGAGCACGCTTCGAGCACGTACTATCGACAACCCCTGGTGACGCACGCCAGGCACCCTGATCGCGAAAGGCCCGGCCCGATGTCCGCTTGGCGCGCCCTGATTCTTGCGGCCGCCGTTCCCTTCGTTGCCACCGGCGCAGCGCATGCGCAGTGGGTTGATTTTGTGGACCACACGGCCACGCGCATGATGACCGCGCCGGTGGCGATCGACGACCCACTCGAGAAGGACATCGCCGTTGGCGACCTCAATCGCGACGGTTGGGTCGATGCGGTCATCGTGCGCAAGGCCCGCTTCAACGATCCCGCGCCGGCCACCGATATTCTCTTGATGAACGAGTCCGGCGTCCTGGTCAACCGCACAGCCGAGTTGGCGCCGGGTTTCCTCGCCAGACCGACCGTGGCGCGCGATGTCTTCATTGTGGATGTTGACGGCGACCTGTGGGACGATGTCGTGATTGCCAACACGTTCGAGCAGCAGCCGGCGCTGTTTCGCAACCTCGGTGAGGACGCCGAGGGGAACTGGCTAGGGCTCGCGGACGAATCGTTTCGCCTTCCGATCCTTAGCCTCGGCGGGCCGCTCAACTTTTGCGCACTGTGGGCCGCCGACCTCACCGGTGACGGCGCGCCGGAGATTTACTTCTCGAACTATCTCGGACCGATGGGGGCGGGGGAGCAGGACTTCACGTTCGACGTATTGTTGATCAACGACGGCGACGGCTTTTTCACCGACGAAACGGCCGCTCGGCTCAGCGGGTTGCAGGGTGATTTCTCGGCCGTCGCGTTCGGCACGACCGTGGAACTCAAGGACGTGGACCTGGACGGCGACAACGATATCATCAAGATATCAACGCTGTTCGATGTGCCGCCCTGGAATGAGTTCGGCGTTTTCATCCTCTTCAACGACGGGGCCGGCGTCTTCAGCCATTTGCCCTTCCAGTCCATCGCCCCGCAGAACGATCCGTACATGTACACGCTCGGCGATCTGAACGGGGACGGCATGCTCGACATTTACTTCGTCACCGACACCCTCGACCGGTATCAGCACACGGTGGGGATTACCCAGAATGGCCCCATCGACTACGCGCCGGCCGCCACGGTTGTGTCACCAAGGCTGGACAGCTTCGGCGGCAACGTCAAGATGGCGGACATCGATGGGGATGGCGATCTCGACGTCGGCGTGGCATCGGTCGATACCGACCTGGGCACCTGTACGGGTAACGGTTCGACTGAGTTTACGTTGCTACGCAACGAAGAGGTGGCGTCGGGGACGCTCACTGACCTTTTCGGTGAAGTGACTCTTGCCTGGCACTTAGGAACGTTCGACTTCGATTTCATCGACGTCGATAACGACGGAAAGCTGGACTTGTTGTTTGGTACGTGTGACGGGTATCGCCTGTTCCGGCAAATCGAGGCGACGTGCTTCCTGTCGAGTGCGCCGCAGCCGGAGCGGATTCCGTCGCAGTCGGGGGAACTCGTCGTCGCAACCAAGAACCGGTTCCTCTCGTTTTCCGCCGGCGATGTCGATCGAAACCAGGCCGTAAGGATTCTCCCCGTGAACCTGCCGGCGCCCCACGACCGGTTCAACGATCAACCCATGTGGCTGGGACCGCCACGTCGGGTAAGCGAGATACCCAGTCTAACGGATGACACGCCCCCGAACTTCCTCCTGGCCCAGTTGCAGTGCGAACCGTTCTTTACGAATTGGGAGCCCTTCGGCACCATCCACGTGGCACACGAGATGATCGTTCCAGGCGGGACGTATGATGTTCAGGTGACTGATTTCAACTGCTCGGCGGGCGCCGACACGGCCTTCTCGGCTCCGCTATCCCTCGCAACATCGCGCTGGGGAGACGTTGGTGGGCCACGGGTGGACGGCGTGATGAGTGCGCCGGACGACCGCGTTGACGTGGCCGTCGATGTAGTATCCTTGCTGGACAAGTTTTCGAACCGCCCGGGGGCGCCCGGCAAGACGCGGGCCGACGTGGAGCCCGCCATCCTCGATTTCACGATCAACATCACGGATGTGACGCGGGTCTTGGACGCGTTCAGGGGACGGTCCTACCCGTTCGCCCCCTCATCAGAGCCGTGCCCGACCGGTTGAGTTCCTCTCGCTGACGTGTTCTTTTTCGCCGCTACGTCGCGAGGTGAAGTGTCGGCTCGTTTGTGTCACTGAGCCGTGCGGAATGTTTGCAGATGCCACGGCGGCGGAGCCGCTCCGCGAACCCGCCCAGCGGTCCCGGAGCGAACATGGAGGGCAACGTGTAGAGGATGATCTGCAGGTCGAGCCAAAGAGACCGGTGGCGCGCGTACTCCACGTCGTAGTAGATCCACTCTTGGAAATCCGAGTGATCGGCATCACGCATCCGTAGCACCTGCCAAAGACCCGTGATGCCCGGTTTGACCGAAAGCCTCGCACGCCGCCAGGCCGGGCACAGTTGGTTCTCGTCGTCGGGTGACGGCCGGGGACCAACCAGACTCATCCGACCGAGCAGAACGTTGAGCAGTTGGGGAAGCTCATCGACATACGTACGGCGAAGCCAGTCGCCGATGGGCGTCAGTCGGGGGTCGTGTTCGATCTTGAACTGCGGACCGTCCACTTCGTTCTGAATCCGAAGCGAATCTTGAAGCGCCTCGGCTCCCTGTCGCATGGATCGGAACTTCCAGCATCGAAACTCCTTGCCCCCCAACCCCTGTCGCTTGTGCCCGAACAGCACCGGCCCGCGCGACGTCGCCTTGACCAGAAGGGCGACGATCGCCAGAAAGGGCGACATCAAGACCAAGCCACCCACTGACGTAAGAATGTCGAGCGCGCGCTTCGATGATCGGTACGCCCATCCGCTTCGGGGTTCCCACGGTTGGTCAGCGAGGCTTTCAGCGGCGCCGTGCATCCCGTCGGGCTCTTGCGTAGAGGCCTTCGACCCGCGCGGAAGGTCCAGAGCCGCCGCGGCACCGGGCGAAACGCCAAACCCCGCGACGACGCAGGGACGCCCGGCCCAACGCACGCTGAAACGCCGCGTCATCGCCCCGACACTTGGCAGCCCCCACCCCCGCGCCAACACATGGTTGACCACGGCTTGCGCGTGGCGACCGGATACCATAAGGAACGAGGCATCATCGTCCCACACGTCGGCGAAGCTCGTCGAATCGTCGTAATGCCGCTGGAAGCTGACGAGCTCACCGGATGGCCCGACCACGACCGACTCGGCGTATCGTGGGGTGGTGTCGGCGCCGTCCGAACCGAAGATGACCACGTCGGCCCGCAAGTGCCGGAAGGTGGCTCTTGCGGCCGTCCAGTCCACCAAGGGAAGTTGACTTCCGTTGACCATGCAGACCTCGGCCCGCAGCGCGGCCGGCGGAAACGACTTGGCGCCGCGATGCGAATACCACAGGGGCACCGTCGAACCCAAGCCCGGCATGTCGTGCTCAGGCCCGTTTCGCATGGCCTCCGGCATCAGGACGGAGACCGACCGCGCGTCGCGTTCCGCCCAGCGACGGTAGAACTCCAGAAGCTCGAGACGCTGTGTCCACTGCGTACACGACGGCGGCACGGTTGCGTCACCCACAGCCGGATCGTCGGCGGACTCAAAATGCACCAACAGAAGCTTGTTAAACCGCTCCGAAACGATGAGACAATCCCCCTCCGCCCTCGGCGGATCAAACTTCGTCCAAAACCTGTTCCATGACGCCGATGCCGGGCTCCCGCTTTTTGGTCCGCGGCACTGCGCGCCGGATCAGGGAGTCGATGATCCGGCTTGTGGGGTCGAAGACCGACCGCGCCTGGGCCACGACTCGTATCAGCCACGCGCCGGCACCGACATCACACCCCGGCCCGAGCATGGTGGGCCCGATGAGGGCGGCGCCCTCATCGACTCGGCAGCCGCTCGCCAGGAGCACGGGGGCAACGAGTCGCGCCGTCGCGGCGATGGTTACGTTTCGCCCACACCAGATGCCGGGTGCCAACTCGTCAACGCCGGGACCCGGCGAGGAACCGCCGGTCATCGCTCGCGAAAGTGCGTTGAGGTAGGCCCGCCAGCCCGTTATCTCCTGCGAAGGATAGGACAAAGGGATGCAGCCGACGCGCATCCCCGCGCGGATGGCCGAGGGGATCAACTGCTCTTTCATGTCCTGGTAGCCATGCGTTGGGATCAGCCTGAGAACATCCGGTTCAACACAGAAAACGCCGGCGGGGCACAGCGGTGACGAACCCATGTCTTTCGCCGGATCGGAGCGGGTCGTACAAAACACGGTCAACGCGTTGCCCGCGCGACGGTGCGCGTCGAGCAACCGGGTGGGATCGTCCTCCAGCCAGACGGATGCGCCGATGACCAGGATCGAAGCGCCGGTCGATCGGGGCTCGCACGCCTTCAGGCAGCCCGCGGTCCCCAGCGGAAGCTTGTCCTCGAGAAACGCGATCTCGCGGCCCGCCACTGAAGCGGCTAAGAGGTGTTGCGAGACGACGTGTGTGAGGCCGTTGGCACAAACGGTACATGTTCCCGACGACGAGGCGTGATACTTGGTCAAGAGGGCCTCAATCACGCTCCCGCGCGGAAGCGGCAGTAACGGTCGGGGTAGACCCTTGGTCCAACCCGTGTCGTCAGCCCAGTCGCCGGCGAGAATGACCCAATCCATGCTTGGTTTCCGAACGCGCCGCACCTGCTTCCGCCAGGAAACGCTGGGGGCAGGAAGAGCTGGAACAAAGAAGGGAGCCGCTACCGCTCTAACCTGCGCTGGCCAGCCCACCCGAGAACATAGGCGCTGCTTGTGGGCTGACCACTCATTTACCCGCCGGATAGCATACACAAATTACAACGGGAGTCAAATCCTTGTGAGCAATGATGCCTTATTTCCGTCCAGAGCGGGCGACCGTCCGCCGTGGGGCGGATGCGCGGGTCTGGTCCAGGGGTCGCGACATGGCTTCTTTGGGCCAGGGACCGATCGCACAGGTTGGTGTCTGGCTGCCTCGCTCGTTCCTCCGACGAAAACTGACGTTTCCGTGGCGGTGGGTGGATCCAAGAACTCAGCGCATTTTTCCAAGCGTACGTAGGCTACTGGAAAGCCGGGGGTTGCGGGGGGCGTCCCCGATGCATCTTCGCCGTTTTCGAGTTTGGTTTTTCGCCGTCCTTGAACATCGACCGGTGCGCTCCAGCGATCGACCGTGGTGTTTCGCCTGAGCGACATTCCGGGATCCGTTGAAGTTTGTGAAGAATATCTCCAAGAAGGCTTGAGAATAAGATCGAATGCGGTATGATGCGCGGAAGTCATCTCGGGGGGCGGTGTCGCACGGGAAGGGAGTCCCTTTTTCTTGAGCGTAGCGCTACGCTGGCGCTATACGGTCAGTCGCCTTTGCGTGGAGGTTCTGCTCCCAGGCAAAGACGGGTTTGTTGCGCCCTGAAGGCTGCGGAATGTGCCGGGTTTGACCTTGCAGTGGTCGCCTGGACGGGGCCACGGCCGGTTACGAACACTTGGGGCAGATTCGACAAAGGAAGTGGCCGACCGGAAGCAGCGCCTATTCTCCTTCCGGCCGACCGCGCAAGCTAGCGCGGGCCGTGGCATCGGCTGATGGCCCTGGCCCAGGCCGCATGCTATTGTAGGCTTCGGGCGTCGGGTGTCAACACTTATCGGTCGTTCGACCCAGGCGATTCGCACCATGGTTCAAGGCGGGGCCTCACGGATGCCGTGCCGCTAGTCCGACCGGCCCAGCTGTGAGGCCTCAGTATCACTCTCGTCGGCCGCCTTACTCACGTCCAAACGTTGTCGCGTGTTTTCGACAAAAAGTTTTCACAGGCACTGACGACCGGCCCCGCCGGGTGTATGACGGAAGCGGCGACCTTCAAAAACGTAGGGCAGGTCGTTGTTCCGCGTAGCCGGAACGTTGACCTGTCCTGCGGCGAGGCAGGTCAACCTCCCGGCATGGCAGGGAGAACCACCTGCCCTACGTTGATGCCGCCCAACGCCGATGTCCCGGAATGTGGCCTGACGGGCTTATCAGCCGATGATCGGGGTACGTACCGGATCCCGCGCGGGGTGGCCGGGACATCAACCGCACGGTCGGCCATCGATTCTTGGACCTGCCGGTGACTTGGCCGGCGCGACGTTTGACTTGGGGCTCGCGATCGAATGAGCGAAACAGCGGTGAGGATCCTCTGCGTCTGCGGCGCGAGACCGAACTTCATGAAGATCGGTCCGATCGTCGAGCAACTGCGCGGCGTCGATGGCATCGATGTGCTACTCGTTCATACCGGGCAACACTACGACAACAACATGAGCGGCAGTTTCTTTCGCGACCTCGGGATCCCGTCGCCGGACATGAACCTGGGCGTCGGTAGTGGCTCACACGCCGTTCAAACGGCCGACGTAATGAAGGGGTTCGAGTCTATCTGCATCGAGCACAAGCCCGATTGGGTTGTCGTTGTCGGCGATGTCAACAGTACGCTGGCGGCCGCGTTGGTGGCCGCCAAGCTCGGCGTGCGGATTGCGCATGTTGAAGCGGGTCTGCGGAGCTTCGACCGCTCGATGCCCGAGGAGATCAACCGGGTCTTGACCGACGCGATGAGCGACTTGCTTTTCGTGACCGAGGCGAGCGGCGTGGAGAACCTGCGGCGCGAGGGTGTTGCCGACCAGAGAGTGCATCTCGTCGGAAACGTGATGGTTGATTCTCTGCTTCGCGCACGGTCGCGCGCGGGGCAATCCGACGTGTTGGATCAGCTTGGGCTCTCGAAGGGCGAGTACGCCCTCGTCACGCTCCACCGCCCGAGCAACGTGGACGACGCCGACACGCTCAGTGGGATCATGCGCGGGTTATCCGAGATCAGTGCCGAGCTTCCCGTGATCTTCCCCGCCCATCCGAGAACGCGGAAGCACCTTCAAACGATGGATCCTGTTGCCCAATCTGGGGGGAATACCGACCTGCGTTTGGTGGAGCCGCTGGGGTATCTGGAGTTCACACGACTGATGGCCGACGCCGCCGTTGTCTTGACCGATTCGGGTGGGATACAGGAAGAGACAACCGTGCTGGGTGTACCGTGCCTGACGTTACGGGCGAACACGGAACGGCCGATCACGATCACGCAAGGGACGAATCGGTTGGTCGGAAGCTCCTGCGACGCGATCGTTTCGGCGTTCCGAGAGGTCAGGCAGAACCCTCCGAGCCACGCCAGTGTTCCCGACCTGTGGGATGGCAAGGCCGCTGAAAGGATCGCAAAGCAACTGCTCGCCGCTTGCTGACGATGTCCACCTGCCCCGACAAGTACGCTACCTGACCCACCATGCAGCAGCCCCGTTGGTATCGACGGCGCCTCGCGTCGATGTCTGCGCGGGAGCTACTCCGGCGATGCGGCGGCGAGGCTGAGGCGATGGCCGACCGGTTGCTCCTTCCGGTCACGATTCGACTCGCGCGGTAGCCGACACCGCCGGCAGCGAGTATCGCTTTCGGGTAGCCCGAGAGGCTCCTATCCGGCGTCGGCGAAGGCGTTCTGAAATCCGGCCCAGTCGCGGAGGTCAACGTCGCCGTCCGGGTCGAAGTCGCCGACCTGGCAGCCGGCGCCTGAGGTGTCGCCCGGCCCGGTCAGGCAGCGATGGAACTCGGCAAAGTCGATCTGGTCGATCGTGCCACTCGCGTCAAAATCGCCGAGCCGAACGATGCTGATCGTAGTCACGTCCAGGGTTCCCGTGATCGGATGGTTGGGGATCAGCGCATCCCAGACCACGGTCTGCGTCGTCGGTGATCCTCCCTGCGCGAGCATGGCGACCTCCGTCGCGGATGTTGTCGCGACGGCGAGGAACTGGAACGTGGTCAGTAGCGTTCCTTCGGGCGTTGCCTCCACCGATCGGCCCAGGTTGGCGAGTGCCTGGTAGAGCCCGTCTCCGTCTTGAGGAGGTATTGTCTCGTTCAACCCGAACGGGTCTTCGGGGAAGTTTGATGAAAAAAGATCCACTCCGCCCGTGTTGTCAACGCCCAGCAGCTGCAGGAGGTCCCGATCCCACGCCATGATGAGATCGACGGCCGAGAAGCGTTGGGGTGCCTTAGGGTCGTCGGATATCGCGTAGCAGCCGATCTCGGCGGTAGCGCCGACAACGACGGTTTTTTCGATGGGTCGCCACTCCAGATGAACGTCTCCGAGCGCAGCCCCGTGTATCGCCATCGCGACAAGCGCGACGCGGATTGGAGTGAATCCGTCTCGTATCCTCATGCCAGGATTCCGTTCTCAAACGCCTTTGCACCCGGCGCGTGTCCAGACGTCGCCCTAGTTTCCGGAACGCAACGGTCGCTGCCTCCGAAGTTGCTTGAGTTGGGCGTCGTTTGAATCCCGGCGTCGAGGTCGAACCCCGTGTAAAAACGCCGCCATGTCGTCCAGGTCCAACCAACCATCGTGATTGAGATCGCCATACGCCGCATCCCATTGGCCGAGGCGTTGCAATTCCAGTACGGAAATCTCGGTTACCGGTCCGCTTGCCTGAAGGGGTTGCCCGCAACATGGCGGATCGCTGGACTTAAGGAAATGGGCAAGAATGAAGGTGAAATCCGCGGTGAACACCAGCCCATCACCGCTGATGTCGGCGTGCGGCGCCACCCCGGTGCAATTCGTGTCTCCCGTGCCGTAGTTGATGCCCCACTGACCGATGAGCGCGCCGAAGTCAAACACGTCGATGTGATCGTTGTCGTTGAGATTCCCGCCGATCAGCGAGTCGTCGTCTCCGCCGACGCTGGAGCGGTCGGTAAAGTCAGCGGTGAAGATCGTCCCGTTGATACCGAAATCATCGGTATCCGTGCGGCGTAGGGTATGAAGTTTGTTGCGGGCGGTGATACAACTGTAACTCCCACATGCGGCGAGCACGGACACGCCGGAAGCGAGACCGTTGGTGAAAGTGATCTCCTGGTCTACCACGGCCGGTGCCGGCCCTCCACATTCAAGCAGTTCGAACGTGATGCAGCGGGTGATCGGCGTTTCGACCATCGGTGAGAGCGCTACGTCCAGGACCACCTGGTTGAACGGGCTGACAATGATTTCCTGAGGGCACTGTTGGACGTTGCCGCATGAATCGGTCGCCTGCCAGGTGATCGTCGTCGTGCCCGCCGGATAAGCGTCCGTCAGGGCGAGACCGTCGCTTCGCCTTGCGGTCATCGTTGGGGCGGCGTCGCACAAGTCCGTGGTCGTGGCGATTCCTGGATTGATCATGGCGGTGCAGCCACCGGCATCGGCGTTGACCGCAACATCCCCCGGACAGGTGATACCCGGCGGAGTGCCGTCGATGATGATGCTCGGTGTATCGACCGTGACCAAGCCGCTGGCCGCGGTGCCGACGGTGTCGGTGATCCCCGTAGGGGCCGCGCTGCCTCGGAAGGCGACGACCGTTCCTCCACAGGCGTCGGTAAGGGCCTGAAACGTCAGGATGACCAGATCCGCGTTCGCCGTCGTGGTCATTTGTCCGGCGATCGGATCGATGCCCGCTGCTACGTCAATCTCGCCTCCGATGGCCACGATCGGGTCGATCAGATGGACGCCGAAGGGCGAGTTGGTGTAGACCCCGCTGACGAAGCTGAATCGCGTCGGGTCGAAAGAAAGAAACGCCTGAAACCCCGCGGCCTCGAAGAGTCCCAGGTCGGACATGCGCAGCGTGACGGTCGTGGTTGCGCCGGTTTGGAGGCAACTGTCCGCGGCGACGAGTTCGAGCTTCGGCACCAGCACGTCCAGACAACCGACAAACAGGATCAGGTTCCCCCGGTAGGCCGTGATCGCCTGGGTGGCCGTGGCTCCGAAGGAGCTGATGTTTCCTGTGCAGGCGCCGAGAGTGGAGCACATGAGGGAACAGTCGACTTCCCCGTCACAGTGGACGGCGGCCCAGGAGTGTCCCAGTTCGTGCGCGGTCAATGCCACACGATCAGGCATCGAGACGCTGAACCGCGACTGAGACAGGCCGTAGGCCCTGAGGGCGTCGCAAACGGATTGGACTTCGGCAATTCCGATGATCGTCCCGTCGAGAATCTTGCCGGTCATGAGGTGTGCGACGTCGCGAATGATGGCCCCCTGGTTCGAGATCCATTCCGCGATGAACTCATCGAGCAGTAGGTTGCTGTTGGTGGCGGTGTAGGGATCGGGCTCCGCTGTACGCACCAGGACCGTGGTGATTCGATGCGTAAGCTCAAGGCCGTTCTGATAGATGACGTTGACGCCGTTGAGTACGGACTCGATGTCGGTCACGGTGGCGGCGACAGAGCTGCCGTTGGCCTGGAAGAACTCGAAATCAGCCTCGAACGCGAGTTCCGCCACAAACAGAGGTCCGGTTCCAGCCGTAAGGCCGATGTCTTCCGGCGCCGTCGTTCCCACGCCTTCGATGGCGTGCTGATGCTCCGTGCTCCCGCACGACCAGGTTCCGGCCTCGGCGTCAATGTCTCGAAACACAACGTGCCACGATTGTGGCGCCGTCGGAAGTTGGGCGGCAACCGGCTGAACCGACCAGATCTCCCCGTTTCCGAGGCGAATCACCGCCGTGAGTTGGCCGTTCTCCCATGAGGCGGCCGCTACGCCGCCGGGATCGTCGATCAAGGTTCCGCTGAACGTCTTGGAAGGCGGAGGCGCCGCTTCACGTAGATGACCCGTGCCGTCGTCCAGCAGGAGGCGAAAGCCCGGCGCTCGAACGTTACCGGGATGGAGGGACAAGGTGTATAGGCGATCACCGACGAGCACCGAGGTACGGAGTTCGCCGCCGGCGTGAGTTCGGATCACCGGCTGCTGGACGCTGAACCGGTCAAGTCGAAACTGCTTGGAGATCTCCCGCTGCAACGACGTGGGTACCGCGACGCTCGCACCCTCGAAAGGCAATCCGCTCGTTTGCGGGGGCTGGGCGTCGCTACGACCGGCAAGCGAAAGCAGAACGGAGGCTACCAGTATCGTGCAAATGGCAGGCCGCCGCCGTGGCGTCCTTAAGGCGATGACTCTCATGAAAACCCCTTTCGCGAAGCAGCGGAGCACGACCGCGGCGATGAGGACATCGCCACTACCTCCTCGTGCTAGGGGGCAAACACCGGCGCATTGCCGGCGATCAGGCGGAATGTCCTCGCGCAGCCCGAAACCTTCGATGCAGCACGCGTGTATCGGTACCCGGCCGATACCTGTCCCCTCGAAGAAATGAGTTCCCCCAACAGAAAACCCGACCTACCGAACTCGAAGCGGCAGGATGTCGGCAAAAGTTACTCCGACCAAGCACATGTACGAGCGAGCCGGCGACCTCGATAGCCCGCTATTTCCGGCCGTGGGACGGGAGCCATATACTCAAATGTGCGTTTGGGGTCTTGTCAGCCCCAAACGCACATTCAAAATCATGTTAATCGCAAGGCGACGAACCGTTCTTGCTGCTAGCGCAACCGCTTCCTCGCCAAGCCCATCAAACCGAACCCCATCATTCCGAGGAAAACCGCACCCGGAACGGGAGTCGATACAACCTCAGAACGGGTCTGAGTCGTGGGCGTCGCCCCTGGAAAAGCACTGAATGCGCCACTCGGCCCAAGGAGCGGGTCCCAAACCATCGTGCCCGCGATGCTGGCAGTTTGCGCGAGAGGCTCAAACGCCGAGAAGGTGAGCACTATGTCGCCGAGCGTGGGGGGCGCCGCAAGGCCGTTGAATGTAAGATCCAAAACGAGGCTGCCAGAAAAGATGGACCCCGCTGCACTGACCTGTGTTGGCGAATTCACGGCGCCCACAAACGGGACTGGGGCTGTGACGACAATCGGCGGGACGGGCGAAGCCTCGAACGTGTCGCCGGCTACTGCGATGTCTACCACAAGCAAATCCCACACATCGAGGTTCAGTACTGAGATCCTAGAAGTCCAGCTGTTTCCGAGAGTGATCTCCCCGATCTGCTCAAGGACGAGGTCCGCTTGCGCCGTAGCGCAGCAAACGCTAAGAACAACCGGTGCGATTAAGAGTTTGAACGCTTTCATCAGACTTCCCTACCAAGCAGAAAATACCCGCCCGCTGGCGCGGTTGCCCAACATCCCTGTACGACATGCGATCCTTCAATTATTAGCATCTTACTGGTTTGACGGCGTCCTGCAAGAGCAAAATCTCTCTTCTTCCTTTTTTTTCAGGGATCGATGACGCCGCCGCGATGATTCGCGCCGAGTCGCGAGTCGATCGCTCCCAGGCCAAGCGGCGAGAACGCCGGGAGCGCGGCTTGATCTCTAAGTGCCTTTGTTGCAGTAGATTACAGCGATTGTTCGCGGAGGTCCAAGGTTGCGATCGGGGCAGGCGACGACGTGCCAGGCCATACCGAACATGCATCAACGCCCGATAACTGTTCCTTCCTCACCGTGCGGCTGCTGTGAGTGTAACGTAGTCGCTCGGTCATCCGCGCCCGGCGAGTTTCGGCAGTGGGAGTGAACAAACGCGGGCTGGCTGGGTCAGGAAGCGGAGGCCGCGCGGTCGAGTTGCTCGGCCTTCCAGGCCGCCGGGCTGAGCGTGGCGGGATCGTGGCCGCGTGGGAGGCGGTCAATCACGTCGCGGAGGTAAGCAAACGGGTCGAGGCCGTGCTGCTGGGTGGTGGCGACGATCGAGTAGATCTTCGCCGCGCGGCGGCTGCCCTCGGCGCTGCCGGCGAACGTCCAGTTCCCGCGGCCGAGCACGACGTGACGCATGGCACGCTCGGCCGCGTTGTTGTCAAGCGTCCGCTCCGGATCTTTCAGGAATCGCATGAGCGGGATCCACTGGTTCCGCATGTAGCCAACCGCTTTGCCCACGGCGCTGCGCGGCAAGACCTCCACCGACCAGGCCTCCGTACATTCGCGGATCTTCTCGATCAGCGGCACCGATTCCTCGTTGGGCAGGGCCGGGTGTTCGACATCACCGAAGCTCGCGTCCGGATCCTTGCGCAACACCTTCGCCTTCCGCTCGATCGCGAACAGGTCCTGAATCAGCTTCAGCATACGCCCGCAACGTGGCCAGTCGTCCCGGCGCGCACCTTCGACCACCCGCTGATGAAGCTCATCGGACTCGAAGGCGTGCTTGATCTCTGGCACGAGCTACAGCCGCCGCCCGAAGGAACGGAGTACCTGCTGCTCGACGAAATCCAGAACACGAGCGAGTGGCCGACCTGACTCAAGCTCCAAGCGGACTTCGAGAAGAAGCGCCGGATCGCCGTCACCGGCTCGGCCATCCCGATCAATACGGAGGGAACGGAGTCTGGCGTCGGACGCTGGCACACGATCAAGCTCCCAACCTTGTCCTTCTTCGAGTGCCTACAGATCAAGAAAATCGAACCGCCGAAGCTACCGGCTGTTTCGTCGCTCACCGAGGTATTCGACTGGTCGCAGCCCGACCGCATTCGCGTCGGAGAAACTGCCCGGCCTCTCGTCGCACACTTCCACGAGTACCTGCTGCGCGGCGGGTTTCCGCAGACGGCTCAGGTGGAGAACATCGGGTCGGCGCAGCGGTTGCTACGCGAGGAAACGGCAAGGAGATTCTGCGTGCGCGATACAAGGTCTACCTGGCCGACGCAGCCATCGCCGGAAGCGTCCTGCTCAACGGCAAGGCGCTCCTAGAAGACAGGACGCGATTGGGCGCGGCCGTCGAGGCGGCGTTCTTCAAGCACGTATTGAGCCACTACTACCAGATCAGCGTCGGCTCTTCGTACTGAAGGGGCAAGAAAGACCACGAGGTGGACATCGTCGCCGATGCCATGTGCATTGAAATACACGCACACGTGCGCCAGCGCAAAGTGCCTATCTACATTTCCCAGCCGTGTCCTGCACTGCAGACGGCAGACCGGTTACCTCTTGCGAAAGCAAAGGGTGGGGTCACGATGATCGGGCAGACCAACGCCGGAGAAAAAATCACGACCCCTACCACGTGATCTGCCAGCACGACCCGCACTGTGTCGATGGCCGATCATCGTGCCCCCACCCATCGCTGCGCGATGAATGGGCCGCCCGGCCTGACGTCCGCGGCTCGAGACAAAGAGACGGGTGCGTCGCGGCTTACACTTCGAACAAGCGCGTGCTGAGATATTTCAAGCCCGTATCGGTCAGCACGACGACAATGCGCGACCCGCGCTCGCGCTTCTTGAGAAGTTGTAGAGCGGCCGCCACGTTCGCGCCGGAGGAGACGCCGACGAACAGCCCTTCGCGGCTGGCGAGCTGGCGAGCCACGTCGATGGCCGTGTCGTCGTCGATGGAGATGTAGTCTTCCACCAGCGAGTGATCGATCAGGTCGAGATCACGAGCATAGCCGCCGCCGGCGATGCGGTGGGGACCCAGATATTCGCGGCAGCCGAAGTGCGACGCGCTGGTGGGCTCGACGATGTAGCAGCGAACGTCGGGGTTGCCCTCTTTCAGGGCTGCGGTCACACCGGCGAAGGTTCCGCCGGTGCCTACAAACTCGACGAAGGCGTCGATCCGTCCGTCGGCCTGCTCCCAGATCTCTCGCCCCGTGCCCTGGTGGTGTGCCCGGGTGTTGCTCTCCCAGTGAAACTGGTCGAGGCGCACGGCTCCGTGCTTCTCGGCGTAGGCGTCGGCGGCCTGTTCGACCAGCTCAAGGTCTTTGGGGCTGACCTTGCCGGGCGGCGAGTCGGAAGCCTGGTCGATGAGCAGCACGTCGGCCCCGAGTATCTTCATCATCCGAACGCGTTCGATGCTGTTGGCGACGGACATCACGGCCACGAATCGGTACCCGCGAACGGCGCACACGATCGCCAGCCCGCAGCCGGTGTTGCCGCTGGTCACCTCGACGATCGTTCGGCCGGTTGTGAGCAGACCGCGCGTCTCCGCGTCGTCGATCATCTGTCGGGCGATGCGGTCTTTCTTGCTCCCGCCGGGGTTCATGAACTCGCACTTGGCCAGGATCGACCCGTCAAGGTCGGCGCAAAGCCGTTGCAGATCGATCAGCGGTGTGTGCCCGATGGCCTGATCCGCGCCGCTGAGAACACCCTGTACGACCGTTTCCATGAACTGGTCTCCCGGTTGGAATCACCCGCGCAAACAGCGTCCGCCTGCTGTCTGCCGGTTGCCAGTCTACCTAGCATGCGGCGTTCCAGCCTTGACCGGAGTCTGCCCCGTGTGTCGGTTCGGGCCGCCTTGGATGAAGAGATCGTTGTCGTCCACGTCGCGATGGGCCACTGGGTGCGTGACAGTTTTGGCGGGACGTGCAGAGCCATCTTGACGGTGCCACGCCACGTCAGAGCCGTGGGCGCCAGCCCACGGACACGAAGCGAACAAGCATAGGGCTTCCACGATACCAGACCGGTCACAGGGCTCGCGCCCCGTGCTCTGAAAACTGCCCGCCGATTCGGTCATGCACGCTGGGCCGTGCCATGCCCCTTGGTGGCCTTGGCAAAGTCGTTCTGCGATACTCTGATGGCGAACGTAGGTCGTCGTTTGAAGATCATCAAGACCGAAGGAGAAAGCCCGTGCAGACGTTGCTGGAGCGGTTCTGTCGATACGTGAAAGTCGAAACAACGGCCGTCGAGCAGACCGACGCCTATCCCAGCTCGCCGGGGCAGCTCGATCTGGGAAGAATGCTCGCCGACGAGCTGCGGGGCCTCAAGCTGGCCGACGTCTCGATGAACGAACACGGCATCGTGATGGCCACGATCCCACCGACGATTGACGGCGCGCCGACGATCTGCTGGCTGGCGCACATGGATACATCACCGGACGCCTCGGGGAAAAACGTCAAGCCAACGGTTCATGAAAACTACGACGGCAAGGACATCGTCCTTTCGGGCGACACCGCGCAGGTCATTCGGGTAGACGACACCAAGGAGCTGGCGGCGCTTGCCGGTAGGACGCTCATCACCACCGACGGCACGACGCTGCTCGGTGCCGACGACAAGGCCGGGGTGGCCGTGGTGATGACCACCGCCGCCTATCTCATGGCCCATTGCGAGGTCAAGCACGGGCCGATCCGTATCGTGTTCACCTGCGACGAGGAGGTCGGTCGGGGTACGAACAAGCTCAACATCGATCAAATCGGCGCCGTGTGCGCCTATACGCTCGACGGCGAGGGCGCCGGTTCGATCGAGAACGAGACCTTCTCGGCCGACGTGGCCGTTGTCACCCTCATGGGGCGAAACATTCATCCGGGGCTGGCGACGGGCCGAATGATCAACGCCATCCGGTTGGTTGGTGAGTTCATCTCGCGCATGCCGTGGAAGCGGCTCGCCCCGGAAACCACCTCCGGGCGCGACGGCTTCATGCACCCCTACGTGTTCGAGGGCGGTGTCGATAAGGTGACACTACGGATCATTCTCCGTAGCTTCGTGACGGCGGAACTGGGCGAGCAGGCCGCCCTCCTGAAAGACGTGGCCGCCTCGATCGTAGCGGAACACCCCGGCGCCGGGATCGATGTCGATGTGACGAAGCAGTACCGCAACATGGTCGAGGCGCTTGCGAAGGAGCCTCGCGCCGTGGACCTGGCGGCAAGTGCGATGCGCGCGGTCGGGATCGAGCCGACGTTTCAATCCATTCGCGGGGGGACCGACGGGTCGCGGCTCAGCGAGATGGGCTTGCCCACGCCCAACCTCTCCACCGGCATGCACAACTTCCACTCGCCGCTGGAGTTCGCCTGTCTCGAGGAGATGGAGACGGCCGTAAAGGTGCTGATCGAGCTTGCCAGGCTTTGGGGGCACGAACCCGCAAGCTAGTCCCAAAATAAGCGAGCGCGGGTGGGTTCGCGCGTTAGAAAAGGCCTTCAA
>CBDUXT010000108.1:0-17326 GCA_965371245.1 uncultured bacterium | reverse complement strand
CATCGACATCATGCCTCGCCAGGCTTGAGCTAATCTAGCGCTGTCATACTAGAGCGGCATCAACAACTGCTTGGCTTCAGGAGTGAGGGCGGGATAACGACACCTTACATTTGTGGGCTCCGCCTCGCAGCACGTCGGTCAGGACGTCACGCGAAGTTGCGCCCGGCATCGCCGGCGATTCGGTGTTACTCTTCATCAGGCGTACTCCTTCTGCCCGCGTGGGCGATTCGCTGTTGCTTTTCCAACACCAAGGGTACGCCGCTTTGTTATCCCGTCACCATCCAGAACTTTCGGTTATATCTCCGCTCGGAGCCGACGGCACGTTCGACATGAATGACTGTAACTCTTCAGCCGTGTGCAATGCTCCGGCGGGTGAAGTCCCGGATTCGACCGGGGAGAGCAAAGATTCTCTTTGCTTCCCAACCGAACGGCTCCTTCGTCTGGACAAAGAGAATCTTTGTCCTCCCCAAGAGGTGCCGACACGTTCCGTTGCATACGGCTGAAGAGTTACGAATGACTGGAGCTTTGCTCAGCTCTGCCGCGTGGCGGGTGCCAGCAAGGACACCGTGAATCGGCTTTCAGCAGAGACAGCGGAGCGCGTCTTCTTCGAGATGATGCCCTCCGATGGCAAGCCGCTCCAAATGATCACAAGTGGCGACACGATTCGATCGCTACATCCCGCCAGCTACACACGTCTGTTCAACGTCGATCTGTTGACGATGGTCCGGGAGTTCGCCACCGATTCTGTTCCGCCGCTGCCGGCCGGTATCGCCAATAGCGATACATCGGCCGCTTCGGACGACATCCCGCTCGAGCCGGACCCGGAGCCGACCCCGGCCACCGGTCTGTATGGTGCGGAGCAGCACAGTAGGGAATGAACGACCCGTTCAAGCATGGCTTTTCGTATGCAACGAACGATGGGTGAACCACAGTCCTCTCGTTTCAGGAATGTGCGACTCTCGGTTATCGGGCTCTGCGGCCTATCGCCCCGTACCCATGAGAAGCAATCGGATTGAGTCCTTTATTATCAGGATAGTCCACAAATAGCAGGATTTTTCCGGGTGCTTCGACAACAAGGCCCAAAACTGATGCGCTCGGTTACCGCGCCGTTGCGGTCAGTTATTCTGCAAACAGACAGCGTCCCATACTTCGCGCGCGAAAAACAATCCCGATTATTCTTTGACGCTCAGATGTCTGCTCCTCTATACTGGCTATCTTCGCGACTGCCAGACATGTGACGTTCACTTGCGGCAAGGCTGCTTGTTCGGTCAGCACATTTCGCGCCGGAGCCGCGAAGAACCCCGTGCTGGAAGAGAACGCTGCATGCTACTTGTGGCACCGGTTTTCAACCGGTGAAGAGCACGGGCATCGGGACCGTTCCATACTTTCGGGGATACGTTCCAAGACAAAGAGCCAGGAAAACGGGCAAGGTGCGGGGCCTTATAGCCATGAACTCAATTCGCGCTCAACTTGACTGTCGGCATCGGGGCCATGCCATCGCATTGCGACACGGTCGTTTCCTTGACTTCGACTCGCCCGTCGGACAAGCCCTCCACAATCCGGATTCACGTCCACATTCCTTGAATCCCGACCCCGACGGCCTTCGTCCCGATGGTCCAAACGCATTCGAGTATGTCGAGCAACCCAGGTTCGAGTTGCACGGCGCGGAGATGCTGAACACGCTGTCTTCCCAAGCAGTGTTCTCGTCGTGCGCCTCCGCAATAACAACCGCCACATCGCGACAATCTCCTACGGCGGTGCCGAACATACGGTTCCGCCCGACGCATCACGCAAGTTTCTCGGATTTTGGGATAAGACCCAACTTTGAGGGGAAAGAACATGTTCACACACACGCGTATTGTGCAGCGACGAAGATTGTGCGCGCTCGTCACGGCTCTTCTGGTGTCGTCGATCCAGCCTGGCGCGTTGCAGGCCCAGGTTCCTGCTGATCCCAACAACCCGGGCATTCTGGATCCGGTCCTAACCGCGACCACCGGGGTCGAGGTGCGCATCCCGCATACCGACCAGTCTTCCGGTAACGGTCTGCTCACCATGGTGGGAGGCGTCCTCGCGATTGAAGCGCAAGGTGCCGTGAGTTTGACGGGCCACGTCATCACCGACGTGACCAGCCCGAACCGCGCGATGCGCGATGCACTGGGGATGCTGGAGACGGCGGCGGCCAACGGAGACCAGGCGGCGATGACCGCCGCGGCCGAGGAGTTGAGCGCCATTCTGTTGGGCACCACTCAGGGACGGATCTACGACGGTTTCGCAATGCTCAACTTCAATCGTGGCGCCTTCGTGTCCGACCACGTTCCCGGTGAGTACAAGATGAAACGGTTGACCGACAGCGGTCTGACGGCGCCGGGCATGGACGACCAGCCGCGCAAGATCTGGGAGGTCACGGTCAACATGCTCTGGTACGACGGGCAGTTCGATGCGGACACATTTCTTTTGCGCGTGCCGGTTGACGCGCATCCGATGGACACCTTACGGGTTCATTACCGAATCTATTCGCTGGTGAGCGACGATTTCGCCCCGACGACTCTTGTTACGGACACCAAACTGCCGGGGAGCGCGTCGTTTCCCTTTAAGGGGTTTGACAGCGTGTGGACGAAGATCGGGAGTGACGAAGTCGCCGAAATCACAGTCGATCACCCGCCCGTGCGACTGCTGACAGGGGTCTATAACTGGGGTTGGCGCGAGCATCCTCCCCGCATTCATTTTCTCCAACCGATCTTCGAGATGACCAACGCCCATACAGGCCAGGTCCAGTTGGAGCCGAAGGGAGAGGGCTTCGCGTTCCGCAACCGGCAGTTGACGATCGACGACATCGGACCGGCGGCGCCGGAAAAGAAGATGTACACGGTGGCTCAGGCGGTCCTCGCGGGTGCCTCGCCCGCGGCGGTGCTGGCCATGCTGACCGACTCCGCCACGGCGCCCCGGAGTACCTGGCAGGACTGGGCCGACCTGGCCGAGGATCAGAAGCAGCTTCCGCCGGAGGCGCTCGATGTGCTTGCGGCCGAGGGTATTGAGCAGGGGAAGTTCGGTCCGTACCGGTTTGTCACCGCCTATGTGAACAATGAGATGTATGGCGAGGGACCGGATGGTGACAGGATGGAAGGATGGTTTCAGGGGGACCGGTTTCAGGTAAAGGTCATCAACCTGGATAATCATACGCACTATTACCGCGTCGTCGATTTCGGCCCGAAACTTCACGACGATATAAAAGTCGGACCTTTCTCCTCCGGCTCGCACAGTTTCGAGCTCTTCAACTTCAAGCCCACCTACGGAGCGCCGAAGATAGCCGAGATGCAATGGCGCGCCGGATGGGGCTTCCGTCCGCACTTCAACGTCATCCGTCAGGACGGCACGTTCCCGCGGGAGTCCGACAACGTGCGCTTGACCCCCTACTCCGGGGGGCTCGGCGACGTCCATTGCGGTTACCAGTATTCCGTGGACTCGCGCCAGGGCGACTTCCGCTTTAATCCGCCGCCGTTCATCATCGGGACGCCCGCGGTGCCAAGCCCGCAGCGGCTCACCGAAGTGGATGGGACGGTGGGGCTTCTGATCGGCCAGAAGACCGAAGGCTACGGCGTGGCCAAGATGTGCTCGAATGCCGACGTGCCGATGGGCGAGTTCTGTCCGCCGATCAATCCCCTATTCAACCCGTACGGCGCTTTGAACTTTCCGCCGCCACCGGCGATGATGGGACCTCCGACCGAGCTACGGTTTCCGCCCTTTCTGCGGAACCCCAACGCCGCCGGCGGCGACATCATCCCGACGACGACGGCCTGGAAGCCGTTCCTGTGGATCAACCCGAACAATGGAACCTTGTTCATTGATCCCAACAACCCGGACCTGGGCTACTGGGCGGACCTGACTTACTCGTACGGCACGCCGATCGCGCCCGGCGGGGCGCTGAATGCGACCATCGAGTCACCGCGGGCCGCGGGACAGATCTTCTACCAGTTGACTACTTGTTCCACGACAACGCGATCTTCTCGCCGCACCCGACGTTCACGGGCGGGGTCGATCCGCTCTTTTGCGCCTGCGGCGCGCCGCAAGGCGACACCGACTCCGACGGTACGCCTGACTGCGTCGATTTCTGTTCGCAAGATCCCAATAAGACCGACCCGGGCTTTTGCGGCTGCGGCGCGCCGGAAGACGACACCGATTTCGACGGCACACCCAACTGCATCGACTTATGTCTGCTGGATCCCAATAAGACCGCTCCGGGCTTTTGCGGCTGCGGCGTTTCGGACGACGACACCGATTTCGACGGGACACTCGACTGCATCGACTTGTGTCCGCAGGATCCCACCAAGACCGAGCCGGGTGACGTCGGTTGCCGTAGCGCGGTGCCGGCGATCGGCGCGATCAACATCGGCGTCATCGACCGCCTTGGATTGGACGATCTCGATGATGTCTGGTCCGGCGGTGTCATCGTCGTCGGCGGACAGGTCATCATCATTCCGCGCAACATGGTCATGGAATTGCCTGAGAAATTTCTCACGCTGCAACAAGTATTCGCTCAGGCGCCGGCGGAGTGCATCGTCCTCGGCGAGAGCGGTCTGGCCACCAATGATGAATGTCTGCATGGCGGACCGGGCGGCGTCGCAACCATTCTTGCCAATCGCACATCGCAAGGCGACGTCATTGCCGGTGACGTGTTCATTGAGAAGGGCCAGGAGCTGGTGTCGGGGCGGATCAGTTACATCAACCACACCGACGGCTACCTTCGACTGAACGGTCGGAACGGCAATAACAACACCGGCGTCATGGTCCGGGTCAACGACCCCGACGGGCGCCACACGATCCAGGCGGGTAAGGGGTGCGCGGGCGGTCCCAACTGCAGCGCCGATCCGCGGTTCGCCAACAATCCGGACAACTACACGGTGGTGTTCTCCACGGGTTATCCGGCCTGCCTCCCCAGCACCGTTACCGGTGGCCAGCGATCGGCCGGCAGTGACGTCAACGGAACGGGCGACCCGTTCTGCCCGGCCACGAACCGCGGTGTCGATCCGGTTCCCGACTCGACGCGCTTCGCGCCCATGCAGGTCGGAGACATCGTCACCGCCAAGGGCAACTTCGAAGAGATCAACGGCGTGCGATTCCTGTCGGCGTACGACGTGCTGGTCCAGGACGCCCTCACTACCGCGGAGGATCCGACGCAGCCGGATTTCATGATCTTCGACGAGATCGAATGGGAAGTGGCCGGCTTCCAGAACGAGAGGATCCGCCTGCTGCTGATCGGTTTTTCCACACATCCGGACTCACTGATGGATGTGTTCTCACTGCACGTCGATCCTACCACCAACGAGAACCATGAGGTGCCGTTGGCTTCGACGGTGCGCAATCCGCTTACGACTCGTCAGGGCATCGGCTTCACCAACGTCGGGATATTCAAGATTCGGTACATCATCGACTTCCTGCGTGGGGCGCCCGTCGATCCAGAGGACTCCGCCTGCGTCAATCTACTGAACGCCGGGTTGTTCGTCTGCCCCACGGTGACCAACTTGGCGCCGGAGTTCAGCATCGTGAGCCCGATCACGCGGGAGTTGATCGGGCGGACGCGACACAAGCAGGCCTATCCGACGCTGAAGGTACTGGACATCGCCGGCAACGACGCCCCGTGGGGCGAGTACCTCACGCCCGTCGGCGTGGCTCACCCCGAGTTCGTGGAGATCAACCTCGATGCCCTTCAGACGCCGTTCATGTTCAGCGGCATCCCGTGGAACCTTGATCGGCGACTGTCACCCGCGGGTTGCATCGATTCCGACGGTGACGGCGTGGTGGATTGTGAGGCAACTCCGCAGCCGCTGAGTCCTTTCCCGTTTTCCGGACGGGATCCACGGACGCAGGCGTTGGTGCCGATCCAGGCGCGCGACCGGATTTTGTCAGCCTTCGGCCGGGGCGGTCCCGCCACATCGGTGTTGAGTTGGCCTCCGACGGACCCGTCGTTCATCGGGGCGCTCGGCAACCCCGTCAGCATTACCCGGGCGACATTCAAGGAAGAGATCGGCTGCACCAAGATCGATGTATGGGCGGAATCCGATCTGCCCGGAGATCTTGTCGTCAGTGGTGACGGACTGTCGCCCCGGACGATGGTCGGTGACGGCAGCGGTCGCTTCTTCGCACACATCAGTTTGCCCGTCGGCGTGCCCGTACCACCGTCGATCACCGTAACGCAAACGACCCATAGCAGTTCGGATCGACGAACACTCACGGACGAGGTCGCCGTCGTTCGCGCCACCTTCGACGTAACTACCGGAGAGTTGTCGGTCGCAGGGTCTTCAAGCACGGCCAGCGGATCGGCCTCGCTGATCATCGGCACCGGCGAGCCCGCGAACGCCAACGGAGAAGTCGCCGTCGCGGGCATCGACGTGCCTCCCCATACGGTGAGCATGGCGTCCGCAGACGGCGGGTCGGAGACAAGGCAAGTGATCGTGAATCCGACGCCCGCCGACGTCCTTACCGTCGCCGAGGCCCAATACGATTCGGCACAAGGCATATGGACATTGACGGGAACCAGTTCCGTTCCGGGGCCGGGCAACACCGTGATGGCCTATCTGGGTCCGCCGGTAACCGGCACGCTCATCGGTGCCGGCGCGGTGGACGCCGCAGGCCAATGGGCGATCACAACGGCGGCCAATACACCGGCCGATCCGAGCGCCTCCGGCGCGCCAACAACCATCAGCGTTCAGTCCACGCCGCTTGGTGGCGTCCTGCAAGGAGTGACGTTCAATGTTCAGTGATGAGCGCCCCGCGCGACGAAGGCTGCGGACGACGGAGAATACGGTTCCCGGCGTTGCGGAATGGAACGCCAACAGTGCCTGTGAGGTGGACCGATGAAGCCTTGGTGTTGTGACAACGGACAGCCAACTGTGAACGTGAACCACCCTGACGCGCGTTCGGATCGAAGTCGATGCGCTCAGAAAGAGGAGGGATATACGATGTCCATCAGCAGTATTACTGTGGCGACTTTTTTCCAATGCCGGTCGCGGTTCGAGTCGGTCGCGCGCCGAACCGTGTGGGGGTTGTTGGCGGCTGTGGCCTTGTGCCTCGCGTGGGCTTCCGAGGCGTCCGCCCAGAACAGCGTGCCCTTGATAGGTGTGATCGAGGTACTCAAAGTTGATGATCCGGGCAATCCCTGGTCCGGCGGCCGCATCGTCGTCGGGGGGCAGGTGGTGATCATCCCGCGTAACATGGTGATTGAGTTGCCGGCCAACTTCCTGACCTTGCAGCAGATATTTGCCCAAGCACCGGCGGCCTGCGTGGCGCTCGGTGAAAGCGGCCTGGCTGCGTCCGACGAATGCGCTCCGGGCGGGGGCGTGGCCACGATCCTCGCCAATCGCACGGCCGCGGGCGACGTCATCGCCGGCGATGTGTTCCTCGAGAAGGGGCAGGAGACGGTCACGGGAAGGGTCTCGTTCGTCAGCCACACGGACGGCTATTTCCGCGTGAGCGGACTGGACGGGAGCGATACGACCGGCGTCATGGTACGCATCAACGATCCGGACGGACGACATACGATCCAGCGGGGCAAGGGTTGTGCGGGCGGTCGCAACTGCAGCCCCGATCCGCGGTTCACCAACGACGCGGACAACTACACCGTCGCGTTCTCGACGGGGTACCCGGTCTGCATCCCCAGCACAGTGATCGGCGGGAACCGCACGGTGGGCAGCGACAGCAAGGGATTCGGCGACGCATTCTGCCCCATGACGAATCGTGACGCCGTACCTGTGCCCGATGCGACACGCTTCGCCCCGCTGCGCATCGGAGATTCCGTTGTCGTTCAGGGCAACTTCGAGGTTATCAACGGAGTACGGTTCCTCTCGGTTTATGATGTCCTGGTCAGGGACGCCATCCGCACCTCGGGCAACCCGACGCAGCCGGACTACATGATCTTCGACGAGGTGGAATGGGATGTGGCCGGGTTTCAGAACGAGCGGGCGCGTCTTCTGTTGATCGGGTTCTCGACGCATCCGAATTCGCAATTGGACATTTTCTCCCTGCATGTCGATCCGGCCACCAACGAGAACCACGAAGTGCCGCTGGCATCGACGGTCGGCAACCCTCGCACGATCCTCCAGGGGGTCGGTGCCGCCAACATCGGCATCTTCAAGATTCGCTTTGACGTGGACTTCTTCAAGGGCGCGCCCGTGCGGACCCGGCTGTCGCCCTGCGAAAACCTGCGGAACGCTGGTTTCGGAGTCTGTCCCACGGCGACCAACCTCGGGCCGGATTTCGGCGTCATCAGCCCCATCACACGCGAAATCATCGGAAGGACGATCCAGAAGAAGCTCCACCCGGAATTGGCGGCGTTCGACATCAACGGCGACGACGCACCGTGGGGCGAGTATCTCACTCCGGTCGGCGTTGCCCAGCCGGAATTTGTGGAGATCGATCTCGACGCCATCTCGACGCCGTTCATCTTCGCCGGTATTCCGTGGAACCTGGACCGCAGACTGGGACCCGCCGGCTGCATCGACTCCAACGGTGACGGCGTCGTGGATTGCGAGACCATCCCGCAACCGTTGGACCCGTTCCCCTTCTCCGGTCTCGATCCGCGGACTCAGGCGTTGGTGCCATTGCAGGCGCGCGATCGCATCTTGTCGGCCTTCGGTCCCAATGGGCCCGCGACGACAGTGATGAGTTGGCCGCCGGTGGATCCACCCCTGGTGGATCCGAAAGCTGTTCGCGTTGACATCGTCCGGGCGACCTTTAAGGAGGAGCTCGACTGTACAAAGATTGACGTCTGGGCGGAATCCGACCTGGCCGGCGAAATGGTGGTCACCGGTTCGGACATGACGCCGCAGACCATGGTCGGAGATGGGACGGGACGGTTCTTCGCCCACATCAGTTTACCCATCAGTGTGCCGGTTCCCGCGACCATCACGGTCACGCAGACATCGGACGGCAGCTCGGATGAACGCCCCCTCATCGACGAGGTGGTGATTACCGAGGTCACTTACGACGTTACCACACAACGATTGGTCGTCCGCGGCACCTCGAGCACCGCGGGCGGATCGGCGTCCCTCACGTTGGCGGGCGGCGAGCCGACCAACGCCGGCGGCGAGGTGAGCATCCTCGGCGTACAAGTACCCCCACGCACTGTCACGCTCGCATCGGGCGCGGGCGGATTCGAAACCCGCAAGGTCATTGTGAACCCAACGCTTCCCGACGTACTCAGCGTTACGGAAGCGACATACGACCAGGATTTCGGGCGGTGGACCATTTCGGGCACCAGTTCCGTTCCGGGTCCGGGCAACGCTGTCCTGGTCTACCTCGGGCAGGCGACCTTGGGAACGCTGATTGAAGCCGCACAGGTCGATGCGTCCGGCATTTGGGCGATCGTCACCGCCGATGCGTCGCCGGCCGATCCCAACGCCCCCGGCGCGCCGGCGACGATCACTGTCCAATCCATCCCCCTCGGCGGTGTTCTCGACGGCGTGGCGTTCACGCGCACCGGAACTCCTCCTCCAACGGCGCCGCTCGCCGACGCGGGGCCGGACCAATTGGCGGTGCTCGGCGCCACCGTTCAACTCGACGGTTCCGCGTCCTCCGGACCGTTCACAAGTTTCCAGTGGCACCAGGTTGCCGGCCCCGTTGTCGTGCTGTCTGATCCCGACATCGTGAATCCGACCTTCATCTTTCCGTCGTCGCCGTCCGGTGTGTCGGTGACCTTCTATCTTACCGTCTCTGGTGCGTTGGGATCCGCGGACGACCTCGTCACCGTATCCAGTTTTGATCCCGTAAACGATGTACCCGTCGCCGTCGCAACACTCGACCAGACCGAACAAATTATCGCCAATCCGGCCGACCCGCCGGCGTTTCCCACCGTTCTGGTTCTGCTCGATGGCGGCGAGTCGTTGGGTCTGATCGATAACTTCGTGTGGGAGCAGACGGGCGGCCCTCCGGTTGTCCTGGGTGAACTGCAGTTGGACGGGTCGATCGTACCGAACCCCAATACGGCGAACCCGGCCTTTACGGTGACGACACCGCCGGGGCAGACTGTTCTCGATTTCAACCTGACGGTATCAGGCTCCACGGGTGTTAACACCACGTCGTTGACCGTCACGCTCGATCACACCGCGCCGGAAGTCGTCGCCGACGCCGGGCCGGACCAGATCGTAGTGGCCGGCGAGTTCGTAGTGCTCAACGCCGGCGGTTCGATCGGCGACGGTCTGACCTACAGTTGGGCGCAGGTCGGCGACATTCCGGTCACCGGCCCTCCGTTCGGGCTTGACGGCACCGACACCGTCGAGATGACGTTCTTCTTCCCCGGCCTTGAAGAACCCCTCGTTTTCGAATTGACGGTTACGGACCTGCTCGGGACATCGGCGACGGACACGGTGACGATCTCCCGGTTCCCGAGATTCCCGGAACCGTCACTCAAGACCGTACCGGTCCCGGAACCGGACAACCTGTTCGACTTCGTCAAGGACAAGAACGCCGCCATCGCGCTGGGCAAGACGCTTTTTTGGGACATGCAGGTCGGCGGCGACGGTGTTCAGGCGTGCGCCTCGTGTCACCACCACGCCGGTGCCGACGCCCGCTTTCGTAACACGTTGCATCCGGGCCCCAACGGCGTCTTCGACGTTGGTGGACCGAACCACACACTCCTGCGCAGCAATTTCCCGTTCATCGAGGACGACATCGTCGGATCCCAGGGCGTGGCCAGAACCGATTTCGTCAGTATCGTGCCCGGCCGCGCCCTCGACGACGGAGTGACGGTCCTCGATTCGACGCACAGCGTCGGCAGCATCAACACGCGGCAGGTCACCGGACGGCAGGCGCCGTCCGTCATCAACGCGATATTCAACATCCGAAGCTTTTGGGACGGCCGGGCGAACTTCGTCTTCAACGGCGTGAATCCGTTCGGATTGCGTGATCCGAATGCCCCGACCATCCTGAAGGTGCAGCCGGACGGGTCCGTCGTACCCGTCAGAGTAGCCATCGAGAAGTCGAGCCTGGCATCGCAGGCGGTCGGCCCTCCCAACAATGAAGTCGAAATGTCATGGAACGGCCGGAGTTTTCCGGAGTTGGGTAGAAAGCTGTTGAACCTGCGTCCGCTGGCCCGGCAGATCGTCGATCCGACGGACAGTGTGCTCGGCGGGATGATGCACCCCTCGGGCCGCGGCCTCGACACAACGTATGAAGCGATGGTGCGGAGCGCATTCCTGGATCGCTACTGGGATTCGACGGAGCAGACGCCTGACGGGTTCAGCGTAATGGAAGCCAACTTCTCCTTGTTCTTCGGGCTGGCCGTGCAAGTCTACGAATCCACGCTGGTTTCCGACGACGCGCCTTATGACAGGTTCCGCGAAGGCGACGACTCCGCCCTGACCCCGCAGCAGAAACACGGACTCGAGATCTTTCTGAATCAGGCTTTGTGTATCGAGTGTCACGAAGGCCCCGAATTCACCGGTGCCACGGTCAGCAACATCATCGTCGAGGATCCCGTCGAGAATATGATTATGGCCGATCGCGGTACGGCCGTCTACGACAGTGCGTTCTACAACATCGGTGTCCGACCGACGACCGACGACCCGGGTGTCGCCGGCACCGATCCCTTCGGTAACCCACTGTCGTTCACCCGACTGAGCCAGCAGAACGTGGTCATCGGCCCCCCGATGCTGTTCGAGCCGGAGGTCGATCCCAATCTGCGGACAGCGATCGACGGTTCGTTCAAGGTGCCCAGCCTGCGCAACGTCGAGTTGACCGGCCCGTATATGCACAGCGGAGTCTTCGCGACACTGACACAGGTCGTGGAGTTCTACTCTCGCGGCGGCGACTTCATTCAGGAGAACATCCAGGACGCCACTACGTCGATTCGTCCTCTTGCGCTGACACCGCAGGACGAGACGGATCTGGTGGCCTTTCTGACGTCGCTGACGGACGAGCGCGTTCGCCTGCAGAGCGCCCCCTTCGACCACCCGCAACTGTTCATCTCCAATGGACATGTCGGGGACGTCGTGGCGTTGACGGACGACGGCACGGGGGCCGCGGTCAATCAACTGGAAGAGATTGCCGCCGTCGGCGCCGTCGGCGGACCGCCAATCCTGCCGTTCGCCCAACCCAACATCGGCGCCGGTATTGGACCGGAACTTCCGCCGCTCGGCGCGTGCTGCATCGCGGGCGTCTGCGACGCGATCGTCTTGGAGTTCGACTGCGGCGCAGGTATGTGGACCGCAGGCGGCGTATGCACGGTCGGATCCTGCTCGTCGTGCAGCACCGATGGCGACGGCGATGGCGTGCCCGACGGCTGCGATCCGTGTCCGCTTGACAATCCGGATGACACGGATTTGGACGGTGTCTGCGATTCGGACGACGCCTGTCCAGGCTTCAATGACCTCGCCGATGGCGACGGTGATGGCGTAGCCGACGGCTGCGATTCGTGCCCCCTTGATAATCCAGACGACACGGATCTGGATAGTGTCTGTGATTCGACCGACGCCTGTCCAGGCTTCGATGATCTCGCCGATGCCGACGGCGACGGCGTGGCCGACGACTGCGATCCGTGTCCCGCGGACAATCCGGATGACACGGATCTGGACGGCGTCTGTGACAGCGATGATATCTGTCCGGGCATCAGCGATTTCGCCACAATCCAGACGGTAATTGAATCTCATACCGTGGGGAATGGAGTGTTTCCGGGATCGTCCAAACAGCCGATTGCAGGCGTTGAGGTCTGCGCTTATGACGATTCGCTTGCAAGTTGCGTGGATACGCAATGTGGCGGCCTCAACAGCAACAGCAAGACCTGCATCGCCACGATGTGTGCCGCGGCCGGTTGCTGCACCACCGACGCAACCGGTTCGTGCTCAGTACAAGTGTTGGCGGGTGACTATGTGATTGTGGCCTTCGATCCCACCGCGATCGTGTTACCCGATCCTCTGGGTAAGAACCTTGACACGCTGGCTTGTGAGAGTTTTGCACGAAAGCGACTCAAACAAATCGTCAGATCCGACGGGAAGAAGCTGCCGGCCAAGACCACGCGCCTGACCGGATCCGATCTGCTGATCATGGAGCCCGAGTACATACTATGGGACGGTACCGAGCAGGCATATCCGTTCGTGTTTGAGGCTGTCGGTGACTGGGGTGTGACCACATCGGTGGCTCCGCCCGAAGGGTTCATATCCGACTTCAATAACCTGGCGGAGTTCGTCTTCACGGGTACGGAGGAGGCCGTCCAGTTCACGATCACGGAGGTGGGTAGCGACCTGGTGCCGACGGACACGACGTTCGAGGTGACCCACAAGGGCCGGCGCGAGATCATCCACAGCAAAGTGGACATCTTCCTGACCGCCGAATATGCCCGGTCGCGCGGGTTCGACCCTGCCGTTCTGCGGGCCAATGGCCTTATCAAGGAGCTGCCGGGTACCGCGGCGTTCGGACAAAGCCGCAAAGGTAGGGGCAAGTAGCCAGCCGACTGCCGGCAGCCTTCTTGGCTGAAGCGTATCTGACCCCGGCCGTGGGACAAACTCCTCCGCCGGGGTCCTTCGTTGTCTGCGAGGGTTGGTGTGTTGGTCCACCGTTTGTTGCGCGGGCGACTTGGCGTCATCGTGGCACTCAAACGGCAGTTCGAAGACTGAGGACATCGACGAACGACGAGTAAGTCTGAACGTTAGGCGCATCCAGGCCGCGAGAAGTGTCTTGCGGAGCCTACGCAGCACACTTAATGTAGTTTTTCCATGTGCGAGCGTACCGCCGCCCGGTCCTGTTCGGTGGCGATTAGGGTGCGCGTATTGATATCGTAAACGGTATGTGACCAGAAAAGTTTCACTGGCACCGGACCGGGAACGGTCAGCTTGTCGGACATTTCCTACTTGCCGCCTTCGAAGCGGCAATTTTACGTAAGCGATATTAGCAGGGTGTTTACGGATGATCGAGCCCCGCGATGAAGAGGGCGGCCACGTCCGCAAGATCGACGTCCGCATCCTGATTGAGATCGAAAACCCCAAGACAAAGTGAATCACACGTGGTTGGCGGGACGTCCGGACCTTGCATACACATGGGCACGTTGGCGTAGTCGATCAACGTAAGTACACCGTCTCCATTCCAGTCGCCTGGCGGTCCGCTTTGCGCGTCACATTCGTCGGGAACTTCGTTATTATTGCAATCCATCGCCGTTTGCCCAGCGATTTCGCACACGTCGCCGATGCCGTTCCCCTGGCAATCCGTTTGGTCGGGATTGAACAGGCCGCAGTTGTCGCAGACGTCACCGACGTCATCGCCGTCCGTGTCTTCCTGGTATTGATTCGGCAATTCAACGCAATTGTCGCACACGTCGCCGATGCCGTCCAGGTCACCGTCCGGCTGCAGCGGATTGAAGAACAAAAGGCAGTTGTCGCAGCGGTCACCGATGTCGTCGGCGTCCAGATCGAGCTGTTTAATGTTGACCAATGTCGGACAGTTGTCACAGGCATCGATCACGGTATCCAAATCAGTATCAGGATCACATTCGTCCGGAATTTGATTATGATCGCAATCCGGAGCGATACCATCGGCGATTTCGCAGACGTCGAAGATGTCGTTGAGATTACAGTCCGCGCTACCATCACATTCATCAGGGATGCCGTTTGGCTGGCAGTCCGTACTCGTCCCTTCGGCAATGTCGCATTCGTCGGGAATGGCGTTGCCGTTGCAATCTTGCTCGAGCGCAAGTGTGCCCTCTAGGAGTGTGGTGGCGAGTGCCAGGGCGTCTTCATGTTCCAGTGGAAGACCCTGCGAGACGCGACGTGACGTAAGCACGTAGAACACTTGATCCACGCCGGAGAGACCGGAAACCGCCTGCTGTCCGCTCCCTGTGTCCAGCGTAAACGTGTGGACGTAGTCTTCGACCTGCCCGGGGACGATGATCATCTGATTGATCGAAGGATCGCTGGTGGCGTAGACACGTTTCACGAAAAGCGCAAAGGGGAGATTGTTCACCACCAGTGATAATTCCGTTCCGTCGGCAGTTCCGCCGCCGTCCGCGCCGTTGTTTCCTGTTGGCTCGAAGCGATCGATCGAGATATCTTTGGCGGCAAGAATGAAGAGCCCGTCGAACTTGGCGGTGAAATACGAACTGCCCGGCCCGAACGCTTGATTGCCGTCTAGGATTTCGCCGTTCGTGTACGGGATCGCATTCTGACGATTCGTGTTCAGGATGTTTCCGCAATCATACATGTCGCCGCCGCCGTCGGAGATACATGTCCCGGTCTCGCCGTCGGAGAAATCAAAACGGTCGGGGAGCTGCGCGGACATGGATGGGGCGACCAGATCAAGGTCGGCACGAATTCGCTCGATCGATGGATCCGTTTCGCATTCATCAGGCATGCCATTTGGCTGACAATCGGTACTGGTGCCGATCGCAATGTCGCACGAGTCATCCACGCCGTTGCGGTTGCAGTCGTCTTCGCATTCATCAGGAACACCGTTCGGTTGACAATCTTGGCTTCGGCCGGAATCAACGTCACAGTCGTCTGGGATGTTGTTGATATTGCAGTCGGGGCTCAAGCCCTCCAGGATTTCAGTGAGATCTTCCACACCGTTATTATTGCAGTCATTGGTCGGAATAGTGAACATCCGAATACCGGCCGGTGTCGAAAGAAAGACAATCCGGCCGTTGTCGCTTATGGACATTTCCCCTTCGTCCAACGGTGAAGAACTGCCCATATTCTCCCCGATCGAGAGCCGGAATGCTTCGACCAGGGTATTGCTGTTCACGGCCACGAGTTCGTCAGAGCCGACGTCCACTCCGTAAAGAAGGTCCCGTAACGGATCGAAGATCAGACCACCGGTCAGCTCTCCGAGATTGCCGATTTCGATCAGATCGGGGCCCCGTATAGAGGCGGACCCGCGGTCGAGCGCAATCAAGGAGCCGTCCCGATTAACCGCCGAAACGGACGCGCTCAAGGAGGCGCCGGTGGTGGCCGAACCGCCGAAGGTGTCGGACAGAGCGTCATAAGTGAAGATGGGTCCGCTCGAAATGTTGGATTCCGTGAGAAAGAAAAAGGACCTGTCGGCACTGCGATTTATATGCGTCCTTTGCCCAACCTCCCCCCCGGCCGAGCCCGGTACGTCAGAACGAACAGTCAGAAGATCCGTGGCCAGGTCGAGTTCACGAAGGGGGACCCATCCGCTGCCGCCGAAACGCGTACTCACCAGGCCTTTGCCGTCGGAACCGATGGCAACGTCCCAAGACCCGGTTTCGCCGAAATCGCGTACATAGTTCAATTGCGACACGGCACCACTGCCGAGATCAACCTTGTGCACGATTCCCAACTCTCCGGTGGTGAAGTCCTCCGTAACATAGAGCGCGTCACCGGAAGGTGTGATGTCGAGTCCGTTTAAGGCGACACCGACATTGATTCCGGGAAGCAATTGGCCGGCCAGGACGTCGTATCTTTCGATCGTTCCGTTGCTGGTGGACATGAACAAGATCTCGCGGGTGGGATCGAAGACGTGTCCGCGACGGTTGGAAACCGGAATCAACACACCTTGTGCAAGGGCCTGGCTGGCGAAGCAAAGTACGACCGAAACATGCAGTAGCTTCATCATACACCTCGTGTTCGAATCGCGCAGCGAGCGGGGCAAAGGCGCGGCGTTGTTCTTGGGATCAAATCCAACTGACCGTAGGGGGCATGGGATCCGCCATCTCCCCTCCTAACGTTGCACGAGCAAGGTCGAGGGACCACCCGACCATTGTACACTTACCACGCCGTGACTCAACGATTCCGGTGAGTACTCGGCGCGTTTAGCGGTAACTCGGGCCGACGAGGGGGGAACTTGACGCCCAAAGGGCGAACAATCCGTCGTTTGGGCGGTTCTTGTGCGAACCTCGACCCTCGGTCTTTCCTTCCTCTGACCGGTATTTCGCAGTTATCAGATTTCAAACCGCGATCATAACCGAACGAACCGCTGGATTCGAGCAAAAGGCCCTTTCGCGCGGCGATTCGTTCCTGCGTGGCTGCTCCATCGTTACAATCCTGCCCCCGACGCATCGGGAACAACGATTCCGTCCCGTTTCGGCGCAGCATCAACCTTTGGCCCCCGCTCGAATCACCAACTTTTCGCTCGATCACGAGCGTCAACCACGTTGCAGCAACGGCGGCGGCACACCAAAACGCTGGATGCGGTCGAGGATCGCCGCGAACAAGTCGCGCGGGACCGCCACCTCGGCCATCTGGAAGATCACGTACCCCGAGTGCGTCACCACCTTGGCTCCGATCTTGATCAGCTTCTCTCGCAGTGTGGTCAACGACCAGTGTTTCACCGACTTCGGTAGCGCCAACCGACGCAGGAAGTTCCCCAAGTTGTACGCCAGGGCGAAGAG
>CBDUXT010000107.1:0-17653 GCA_965371245.1 uncultured bacterium | reverse complement strand
CCCACCCTTCGCCAAAAGCGAAGGATGGGGCACCCATTTCCAAGTGAGCCGCGCCCGTAAGGAGGCAGTCGTCCCGGCAAGACCGACGTTGGTATGTCCGCTCCCTGACGGTCGCGATGACGGCTCTACAGCACCGTCCGTCCCCCACCCTTCGCCAAAAGCGAAGGATGGGGCACCCATTTCCAAGTGAGCCGCGCCTGCAAGGAAGCCGTCGTCAGCGGCAAGACCGACGTTGGTAAGTCCGCTCCCTGACGGTCGCGGCTCGGATGACACATCGATCGAGATGTGACGCGGCGCTCGGACGTCTACCGCACAAGCGTAGCGCCTCCACAAGGTGGAACATCTCATCAAACCGATACACCGGCTGGAGGCCGGTGCCACACTGCTTCAAGGCGTTGCTGAAGCCCGCGGCTCGGTATGTGACCGCTCGTTGCTTTACTCGTCCTCGCCGTGGTGCCATCGCTGCTCGACGAGGTATTCGATCGCGATCGCGACGCCTTTGCGATAGGGGAGGCTCCCGCCGATCAGCAGAAGGACGGCGGGAAACACGACCGCTCGGCCCAGTGCAAGGCTTGGCGGGGCGAACAAGAACATGCCGAGCACGATCGTGCCGGTCAGGGCCGCTGTCGAGATGTACATGAACGCCCACGTGTTGCCGTCGGCTAGCTGGTGTTCGAGGCCGCACGTGCCGCAGCGATCCGACAGCGTGTACCAACGGCAAAAGAGGCGGCCGCGTCCACAGCGGGGGCATCGCTTCCTTAGCCCACGCAGGAGCGTGGGAAAAACGTCGGCGCGGCGTGGATTCATGGAGAGGGATTATAGAGCGGTCGGTCGCGCGGGGCGAAGCGAACGACACGGCTTGATTCGTGGGTTAGGCGCGACATGGCTGTAGCCGTGAGGGGCGCGAATCGGGTGATCATTCGAGTCCCCCACCTCTGAAGAGGTGGGCCACCCAGGAAGAGGTGGGGCACCCAGGCATCGCTTGTCCAAACGCTACGGCCCGTGTTCGTCGAGGGTTGAGCCCACAAGACCGAGCAGTTCCGCGTATCGTGGATCGAGTCGGGCGGCCAGGCGGAAGTGTTGGTCGGCCTCTTCGTGCTGATCGCCGGCAGCCAGGAGTCGCGCGAGGTTGAAATGTGCGCCGGCGTGATCCGGACTGATCGCGATCGCGCGGGTCAGATGCTCGCGCGCCTCGGTGGTCCGCCCGGTTTGGGCGTACGCGAAACCCAGGTTGTTGTGTAGATCGGCGTCGCCTTCGGAAAGCTCGAGCGCCCGCTCAAAGCTCTCGGCGGCCTCGCCGAAGCGGCCGACGTGACCGAGTATCGTGCCGAGGTTGTAGTGGGCCTTGGGCATGCTCGGGTTTTGCGTCAGGGCGACTTTTAACGCGTCGATCGCCTCGTCGAAACGGCCCTGCTCTGCCAGCACGCCGCCCAACTCGGCGAAGGCGTCGCTGCGCGTTGGATCAAGGGCGACTGCCTCGCCGAGGGACTGTGCGGCCTCATCGAACGCGCCGCGTAGGGCGAGTGACCGTCCGAGCGCCTGGTGCGCGCCGGCCACCGCTTGTCTGGCGGCCGGCCGATCGGTTCGAGACCGCTGAATCACCTCACGATAGAGCCGTTCCGCGGCTGCGTGCTTTTGCTGGGCGACCAACGCCTCGCCAAGCCGCATGTGGACCGGCAGATCGTTTGGGTGATCTCGAATGAAGTCCACGGCCCGGCGCTCGGCCTCGGCGAATCGCCCGAGCCGCGCGGAAAGCGCGATCAGGCCGCGCTGTACGCGCTCGTTGTCTAACAGGCCCCAGCTCTCGACCGCCGTCAGATGTCGGCTCGCCGAAGCGGCGACGTCGGTCGATAGGCGAGAGCCGGCTACGTCGCCCACGGCGTGCAAGACGCGAAGCCCGCGGAACTCGTGGTATCGCACGAACCCGCTGTGCATGCAGAGCGCTAAAAGCACGGCGACCACGGCGAGGAAGCCGACGCCGGTTCGCGTCAGGCGGCCTTGAAGCTTCAACACGAGGGTTGAAAAACGCTGGTTGGGTTGTGTCGCGAGGCGCGCCGTCATCACCGCGATGCAGCCGGCGATACACCCAAACGCCAGCGACAACAGAAACGGCACCCGGCCGTACAGACCGCGGAACGAGAGCAACGTGGCGACGAACACCACTGCGATTAGGACCTCCTCCCAAACCGCAAAGTCATACGGCAGGCTTCCAAAGCGCCCGCCGGTCCGGCTCGCGGCAAGCAGCGACGGCTTGCCGAATCCAAAGCGCACCGCTCGTTGCGGACAGGCGCTCAGGCAGTCGAGATCCTTGAGGCACGCCGGGTTGACGACCATGCCGTGTTGGCGGAACTCTTCATGAACGCGAATGCCACTGGTGCAGGCGGCCGTGCAACGCCCGCACTGCCGGCAATCGTCCGACACGCGGATGCGTCCCGGCGAGAATCGATCGGCCAGGGCGAACACGGCGCCGTACGGGCAGACATAGGTGCAAAACGTCCTCGACCCCAGCAGGTAGACCAGGAGGAACCCGCAGACAAGAAACGTCACCACGATGACACCCGCGCTGGGCAGGTTTCGCCAGTAGTTATCGGTCACGAACGACGCCCAGCCGTTACTGTCGGACGCCAAGTGGAAGGCGGGCATGGCCTTCGTCTGCCAGGCCCGAACGATCTGCGGCCACAGGAACATGTACAGCGCGGTTAGAGGCGGAACCCAGAGCAGTAAACGCGAGCGGATCGGTTTTTGGCGGATACCTAGCTTGCCGAGCAGCCAGCCGCAGAGGTCTTGTAGGGCGATGATGTGACAGCCCCAGGAACAAAAGAACCGCCCGAAAACCAGCGTACACACGACGAGCAGACACATGAAGAGGAAGCCCGCGGTGACAATCCCCAGTTCGAGCGTGTACATGACCTCGTTGAGTTCGAGCGGCGCCAGCGATCGACCGGTGATGCTCCAGTGGGCGATGTGGAGGCCGAAGGCTACGTAGACCAGAGCGAGAACGATCGCGCGCCGGCGGGCGTAGCCGCGGCCTGGGGCTTCACCATCGACAATCGGCAGGGGTTGCGACTTCGTTGGCCTGTGCTGTCGCTGCCGGGTGCGTTCGCTTCGCATGCGGTCCCCTCGATGTTACGGCGCCCATGCTCTCTGGCGGCTGGGGTCGCGAGAGGGAGCACGGGATGATATGCCGGCTCCTCGGGGCATGCAATAAAGATTCATGATCTTAATCTAAAGGTTCTCTTGGCGGCGGTGCGGCCGGGGGATCGGGACCGCCCGATGTCGTCGCGGCGTCCGATAGGAAGCCATCGCGTCGGGTCGTCGATTGGGGCTCCATTCTGAAGCGTGCCGCGCGGGTTTGTGACGCCTTGCTTATCGAAGGCGAACCGGTGGGATGTTGCGAGAAAGCCGGACGATATGCGGTCACGCCTCGCGATCGGTGGCGCGGGCAGCCCTTCCGCGAGTCCGCCCCGCCGCCGGGTTCCGTTTCCACCAGCCAAACGTAACACCCTTCAGTCCGTATCGACGGCAAAGCGCCGCTTGTAAGAGAACGCTTCGCGCCAACCGATCCAGGGGTCGCATCCCAAAGCCCGCTCGGCTATCATGCACCTTCGACCCCAGTATCAGGGTTCGAAGGTCGCGGAAACCAGATGGGGTTAGTAGGACGCGTGCCCTTACTGGGGGCGGCACCAGCCACAAAGACAAGGGGCACGGGTTCGTCACCCGTGCCCCAGGATAAGACAAGCATTCTCGAAACGGTCACTGACCGGGTCGTGACGAGCCCTTACTCTCCCCCGCCGCAATCCGTCGTGCAGGCACCGAGGGTGTCTCCGTGCGCCAGATGCGCCGTGAGCGCCGAATCGGACACAATGAGCGTGTGCGGTGGGTTGGTGTTACCCGGCGGCAGGTGGCAGATGACCGTCTTGCCATCTTCCGGGGCGCTATCGCCGGGGACGCACTCATCGTCGCCATCTTCACACTCGGGCTCGTTGTCGTCGCACGTGACGCACTCATCATCGACCTCGTCACACACGGGCTCGTCGCCGTCGCAGGGGAGGGTACCCGGAACGCACACACCCGCGTCACAGGTTTCCTCGCCGTTGCAGAACAGCCCGTCGTCGCAGTCGTGGTTGTTGTTGCATTCCTTGACGAATGAGCAATCCACGTCCTCGATCGACTTGAAGACCGTCGCGTGCGCCGTGAACGTGTCTCCGACGGGGGTCTCGAAGAACTCCACGCCCATCATCGTGTACGACACGTCGCTATTGATCAGTGTGTCCTGGACGATGTTCAGCTCGAAGGCCAGGAAATCACCTACGCGAAGGTCGCCGGGGAAGCACAACCCGTCGGCCGGGTCGTTCCCCACGTTGTTGAGCGGAAGGTCGATCACGACCAGGTTTCCGAACGGATTGGGCTCGACCGGATCGTTCAGCTTGACAAAACGCGGCGCGCCGTACTGAGCGATCGCCTCGCCGTGCCGAGACCGGAACGCGTCCAGACGGAAGACGAAGCAGTCTTCGCGTGGGCCTTCCCGCCAGAAGAACATCCGCATGGTGACCTGGTTCTGGTCCACATCGAGCGTGTCGTGCCCCGTTTCGTCGTAGAAGAAGGGGACCACGGTGCGGTAGGCGACGACTTCGTTGGGACCCAGCGCGGGTTCCTCGATTTCGACCACCGGCACGCCCGCCGCGCCGACGGCGATCGCCCCGCGCGAGCCGTGTCCCAACGTGAAGAAATCATCGATGAAGGTGTCGAAGAAGATTTCGGAGGCACCGCCCGATTCGCCGTCAGCGCCGCGGCAGTCCTCGGCGTTGAACAAACCGTCGTCGTTGATGTCCTCTTCCAGGTCGGCCACACCGTTGCCGTTCAGATCCCAGCAGTGCAGTCCATCGGCCCCGTCCGCACCGTCGATTCCGTTGTCGCCATCAACGCCATCCGTGCCGTCCCGCCCGTCCACGCCATCGGTGCCGTTCGTGCCGTCAGTCCCGTCGATTCCATCCACGCCGTCGATGCCGTCAACGCCGTCGATGCCGTCTCGTCCATCGCTGCCGTCGGTGCCTTGACAGTCTTCAGCCGTGAAGAAGCCGTCGTTATCGAGATCCTCTTCCGGATCACCCACACCGTCGCCGTTGAGATCCCAGCAACTCAGGCCATCGGTACCGTTTGTCCCGTCGATACCATCGGCCCCGTCCGTCCCATCTCGCCCGTCAACACCGTCTGTTCCGTTCGTGCCGTCGGTGCCTTGGCAATCTTCCGCCGTGAAAAAGCCGTCGTTGTCGATGTCCTCTTCCAGGTCGCCCACACCATTGCCATTCAGATCCCAACAACTCAGGCCGTCGGTGCCGTCCAGGCCATTGGTCCCGTTGGTGCCGTCCGTGCCATCGACCCCGTTTGTTCCATTGGTACCATCGATTCCATCCGCGCCATCCGCGCCATCGACCCCGTCCGTTCCGTTGGTGCCGTTGGTACCATCGGTTCCATCCGTGCCGTCGGTTCCGTCCGCACCCCGACAGTCTTTGATCGTGAAGAGCTCATCACCGTTGATGTCTTCCTCCGGGTCGCCCACCCCGTTGCCGTTGAGGTCCCAGCAGTGGATCCCGTCCGTTCCCTGTCCTTCCCGCGAGCCCTGACAATCTTCCGCCGTAAAGAACCCGTCCTCGTTAATGTCTTCTTCCGGATCGGCCGCTCGGTTTCCGTTGAGGTCCCAGCAGTTGATGCCGGCTGGACCGGTTCCGCCGCTTCCGCCGCTCGACCCGTTGAAACCATTCGCGCCCTGGCAGTCGTCGGCCGTAAAGAGCCCGTCGTTGTTGACATCCTCGTCCGGGTCGGCCACGCCGTTCCCGTTAATGTCCCAGCAGTTCAGCCCGTCGCTACCGTCCACACCGTTGGGGCCGTTGGTTCCGGCGCCACCGGTTGCTCCATCAGTTCCCCGGCAGTCCTCGGCCGTGAAGAATCCGTCGCCGTTCGTGTCCTCCTCCGGACCAGCCAAACCGTCGCCGTTCAGGTCCCAGCAGCTCAGCCCGTCCTGCCCGGGGACCGGATCGCCGGCACCGATGTCGGTCGTCCCGTTGGTCCCGTTTTGACCATCACCGAGAAGCGCAATCGCCAGCGCTCCAAAGATCAGATCGCGCTGATAGTCCTCCAGTCCGAGGAAGTCGCCTCCGGTGCAGCCCGGCACGGTCAGCGCCGGCGTGATGATCATCAACGTGGCCGTCATCACGCCCACGGCCTTCCTTGAGTTGATCCGATTAAATAGGTTTGGTCCGTTCACCGTTTGGTTCCCTTCCTTTTCAGCCGATTGACTGTCGAATGCTCCGGTTCGTCCATGCGACGCGCGCGAATGAACGTGCGCGCACCGCCGGCGGCACGGGGCACCCGCCCCTTTTGATTGCGATTTGTCTTGCTTTGAGAATCTCAGTCCGTCGTGACGGACCGAGTTGTTAGCTGAGCCTTGGGCCCCGCGCCTGAGGCCACCCAAACCGTGTCCGCCAGCCTGTTCGAGACAGACGCATGAAGCGACTCCATGCTCGGACCGACGACACGCAATGCGCCGACCAATGCCACCGCCAAGAGTGCCAGAACTACGGCGTACTCCGCGGAGGAGGTTGCAACGTTTGCGGTTATGAATCGCCGCAGTCGGTTCAACAAGGTGTTGGAACGTACGATTTGGTTTCCCCTTCTTTGCCGTCCACCGCGATCCTCCCCGGTTGCGCCGAGCGATGGAGGGCTTTGTTCCCTATGCCATCCTTTGCGCGTCGATCGTTCGGGTCAAGCGCGTGAACAAGTTTTCATTGTTGTGGCACGCATGCTTCTTTGGTTCTTGTTTTGTTGGTCCGGTAAACACTCGTCGCATGGCAGGCGTCGCGACGATCGATCGAATCACGAGGTGATAGGACGAACACAGGTGACTGAACATGCAAAAGACCTTGCCGACCAGCGCTGAGGGGCTGTATAATCCGCATCGGTTTCGTTGGCACCTTGATTGTCTGAAACATCAAACGCGGGAGGGGAAGCCATGCGTTCCTCGTACATCTCTCGGCTCGCCACGGTTGCGGCCGCACTCTGCGGCATCCTCATGGTCACCAGCGCTTCAACGGTCGGCGCCCTATCTCCTCCAACCCCGCGAGCCGGTCAGGTGGCCGGCGTGTGTGTGACCGACGCGGACTGCGACGACGTGAACGATTGCACGTTGGACATATGCAACGCCACCGGCGTTTGCACGATCAGCAACGTAGCGCCGGGCGCGCCGTGCGGAGACCCATCCGACACGGAATGTGACGACCCCGACACGTGCGATGACCAGGGCGTCTGCCTGACCAACCCCGCGGCGGATGAAACGCCGTGTCCGGACGGGCTTTTCTGCAACGGCGCCGAGACGTGCCTCGAAGGCGAGTGCGTCGATGGGCCGGAGCCGTGCATCGACCCCCAACGCTGCGACGAAGCACTCGGAATCTGCGTCGAGTGCCTTGCCGACACTCAGTGCGACGACGATGACGCATGCACGGTCGATGAGTGCATCGACAACGCGTGTGTGAACCCGCCGGACCCGGCATGCGAAGTCACCGTGAAACTGGACATCAAGCCCGGTTCCTGCCCGAACCCGGTGAACCCGCGCGGTAAGGGTGTCCTTCCCGTGGCCGTCATCGGAAGTGATGCCTTCGACGTGTCGTTGATCGACGTTGATTCGCTCGTCTTGGTTCGTGCCGACGGCATCGGCGGCAAGGTCACGCCGCTGTCGCGCCGGAGAGGTCCTCGGATTCGCATGAGCGATGTGGCCACTCCCTTCGGCGGAGCGCTGTGTGATTGTCACACGTTGACCCGCGACGGGATCACCGATCTGTCGATCAAGTTCTCGAAGACAGAAGCCATACGGGTGTTCGAGCTGCGCTCGGAGGCGCGGAACACCTTTGTCACCCTCTCGGTCCAGGGAACCTTGCTCGACGGGACGCCGTTCGAGGCATCCGACTGCATTCGGGTCCTCGGCCGGCGCTGATCGCGGTTGGAGCACCGCTGGAGGCGACGCGCAGGGGGCTCATCCCCGTAGCATTCGGTTCCAGAAGCGGGCGAAGCGCCGTCCGAGTTGGGTCCCGACCGATTCGCTCTTGGCCGCAAACCGCACCCGTACCAACATGCCCTGCTTCAGATCGGTCGATTCGCCTTCTTCCAGATCGATGGTCACGCCGAAATAGGGGAGCATGGCTCGACTCGTTCCGGCATCCACCGGAATGTCGCCGCCGCCGATGTGCGTCAGGCTGCCCAGCGTGGATAGGTCGATCTCCCGCGAGCCGACCGGAACGATGCGCCGGACGGTCCCGCCATGCACCATCGACGAGCCGGAGATTCCGCGCAGCTCCACCGTGTCGCCCACCCGCGGGCGCACGCGCGCCATTTGCTCTTCCGTCAGAACCGCTCGGACCTGCCGGCAGCCCGCGACAACGGTGGCGACTCGGTCTCCCCGTCGAACGAAGCGCCCAAGGTCGCTCTCGTCGAAACCGTCGATGAGTCGACCGGCATGCGGCGCGCGGATCTCCAGCTCGGCCAATCGCGATCGGCTTTTTCTCAGCCTCCGCTGATACAAGTGCGTTTGTACGGCTTCCTGCTGAGCGCGGGATGGATCCCAGACGCGAAAGGCGTCGCTTCGAATCTTCGACGCCCGCAGGTTCGCCTTGGCCTCGGCGACATCGGCGAGCATGGCGTCGCTGCCGAGCCTGCCGACGGCCTCACTCGTTTCCACGTAGTCGCCGGGTCGAACATGGGCCGCCGCCAGGAACCCGTCCGACTTCGCACGAATCACGGTTTCTCGTTCGCGTCCGACGAGTCCCGCCGCTCGAACGTTCGACGGCACCGGTATGACCAGCAGGCCGGACGGAATCACGATGAGGACGACGAAACTCAGGGCGATGGCCCGGCGCCTCTTGGGGGCCGCCTCTTCCGAGTGCCACAGATAGTTCGTCAACTTGCGCAGCGTCGAGAACGCCATGCCCCCAAGCATGAGAACCCCGAGCGCGAAGCCGACGAGGTACATTTTGTGGGCCAGTAGCGCGGCGATCGCCAGCATCAGCCCGACCCGATAGATGGCAATCGAGACGCCGTAGGTCAAGAGGATGGCGCGAAGCCGCCGGCCTCCGCGCTCGACGGCCTGCTGAATACCGAGAATGCGGCGCTTCAATCGGCTCAGGACATACTGCGACGATCGCTGGCGAAGGTTGGGAATCTCGACGAGGTCGCTGGCGATAAAGTACCCGTCGAAGCGCATGAGCGGATTGATGTTGAACAAAACGGTGACCACGCTTGCCAGAAAGATCACGTTGTAGGCCAGCGCATGCAGCAGGCCTGAATCCGTGGCGGCCCAGACGAACATGGCGATCGCGGCGATCGTCGCCTCGACGTACATCCCACCGAGACACACGATGATCCGCTCGCGTCTTCGCGTGAACCCCCACGAAGCGCTGGCATCCATGTAGGCGCAGGGCGTGAACAGGATCAGAAACATCCCCAGTTCCGGAACGTGTCCGCCGTAGTGCTTGCAGGCGTACGCGTGGCCCATTTCGTGAAAGCCCTTGAGCACGATCAGGCTCAGCCAGATCAGCGGGAGGTTCCCGGACACCAGGATCCCCTCGATCGGTTGCGCGAGTTCGTGCCAGTGTTGGGCGGCCACGTACCCGGCGGCGGCCATCAGCATCAACCAGAACACGAAGAACGTGCGTGAGAAGAACGGTCGGAACAGATGAATGGTTCGTTCCAGGAAGGCGTCGGGGTTCCACAGCGGGACGCGCAGGAACAAGAAGCCCGTCCAGCGCGCCCGGCGCCGGGCTTGTTGCCGGGCGTGGTAGCGCCGGTAGAGCAGCTTGTCATCGGCGATCGGGAGTCGAAGGAAGCCGAGCTGGTGAAGACTTAGCACGAACTGATAGAACGCCTCCTCGTCGGCTTCCGTAAGCTTTCCGCGCGAGACGAGGTCGGTGAAGGTGGCTTGGAGCGAGCGATCGGCGCTGAGACTGATGAACACTCCATAGTCGGCGAGATCGAGGCGCTGACTATGAAAGGTCAACGGGTCTCGTACGACGTATGTTGGCTCGCCGCGGAACAGGTGGCGGCTGACCTCCAAATCCTCACGCAGACCGACCTGCACCGCGCGTAACACATCCACCATGCGCGGGCGCGGCTTGACCGGGGTTCGTGCGATCATAGGAACAGGTGCATCCGAAGGTAGTCGATGACCCCGTGCAACGTGACCCACCAGATGCGGCGTGATCCCAGGCTCAGCTTCGCCACACCCTCCATCCCGGGGCGCAACGCGCCTGTGTCGGACGCGATCGTTGCCTCGGCCACGAACACGGTGCGTCCCTCGCGCAACTGGGCCGCCGGCTTCACGCGCGCGATTCGAAACGCCCGCGGTGCCTCCGGCGCGGCATAGCCCACGAAGACACCGGCCACGTCCTTGGCTACCTCGCCGGCGGCCGACTCGGGAATCTCCAGTTCCAGCCGCCACTGCCCAAGCGGCGCGAGCTCAAAAAGCGGGTGGCCACGCGCCAGGACCCCGCCGACGAGCTTGCGTGGATCACCGCGCACGACCACCCCGTCGAACGGGGCGCGAAGCACGCTGGCCACCACGCGGCTCTCGACGATGGCCAGCTTCGCCTCCACCAGCCTCTGTTTCGCCAGCGAGAGTTGAACCTCGACCGGTGATCCGGCGGCCATCGCGCGATCCTGTTCTCGCTCCAGGACACGTCGCTCGGCCACAAGCTCGGCGATCCGCCGATCCAGATCTCGTTGGTCGAGGCGGGCGAGCACGTCGCCCTCTTGAACCGAGTCGCCCTCCACGACGTGGACGGCCGCGAGGATCCCGTCGAAGGGGATGGCCACGTGCCGAATCTGTGCGGCGGATACCACGCACGGAACGGTGCGGTGATAGGGCATCGAGCCGAAGCAGAAGACCACGGCGGACACGGCCGACAGTGCGCAGACGACCTTGCGTCCCAGATGTCCTGAGCCGAGCATGGAAGTGCCCAGCCCGTGGCACGCATCCGCCACATGGACGGGCAAACTGCGGCTCGCGCGGCGAGCCAGAAGGAGCGCGGCGGCGTAGGGCTCGACCCGTGCGCGGATCCGGTCAATCTGTTCGCGCGTGAACGGCTGATCCGCCCGTTGGCGCAGACTCAGGATGGCGGCGGGTGCGTCTTGAACGTGAAGCGGAATCGATGCGACAGCGCCGCCGTGCACCGCGCCGTGCCACTGCTGGTGTAGTCGGTGTTGCGACGTCGCCGGCTCCTCGGTCCACATGTCGGATCGCTGGTAGATGATGGGCTCGTCGGCGTCCAGGCATTCTTCCATGGCCTCCTCCAGCGACCGCACGCCGGGACTTCGGCGGTTCACCGTGTCGAGCCCCGACATCGACATCACGCGCACGCGCTGGCGAACGACCAGACCGAGCGCCACCTGCTCACACCCGAGCTTGTTGCGCAGCTCGTTGGTGATCGAAAACGCAAGCTCCTCGGCCGAGGTCTGTGCACCGGCGTGGGCCATCGCCGCGCTGGGCGACTTGGTGCTGGCACCGCCCTGTCCGGCACCCGCCCGTCCCTCACCCAGGAGCTGCGTGCATGCCGACGCGAGCCGTAGCAGCGCCTCCAGCGTGGCGAGCTGCGCGGGTAGGGCCGCGTCCGTCGTCGAGCCGAGCACCAGCGCGATCGCGCCAACCGTTTCGCCGGACGGCTCGTACACGGGGGCCGACAGGAAGGCGACCTTCGTGTCGCCGCTCCTGGACTTGAGCAGCTTCGCCCAGGGACGCACCTCGCTGAGGGAATCCGTGAGGAACGCCTGGAGGCTCGTCTTCCAGAACTTGGGGTCGGATGGGCCGATGTGGTAGTCGTCCTCGATGACTTCGGAACCGTACCGGACGTGCAGGGCGGCATAGGGGCTCTTGAAGGCCCGCGTGATGCAGCGCAGGATCTTGCCGATGAACTCCCTCTTGGAGCCCGCGTCCCGAGCCAACCTCACGATCTCGCCGTAGGGGTTGACGTCGGTGGCACCCGTTTCAACGCCGGGTCGTGCTTGTGATGGAGCGGCGAGCTTCGGCATGGTTCCCCGATCGGTATCAGGTGTCATGGATTCAACTGACGATCTTGGACTCGGCATTGGCGGCCACGTTTTCGGGCAGGCAGATGTTGGCGAAGAACGCGAAACCCGCCTCATACGCATCTTCCCGGATGACGCGGCACCGGACGCACCGCGCGAACGTCAGCGGAAGATCGAGCGTCTTACGATCGAACGCGAGACGATAGATGTCGCCCACCCGCGCCGGTATCGGAAACACGGCACTCATCCCCCCCTCGGAAATGTCGCCGGTCACACCTTTGACCTTGAACGTCAGCATCTCGCTGGCGTTGCCTGCCTGAAGGATCACGCTGGTCTTGATCGTGAGTCTAAAGGACGTGCGCTGGCGGCGCAGCTCGTCCGGCGTGTTGGCTGACAGCTCCTGAAGCATGTCGAACGCTTCGTCGTTGTTGAACGATCCCGCTGCCGTATTCAGGTCATCGAACATGCGATCCTCCGAGGGGCGCTACGGTGCGTCGGGCGGCGCGCCGGTGTTCCTTCGTTCCTTGTGCGTTACCATACGAGCGGTGCTGTCGGGGGACGCCGCGTGGGTGATCAACGTGCCGTCTCCCGTGAAAGCCACTTCCACCTTGAGCCCGGAGAGCCACTTCCCGTCGCTGTTGGGGACTCGAATCATGACCTTGACCGTCTGGCTCGCGCCATCGACAACACGGCAGACCAGCTCGATCGTCCCCGAACGCGGAAGCCACCGCGGATCGACCGGGCGGACAGGCACCGTGTCGCCTTGATGAAGCAGCGGCCACAGCGCGACCGGGCAGTCCGCCGTCACCATGAGCGGATCGAGCTGCACCAGCGTCACGATCCCCTCCAACGGATCGACACTTTCCCCCTCCTCCTTGGCGCGCTGCCAGACGTAGCCGTCGAACGGCGCGCGAATCGACAGCTCCGCCAACAGCGCCTCCTCGCGCTCGACCGCGCGACCCGCCTGCTCGCGGTTGAAGAGGGCCAGGTCGTGCTCGAGCCGCGCAACCTCGGCCGCTGCGAGCGCGTCGGTTAGTTCCTTGGGGACGGTGTGCCGTCCGCCCTGAAGTCCGAGGATGCGCTCCCACTCCTTTCTTGCCCGGTCGCGGCGCACACGGGTTCGTTCGACCTCGAGCGTGGAAGCTGCCTGTGCGCGAACGATCTCGATCCGGGCGCGTTGCACCCGCTCATCGAGCGCGACCACCACGTCGCCGGCTCGTACGGACGCGCCCTCCCGAGCGAGAAGGCGGGCGATCCTCGCCGGCCTTACAGAGGCCAAGGTCGCCTTGCGGAACGGGACGGTCATGCCCACGACCCGCAGCGTTCCTGAAGCCGACGGCGGGGGCACCGCAGTCGTTGCTTCACCCGCACCGACGCACATCGCCAGGAGCGCGGCCGCAGTGCGGGCGCGGCGTCGCCAACGCGGGCCGCGCGACTGTGAGATTCTCATCTTCCCCATGAGATCGTCCGATAACAGCAAGCGCGCCAGCCTTGACGCACGCAGTATGCTTGGTGTTCTGTCGGCTGGGGCGGGGAGTGCAATTACTTATGTTCCGTCCCGCCAGGTGGTTAAGTTGAGCCTCCGTCGCTCGACATCCACACCCGATAAGAGGTGGCCAGACCCGTCCACGGCGCCGGCGGTCCCTCTGGCGAGGGCTCGATTGTGGGCAAGGGACACACCGGCACATACCGATACTACCGATAACACCGCCGCGCTTGCGCGCAGGCGTGATCGCCCTGGATTCCCGCTGGCCTCTGCTTGGCGCCCTTGCAATGAGCACCCTGACCGTTGACGCCCACCGCGAGAAGCTGTTCCAACTGCTGGAGCAGCCGCAGCCCTACGACTTCTTGACCTACGCCGCCGCCTACCTCGACGCGCTGCCGGACGACTTCCAGGTGCGGCTGATGGCCATCCGGGAATACGTCAAGCTCGGCCTGGTTACGCCCGTTCGTGAGCTTCTCGAAACGCAATCGCTCACCGAGGATCTTTCGGCCGAGTTCGAGAAGATTCGCAGATCGCTGGCCAACCTGCCCGGCGGAACCGTGCCCTTCACTGCCCGGGCGCGCTGCTTCGAGCTCAACCTGGCCGCGCTGCATGAGCGTGGAGAGAATACTGATTCGATCCGCCGTGCCTGGGAACGAGGACAGACCCACTACCAACTGTTTACCGATGGCAACGGAATTGATCAGGTGCGCACGCGCGCCGACGGCGGTGCGTGGCGCTGGGTTCCGCGGCTGGCGGACCATCGGGCGATTGAGGAGAGTCGCTCCTTTCCCGAGGGCATCGAGAAGCCAATGCCCGGCCCGTACGTGTTCGAGGGGCTGGACTTCGGATGGTTCTTCCGCCGACTCCACGAGCGCACCCGGAACACGTTCCTGGGCTACAGCTGCGCTCTGTACGTCGTCGAACCCGACGCGGCACTCTTTGCGATGTTGCTACACCTGACGGATTGGCGAGAAATCATCGCTGATCCTCGGGTGTTCTGGTTCATCGGTGAGGATGGTGCCCGGCGTTTGCGGCAGGCGTGGGACGACGACCCGGACCTGCCCCTACCCCAGCACGCTTTCACCATGAGTGGCTTTCGCCCCGGCTGCGTGCCCAGCGTGGTCGAGGTTGTGCAGCGTGCCATCGGTGAACACCAGGCCGCCGCTGACCAGACCATGCAACGAATTGACGCTACCTATGCGCCGCGCGACACCGCGTATTGGGCCGCGCGGTTCGACGACGCACTGTCCGGCCGGGGGCGCCCGCTGCGCGTCTTCGCCACGGTCAGCACGCATACGACCTATCTGCAATACTCGATGCGCGACGTGAAGCGCGCGTTCGAAGCGATGGGACACGAGTTTCTCCTGCTAACGGAAAAGACCTCCTTCGGCGTGGTCGGCCGGGCGACGTACCACCGATCGATCGAACGGTTCGACCCCGATCTGGTTTTCGTCATCGATCATCTTCGTGCCGAGTTTCCGGGCGTGCTCCCGACCCGCGTGCCCTACGTCTGCTGGATTCAGGACCTTCTCCCCCATCTCGGGACCAAGGAGGCAGGCCGATCCATCGGCCCACAGGACTTCTACGTCGCGCCGGAACTTACGGTGTTCGTTGATGAGTATGATTATCCCCGCTCACAGGGGCTGTCGTCTCCGATGGTCACGGACGAACATACCTACAGCAACGAACCGATGAGCGACAAGGACCTGGCACCCTATCGTTGTGACGTCTCTTACGTCAGCAGCCATTCCAAGCCGCCGACGGTTTTTCACGAGGAGCGGCGAAGCTGGTTCGCGGACGACCCGGTCGCGCTGGCGCTCGCGGATCATCTCTTCAAGGCCGTCACGCGCGCGTTCGACGACGATCCCCTCACGGCCTGTGCGGCCGTTCCGCCTCTGCTGGAGAAGGTCAAGCTGGCCACCGGATCCGCCCCGGTCTCCAAAGAGACCGACCACTCGCTCTTGCACAACTACCTGTACCCGTTGGCCGAGCTGGTGTTTCGCCAGTCTACTCTCGAGTGGGTGGCTGACTTCTGCGACCGAAAGAAGCGAACGCTTTGCCTGTACGGCAATGGCTGGGAGAAGCACCCGCGCCTCAAGCAGTACGCGCGGGGGTTTGCCAGGAACGGTCCCGAGCTGCGCGCCGTCTACCAGGCCAGCGCCGTCAACCTGCAGATCATCGGAACGGGGGCCGTTCACCAACGGCTGCTGGACGGTCTGGCGGCGGGGGGTTTCTTTCTCATCCGGTTCGCGCCCGCCGACGTTCTCCACACGCCGATCGCGCGACTCCTCGCGGCGGTTCGTGACGGGAACTTGTCGCTGGACACCGACTATTCAGTCGATGAGGCGCCGGACCTGGTCGCGGCGCTCAAAGAGATCTGGCGACTGCGCGGCTTGTCCTTCGCGTCGGACGTGGCGCAGGCCCGCACGTCGGAGACACAGCGTTTCGAGGCGATGGAGGCCGGCGGATTCCGGCGGATGGCCGGTGCGGTCTTCGACGAATACGAGCAGGTGTCCTTCCGTAGCGCGGAAGAGTTCGGGCGGTTGGCGGTGACCTTCCTCGCGGATGAGCCGTCACGCAAGCACATCGCCGCCTCGATGCGTCGCGCCGTGGTCCAACACTATTCGTACAAGTGCCTACTGGAGGAGCTGCTGCCATTCATGCAGCAACGCTTCGCCCAGTCGGCGAGATCGGGCGTCACGCCGTGCCAGGCAAGCCGGGCTTGAAGGAATGGGGCTTGGGAAGATGGGAGTCTGGACGTGAGTGCGAACAACGCAACGCAACCCGGCGTGAGACCCCTTCGGACCGATGATGTCGCCGGCACGGATGACGCCGCCCGGGTTGTGGAGCTGCTTCGTTCGCTCAGCGCCGCGCAGGCAGCGGTCGGACCCGGCTCGCGCGAGGGGCAAGAGGCGTTGCGGCTTTGGTTTGAAGCGCGAAGCGTGTTGGACGGCTGCGTCAACCGGCTGTGTAATCAATACTACGACGGTCGTCACCCGAAACACTACCTTTGGCGAGCGCACAACGAATACCTGATCGACGGCGTTCGACCGGGCGAGCGGGTTCTCGACATCGGCTGTGGCAACAGCGCATACCAGCAGTGGATCGCCGAAAAGGCGTCCGATGTCCTGGGCATTGACATTCGCGCGGAACGCATCGACGAGGCTCGTCGCAACTGCACGATGGAGAACGTGCGTTTCGAGCTGATGGATGTCACGGAGACCCTTCCGCCCGGTCCATTCGACGTCGTCATTTGCTCTCACGTGCTGGAACATCTGGACGATCCGGTGGCCGTCCTGCGGCGGCTTTCCAAGGCCGTGCCCCGCATCCTGGTGAAGGTGCCGCTGGCGGATTCCGACTGGATGAAGCTGGTCAAGCGCGATCTCGGCTTGTTTTGGATGGACGATCGAGATCATCGACGCGAGTACACCCAGGCCATGCTCCGTCAGCAGCTTCAGTCCGCGGGTTGGCGGTTGACGGACATGGTTCGAGGGTACGACCTGCGGGCTACGGCCGTTTCGACGTCCACGACCCCGCGCGGCGATTCTCTAAAGGCGTCAACGGGCAGATGGCTCGAGCATCGAAGGCGGACCGCGCGCGAGCGGCATTGTTGCGCCGGCGAGGGTGCCCGGTCATATGAAGGAACCTGTACGACATGACGCTCGCCATCGAAAAAACGTACTGCATCAAGGAAGGGTACCAGCCCAACCTGAGCGGCGAGGCCGGGCAGTGCGAACCTCGGCCGACGTTCTGGACCGACGACCGCATTCAGATGAGCCGGCACTGCCAATACGACGTGTATCGGTTCGCGCGACGGATTGTTCGGGTCGCGCGCGCGACGAGTGTTATCGACTTGGGCTGCGGGGTCGGGACGAAGCTGATGGAGCTTGTCTATCCGGTTTGCAGGGACGTAACCGGGGTCGATCGCGTTGAGGCCGTCGAACATTGCCGGCGCCGACACGGGAGATGCGACAGCGCGCGGTTCATGGTGGATGATTTGGAGCGGCCCGCGCGCGAACACGGCCCCTACGATCTGGTGATCGCCGCCGACGTCATCGAACACCTGGGCAACCCGGATCCGTTCCTCGAACACATTCACGC
>CBDUXT010000106.1:0-17761 GCA_965371245.1 uncultured bacterium | reverse complement strand
ACGGCCACACGGCCGGTCATGTTACAGATCGGCCATCGCCCGGGGTGCGTCAAGATAAAACGTACTGATCGAGTACTTTTTTCGTTCAGAATGATCGTTGCGGACTCCGATAACGATTGGTTAAATGGCAGAAGCATCGTTTCGATTCCGTTGGCCGATTCCACCGCGTCGGCCTGCGATCCGCTCTTCTTCGGCATCGAGAAGTAACATGACCAGGATCACGCGCTTCTCGCTGGCTTTCCTGTGGGTGGTACCGACCTATGGGCAGACCACCGATACTGTGCAGACAAAGCCCCCGCCCAGAACGTACAAACGCAGCCGGCACGGCCCAAGGAACAACGGCCCTCGTGGCGAACTCAGCTGCTGAAATGGTGCCAGGGCGATTGCATGACCGGGCGCTGGGGTGGAGTCCGCGATGAACTGGAAGAAAAGGGCATCACGCTGAACCTCGAATATGTCAGCACCCTGTTCGCCAACACACGCGGAGGCGTCAACACCCATTCAGCCGTTGAGTATACCGGCAATACCCATCTGACGCTCTCCTTGGATACCGGGTCCCTCGGTTGGTGGGACGGCGGCGAAGTCTTCATCTACGTAGAAGAGCGTCACGGGCCGGGTCTCAGCGACCGGCACGTCGGTGACCTGTTCACGTTCAACAACGATGAGGAACGCGATTTCTTCCAGGTGTCCGAGTACTGGTGGCACCAGAAACTGTTTGACGACAAGGTCTGGTTCAAGATCGGAAAGATGGACGGGCGGCTGATTTCCAGGTGGTCGAGTACGGTCTGGAGTTCATCAACAGCGCCTTCGCCGTGATCCCCATGGTTCCCGTACCCACGTTTCCCGATACCGCCCTGGGGCTGGTCGGAGCCGTCGAACCGACGGACTGGCTATACGTCATGGCCGGCATCTACGATCAGCAAGCATTCGGCGGCACCTCTGGATTCGACACCGCGTTCCATGATCGCACCGATACGGTAACGCTGTTCGAACCGGCGTTCACGCCGGAGTTCAAGGTCGCGAAGCGTTCCTATCCCGGGACCTACCGTTTCGGTGGCTGGTACACCTCCGGCGACGAGGACGTATTCTCCAACGATCTCGGCGGGCGCCTCCGACCGCGTACGCACCGCGGCAACGCCGGGTTCTATCTCACTTTCGATCAACTGATATTCAAGGAGAATGACGACCCCGGCGACGGTCAGGGACTCGGTGTATTTTTCCAGTTCGGCTGGGCGCCGTCGGCCTACAACGAGATCAGTCAATACTACGGCGTGGGCATTCAGTGGACCGGCGCGCTCGCGGGCCGGGACGACGACATCATGGGCTTCGCTGTCGGTCATGCCAGCCTCAGTGGGCGCGTCCAATCTCTTGAAGGTCGCTTCAGCGAAACCGCCATCGAGTTGTTCTATAAGGCGCAGGTGACTCCGTGGTTCAGCGTCATGCCCGATCTGCAGTACATCATCAACCCCGGCGGAGACGGGCGGGATGCGTTCGTGGTCGGCCTGCGCACGCAGATTTCGTTTTGAGCCAAAATAGGCTGTTTCCTTCTGGTTCGAACATTCGCGTTGTTTTGCTCGAGAAAAAAGAAAGGCGAGTACGATGATCAAGAATCGCTATCCGAAGTTGGTGGGGTTGGTGGTGGTAAGCCTGTCAACCTGTTTCGCGGGTTCCTGTGCGACGAGTTTGCGGGACGCCGCGTTGACAGGAGTCTTGGACTTCACCAGCGGTACCGTGACCGACACCCTGACGACCCTCGTGCCGGTATCGGACCTTGTCAGGGGCGCCGCGGCGCAATAGGAATGGAACGAGCCGACACGTGCGGCGACGCGGGAAGGCCTGCACGACGGCGCTCGCGCGCGATGCGTACTGCTACACCGTGCCCGCGTCAATAATGCTTGGCTTCCCGCGACGGAGGCCACGTGCACTGACTCGGGAAAACGGCGAGAGTAGACTTAGGTGTCCGCGCGTCGGTGATCGCGCGGATCCCATGCCAGCGGCGCATCGCAAGTCTTTGGGGTATTGTCCAGTCCGAGGCGCACCGACCGCCCGGGTGGAGGAGAAAAACGGATGAATACGATCAAGTACGGAAAATGGTTGCTGAGTTTGGCCGTTCCAGCCTTGTTGCTCGGCTGCCAGGAAGGTCAGCGGGCGGCAGGTTCCAAGCTTGGTGTACAGGAGATTCCTCGGCTGACGTCCGCCTATCTCGCCGTGCCAGCCCACGGCAGGATCCCCACCCTTCAACCAGGCTATCCACCCGCCGTGCTCAAGAGAGGAATCTCAAAATCCTGGTCGGTCAGTGCAACGAACTCCTGCAGGATGTTGAGGCGTGGGACAGCGACGCTCGGCTGACCTCGGTGGATGCGGCCGAGCGGGACGAGGTTCGTGCCACTGTGGTCGCGTTTCGCGACTCGCTACGGAACCTTTCGGACGCCGCCGCGAAGTCACGACGGTCGGACGTACGCGAGCATTATGCCGCAGCCCTGGCATCTTATCGGCGCTTGACTTCGATTACGAAGAGCGTCAACTAGACTGACATCTCCACGACACTACGAGTTCTCATTGTCGTAGTTCGCATCTTAGAGTTCTTCCGTCGGACGCTTGTCCGGCAGGAGGGATTCGAAGATGCGGCCTGCGGAACTTTCTTGCGCTTGCGCGATATGGTTGGTGACCGGGTGTGCGACCACTCACCGGACCGCCCGCCTGACCTCCGAGCAACAGTGGGAAGCGCTTTGCCTCCGAATGCCGCAACGCCGGATACCTGGCACTGCCGGCCACGCTCATCCACCCTCAATCACCCGTAAGCAGGAACGTGCTTTGCAAGATATCGCCCTGGGGGCGTTGGATTTCGTCGTTCGAGTCAAAAGGACAGGTCTGGGCCGGGACGAGGCTCGGACCGATTCTTCGAACGCACGCGCGGCCTCGACCAACTCGGGTGGCACCGGAGTCGTGATCTCCTCGGATGGCTTGATTCTTACCAATGACCATGTCGTGCGGCATGCTCGGGACGTCACCGTCGTGTTCCACGATGGAACCGAGTACCCCGTCAAAGCGGTTGTCGTTCATCCGCGCCGGGACATCGCGGTTCTGCAAATCGACGGAACTCAATGGCCGGCCGCCGTGCCGTCACTTGAACCAGTGAAATCGGGAACGCCCGTCGTCGCGGTCTCTTGCGCGACCGACCGACACGAACACTGCTACCGGACGGGGATGGTCACCAGCGGACGAGAATCTCTTCAACGCGAACTGGACCCGGCCGGGCGGCGAGACTACGGCCACCTTGTCGAAACCACCGTCAAGCTCGAGCCGGGGTTTAGTGGCGGTTCCCTTCTCGACTCCGAGGGCCGTCTCGTCGGACTCAATGTGGCCGTCACGGGTTCCCCCGGAACCGATCGACACCGCGGATACGCGATCCCCTTCGATCACGAAATGCGCGAAGCCGTCGGAGAACTCGTTGCGTTAGTCAAGGCGAGGGCGGCAGCATCGCCTTGACGCCGGCAATCCCAGGCGTCCCCGAAGACTCCCTGATTCGACATCCTTGCCCTGTTCGGCCGTGCCTCCCGTTTGGCCGCGCCGTTACCAGGATCCGTGACTGATGCGCTCAGTGAGCACACCGAGCGTACCTCCCGTGACACGCGTAAGTGCTTGTCCTGGCTTAGAAAAGCGTCGGCTGCCATCTCCTGACACCGACGCTCGTGAGATCACCCCCAAGGAGACTCGAACCCCTGTCTCCAGGATGAGAACCTGTCCGTTGATTTTCGTAAACCCCTTGGAAACAAAGGACTTACAGTTCGACGAAACCTTGGCATGTACTCCAGCATGTTCGACGGAGGACACTGCATGTCCCGCTCTGGACGAACTTGACGCTCTCGCCGTCGCATGGCCGCACCTTCCCGACCACATCCGGCAAACGATCCTCACGCTTGTCGAGTCCGTCGTTCGGGGATAACAGTGCCAATCAGTGACAGGAAGTGCCAAACATGCAGGGAGCCCCACTGAGCGATTGGCGGGTGCTGGGGTCCGGGTTTGGTTATTGCGGGCCATAGCGCGGCTCCAATGGGACAGAGCGGGCGACCTGGTACAGGCCGGCTCCACGGATTGGTCAGAGAAAGACTCTTTGATCCTGGCCCGCTTCAATTGGATCGCTGAACGTCAGTCCACATTCGGGACACACGCCTGAGACGTTGCCGGTTAGGTCGTACAACCATTCCTTGCTTGCTGACAAGCGCGATGCGGGCCGTACCGGCGCCGATGAGTCGCTGATCATCGAAACTTTGGAGCGGTTCTCGTCCGAAACTGTGTGAAATCGGCGTCGATGCGCGCAACGTCGGTATCGACCATCGAGTCAGTTGACATGGACTTGATCACGCCGCGCGGCAGTATCGGTGATGAAGCCCGCCGATTTGCGGAATCGCGACAACTCGACCGCGGTGGGACGGTTCCACATTCCAAGGCTAGATGGGTACGCGAGTGAAGATAGAAGTCGAAGTACAGTTGAAGAATACGCAGCACGTGTCGCTCATTGAACACGATGAGGTGGTTGAGACATTCACGGCGAACCGATTCAACCAGACGCACTGTGAGTCACTCATCCTCAGGATCCAGCGCTTACGATTCGAACCCTGTACCCCGGTTTGGCAATCGCTCCTGGGCCTGGAGCGCGCTATCCACCGTTCACGATCGGAGTGAGGGCATTCGGCCCTATCCCTGACACCACACCGTTCTCTTGGAAGCGTGTGCCGGTTCGTCCATTTGAGACGACCACTTCGAATCCTACTTGAAAACGGTTGGCCTCGCGGAGACCCGAACCCTTCAAGCCCAGTGCTTTCTCACAGTCATCCGGTTATGCCGCAGTTCATTTCTGCTGTACAATTTGCCTTCGTGGAATCGTTGCGATTCGTGACGGACGTATCCTTGGTCGTGGAAAGGATTCGATTTGCCAACTGCCGAAGCTAGCGTGCCTCGCGTCGAGATGGTGGCCACCGTGCGCAATCGTCGTGGCATTATCGCATCGATGGAGCCTTTCGATGGCGACGTCGGCAGATTGAACCTAGTTCGCGTAGAGTACAAGGACGATCAACTCCCGCTCAGCGAAGAACTCCTCTGGGAACTCGAGCCGCGGAAGCAGCTTCTCGAGCCGACGGAGTTGCCCCAAGTCCGGTCCGGAGACCCGATGCCGATCGACGAGTTCGATGCTCTCGTGAGGGCGACTCGCTGGTCGGCAATCTGCCCATACCTCGATCCGGACGGCGAGGGGCTCTTGGACCGTCTTCCAATCGCATCACCTTTCCACGGTGCCGTTCAGGTGGAGGATTACCAGCTCGTTCCGCTGCTCAAAGCGCTGCAGATGCCTCGTGTCAGCATGTTGATCGCTGACGACGTTGGTATCGGCAAGACGATTGAGGCGGGCTTGATTCTGAGTGAACTTCTGCTGCGGCGACGAATCCAGCGAGTGCTTATTCTCACGCCAGCGTCGTTGCGCCGGTCCACTTCGCGGTTTCCACGGAATCGTCTCGTCCCTGACCAGCCCCTATCATACCGGTTACTCTCGGAACGAACGACGTGGCGCCACGCAGGCGCGGACGCGCAGCCTGCCCATAACCACCGCATCATACGGTCCATTGCCGGGCGTTCGATCCTCGACAGTCGTAGCATGTGCGAGACACCAGCCTACGGAGACGCACGACACGCGATCGCCCCAAGAACCATCCCCGGAACCGGCTTGAGGCGGGGATACCGCGAGCGAGCCATGCCAACATGGGCGCGGCTCGCTCCCGCGGGTACGATTCACACGTCGGGGCGCAACAAGCGCGCCGCGGTGACCGACACCTGGTTTCAGTTAGGTTGAAACAGCATGGGTACACAACCCACAGGTAAGACCACAGGGATCAAGGATGGTGCTTCACCGGACGAGTCGATGGGCGCAGCCCAGTCCGCGCCCACCGAAATCCTCGAATCGTGGGTGGACGAACATGCTGGCTACCTGTTTCGTTATGCGCTTCCACGTGTCCGAGACCATCACGCGGCGGAAGAACTCGTGCAGGAAACCTTTCTTGCCGCGATGAAGACCCTAGATTCCTTCCAATCGAAATCGAGCCCGCGCACATGGCTGGTTGGAGTCCTTCGTCACAAGATTATGGACCTCTTCCGGAAAATTGATCGAAAGCGGGAGACTGAATCACTGGACGTAAGCGACCCGGCGATTGATTCATGGTTTGACAACAAGGGACGATGGATCAAAGCCCCCGAGCACATCGACGTCGATCCTGCGGCACTCCAGGAGCGTGCCGATTTCTGGGTGGTCTTCGAGGGCTGCCTCGGTGCGTTACCGGAGCTTCAGGCGGATGCATTCTCGTTGCGGATCATGGACGATGTGGAATCGAAAGAAGTCTGTAAGGTCTTGTCGATTTCCTCGACTAACCTGTGGGTGCTGCTTCACCGCGCGCGGGCGCGGCTGAGGGCGTGCCTCGAAGCGAAGTGGTTCGATTTGAACTGCGGAGAGAAACCCTGATGCTGTCATGCAAAGATGTCACAAAACTTGTCTCCGAGAACCTTGATCGTGATCTATCGCTCTGGAGACGGATTGGTTTGCGGCTGCATGTCATGATGTGTAAGGGCTGCTCGGCGTACAGGCGTCAAATCGAATCTCTGAACAAGGTCGTTTCCGACCATTATCGGGACGACCCGGCCGTGAAAAACTGCGCCGATCTTTCTAGCGATGCCCTTGAGAGAATCAAGGCATCGCTTCGCACCGATCACTCCCATCCCAACTAGGAACCGGACTCTCCGGAGAGCCTTGTAAGGTTCGTAACATCCCGAACGACTCACTTATTGAACAGGCAGCGGCCGAACTGGATGCCGCGGGGCTGGTCGTCCGGGACCGTAGCGCGAGGCACGGGCTTTCGCAATGGTCCGTTGGGATCGTGTTTCGCTTGCAGATCAGGCCTGCGAGATGAGGAGCGTGACATGAGCCAAAGAAGCATTCTCGCTGTTGAATCGGACATCGAGCTCGGGCGTCAGGTATACGACGTGTGTCACCAGATGGGGTTGGGCGTTCGCGTGTTTAGCGACGCACTTGACGTGCTCATGGAGGCTGCCAGGTCGAAGCCCGATCTGATGGTCTTCGATGCGGACACGCCGGTGTCGGGCTCTTTGGATTTCGCTGATGTCGTTTCGCGTGACCCGCAGTTCAAGTCCGTTGCTCTGATCGCAATTGTCGATGAAACGGACGCCGTCGCGCGTCGGCTGTACTTGTCCCGCGGGATAAGGGTGGCCACAAAGCGTAATGGCGCAGACAAGACGCTGCGCCGCGAACTGTGCCGACTGCTCAAGCCGTTTGCGGTCCGTGGCTCTGATGCGGGCCGCAGTGCCCATTGTGAGGCTCGTACACAAGGAGTGGCGTAGCGTGGAATACCTGAGCGTAGTGATCGACGGTGCTCGCGTGCAGGCTGCCGGTTAAGGGACTGACTCTATGCTAACGTTGGCGAATGAGATCCGGTTTGATCGACGTAGAGATGTCTTGAGAAGAATAAGGAAGGATACGACGGATGATTCCCGGGCAGACCATGGTCATTGTTACATTTCTGGTGACGGTCGCAATGATACTCGCTGATTGGTTCTCGACGGATTGAGCGTGAGTCTGCAACGGACCCTGAAAGAACGCGCGCCGCGTGGCCAATGCGGGTGCAGTACGACCGATCACGCTCGTCAGGAATCCAAAGGGACTGTGTAAGGTTGGGTCAATCGCGAACGACCGACCCAGTGAGTGCGGAGAATGTTGTAAACGGGCGCGGGTCGCCAATCCGCAAACGAGACGAACGTCGCGGCGCGACAAATCGGGAGCGACCGACGTGGGCGTACGAGAAACGAGAATGACAACCCGGAACGACGACATAGCGAAGTCAGGCCTTCTCGTCCGCCCCTTCCGGCAAAGGTGGCTCATTCCAAACACTTTCGTGCTCGTTCTTTCGGCAATCATCGGCGGCGGGTGTGCGATTACTCCGCAGATCGGTTTGTTCTCGGAGACCAAGGCCTTCGATTTCGCCGACTACCCGAACAACGGTGTCGCGGCGACCGGTCGGTATGGCGAATGGGCTTGGTTGGCGGACGAAACCAAGAGTACGGATGCCCTCGTGCTTGCCGACGTTTGGGCAAACTCGGCTTTCGTGGCGGGCAGCTCATCGTCGGACGAATTGCATGCAACAAGTTCAAGTGTGAGTCTTCGCGATGCACCTCGCGTGGTCTCTTCGGCGAGCCCGCACCAGTCCTTTGCGTGGGAAGAGCGATTCGACCTGGTCATCGGGCGCGTGAGTGATTTGGGCAATCTCAGCCTACCGATACGCGCCGACGATCGACCTTTCGCCCTCGCGATCGCAGGGAACCAATCGTCACGACGAGTGGCGAAGAGATTGCCGAACGGAATCCTGGCCCTGTCGTCGGTCGTACCAGCGAACGGCAATGGACCGTGAATCCAATGTGACTCCTTGCACAGACTCGTAGCAAAGAACCGGAGACTAGACGGTGCAAACACCGATCTCAACGATTGAGGCGAGCGACGACGTGATCGTATCAACGGAGAATCCTTGCGGGGCTGCGCGACGCCGACGCCTCAGCCCGATCACAAAAACACTTGTCGCGTCCATCGTGTTCGCCGGCGCCTACGCGGCGTTCCAACGGATCGGAACGACGGCCAACGCCGATGCGGTCGAATATACGCGCGATCTCGCCGGCGGCTTCCTGGCCGTGGGCATGACCGAGGATCAGCCGGGTTTCATCGTGCTATCGGCGTTGGATCAGGACAAGGTTGAGGTGAGCGCCGCCCAGACCAAGAACCGCCTTGTGGGTACCCACACGGTCATCGACATCCGAACGCCGCACAGCACAACACGCACTCGCCTTCGCGGCCCACAAGTCATTTTGGTTTCGGAGCAGGGCGCCATCGAACAGTACAACGTCGATTGGACGGCTGAGGAGTTCAACGCCCTACGCGAGGCGGCGGACTGCTCTCACGCAGCGGCCGTCAAGAAGCACCGGTGTGGAGCGCCATTCACGGATTTGCAGGAAGCATTTGCAAAGTGGCCGCGTAAACGCGTTCCCAAACGTGTCCGCGCTTTCCTTGAACCGTTCAAGGATCGCCGGACGCACAAACATAGGGATGATTGATGTAAGTGGTGTTACCCGTTGGCTTTACGTTTGTTCAAACGAAGAGGCGGCAACAAAGCTTGTCGGGTTCCGGGCGGGTGTCCGGCACGCGCAATGATGTTACAGGTTTCTCTATCGCATCTTTTTAAGGAGACGAATCTCATGTACCAGATCTCAGATCGCAGGAACTCGCCGAAATCGCGGGTTGTTCCAAACAAAGGGTACGTCGCGGCGTTTGCGACGTTGGGCCTGTTGGCCGTTTGCTCCCAGCCGGCTTGGGCTCAGGGCGGGGGGATGATGGCTACCCCCACTCCGGGGTTGCACACCTTTGCCCGCGCTCGGGGCATGGATCCCAACCCGCCGGATCGCGCCGGAGGAAAGTTAAAGATCACGGTCACTCAGAAGAAGGGCGCCGCGCGCCTCACACTGCCGGGGACGCGGGCCATGGATCCGGCCATCTTTGGTTCGCCGAGCAACCCCTCGGGATTCGAGATGGCGCCGTTTCCCATGCTGGGTATTGAAACCAACATGCGCCTGGCCGCGAACGGCAAGTACACGATTATCGATCACGCCTGCCCGTTCAGCGATTGGGACGAAAAGACGACGGGGGACGTCAAGATGAAACTGGTCGATGCCACGGCCATCGACGGGGCCTACACCAAGGATACGATTGACTTCGAAGCCAAGTTCGAGTTGCCGGACGGCGCCAAATACCGGATCGTCTGCAAGAAACCGCTGGCGCACGGCGGGGCGTTCCCGTTCTTCGGCGGCGTGGTGACCAACCATTTGATCCATGGAGGCGCCGGGATCGCACCACGAGCCCTACCGACCACATTTGCCTATGCTGCGTTTTGGGGTGCAGGTGACGTGTATAAGGACGGCTCGCTGATCAACAAAGGGCAGTTGATCCACGTGTGGGTGGACGAGAATATTCGAGGCGACGGCGACCGAATGCGTTTGGACGCCGACGCCGGTAATCCGTCGAAGGGGATCACGTTGCACATGGTCATCCCGCCTTATAAGCCAACGCCCCAGGGAATGGTGAAGACGCCGCTCCGGACGATGTTCATGCCATTTCCCTATGTTAAACCGAACATCATGCGCGAAATGGGCATAGCGCAAAAGGCGGGCGACCAGGCACGGTTGGCCGAAGTGATGCAGATCAAGACGGTGATGGATCGTACCAAGGAACACGTCGTACACGAGACGGCGGCGGGCAAGATGTTCGGCATGCCGTTCATTATGATGCATTTTGACAATATCAAGATGAAGGTCAGGTAGAGTCACCGGCCTTCGGGCGGTGTTCCGATGGCTGCATCGACGCCCCTGAGTGAACGGGGGAGGGGCGGTCGATGCAGCGATTCACTGTCGCCATTCCACCGAAACCGTGCGGCGAGCGACACCGATCACGTCGGAAGCTCCGACGTGTTGGAAGTTGGCCGGGCTAATAACCGATTTATCTCTGGATCATGCATTTAACAGGGAGTCTGTAGACATGTACCGTACTGCATCCTGCGTGGTGACTCACGTGAAACGCAAGAGCACGGCCCTTCGTGCGTGTTTGAAAAACTTCTTTCCGAGCCGCGCCCGTAAGGAAGCGGTCCGGTTTCCTGTGCGAAGTCCGCTCCCTTACGGTCGCGGCTCTGTTCGTCACACCCTTCTCACACACTCTCTTAGATTGAACCTTTCCGGAACGAGCCTGTTGGTCGTCCTGCTGGGGGTGGTCCTGGGTGGAACCACGCCCGTGGAAGCACAGTCGCGAGTCTTTCTTCCTCAGACCAAGGGTACTGGTCCGGGTTTCCACGCGTACACCCAGGGACACGCCAAGGAGCAAAACCCGCCGGACCGCATCGGCGGACCGCTGACGGTCACGATTACGCAGACGAACGGTGGAACGCGACTCGTGCTGCCCGGGCCGCGTTTTCTCGATCCGGCGGTCTTCGGCACGCCGGATCATCCCGTGGGGTTTGACCCGGCCCCGTTTCCGCTCATGGGCATCCCACTCGACATGCGGAATGTAGCCAACGGAAAGTACACGTTCGTCAATCATCCCACCCCCTTCAGCGACTGGAGGGAGGTTGCGGTCGGCAGTATCAGACAGGTGACCGTGGATGTTACCGCCATCGATGGTGCCCGCACCAAGGACAAGATCGACTTGGAGGCGAACTTCACGTTGCCCGGTCCGGACCCCAACGAACCGGACGTGGGCGCCGTCAAGTACCGCGTTGTTTGCAAGAAGCCGTTGCCTCACGGGTTCGGGTTTCCAACGTTTGGCGGCGTGGCGACCAATCATTTGCTTCACGGCGTCACCGGTCTCGGCACGCGGCTGATGCCCACCGAGTGGACCTATGTGGATATTTGGGGCATGGGCGACATCTACAAAAACGGCAAGCTGATCGCCAAGGATCACATGATCCATACGATGATGACCGAGGCCGTCCGGGGCGAGGGTTATAAGCTGCGCTTTGACGGTGAAGTGGGCCAGCCTTCCTCGACGACCACCATGCACCTGATGATCCCCCCCTATAAACCGACACCCGAGGGCATGGTCAAATCACCGCTTAGGACGATGTTCGTACCGTTCCCATACATCAATCGACACATTAAGAAGGACATTGAGGAAGCCAAGAAGTTGCCGCCGGGTGAGCGAGAGGAGCGACTGGCCCGCATTGAGGAAATCAAAGAGTTGATGGCATGGACCCAGGAAGCGATCGTGCAAGAGACGATCGCGGGAAATATGGCCGGCATGCCGTTCATCCATATCATGTTCGGCAATGCCACGATGAAGGCCAGCCACTAATGCGGAGGTCCACCCCAATCGTCATTATTACGGCGGTCGGCCTAGTCTTCGGGTCCATTGTGCCGAGAAGCAGCAAGGCTCAGGAAGCGGAGCCCGATCAGACGGTCCTGTTGACGAACATCGAGTTCAAGCCGAACCGCATCAAGGTGGCGGTGGGTGACCGGGTCCGGTTCATCAACAAGGACAAGTTCGACCATGACGTCTACCTGGTGCGCACGGCCAATCGCAACGACGTCATGGTTCCCACCACTACCATTCACGCGGGGGAGTCGGTCGTGGTCACGATCGAGCAGGAGGGACTGTTTACCCTCTACTGCACGATTCACGGTGGGATGACGGGGAAAATCACCACCACGGACACCTTCGAGCTCACAGAAGAGGAAAAAAAGCGGGCCGCGGCGAGGATTGTCATTCCCCCGATCGTGAAAGTGGGCGAGGAGCTCTACTGGGGACGTGGCCAATGTCATCGCTGCCACATGGTGGGGGAGCGCGGAGACAACCTGCGCGGCCCCAACCATCAAGACCTCGGTTTCCGCGCAGCGGCTCGCGCGCAGACGCTCGGTATGAGCTCGGGCACCGAATACATTGTGCAGTCAATCCTGGACCCGTCGGCCCATATCGTCGAAGGCTACTCCGATGATATGCCCAATGTGTACCAACCGCCGATCAACATGGGCAAAGAGGAGATCACGGCTCTGGTCGCGTACCTCCAAAGCCAGGGTGGAAAAGTGGATAGCTGGTCGATCAACCTTAACCCTCAGACACTCGCCACCAAGCTGGAGCCGACTCCGTTTCGCCACGGCGACTCGCGGCGCGGTGAGAAAGTGTTTCAGGAGATGGGCTGTGGCAGTTGTCATACCGTCGGAGACCGGCCGGGGATATCGATCGCACCGGACCTGACCGCGATCGGCGCTTTTCGCAACTGGACTTGGCTGGCAGAGTCGATCGTCGATCCGAATGCGGAAATCGGAGCCAACTGGCAGGACGCCACCGTGTTTCTCAAGCCCGGTGTGACGTTGGAACTCGATCAGGGTTTCGCGTCCGACGAACTCTTTGACGAGGAGGAATTCCCGGAAGAGGAGGCCGAATCCGCTGGTTCTTCCAACTCCCTCAACGAATTGGCCCTCGCTCGAGCCGAAATGGAAAAGATTCGCGAGCATATCTTGCGGCTGGAGGCGCAGGGCGCGGCTCCGAAACGTGAGAGCGCTTCTTCGGTTGACAAGGATCGTGCCTTCAACCAAGTCGATGCAGTCGAACAGGCAGAAGGGCTCGTCCAACCCGCCGAAGACGATGACGATTTCGAGTTCGGCGAGTCCGTTCCCGGGGTCCTCCGCAAGAACACCGCCGAAGAAGTCACCTTGTTGATTGCCCCCGACCGCTTCGCGACCTTCACCGGCGACCAAGTGGTACGGGTGAAGCTGTCCAAGGGGTCAAGAATGGCTTCCGACTATGGCGAACTCATGACGTTTCAGCAGATGGCGGATCTGGTGCGTTACCTGGAATCTCTAAAAGGCCCCAAAGAACAACAGGCCGCCGCGGGGTCCACGACGCCCACCCATATGGGACACGGGGTCTCCGTAGGTGCAGCCCGGGACGACACGGGGACGAAGAAGTGACTGAATCTATGCCAACGCTTGAAACGCAAACCGGGAGGCTCTATCTGTTTGTTTCGCAGAAGCAGTTCGACATGTTCAAACGCAACCCCGCGAAGTACGCCGTGGAATAGGCGTAGCGGCGTAAAGCCGTCGTGGTTGATCGCGCATGTGCCTGGGGGGCGGCCCGGGAGGTCGAATGGTTCGGCCTCCCGGACACTGCGCAATAAAGAGTACGGCCGCCCTAAAGCATCCCCGATCCGCATCGGGTCAACACTTGAGGTAAAGATCATGGCGAATCCGAAGAACGTGTGTCGGTGTGTAGCCGTCGGCGCGCTCCTGGTGATTGCGAGTGCCGCAGCGGCGGAGAACGAACGCGGAATCCTGGGCAAGCCGGCACCCGAATGGTTCGTGGAGCAGTGGTTGAATCTGCCTCCGGGCAAGAAGAAGATCGACATACAGGACTACCATGGAAAAGTCCTGTACCTGTTCTGTTTTCAATCCTGGTGCCCGGGCTGTCACAGCAGCGGATTCCCGACGCTGCAAAAGGTCATGTCGCGATTCAAGGATAACGACGACGTTGCGTTCGTTGCGATTCAGACTGTGTTCGAGGGATTCGCATCCAACACATTCGACGATGCCAAACAGGTCGTTCGAAAGTACAAGCTGGCGATACCGGTTGGTCAGAGTGGAGAGCAAGGGAAACGATCGCATGTGATGACCCGTTACCGTACCGGCGGCACGCCGTGGGTGGTCATCATCGACCGCGACGGTGTAGTGCGCTACAACGATTTCCATGTGGGTATCGATCAGGCGGACAGGCTCATCCGCGCGGCAGTCAAGAGCTCGCCCGCCGACGGTAAGAAATCCGGAAATCCAGGGAGAAAGAAATGATGGGAAAGAAGTTTTCGGTGTACGCCACGGCAAGAGTGGCCGCCGTGATGGTCTGCATCACGAATTCCGCATCCGGGCAGGTCACCTTCGAGTGGGCGACAGTCGGCAACGTCGGCAACGCGGCGGATCCGCTGAACTCGGGCACCATACCGGGCATCGGCTCGGTCGGCAACGAGTACCGCATCGCCAAGCACGAAGTAACCAACGAACAATACGCGGTCTTCCTAAACGCGGTGGCGGCGACAGACACCAACAACCTTTACACTGCACTAATGGGTTCCAATTCCCGCGGCGGGATCACCCGAGCCGGTTCGTCGGGCGGCTTCACCTATGCCGTGAAGGCCGACATGGGCAACAAGCCGGTAAACTTCGTTTCGTTGTTCGACGCGATGCGCTTCGTGAACTGGCTGCACGCGGGCCAGCCCACCGGTGCCCAGGATGCGAGCACGACCGAAGACGGCGTGTATACCATCAGCGACGGGTTGTCGGAAATCCGAGCCGTCGATGCCCGGTTCTTCATCCCCACGGAGAACGAGTGGTACAAGGCGGCGTACCACCAGCCGGTTTCCCAAGGCGGTGACGCGGAGGACTACTGGCTCTACCCGACGGCGACGAACAGCGTTCCGACCATGGCTACCGCCGCCGCCACCGGCGACATCAGCAACCCCGGAGCGAATGTCGCAAACTTCGGAGGTGGAGCGGTTTGGAACGATCAGGACGGGAACGTGACGACCGTTGGTTCAGCCGGCGCAAGCAGCGAGAGCTTTTACGGTACCGCCAACCAAGGCGGGAACGTGTGGGAGCGAAACGAGGCGCTTGTGGAAGGTGTCTTAAGGGGCCTCCGCGGTGGCTCATGGTTAGGCGCCTCGTCCAACATGCGGTCGTCGTTCCAGGCCGGCTTTATCGTGGGGTCCAAGGATTTCACCGTCGGGTTCCGTGTCGCAAGTCCCGTCCCCCAGACTCCTATACCCGCCGTCTCCGAATGGGCCCTGCTCACGATGGTGCTGCTGATCTTGGCGGCAGCGACAATCGTCCTTGAAAAGAAGATCCCCCGGCCAACCATGCAATCGAAAGACAGAAGTGCGACCATGCAAATGGGCGTTCGTAGGACCAAGAAGTTGACGTTCTAGTGAGGAGTACGAGATGAATCGAATCTACCGGTCACAATTCTGAGGTATCTTCTCGATCGGCGCACTAGCCGCCTGTGGCTGTACGGATATGCCCGCCCCCGAACGATGGGCAATAGCTGACCGGGCGGTTTGATCGCGTACACAAGACAGCATCGAAACAATGGCAGACTACCTTGGCAAAGGAATACACATCCATGCAGGATAATCCCTATCAGCAATGGGCGCAGTTCTCCGACTACCAGGGCACTCTACCCAGCGCGCTGCCACACGGTCCTATGTCGCGGGTTTTCATCAACGGCGTAGTCGAGTCCGCACTTGAAGACTTCGATGGTTCGCTACCGGACGGTTCGATCATCGTGAAAGAGAATGTCTGCACGAGTCCCGAGGTCACTGAGGCGGCGCTCACGGTGATGTGGAAGGTGGCGGGCTTTGATCCGAACAACAACGATTGGTTCTGGGCCAACATGACACCGGATGGGCAGATCATGGCCGAGGGTAAGGTCACGGCCTGCGCAGCGTGCCACGGCGGTGCCCGAGCGAACGACTTCGTGTTCGTGCATGAGTCTTGAGCCTGCCGCGAGCTACGACCGGCGTTAGGCCGATATAGTAATGCGAGTACGGCGCACGCGGTCGTTCGCTGCGTTGTTCTGAGACACAGAAAGTGGCGACTGGATCATGAGCGGATCTGATATGAATCTAAGGCGCCGATCGGGAGTGTACGGCTCCGCAGTGGCGCTCTCAGTCCTGGCCGCGCCGGTCCTGGGTGCCGTCATGTACTTTCGCTCCGATAGTGAGCCTGACGCGCGTCGTGCAGATGTATCGACCACCGACGTTGAAACGCATGGAGAGATCGCCGACTGGAGCCGCTTGACGACGTCCAAACTCGACGGCAACAGCTTTGCGATGTCGGAATTGTCCGGGAAACCGGCGATCCTTTACTTTTGGGCAACTTGGTGTCCGCAGTGTCGAGTACAGCGCGAGGTGCTGTACACGCTCTCGCACGAATGGGGCGACCGGTTGCGAATCGTTGCACTGGCCGTGGACGACGACGTGCCATCCGTCAATCGCTATCTCAAAACCCATGCTTCGCTCGCGCGCGAGCTGATAGCATCCCCCGAACTGCTCCGGCTCTTCGGTGTGGAGGGGCTGCCAACGCTCGTAGTGATCGGCGCGAAGGGGCGCATACAGAGCGTGTCGAGCGGCCCCACGGACGGGCCCGAACTTCGGCGGTTTGTTACGCCGCTTCTGCCGTGAGACCCGGAGCGCGGTGAAACAGAACTTTTTCATCTTGACGAAAGCAGATACCCCTTGACGTTTGCCATACTCATCCTAGCCGTTTTCTGGCTCGCCTACAGCAACGGCGCCAACGATAACTTCAAGGGCGTTGCCACGCTGTACGGCAGCGGAACGGTCAGCTATCGCACCGCCCTGGCCTGGACGACGCTCGCGACGCTCGCCGGCAGCGTTCTGTCGATCCTGCTGGCCGGCTCGCTCGCCAAGTCCTTTACAGGTAAAGGGCTCGTTCCACTGGAACTTACCCAAAGCGGTGAACTCTTGATTTCGGTTGCAGGTGCCGGCGCGATGACGATCCTGCTTGCAACGTTCTTGGGCATGCCGACTTCGACAACGCACGCGCTGACCGGCGCACTTGCTGGGGTTGCCCTAGTCGTGGGTCATGGTCACGCAAACCTGGGCCGGCTCTGGGAGAGCTTCTTACTCCCGCTTCTGGTCAGTCCGTTTTTGGCACTCGGCTTCGCTGCGGTGCTCTATCCGTTGTTTCGCAGAACCCGACTCCGGCTGGGCATCACACGCCAGACGTGTGTTTGTATCGGCGACGCGGCGCCGCAGCCCGTACAGCTCATGCAGGACGGCGCGGCCCTCATCGCCGCTCCGGTTGGTGGTGGACCGAGTTTCACGCTTGCCTCGCGCGAGCAATGCATCGAGCGATATGATGGCCGCGTGCTGGGAGTCAGCGCGCTGGCCCTTGTCAACAAGACCCACTCGCTCAGCGGCATCGCGGTCTGTTTCGCTCGGGCGGTAAACGACACGCCGAAGATCGCAGCTCTCCTGCTGGCCGCCGGCGCGGCTGGCGTGAACTGGAAGCTCGGACTGGTGGCGGCCGCGATGGCGATCGGCGGGTTGTTGAATTCGAGGAAGGTCGCCGAAACGATGAGCAAACGCATCACCGACCTGAACCCCGGACAGGG
>CBDUXT010000105.1:0-17863 GCA_965371245.1 uncultured bacterium | reverse complement strand
TACGCAACCGCGTTCACGCCTCAGAAACAGCGGCAGTGCCATTCGTGACTGTCCCCAAGTATCCCGGCGCCGGGACTGGACGCCTCTCCGGGAACGGCGAACGTAGAGCCGGGCGCGTCGGCGAAGCGGGAGTAGGCGGTGGCTGGCTAGCTTAGCGATGCTTCGACCTTCGCACTCGGAACATTATGCCCGTCACGTGCGGTGGGGTGAGCCAGAATCGTTGTCGTGCCGTCGATCTGGCGACAATCAGTCGGACGCGCGGTTGTCGTTCTCAGCCAAGAACGCCCGAACACGCGGCAGGTTGGCTCGGACGCAACTTACACGTCGGCCCTCGGAGGGGTAGTCCCACGCTCGGATGTCGTGGAGGATCTCCCGAATGCCCTCATCCAGTGGTTCTCCCAGTTTGTGGCGAATCTCGATGATCTCATGCTCCATTCTGAAGAACTCGTTCATCTCGCGCCCCTCACCTCTGGCCTTGCGCACGGGGACTCCAAAACGCGCAAGAATCTCGGATCGCCTGCCGCGGCTCTCCTTGTTCATCTCCGCGAGCACACGGCGCGCAAAATCGCACTCCAGCGCCTTGAGACGTTCATACAGTTTCGCGTGTTTCGACATGATTGTGCCGGGAAGCGGGGCGCCCATTGCGCTGACCACGTGCGTCGCTCGGACACGAGCATCGCTACATTGTACCCGACGGGCGCGGCGGCGTGGCATAGTGCCCGTGAACCCAAAACGCTGTTCGGCCTGAAAAGTATACCGTTTACGTTTTGGGGTATAGTCACAGGCAAGAAATGCAAAGCTTGCAATTCGGAAACCGCTCTGGCAGCCTCAAGAGCGAGGTTATGGCCCTTCTTCAAAGCCTCCAAGTCACGTTCGGAAAGCTGGGTCTTGGGTTCGACCCCCAAGTTCGCCTCTCAGACCGGCCGCGCCATGCCTGCCACACGCTGGCACCCCTACGATTGCAGCAACCGTCCGGGCGACTCGGGCTCGCCGGTTTTGGCGGAGAGATAGGCGGCCTCGATGACCGCGAGCACGCGCACCACGTCGGGGGCGATGGATCGAAGTCCATCGGGCGTGCTTCGCATCGCGTCGCCGAAGGCGCCAATCGCGCCGGCCGCGGGCGGGCTTTCAGCAAGCGGAGTCGTTTCGGACGCACCGGTGCTTTGCAGCCGAACGGTGATCCGCTCCAGATCGAGTTCGATCAGCGCATCTGTTCCGGTCAGGACGATTTGACGGCGCGCTTCGGGCGCGCCGCGTAGGGCCGCAATGGACGCCATCCGCCCGTCGCCGAACCCAAGTGACAAGGTGGCGACATCTTCCGTGTCGTATCGCTTCGGCGGCCCCGGCGCCCGCGCGACCCCGCACTGCGTGTAAACCGTGTCCGGAAGACCCAACAGCCACACCAACAGGTCGATGATCTCGTAGGCCCCGTGGAGCAACACGCCGCCGCCCGCCCGCACCGAGTCGCCTCGCCACCCCTCGCTGGTGGCGGTGGTCCAAACGGTAGCCATCGCGGCGACGAAGTGACCCGCGAGTTCCACCGCGTGCTGCCGCGACGAAAGCGCCGTGGTCGTCCGCCAAAACCGTGGAATCGCCAACGCAGATCCACCCGTCTCGAACCACTGGTTCAGACGCTGCGCCTCGCGAAGCGTGCGGACCGGCGGCGGCTTGTGGAAAACGGCCACCCCCCGGCTGCCGGCCAGCTCCATGAGCTCGAGCGACTCATGCGGTTCGAGGGCAACGATCAGCGCATCGAGCCCCGCATGGGCGGTCTCGATGACAAGCGACCGGTAATCCTCGAAGACGCGGCAGGACGCATCAACAGCGTGGCGTCGCAGGACGTTGGGGTCGTGGTCGCCCACGGCGACCAGGTCGAACTGATCGTCGGCGCGAATGGCCTCCAGGTACTCCGCCCCGACGTCGGCGAGTCCCAATAGCGCAACTTTCAGGCGTTCCAACGGTTACGGTGCCTCCGTGGTGTTCACTTCGCCGCTATGGACGGTGCGCCATCGCTGAATCATCGGACGAAGCGCCGCGGCGAGTTCCTCCTCTGATCCGGATACGAACTTCAGCATGGTACGATTCAGCGGCTCCGAGGCGCGCGGGTGACGCATGCACGGCAGCAACCGGGCATACTGCTCGTCCTCGGGCAAGAAGGCCTCGAACCCGCCGTCCTCCTCGTCTTCGATGAGCTCGAACGGGTATCGTACGTCGAGTTGTGCGGTGTCGTACCGCTGGGAGCCGAAGGGACCCAAACGAAGTTCCAGGGCTTCGGCTTCCGCGACGATGCCCACCCGCGCCGGCCAGGCCGCGAAGAGCAGCCAGCGCAGCGCGACGAACATACAGCCCAGAGCAGCCAGAGCAAACGGAACGGCTGCCGCTGCAAGGCTGAGCTCGACCATTCGGCTCGACAAGGCCGAGCGCGAGAGATCGACGCGAGAGAACAGCAGCACGGCGGGCAGCACGGCCCCTGCGGCCGGCACGCTCCAGGCGACGGCGCGGGTCAGTGCTCGCACCCGCCCCGCTGGAACCGTGACAGCGTCACAACGTGTATCGTTGACTGGTGCCTGATCCTGGCTGGACGGTCGCTGGATGTGGTTGGGGTCGTCGCTTCCGATCCGCGTTTTCTCCAACTGGAAGCCATCGCCGAACCGGCGTGCGGCTGTTTTCAGAGCGCCGGGGCGCAAGCCCGGTGACATGATGATGCGAGGGTCCGCAGGCTGGCGCCCGCGGTTCTGACTCAGCGTACCCATCCCACCGGAAGTGTCACGCACCCAGTCCGCCACACAGCGGCGCGAGAAGGCTACACGAACACGCGCCGATTGTAGATGATCCATTCGAGGACCAGCAACACAAGGACGGCCAGGAGAAGATACGACCAAGCCGGCTGATTGATCTTCACGTCACCCGCGCCGGCGGCGACGGCGGCCGCTCCCAGCGTCAGCACCAGCGCCGGGGCGATCCGGCTTTCGGTTGCGCTGAAAAGATTGACCGCGAACTGTTCCTGCCCCGGGACGCCGGGCTCGACGCGGTAGGTGCCGACCTGCCTCGTTCTGGCGTAGGTGGCGCTCTGGAAGCCGGCCGCGGGAATCACGTCCTCCGTTCCGTCGGGACGGTGAATCGTAACGGTGTCGCTTCTGGGGGGCAGGGGAACGGTCACGGGCTCGCCGGGAAGGACGTTCTTTTTCCCTCGGGTGGCGACGCTGGCGGCCAGGTAGTCGATCGCGTTTTGCATGAACATGACGAAGTCGGGCGTGACGGCCCACGGGGTGTTCCACAGGATGTTGCCCGCGTCGTCCTCGGCGCTCAAAGCAAAGGCGCTGATGAGGAACTGGCTTGCGTCTCGCGTCATGTACGCCAGAACGGGGGACGTTTGTCCATCCACCAAAGAGATGGCTTCCGGGGGCAGCGTCAGTTCGAGCCACTCGAGGACCAGCAGGGCTTCGATGGCGACGTGCCGCAGGATCGGGTGCGTTTCGTCCCAGTCGAAGATGATCTCGTTGTCGATCCTCCGCCCGGTCGATACGCCTTCGATCTGGGGAATCGACCCCCAGAAGAAGTAATTGCCCTGCGGCAGTCGGGCAGTGGAATGGCGCTTGAAGATCACGACGTCGAACACGCTGCGGTCGCCCTCTGTCAGTTCGTCGTCGTCGGCACGTTCGTATTCGGCGCCGGTCATCTTGACGACGTCGATCGGAAGCGTCGTCAGGACGTTTTCGAGAAACAGATCTCCCTCGGTCACCAGCAGAACGCGCACGTGCCTTGCCGGCGCGAGGATCGTCCACGCCCGGTCGTCGGCCGGCAGCGCGTCATCGACCCGAAGCGTAACCTCGACAACGCCCCCGCCGCCAAACTCGACCTCGTCGAACGCCACCAGTTGCACGCTGCCCACGGCCGGTTTGGCGCCGGCGCTCTCGGTCCGTTTGTCCTGAGGCGGTGTATCCCGGCTCGCCGATGAGGACGGCGGGTCGGTGGAACTTTTCGTTTCCGGGTTGGCGGCCTCCAGCCGGATCGTCTTGACATCGACGCTTGTGCCGTCCACACGCAGCACGGCGTCGATCTCGACGGGCTCGGGCCCGAAGTTGCGAACGGTGGCCGTCACCTCCAGCACGTCGGGTTGCTCGTAGTTGCGCCGGGCGGCCATGGAGAGCAGACCGACGTTGTCGCTGCGTTCGCCCAGGGTCGTCATCAACACTTTGTTGGCGTCGAAGCGTTCGAGAACCACGCGATCGGCGTCCTCGATCCGTCCATCACTGAACAGGTAGACGGTCGCGGGCGGCGCGGCAGACTCCGGCGCCTTTTCGCTGCCGGCTTCCTCCGTGGCGATGATGATGTTCTGGGTGTAGGCCTCGGCGAGCGACATGGCCTCTTTGAGCGACGACGTGCTTTGTGTCTGATCGATCGAGTCGATCTTGCGTTTCAGCGCCCGCTTGTTCGTGTCGAACGAGGCCACCACGTTGGCACGGTCGCTGAACTCGATCACCATCGCCCGGGCATCATCGGGCATGTTGTCCACGCAGCGCTTGGCTTGTACTTTGGCTTGGTCCAAGCGCGACGTACCGTCGGCCTCGATCACGGCCATGGAGGCCGAGTGATCGACGAGGATGATGATCGTCCCCTCGGAGCGCGCGACGGTCTGGAACATCGGCTTGCCCAGCGCCACGGCCGCCGCGATCAGAATCAGTAGCTGCAATAGCAACAGAAGGCTGCTGCGCAAACGCTGGAACGGTGCGTTGACCTGAAGATCTTCGACCGCGCGCTTCCACAAAAACGTCGATGGCACCAGCCGCACGGTGCGTTTGAGTTTCAGGAAATAAAGGGCGACCAACGGTGGGATCGTCAGCCCGGCCGCGATGGCGATGGCCGCCGGATTCAGGAAGTTCATGCCCGCCCTCCGCGCGGTCGGTCGGGGGAACGGGGCGCGGCGTGCGGAGGCGTCATCACTTCAACAGCCCCCGCTGGCGGAAATAGTTCAGCACGATCTGGTCGAACGGGACCGTCGTGCTGGTGAACAGATAGGAGACACCGCGCCGAGAGCAATAGTCCTTCAACTGGCCGCAATACGTCTGGAGGTTTTGTTTGTAGCGGTTGAGCAAGGCGCGGCTGACCGTCACCTCGGCCACGTCCTGGTCCTCGACATCGGTCAGCCGCAGGTCGCCCACCAGCGGCGGATCAATCTCTTCCGGGCAGAGGATTTGCACCATGTAGAGGTCGTACTTTCGGCCCAGAAGATACCGAAAGCCCTGTTCATACCCACCCTTCTCAAAAAAATCGCTCAAAATGATGACGATACCGGGTTGGGGGTGGCGAATGGCGAACTGTTTGCACGTGCGTTCCAGGTCGCCGGCGCCTTGGGCCTCGAGCGACGAGAGGAACTCCATCACCTTGAACGTCCAGCGCCGGCCTCGGACGCCGGTCAACTCGTGCTCGATCCCGTCGGCGTACCCGAAGAGGCTGATGCGGTCGAAGTTGACCAGTCCGATGTAGGCGAGGGCGGCCGCGATGCGTCGGGCGTAGAGCCACTTGTTGGGCTCGCCCCATTCCATGCTGGCGGACAGATCGAGCAGGATGCTGACGTGGAGGTCCTCTTCCTGCAAAAAGAGCTTCAAGAAGAGCTGGTTCAGTCGGGCGTAGATGTTCCAGTCGAGGAAGCGAAGGTCGTCGCCCGAAACGTAGGGGCGGTAGTCGGCGAACTCGGCCGAGTCGCCGCGGCGCTTGGTCAAGCGCTCGCCGCGCATCTTGCCGGCAAAGATCTTCCGGCTGACCAGCGCAAGCTGGTCGAGCTTGCGCATGAACGCGGGGTCTAGGAGTTCGCCAGGGGGAGCCTGAGTTTGAGTACTCATCGTGATTGCGAATCCGTATCACTATCGCCAGCCCAGCAATTAAAGCCGTACCGCATACGGCAACGCCGGTCGTCCGTATCCGGTATCTTAGCCGTTACGGACAATTCCGCGGAATGCCAGGAAAACCGAAGAAAATCCGAGAATTATCCTAACATTCACCGAGAATATGTCGTATTATTGTTGATGCCTGGGTGCCGCCAGGAGGTGTCGGGTCATGCCCGACGACCGGTAAGACTGGCGGACTACCTGGGCTCTTTTCTTGCGCTCCAGTACCAGACGTTGAACTTCGTTGTCGTTTCGCTCGCCTCGGCCAACGGGACGTCCTTCCAAGACGATAAAAGGAAGTTCGGAGCGTTGATGCGTGAGCAAAGATACGTGCGAATCGCGTTCTTGAACTGGTTCGTCGTCGGCTTCAGGTTGTTCAGCACGCAGCCCAGCAACAAGTCGCATACTTGGAGGCATTGGTACTCCTCTACATCCGAAGGAACTTCGGCGAGATGCCGAAACGTGGCAACCCGTCCCTCCCGGTTAAACCGCTCCCGAATTCGTTCGAGAAACTCATCCCCGTTGCAGCGCGTAAGTGCGTCTGCCAAGAACACAGCGTTGGTCACACCCGCGACATGGGGGGCGAGTAACATCTCGGCGAACTTCTTGTACGCGCGGGCATGCCCGATCGCGACCGTCTCGTCAGAGCGGGCGAACTTACTGTAGTCGAAGCGACGCTGATCGACGATGACACAGCGAAAATACGCCGGATCCTCAACGAAGGCGTCAACAACGCGCTTGCATACGCTCAAGGCCCGCGCGTTCCGGCATCTCGTATACTTAACCTCCGGCGCATACTTCATCTCTCGCCGGATCGACAGAAACCGCTGATGGAGCGTCGAGGACGGAGGAATGAACAACGCACCATAGAGCAAGTACCGGCGTTCCGTGTCGTACGATTCATCAAAGTAAACGATCATTCCGTTTGGTCTTACGCCGCCGCCTCGGCCGCCGTCGGCGTGCTCTCGAGAAGCTGGGTGAGCACGTCATCGACGCTGATGCCCTCGGCTTCGCCCTCGAAGTTCAGCAACACGCGGTGACGCATCGCCGGAAGGTAGGCCTTGTGTACGTCGCTGAAGCTGGTGTTGAAGCGACCGTCCAGCATGGCCCGCAGCTTGGAGGCCAGCGTGAGCGTTTGCACCGCTCGCGGGCTGGCGCCCCAGCGAATGTATTTGTTCGTGGCGTCCAGGGCGAAGGGCCCGCCGGGGTGCGAGGCCATCGCCAGGCGAATGGCGTAGTCCTGCACGTGCGGGGCCATGACGATTCGACGAACGAGTTTCTGGGTGCCGATGATCTCCGCGGCCGACATGACCGGTTTGACGGAGGGTTTGTAGCCGGTGGTGGTGCGATCCATGATGGTCTTGAGCTCTTCGCGGTTCGAGTAGTCCACCACGAGCTTGAACATGAATCGGTCGAGTTGTGCCTCCGGCAGCGGATAGGTTCCCTCTTGCTCGATCGGGTTTTGGGTGGCCATCACGAAGAACGGTTCTTCAAGTGTGTGACGCGTACCGCCCACCGTGACCGTGTGCTCCTGCATCGCTTCGAGCAGCGCCGATTGGGTCTTGGGCGTTGCCCGGTTGATCTCGTCGGCGAGCACGATCTGTGCGAAGAGCGGTCCCTTCTGGAACTCGAAGGCGCGGCGCCCCGTCGCGGGGTCTTCATTGATGATCGTCGTTCCGATGATGTCGGCCGGCATCAGGTCGGGCGTGAACTGGATGCGCGAGAACGCAAGGTCCAGCGCTTCTGCCAGCGTGCGGATCAGCAGCGTCTTGCCGAGTCCGGGTACGCCCTCGAGCAGCACGTGCCCCCCGACGAGCAGCGCGGTGAGAACGCCCTCGATGACATCGCCGTGGCCGACGATGACCTTGCCGATCTCGCTCTGCAACGCCTGGAACTTTACACGAAACTCTTCGGTTGCCTTCTCGACAGCCGGGTCAACGCTTGCAGCCATTCGTGACTCCCATTCAATGCTTACTCATCCGCCGGCACGCTTGTGCCACACCAGGTCGAGAACATTCGTGAACCGGCGGCTAATCTTTTTTCTCGTCGTCGTGTTGCGTTCTTTTTTTTGCCCGAAGCAACCGCGACATCGTGGTTTCATCCGGTTGCTCGCTGACGCGCGGAGCCGCTCCGGCGGGCGGGCGTTTGGTCGAGGGAACGCCACCGGGCTTGGCGCCCCCGAGCGCTTCATCCAGGTCGCCGACGGAATGGGTCGCCTGCTCACCCCCACCGTCGAAGCGGCGCTTGGCCACCCTGGCGGCGGTGGCCGAATCATCCGGCTCGTCGGTCTGGAACCCTTCACGCACCCGATCACGTGTCGTACGCAGCTTTTCCAGCGAGGCGGCGCTTCGATCACCGGCCTGCCCCAAGGCGGCGACACTGTGAGTGAGCCAGTCGAACAGCGGACCGATGTGGCGGAACCGGATCGTCCAGCCGATCAACTCGGCCAGCAGAAACGCCCCGAGTACGCCCCACGGCGGCGCATGGATCAGATCGAGCCCGAAGAGCAAGACGACCAACACCACGACCTCCGCGGCGATTGACAGCGCCAGCCAACTCGCCAGCCGCCGGACGGCGACGTCCAGCAGGAAGGCCGGCAGTAGCAGCCACGCGAGGACCCACTCCCACGCCGATCGCTTGGCCTCGGTCGGTGGAAGATCGTGGCTGAACGCGTCCGCGTCCGCCCCCAGGCCGCCGAGCCATCGACCACCGGTGACCTCGGCCACCTGACGTAGCAACGCCTCGTTGGGGACCAGATCACGGTATTCCGGAGAAAACGGGACCGACAGACCCGTGCGGATCATCCCCAAGCTCTTGCCCGCGGCATCGACGACCTGCACGTTGGCCAGGTATTGCCCCGCCTTGGAGATTTCGACTTCGGCTTCGTAGTGTCCCGGCCCGGTCTGTATAAAACTCAGCGGAACCGGTTTGTGGTCCGGCGAGACGACATTGGCTTGAAGCTGAAGACCGTTGAGGTAGGTGGCGTCCTTGTCCAGCGCGTCGATGATGATCCGTCCGCGCTCGCCGTCTATCTTGGTGTACGTATCGAAATTCGCGGGGGTTTCCTGTCGCATGGTCCAACGGACGATCTGCGCCCAAAATCTGGCGAACTGGGACCAGGCGGTCCAGTTCCGCCCCCACTTGGGCCAGTAGCCGCTGGTGAAGGCCACCGTCTTGCCCAGCTCGTATTGCCAGTGGATCAAGACGGGGTCCTCTCCGTCCTCGGTGGCGCGGATCAGGGGGATCAGCACATTGGGGCTCTGTTTGGGGGAGGTCAACACCATCCCGCCCAGTCGCGGGATGGATCCCGACGTGCGACCGACGCCGGCCAACAGCTCGCTGAAGGCGTGTAGCACTTGCGGTTGAAAGGGCTCGTCGCTGATCAACGGGCGGCGAACGACTTTCGACTCCTTGGAAAAAATCTGCGGAAGCTGTCGCGGGTTCTGCGCGCGATAGAACTTCCCACCCGTCGTCCGAGCGATGTTTTGCAGCGAGGATGCCATGACGTGGGCGCCGCCCCACCCGATGCCGATGGTGCTGACGGTGATCTTGGCTTCGACGTAGCTCTTCAATAGCGATGCCGAAGGCGGCTGGGCGTCCCCATCGCTGAGGATGATGACGTGCTTCTGCGCGGCGTCGCGTCCGCGCCCGCTGGTCAGCTCGTTGTAGGCCATCTGCATGGTCCGACCGAAGTCCGGCATGTCGCCGTTTTGCATCCGGTCGATTCTGGCTTTGACCGCGTTCTTGTTGGTGTTGAGCCCCAGCGGAACCTCCCAGTTCGCACCCCCGGGCGAATAGGTGTAGGCCAGGACACCGATGTAGTCCCGCGAGCTGATCGTATCGACGCTCTTTTTCGCCATCGCCTTGCCCCAGAAGTTTCCCCGGGCGATTTCGCAGCTATGCATGATGAGCACCAGCGCGCCGCGCGGGATGACGCGCTTGTGCTTGATCTCGAACGTGATGGGCATGACCTCCTCGATGGGGCTGCCGATCCAGCCGCCGGCGCCGAACCCCTCGTCCCCGCCCAACATGATGAGCCCGCTGCCCATGTCTTTGACGTAGACGGCGAGCTGTTGTTGTTGCTGATCGGTGAAGGCGGCTGCCGGCACGTTCGCCAGGATGATCGTCGAATAGGTCATCATCTGGAGGAGCCCGAAGTTGCCGAGCTGTGAGGTTGTCTTGACGTCCACCTTCACGTTCTCACTTCGCATCGCCTCGACCAGAGGAAAATCGAACTGCGGGTCCGCGCTGATCAGCAGCACCCGACCCGCCCCGGAGACAAACGTGAAGCCGGTGGCGGTGTTGTTGATCGACGTGGCGTCCATGGAGCTGTCGTCCGGCGAGAAGGTGGCCTCGAACGTGTGCGCCCCGGCCGCGTTGACCGCAAGCTTGATCGAGAACGCGTTGGTGCCGGGCATCAACTCCACGCGCGCCGCGTCCGCCGGAAGATCGACGAGCTTCCCGTTTTGAAAAACCGAAATCCTGCCGGTGACACGGCGCTGCGTCTTGAGCACCATGCGAAGGGATATCTGCTCACCCGGTTCGGCGTGCGTCGGCGCGATCATCTTGTCAAAGAACACCTCGTTGCGGTGCTCGTACACCAGGGGCACGATGTCGATGGGGATGCCGTCCGCCTGGGCTCGCTTGGCCTCGCTCAGGACATCGCCCATGTTGTCGTTGCCGTCGGACATCAGGATGATGCGCTTGGCCGAGTCGTGCGGGAACATCGCCATCGCCAGCCGAAGCGCCGAGGCGACATTCGTGCGATCGGTGTTGGGCATGGCCTCAAGCCGCCCTGGGGGAACAAAGTAGCCGCCGTGCATGGGTAGCTGTTGCAGGAAGGCGTCGCGGGCGAAATCGATCATGCCGACCCGGTCGTTGGGTGGTATGTGTTCGGTCGCGTCGCGGACGAACTTGTCCTGGACCTGAAGCTGTGACTCGACGCTGTATGATCGATCCATCAGGAACAAGACCGTCAGATCCTTGTTCCGCTGGACCCGGACGATCCCGGCCAGGCAACAGGCCAGGAGGATGATAAGAGCGCTGCGCGCGGCAAGTGCCAGCACGCGCCTCACGGGATCCAACCCGGCCAGGCTGCGCAGCGACACCGCAATCATCACGGGGACGAGCACGCAGAGCCACAGCCAGGCCGGCTGCTCGAAGTCAAACGGAAGAGCGATCGCTGGGATCATCATGTTTCCTGCATGCGGCGACCGAGCGGCCACGGACGCCGGATCGAGCCGACCCTACATTTTGACAATCTGAATCCGGGCGTTCAGCGAGTCTACCACGTAAACCCGGCCGTGGGGACCGTAGGCGGCGCCCCAAGGGGCAAACAGCTCACCCGGGTCACGACCGGCTCGCCCCCACACGCGCGTCGAGCGTCCGTCCTTGGTGAACCACTGGAGCCGGCTCCCCTGGTATTCGCACACCATGATCGTGTTGTCGGGTGCAACCGAGATGTCGTAGGGATAGCGCATTTGCCCGGGCTCGCTGCCGAACTCGCCGAAGGTGGCCAGCACCTCTCCTTCGAGCGACAGTCGGACGATCCGGTGGTTGCACGCGTCGGCGATCCAAAGCGTCTGTTCGTCATCGATGTCGATGCCGGCGGGCCGGCTCAGCCGAAGCCCATCGATCGGCTCGTCCGCCAACGACGCGACGAACGCCAGGTCCGGCGACCACTTGGTGATGCGGTCGTTCCCCTGATATTCGCTGACGTAAATGTAGCCCTGGGCATCGATGGCCACGTCGGTGGGCAGCAGGAACTCCCCGTCACCGCGACCCTCGCGCCCAAAGGATCCGAGCGGCTTGCCCTGGCGGTCGAAGATCTGAACGCGGTGATAATGGGTGTCGGCCACGAAGATGCGCCCATCGGGATGGACGCTCAAGCCGACGGGCTTTCCCTGGGCGGTCTGAGGCATCCGCCAGAGTGTTTCAAAGGTTCCGTCGCCGGAGAATCTCTGAATCCGGCCCGACTTGTCCACCACGAAGATCGAACCGTCCGCAGCGACGGTGACGGCTCGCGGATAGCTGAACTTGCCTGGACCGAGACCCACGCCTCCGAAGATGTGGACGACGCCGTTGGGGGAGAGCGGTCGGCGCTCGCAGCCGACGGCGGCGGCAAAGATCGCGATCAGAAGAATCGAACGGTTGGCAAAGCCCATGCTGAAACAGATTCGAGTGATGGTTCCCGTGTAAGGGCGCAGAGACCGTTAGGCACACACGCGCGGCGCTGGCGTTGGCAGCCGGACGAACGGCGCGGGTCCGGTGCCACATCACGACTTACGCCTATTGACCGCCCGGTTCGTCGTCGGTTGGTTCCTCTCCGGTGCCTTCGCCCTTGCCGGCCTTGGCGCTCTCGATGGACCGTCGCACGTTGGAGAAGTAGGCTTTGACGGCTTTTTGGTATTGTCGCGGCACGCGGTTGCGGTTGATGCGATCACTGGCGTCGTGTTCGGCGGCCCGCAGAACCTCGGTAAAACTGGACGACACGTCCCCTTTGATTTGCTCACCGTCGAAGAGAAACTGACCGATGATGGCGCCCGCTCCCGTGTGGACCTTGGCTCGCTGGGTCTTGAACCCGACGGGCGTCTCCTCCTCTTGGGCGAGCCCGCCTCTTCCCGAGGCCATCTTCTTGCCCTGGCCGCCGCGGTTTTGACCTTGCCCGCTGCCGTTGCACCGGCCGCACGGCTTGCCGCCGCGCCTCCCGGTGCCCTTGCAAGCGGGGCAGTTCCCGAGGCCCTCTTTGGACGCCTGAAGGTCGGCCATGGCGGCGTCCATCTGGTTCATTTCCGATTCGAGCTGTTCCAACTCGCTGAGCTGGTCAGCGGCCATCGAGAGCCCGGCCATGGAGTTTCCCATCTGTCCGAGGCTTGATCCGCTGGCCGCCTTCTTCATGGCCTGGGCGAGTCGTTTGGCCTTGCTCCCGGCGCCGGCCTGCTTCTTGAGCTGCTTGGCCATCTTCTCGATCTGCTTTTGGGTGAACCCTTTTTCCGCGAGCTGTTTCCTGATCTGGTCGAGGTCCTTTTTCTTGAGGTTTTCGAGCATGCGCTCCAGATCTTCCTTCTTGATGCCGGCCTGTTGCAGTTTTCTCTCCAGCTCTTTGTTCTGGGCAAGCTTCTCCAGTTGCTTGGCCAGCTCTTCCAGTTGTTTGCCGAGCTTCTTGGCCATTTCCTCGTCGTCCTTGGACTTAAGCGTGGCGAGCTGCTCGCGCAACTGATTGATCTCCTCTTTGGCGGTCTTGAAGTCGCCCTTCGACAACGCCTTGGCGATTTTTTGCGTGGGTGTGTCGGCCGACTTGGGCACCTTCAGCCCGCGCATCATCTTGCGCATGTCGCGGACCGCATCGTACTTTTCGCTTTGACGCTTCTGTTTGAGTGCGTCGGTGAGCTTATCGATTTTCTTGATGGCTTCATGGCGAATGTCGGCGGGCCTGGTCAAGTCCCCGCCGGCAAGCTTGTCGAAATCGCCGAGTTCGTCCTTCAGATCCTCCAGTGCCGGCGTTGACTCGAGAACCTTCTTGACGCGATCCATCTCCTTCTTGACCGCGACTCTGGTCTGCTTGGCCTGGAGCACCTGTTCTTCTTCCTCGTGCGCGCTGTCGGAAGCCATCAGCCCGACCGGAACGAGAAACATCAGCGCAGCCAGCGCCACCGTGCTAGCCGTCAGTCCAAATGTCGTGGGGATCGTGACGCGGATGTGCTGCCGGGGCGACAGTGTCGAGCTGACCTGCTCCGCGTCGGCCACCACGGCCTTGGCGAACGGGTCGTCCGCTCGTTGGCAATACTGGGCACTGCTGAGACGCTCGCGCAGCCCGGCGGCGCCGTCGAGCGCGGCCGCAGCCGTCACCGCGTCGGCGCGGCTGATGGCCGTCCAAACGATCGACGCCAGGAATCCGCCGCACGCCAGCGCAGCGCCAGTCCCAAGAATGGGAACCGAGAGATCGTAGAGGCGGCCGATCAGGATGACGGCCGCAAACACACCACCGGCGATCGCCAGGGAAGTGGATGCGCAGACCAGCCACCGGTTCAGCCAGAGCCTGTGCTGGGTCGTCTTGATCGTGCGTTCCAGTTGGGTCATCGGGGCACCTCCGGGTCGGTGGTGGTTAGAGGCCTATGTGCCAGCCACTCCTGATCGTACCCACGAACCTGGTCCGATACAAACCCGGACCGGCCCGTGCGGTCATTAAGACCGGTTCGCCTGGGTCGCAGGGGCCACCCCAGCCGCGAAACGCCGAGCCGGAACCCGCCAGGGAGGCCGGTGCGCCGGTTCTTCGCGCGCAGACCGGGCGAATGCCGCGGCGACTCCACTACTACGGTTGTTCGACACTCTTTTCGCCCGCCGGGTTCACAATATTGCACAGAAAAAATGTCGCCGACAAGAAGATACGCCCCGACGTCATTATCGGGTAAAATATATCGAGACGCAGACAGCGGAAAAGACGCAGAGGGCTAATCCACAAGCATCGGCATGCAGATTCCACCATCGCACAACCTCACGCCCACTTCTGACGGAGTCGAGGCGAGCTTGTTAACACGTGCCTCGCGGCGAGCCGCGTGCGTTCTGCCCGCCGTTTTGGCCGTGCTGCTTTCCCACGCCGCTGCAGTCGCTCAGCCACCGCCCGCAAAGCCGCAGGCCGTCGGAACCGAGAACGCAGAGGGCGCGCCCGTCGAGCCGGTGGTGCTGGTCGAAGGGCAGATCACCGACCACATCGGCGGGGGACAGATCGGCGTCACCGTGACCGTCACGATGACGGCGGAAGACGGCTCGACGAAACTCGTCGGTACCACGACTACGGACGACGTCGGGGATTTCAAGGTCACCGCGCCAGAGCCGATCGATGGTGACATCGTCGTGACCTTCGCCAAGAAGGGCTTCGCCGACCTGGTCAAGGAAATCCACCTGGGCGACGACGAGTTCCCACCGTTTCTTGCCGAGACGCTCCCTGGGGCCTTGGTAACGATCGGGCGCGTGGTCGATGCCCTGACGGAGAAACCCGTGGCGGGTGCCTCCATCACCCTGTCGGCCGTCGAGCAGGAATGGTTTGCCGAAACCGACGCTCTAGGCGAGTTCACCATCAAGGGCGTCTTCCCGGGGCCAGGCGACTTGGTGGTCGAGAGCAAGGGCTTTGGCCGCGAAAAACAGCACGTCGCGCATCTGGAAGAGTTCGGCGAAATCACCATCGCGTTGAAACCGGAGCGCATCGTCCACATCGGCGTGGTCGATGATGCCGGGAAACCGGTCTCGGGCGTAACGGTGGAGAGCTATGACCAGCCGCGGGACGACTTCCGCACGTTGGTTACCGATGCCAGCGGAACGGCCACGCTGCGCGGCGTCCATTTCGACGCGGCCATGATCGACCTGCGGCTCACCCACGAGGACTACGTTTCCGACGAAGCGTTTGATCGCAACATCGTGACACCGGAAAAAGAGGTCGAGTCCACGCACAAGGTCGTGATGGAGCGCGCCGGTCGCATCGCCGGCGTCGTGACCCATGCCGCGTCCAAGGCGCCGCTCGCGGGGGCGCGGGTAATGACCGGCGCGTTCACCTCGGACGACTCGCCCCGCGACTGGGCCGACTTTCAAGGTCGGTTTGCGATCCACGGTGTTCGGCCCGGAAAGACCGTTGTGACCATCCATCTGTTTGGCCATGCGCCGGAGTTGCGGACGGTAAGCGTCACCGCCGGCAAAGAGACGACGCTGAACGTGTCGCTGGGCGATGGGAACGTGGTCCGGGGAACCGTGAAGGATGAAGAGGGCAAGCCGGTTTCCGGCGCGTTGGTCGATGCGACGAAGTGGCGTGGTCACGCGACGCTGGGGCTCCGGGCGGTTTCCGGTTCGGATGGCACGTTCGAGATTCACAGCGCCCCCGCCGACGAGTTCGAGGTTGTGGCGATCGCCGCCGGTGCCAGTCACGTGACCCAGACGGTGAAAGCGGGCGCGGGCGAAATCGTGCTGACGTTGTCGGCGTTTGCGGGCGGTGGTCAGCGTTCGTCCAAGGTGGGCGAGAAGGCCCCGACGGTGAAGATGACGTCGCTCGACGGCAAGGCACTGGACATCACGAAGCTCCGCGGGAAGACGATCCTGCTCGATTTCTGGGCCACTTGGTGCGGACCGTGCATCGACGAGATCCCGCACCTACAAGCGGTGGACAAGAAGTTCTCCAAGAACGACAACTTCGTCATGATCAGCGTGAGCCTGGATGATGATGAGTCGGCCCTGCGCCGCTTTGTCAAGAAAAAGGAGATGACCTGGCATCATGTCGTCGGCGATGCCGGTGGAGCGCGCGACGCGGCCGACCAGTACGGGGTCGTCGGGATTCCGGCGCTGTTCCTGATCGACCCCGAGGGGAACTTCGCGGCAACGAACCTGCGCGGAGAGCAACTGATCAAGGAGATCGAGCGTGTCCTGAAGGACTTTGACCCAACGTAGGGCGGGCTATTGCCCGCCGTCTTGCGGGTCCGGCCGGCGGGCAATAGCCCGCCCTACCCGGCTCCCTCACGGTCGCGGCTCGGAAAGAGAGTCAATCGGCAGGCACTAGCCCGCCCGATCATGCACCCGGCGGCGGTCCTGATCCCGATGCATCCGCGGGCTTGATGGGCCGATCGACGATCCGAGTCCTCTTTTCTTCGACGCTATGGCGAACGATGTGATGCGAATAGCTTCCGGCAGGCTCGATGCCACCGACGTGCGCCCCGTCGGACGGTGCGTTCCCCAGCACGAACCCACCGCGAACGTGCTGGCGGCAATCGAAGCCGGAAACCTGGCGGATGTGCAGCGGCTGATCGATGAGCTTCCCGAGTTGCAGCCGGCCGACCTGCCGTGGAAGCGCCTTCTTTCCGGGCTCGTAAGTCTCGATCGCGGGCAACTGGCGGAGGCGGCTCCCTGTTTCATGGAGGCTTGCTCGCTGGCCTTTGCGGCCTCGCTGAGTGCCTCGGGAGCCGCCGAGAAGGCCATGTTGCGCCTCGCCGCGCGGGCGATGCTTCACCTCGGTTGGCTCTATCGGCGCCAAGAACGTGCGAGCGAGGCCAGTCGCGTACACGAGGCGGCTTTTAGACTGTACAAGATGTGCGGCTCCCACGAAGAGTTGTGGGAGGTTGCAACGGAGTTGGCCCGCGACGCGGACCTGGCAGAGCCGAAAGAGGAGTCCGAGCGGTGGCACCAGCTCGCCATCGAGGCGGCCGCCCGCGTCGCGGACGCCCCAAAATGCAAAGAAGCGATCGCGTGGACGAACCTGTCCACGTCGCTCATGGGTCGTGACGACCACGAGGCGGCGGTGTCCGCGGCCCGTACGGCCAGACAGTGCTGGCGCGACCACGACACAAGTGCCGTCACTGCGGCACTGGCTGACTTCAAGCTGGGGCACGCCCTGCTCCAACTGGGGCAGTGCCTCCATGAAGCGGAACCCGGCCGTGCGAACCCCGCGCTCAGCGACGCGCTGGACCAACTCCGCGAGGCCCGCGATTCTCTGGAAGCCTTCGGGCCGACGGTTGGCGTCGAGGTCAAGACCTGCCGCGCACAGATCGACTTCGCGGAGCGTTTGCTTGCGTCCCTGCCTACAGAGTAGCCCGTGTTCCGGGGGAGCCCTTCGCTCGTTTCGGATAGGGGCAGGAAGAGCCGGTTAAGTACCCGGTCCCTCCTCCCTCCGAACCGTGCGCGTGGATCTCCCGCACACGGCTCTCCGGTTGGTGGTTCACCGCTGAGCGGGCGGCGAAGCCGCTTTGAACCCGCTACGCGGGCGGCTCTTCGGCCGGTTGTCCAGCATGAACACCGCCCATACACCAGCCAGGTCTCCCTGATTCATGTACCCGACCTTCCCATCGTTGGGTCGCCAACCACCTGACGCGCCCCAGCATCGCTTCATCACGCTACCCCTCAGCGTGCTGGACTTCCCGCTTCCGCAGGTCTGGGCTTCACCATTCCCCAGTGTATGGTCAACCTTGAATCTGCGGGTTTGCTCGATGGGTGGCCCAACT
>CBDUXT010000104.1:0-18047 GCA_965371245.1 uncultured bacterium | reverse complement strand
GCGCAGCCTTCAGCAATTCGAGGCGAGGAAAGGACGGTCTTCGCAGCGACGCTAGGGAACTTGTGGCGACCGATTGACTGACGGCGCGCGGGCGCCGTCGGTCTCGGGTCGCGTGGTCAAGGACCGTCGATACGGGGTGTCGGCGCTGATCCGACCCAATGGGGGATCCGTTCGCCGGCGCTGGTATCGCCGGGTGCGGCGTGTGTGGGGCGGCAAATGGGGTTTTGTGGAATTGCAAGAGGCACGCTTGCCGTTGTATCGACGGTCGTGGGAGTCCTAGCGATGGCAGCGCCGGAATCACGAGGGGCGATCGATCTGGCCCTGGTGGCGCAGCCGCAGGCGGTGATCCCCGGCGCGACGATCGACGTGAAGTTGATGGCGTTCTCCGATGACGGCACGCCGCAGTCATTCAGCGGGCTGGATGTGGTGCTGACCTGGGACACCGACGCGCTTGAGCTGGTGGACGCGATCAGGGGGAACCCGTTGGATTGGAATTTCCAGTTCGGGCTGCTCTCCGACACGTTCCTGGACGGGCTGAACGACGACCTCGGCGACGGCGACGCGTTGTTTCAGGCCGCCAACTTCACCGAGGCCACCGCGGACGACGCCGGCCTGCTGGTCGCGACGCTACGGTTCGTCGGGCGAGGCTTCGCACCGCGCGTGCAGATTTCGATCGTTGCTTCGCTGGGCGACTTTTCCGTGACCAAGGTGCTTCGGCCCGGGGCCATCGATGTGACGGGAGCCCTTGGCGGCGCGTTGATTACGCAGCCGGTCTTGTGGTTTCCGGACGTGACCGTGCCGGCCGGCAGGATCGTCGATCTGATCGCACGTGGATCGGTACTTGATGATGAAGTGTTCGGGGTGGAGTTGCTCGTTGAACTTAGCCCGCGGTCCGGCGAAACGGGGACGGTGACGTTCACGCCGGCGACCGGGCCTGCGGACGAGGACATCGTCCTGCTCGGCGATCCGTGGGGGGGCGGCGAGTTGACGGTCTTCGACACGGACCAGGTCGGTCTGTTGCGAAACGGCATCGCGCTCGATAACGGGTCGGCCGTCCCGCGCCCGACGACGTTCCTTGGCGATCTGGTCGCTCTGCCGATCGTCGTGTCGGAAGATGCGCTGGGTACCTGGGACGTGAAGCTCTGCATCAGCGAGTGCGGTCCCGGGGATTTTTCAAAATGGAACACCGTGGACACCGCGACGCACTTCGGCGCGCTGACGGTTGCCGTGCTGGGCGATGGAGATGGTGACAACACCATCGTGATTCGCGATTTCGCGGAGATGCAGGCGTGTTTTACCGGTGACGTGGGTCCGGTCGAGCCGCCGAGCTATTCAACGACACCGGAGCGCCGGTGCGGCATGTATGACTTTGACGGCGATGGAGACATCGACCTGGGGGACTTCGGCGCCTTTCGCGTCGCGATGACCGACCCCGGCTCGTAGCGGGAACGGTCGCGCGCAACGCAGCGCCGTGGCATGGACCGAGTAGAGGCCTGACGGATGACCAAGCATCGGGGGAAGAAAGCATTGATCGTGGCGTGGGTCGCGTTATGCGCGTTGGGGTCGGTTTCGGCTTCGGCGGCAAACGACCTGCGGCTCAACGTAGCCGTCGGTTCCGACGTTGTCACGCCGGGCGATACCATCACCGTCACGCTGGACGTCGCGAATCTGGTCGGGTCGATCAACGGCGTACAGGCTCTGTTTTCCTACGACAGCACACTGATGACGCTGATTGATATTGTTCCCACGAACCTTGGTTTGGCTGCGCCGGATAACGGCTGGGCCGAGATCACCGAGGTCGATAACAATGGGGATGTCAGCTGGGCCGCAACCGTCAACGGGGGATCCATCCTGATCAACCACACGATTGCGACGATGACCTTCACGGCCCTCGCCGAGGGAGTCACCTCGTTGCTGTTTCCGCCCGGGATCGAACCCTTCGTCTCCAAGTTCTCGCTGGCGAGCACGAACGGGACTCTCCTGGCCAATACCTTCGGCTCCGCAGCGATCCTGATCACATGCGACGACGGCGTGTTTTGCAACGGTGTGGAAGTCTTCGCCGGCGGCTTGTGTCTGCTCGGTACGTTCCCCTGCGACGACGGCGTCGGCTGCACCGTTGACACCTGTCAAGAGCTGACGCAGTTCTGCACGAACACGCCGACCGACACGCTCTGTGACAACGGTCTGTTCTGCGACGGGGCGGAAACCTGCGATGCGATTCTGGATTGCCAACTCGGGACGGACCCGTGTAACGACGGAGTCGGCTGCACGAACGATTCCTGCGACGACCTGATTGACACGTGCACCAACGCGCCGAACGACCTGAACTGTGACGACGGGTTGTTCTGCAACGGAGCGGAGACCTGCGACCTGGTCAACGACTGTCAGGCCGGCATCTTCCCGTGCGACGACGGCGTCGGTTGCACCGATGAGACGTGCAGCGAGGTGTCGGACACGTGTTCGAGCACGCCCAATGACGCCAACTGCGACGACGCCCTGTTTTGCAACGGCGCCGAGACATGCGACGCCCTGGCCGACTGTCAACCGGGGTCGTTTCCCTGTGACGATGCGGTAGGCTGTACGGTCGATACCTGTGACGACCTCCTTGACATCTGCATCAACACGCCGGACGACGTCGTCTGCGACGATGGGGTGTTCTGCAATGGCTCGGAGACGTGTGACGCCTTGGCTGACTGTCAGGCGGGTTTCTTCCCCTGTGACGACGCCGTCGGCTGCACCGACGATAGTTGTGACGAGTTCGCCGACCTGTGCATCCAGACACCAAACGACCTGAACTGCGACGACACACTGTTTTGCAACGGCTCCGAGACCTGCGACGCGGTGAATGACTGTCAGGCGGGCGTCTTCCCCTGTGACGACGGGGTCGGATGCACGATCAACGTCTGCGACGAGCCGAATGATACCTGTAGCAACCCCGTCAACAACGCCATCTGCGACGACGGGCTGTTCTGTACGGGGATCGAATCGTGCGATGCCGTCCTCGATTGCGTAGCGACGGGCGACCCCTGTTTGCCGGGCCAGTTCTGTAACGACACAACCGGTACCTGTGACCAATGCCAGGTCGCCGCCGACTGTGACGACCTCGTGCTCTGCACCGACGACGACTGCGTTGCCGGAAGCTGCGTCAACACGCCCAACGACCTCAACTGCGACGATGGCTTGTTCTGTAACGGGTCCGAGACGTGCGACGCGGTGAGCGATTGCCTGCCGGGGGTCTTCCCTTGTGACGACGCCGTGGCTTGTACGATCGACACATGCGACGACTTTGCTGATCTATGTATCAACACCGCGGACGACACGTTCTGCGACAACGGCTTCTTCTGCGATGGGACGGAGACGTGCGACGTAGCGCTGGACTGCCAGGTCGGATTCGATCCCTGCGCGCCGCTGTTGTGCGACGACGTGAACGACACGTGCTTTGCGCCCATCCACGTGGCCAATCTGGAAGTGTTCTACGCCGGGCGTTTTGGGAACCAGCCCGACACGAGCCGCGCGTTCCTGGCGTCCGGCTCGATCGCGACGCAGACGAACATCACAAACTACACACGGGGGATCACCGGGATCCGCGTCGAGTTCGACAATCTCGTAACCTTCGCCACGACGCCCGCCGCCGCGTTCCTTTTTGACTGGACGACCGGCACCGGATCGACATTCTCGCCCATGACCGACGTGGCGTTGAATGTTTCCGTCACGGCCGTGGACGTCGGCGGCGTCACGATCGTGACGATCTTGCTGGCAGACGACCACGTGCGGCGTCGCTGGCTGCAGGTGTCGATCGACGCCACTCAGGTAACCACCGCGGGTGTTCAGCTCGACGGCGAGCTGTTCGGCAGCCCCATGGTGTTCCCCAGTGGCGATGGTACCCCTGGTGGTGACGCTATTTTCTTTCTGGGTAACCTTGGCGATGTCGATGGTGACCGCAGGACGAGACTCGACGACGTCGGTTTGATTCGTGAGCAGGTCAACGCGTTCGTTGCCGTACCGATCACGAGCATTCTTGACATCGACAAGGACGGACGGATTCGACTCGACGACGTGGGCGCCGTTCGCGCCGACGTCAACGCGTTCTTTGCGCTCCCGCTGATCTCTCCGTGAGAGGCGTCGTGAATACATGGAGCTGTGACGGAATCGCGTGACACAGGGCGTGGCCAATAGTAGGCGGCGCAAGGGACTGAGCATGGTGCGCAGAATCTTGGCGATGGGGTTGGTGGTCGCGGCGCTGGGTGGACGCGCGCTGATCGGCGCAGAGCTCTCCGTGGCAAACCTGGCGATGACCCCGGCCAGCACGGCGGTCGTCATTGTCTCGGGCGCGGTCAACAACGAATCAACGTTCGGCGTCGAGATTCTCGTCGAGCTCGTCCCCCGCGCGGGTGCGATCGGAACCGTAACCTTCACGTCCGCGCCGCCCACCGACATCACTCAGGCTGGCGATCCGTGGCCCACATTCGGGACCTTCAGTGGCCTTGATACGGACGTCAGCGGGTCGCCCTTGTTAAACGGCAGCGTCGATGACAGCGGCGCTAATGCGGATTTTGTGACCTACTCCGGACCGTTGTCATCGTTTCCCGTCGTGGCCGATGCAAGCGCCAACGGTGTTTGGGACGTAGTGTTGGCCACGTCGGTGGCGGACAGCCGGTGGACCGGACTGACTAATGTCTTGATAGCCGGAACGATCACGGTGGGTCCGGCGGGCTGTTCCATCGATGCCGACTGCGATGACGGATCTTTCTGCAACGGGCTGGAGGCGTGCGTCAGTCTCGTGTGCGTCGCCGGCTCCGCTCCCTGTCCCGGACAACTCTGTGACGAAGTCAGCGACGTCTGTGTCGACTGTCTTGGGGCTTCGGACTGTGATGACGGGCTGTTCTGCAACGGCAACGAGTCGTGCGTGGGCGGAGCGTGTGTGGCCGGTAGCGATCCGTGTCCCGGCATGCTGTGTGATGACGCGCTTGACGTTTGCGTCGGACAGGCCGCTCTGATTTCGGTGGCGAGTGTGGTGACCCAGCAGGGGGCGACGACCGACGCCATCATCCTGGCGAGCATCGATGGTGATTCAACCGACAGAGTTGAAATTTTTGTGGAGTTGATCCCGCGGGCGGGCACGCTCGGTACGGTCGTGTTCACGCCCGCGCCGCCGACCGATATTCTTCAGATCGACGATCCATGGGCCGGCGCCGGATCCTTCGGCGCCTTTGACACGGATGCCACGGGCTCGTCAGTCCTTAACGGCTCCAGTACGGACAACGGTACGTTTGTAGCGGCCCCGCTGACCTTCACCGGTTCGCTCGCGAGCTTCCCGGTTGCGATCAGCGCCGATGCGGCGGGGGTGTGGGATGTTGTGCTCGCGACTTCGGCGGGCATCAGCGGCTGGAAAGATGTGGCGACCACCCTTGCGCCCGGCACGATTACGGTGGTTCCGGCCATCAGCCTCTCGGTCGCAAGCCTGGCGATGCCACCCGGCGGCACGACGAACATCGTCGTCTCGGGGGCGCTTCTGGATCGCATGGCCTTCGGGCTTGAGATACTGGTCGAATTGATCCCCCGCGCGGGTGCGGTGGGGACGCTTACGTTCACCCCCGCGCCGCCGGTGGACATTCTGCAGGTCGGCGATCCTTGGCCCACCGCCGGATCGTTTAACGCGTTAGATACGGATTCACCGGGTCTGTCCCCCACGCTCAACGGCAGCGTGGACGACAATGGCTCCTTCGAGCCGGAACTCACGAGCTTTTCAGGTCCCCTGACGAGCTTTCCCGTTGTTGCCGGTGCCGGCGCCGACGGTGTCTGGGATGTGACGCTGAGTCCGAACGTCAGCGCGAGCCAATGGACAGGTCTTGTCACCGGGTTGATCGACGGCACCATCACCGTGGTCGCCGGGGCGTGCCTCATCGACGCCGACTGTGACGATGGGAACACCTGCACGCTGAACGTCTGCAATGCAGGCGTGTGCGAGGAGACCGCGGTGGTCGGCGCCTGTGACGATGGGAACCTCTGTACGCAGAGCGACACCTGTGCGGGCCTGCTATGTGTGGGCACGCCGATCGATTGCTCTGGATTGGATAGCACCTGTGGTGCGGGTGTTTGTAACGGGGCAACGGGCGTTTGTGAGGTGGCTGCGACCAACGAGGGCGGCGTCTGCGACGACCTGAACATCTGCACTCTCACGGATCTCTGCGTCGCGGGGATCTGCCAAGGTACGGCGGTCGATTGCGCCGCCTTTGACGATGTCTGCAATCTGGGAACGTGCAACGCGGTGACGGGCGTCTGTGAGGCACGACCGGCCAACGAAGGAGGGGCGTGTGACGACGCCGTTCCCTGCACGGCGCCGGATGTCTGCGCGAGCGGAGTGTGCGGCGGACCGCCGGTCGATTGTTCGGGGCTTGACGACGGTTGCAACGTCGGGGTCTGCAACGCGCTGACGGGCATATGCGAGCCCTCACCGATCAATGACGGCCTTGCGTGCGACGATCTCGACCCATGCACGCTGACCGAGACCTGCCAGACGGGGGTGTGTACGGGCGGACTGCCCGTGGATTGCACCACCGCGAGCGATCAATGCAATGTTGCGTCATGCTCGGCGGTGGGCGCGTCCGGCAACTGCGACACGCTTACGCCGGTGGCCGACAATACGGTGTGCGATGACGGCGCGTTTTGCACAGCCACCGACGTCTGCACGGCCGGGGTCTGCACCGGCAGCGGCGATCCGTGCCCGGGAACCTTCTGCAACGAGGTCGGCGATGTGTGTGCCGAGTGCCTGGTGAGTGCGGATTGCGACGACAACAACCTGTGTACCGACGATTTCTGCACCCTGGGCGCCTGTGTACGCACCAACAACGCCATCGTTTGCGACGATGCTGATGTGTGTACCGTTGGTGACCAATGCGCCGGCGGTTTCTGTGCGCCCGGGTTCCCGGTGGATTGCTCGGCGGTCTCGGACCAGTGCAACGTGGCCACCTGCGACCCTGCGGGGGCGACGGGGAACTGCGCCATCATCACGCCCGTGATCAACGGAACCGTCTGTGACGACGGTGACCGTTGCCTCGTCGATGACACGTGTCAGGCGGGGATGTGCGTTGGTTCGCCGGCCGACTGCTCGAGTCTTGACGACGTGTGCAACGTCGGTTCGTGCAACCCAACGAATGGAGTATGCCAGGCGCAGAGCCGAAACGAAGGCGGCGCCTGTGACGACGGTCTGATCTGTACGACCAATGACATTTGTGTGGACGGTTCCTGCGAGGGAACGCTCGCCGGAACCCCGCTGGTGGATTTGGTCCTGGTGGCCACGCAGTCGACGGTGCGTGTGGGGCAGGTGGTCCGATTTGACCTGGTAGCCAGGTCAGCCACGTGTTCGGACCTGCCGGTGGCGACGGTTGAAGCGATCCTCGCGTGGGATTCGACGGTTCTGTCGCTTGTCGGGAAGATCGACCCGGTACAGACCGAGTGGTTGGGGTCGGCGTTCCCCGACGATTCCGGCGCGGACGGGCTGAACGCGCCGTTCGGTGGCTCGGTGCCCGGCAACGATGGTGACGTTCTGTATCAAGCGGTAGCCAGTTTCCAGACGGGCGCCACCGTCACGCCCGCGGGCACGTTGGTCACCACGTTTGAGTTCCTCGCGCTGCAGGCCTCGCCGACCACCTCGCTGGCTCTCACACCGGCACAGGGCGCTTTTACCGTGACGCGCGTACTGGGTGCGGCTTCGCTGCTCGGTGTCAACCTGACCGGAACGCTCGGCACCGACTCCGTTGTGGTCACGGACTGCCTGCTCAACATCGATTGCGATGACAGCAACCTTTGTACCACCGACACATGCGTGGGAGGCTTCTGCCAGATCGCGAACAATCTGTTGGCGTGCGACGACGGTCTGTTCTGCACGACCGGGGACGTGTGCTCCGGCGGCGTGTGCGGCGGTACCGGGGCGGCATGCTCGTTGCCGCTGCGTTGCAGCGAATCGCTCGATGCCTGCGTCGCGTGCCTCAGCGCCGCGCATTGTGACGACGGCAACGTTTGCACCGAGGACGTTTGCAACGCGACGGGAAGCTGCGTGAACCCGAACAACTTCGTCTCCTGCGACGACGGCAACTTCTGCACGGTCACCGATGTTTGCTCCGGCGGGAGTTGTGTGGGAAGCGGAGACACGTGTCCGGGGCTCATCTGCGACGAACCGACGGATCGGTGCGTCGAGTGTCTGATCGCGGCCGATTGCGACGACGCGAACCCGTGTACGGATGACACCTGCGTCTCGAACGTGTGCGTGAGAACACCGAATTCGGTCGTTTGCGACGATGGCTTGTTCTGTACCGCCTTCGATACGTGCAGCGGCGGTGCCTGCATGGGCGGCGGGGCGACCTGTGGCGCCTCGCTGGTGTGTAACGAGAGCGTCGATGTCTGTGTGCAGTGTATCGTCGATGCCGATTGCGATGACGACAACATCTGCACGACTGACACCTGCTTGTTCGGATCCTGTGGTAATGCCGCGAACAGCCTTCCGTGTGACGATGGGCTGTTCTGTACGCCGACGGACACATGCGTTAATCGTGTTTGCGTCGGAGCAGGCGACACCTGCCCCGGGTTGTTGTGCGACGAGAGCGGCGACGCCTGCGTCGAGTGCTTTACGGTGCTCGATTGCGCCGATGACGGTATCGCGTGTACGGTTGACCAATGTGTCGCAGGAAGCTGCACCCACGATCCGAGCGATCCGTTCTGCGACGACGGCCAGTTTTGCAACGGCCAGGAGTTTTGCAACACGCTTCTGGGCTGCCTGGCTTCTGGGAACCCCTGCGATTCGCCGGCGCTGTGCGACGAAATCAATGACCTCTGCGGGTGTCAGGCGCCGGCGGTTCAGGCATCCGGTTCGCGTTATGTGGATGTGACCCCGTTGCCGGGTCTAACGAGCGTGGCGATCGTGGTGACGGGCGTGGATCCGGGTATTGCGTGCGTCAACGCCTTCGTGCAAGCGAACGGGCGTTTGGGATCCACGCCGGTCTTCAGGACGCCCGCGGAGTGGCGGACCGTTCACGTCCGTGGCGAGGAGATCCGCCCGAGTACTTCTTATGCCTTCCAGACGGAATGCGACACGGGCGCTGGGATTGATCGCTCTACGCCGCTGGTCGCGCAGACCTGGGCCTGGGCCGACACGGACAACTCCGGTGGGTTGGTGACCATCCTGGACGTCGTCCGGATCGTAGACGCCTTCTCCGGTGTCTTCGAGGACGGGGTGACGCTTCAGGCGGTGGACCTGTGGGGTACTGGAAGCACGCCTTGCGTGCCCGATCGGGGTATCGACATCATTGACATGACTAGCGCCCTCGATGCTTTCTCCGGAGCATCCTTGCCCTGTCCGAACCCCTGCGAGTAGTCCCCCAGGCATGACCGAGGCCGCGAGGTGCTCGGGCGGCACGCCTTGCACAGTCCCCGGCGACAACCCGTCCGCGAACGGTTCCATTGCCCAAGCGCTTCGATCCGGCAGCCTGGTCGTCCGACACGCGTGAAATGGTGGGTGCCATGGCCAAGCGCAGCGCCGCCATGTCGTTCGTCGCAGAACCCGGCCTGGAGCGCCGGAACGTCGTACCCATCAATCCATTTGTGTCGCGGCACTAGTCGTTGAGCTTGGTTCGGTAGACGTCGGGGTCCTGCAACAGCTCGATTGCCCGCAGGGCGTCGCGGATCCCGCGGCGCCCGTCACCGTTCACATCGATTTGGTAGAGAGGGGGCTCCGTGCCGCCGGGCTCCGCGAACACGGCGAAGACGTCATCGCGATCGAGGACGCCGTTGCCGGTGGTATCGCCCGGCAACGATCCGAGTCGCGTCCCGGTGCCGCTGGGGGTGTACGTAATGGTGGTCCATCGGCCCGTGCTGATCGGGCGGTCCAGGACAACCGTGATGCGCTTGCCGTCGGGCACCACGCGCTGGACCCGCGGCGGTGCATACGTTCCGTCTTCGACCGCGAAATCGGTCGGTGTGATCGCCTCGGTATTCGAATCGAACGTCAAGACCGCACGGTCCCACCCGCTACCGGGTCGATGAGGCCGCCGCGCGTTGATGCTTCCGGTGGTGGGGGCGCTCACCAGAACGCGCAATACGTTCGTCCGCACGTGGATCTTGAGGTGTTCGTAGTCGATCGGAATGATGGGCTGGGATTCGGGGTCCAGCAGGAGGGAATTGGCCACATCGAGTCGCAGTGTGAACGTGCCCGACGCGTCGCTGGAGACCCTCATCACAAGGCTTCCGCAGTAGTACTTCGTGCCGTCCTGCGGATGGCGTCTTGCGTTCGCGGGGTTGGTGACCATGCCCATATAGCGATAGCCGACCTTGTCGGGTGAGGTGATCATCTTGGTCTTCCCGAAGATCCACCGGGGATGGTGCTCATCGATGAAGACACTGTTCTCGTTAGCCACCGCCTTGGCGGCCGTCTTCTCGTGGTCCACGGGCTTGATGGAACCCGTGTCGCCGCTGATCCAACTGGGATCCTCGAGGTCGGCCTGATACCCGCGAAGCAACTCCCCGTCCGGTGACCAGTCCCGAAGGTAGATTTCGCAAAGGATCACATCGCGTCGGTTGACGGAAATCTCTCCCCTGGACGTCTCCAAAACAGGAACCTTGTTGACCGCAACGGCCTCAAGTGAGAAGGTCGGGTTCCGAACCCCAAGTTGCGCGGCGGCGTTCGTGGCGAGTACGGCAAGGAGCGCGACGACGCGGCCGAACTGAGAGGTCATGTCTTTCATGAAGTTTCCTCGCGAAACGATCCATCCGGAAGCAGCGCGGCGTCGAGTTCCGCAACGATTCGGCGTCTACTTGCTGAGCTTGGTACGATAGACGTCTGGACCCTGCAACAACTCGATGGCTCGCAAGGCGTCGCGCAAGCCGCGACGTCCGTCACCGTCCACGTCGATTTGGTAGAGAGGCAGCTCCGTGTCGCCCGGCTCTTTGAACACGGCGAACACGTCTTCGCGATCAAGAAGCCCGTTGCCGGTCGTATCGCCCGGCAACGATCCGATCCGTGTCCCGGTGCCGCTGGCCTTGTGCGTGATGGCGGTCCATCGGCCCGCGCTGATCGGGCGGTCCAGGATGACCGTGATGCGCCTACCCTCCGGCACCACGCGCTGAACACGGGGGGGGGCGTACGTTCCGTCTTCCACCGCGAAATCCGTCGCGGTGATGGCCTCGGTGTCCGCGTCGAAGGTCAGGACCGATCGGTCCCACCCGGCACCCGGTCGATGAGGGCGCCGCGCGTTGATACTTCCGCTGGGCGGCGCGCTTTCTATCACGCGCAACACATTGGTCAGGACGTGAATCTTGAGGGGTTCGTAGTCGATAGGACCAAGCCTTTGGCGCTTGCTGTCCTCTAAAACGGAACTCGCCGGATCGAGTCGCAGTGTGAACGTGCCCGACGCGTCGTTGGAAACCTTCATTCGGACACTGCCGCAGTAGCGCTTGGTACCGTCCTGCGGGCTGAGTAAGGCGTCGTCGATGTCGGTGAAGAAGCCGCGAAAGCGATAGCGGATTGGGTCCACGATGGCCGTTAGCTTGGCGATGGACAGGGGATGGAGATCATCAATGAATACATGGCCCTCATTCGCCACGTCGTTTGCGGCCGTCTGTTCGTGGTCAACCGGTTTGATGGAGCCCGTGCTCCCGCTGATCCAACTCGGATCGTCAAGGCTGGCGACATACCCGCGAAGTAACTCCTGGTTCGGTGACCAGTCCCGAAGGTAAATCTCGCACAGGATCACGTCGCCTCGGTACGCGGTAATCTCGCCGGTGGCGTTCTCCTTGAGGGGTACGCCGTTCACCGCAGCGGCCTCGAACGAAAAAGTCGGCTGCAAGACGGCGAGCTGCGCGGCGGCATTCGCCGAGAACAGCGCAACGAGTAGGGCGGCGCGGGCGACTTGAGACGTCGCGTCTTTCATGAAGTTCCCTTGTGAAACGATCCACCCGGAAGCGGAACGGTGTCAATTCTCGTGGCGATGCGGCCGCTGTTCCGGTGGGTGCGGCGCCGTGATCACGGGCACGGCTCCGCGCACCCCGTGAAGGCCGAGTAGCCGATGCCCGAGAAGGCATCCACGGTACTGACAATATCCAGAATATCAATGCCCAAGTCCGGCTGGCACTCGATTCCGTTCGCTCCCACGCCCACGAGGTCCGTCTGGAACAGCGGCGGGGCCGATGGCGACGACGAGAACCGATCCAGCATCGCCACCGTGTCCGAAGCGATGCCGATACTCCCGTTCGGGGGAGTCCACGCCCCGTTCTCAAACGCGCCGACCACATCGCCCCAAAGCGCCGTCCGGGCTGTCACGCCCGATGAAAGGTTCGGCGCGACGGCCGTGCCGTTGTTCATCCGCACTTCATACAGCGTATCCGGCACGATGTCCGCGCCCGTCACATGCACCACCGCACCCCACTCGTCGGATGTGAGGAACGCGCCGTCCGCCGGGTCATCGACCAGTAAGGCGGTGTTTTCGGGACCCGATGGCAGACCGACATGCCTCGCCGTGCCGCCGCAACCCGGGGTAACGACCAGTCCAAACGGCGCGGGGTTCGATGGGACGACAATACGCAGATACCGCGGACTCACGCCGGAGACCGTGGGAAGGGGCTGCGAGATCTTCAATACAACACCGGTGGTTCCAGTCGGCGCCAGCACGCTGCTTACGCAAACGTACAGCTCGCCGGCCTCGTCTTCGCCCATCCCCTTGACGAAACGTTCAAGCGGAGCGCCGTCGGGCCCAAGGCTGAACTCTCGACGTACGAAGGCATCCGGACCCGTCGTGTCAAAATAGTAGATACGCCCGGTCGGAATGCCGAACGAGGCGCTGAAGTCACCGTAGACAAAGCGTCCGACCAGCGCCGGAAACATCGACCCCCGGTAGACGGACCCGGCGATCACCGAGATGCCGCCTTCGTCCAGGCACAGCCCGCCCGTACCACAGTCCACACCAAGCGCGGCGCAGTCCGCGTTGGTCAAGCAGAGAATGGGCTGGATATATTCGCTGACCGGGTCGATGAGCGGATCGCCCAACATGGTTCCGACTTCGTCACAAGTGGCCGGAGGCGTCGTGGGGGCGTTGGGGTCGAAGCAGTGGGCTCCCTCTCGAATCACCCACCCGTAATTGCCGCCGCTTACGACGATGTTGACCTCCTCGAAGAGTTCCTGCCCGACGTCGCCGAGGTAGAGTGACCCATCGCCGCCCGGCCCGTCATCAAAGGAAAACTTGAACGGGTTGCGGAACCCATAGGCGAAAACTTCATCGAGCCCGGGACCGCCCACAAACGGATTGTCCAGCGGGATGGCATAGGCCAGGCCTGGGTCCGGGGCACTGTCCACGTCGATGCGCAACACGGCGCCGAGCGGGGTGTCGATGTTCTGCCCGTTGCCGATTGGACCATGCGGAAGCGACGCATTGGACAGACCGTCATCGCGCCCGCCACCGTCGCCGAACGACAAGTAGAGAAACCCGTCCGGTCCGAATGCCACCGCCCCGGCGTTGTGGTTGAACTCAGGCTCGTCCACCGTGAACAGAACCACTTCCGAAGCAGGGTCGGCGCGATTGGGTTCGCCGACGATGACCAGAAACTCCGACACGACGGCCGTGTGGCAACCGCGGCTGGTGCCGAAGCAGGGTTCGCCATCGACTCCGGCGCGCGGGGCGCTATAGCGGAGGAAGAACCGTCCGTTGGCTGCGTAGTCCGGATGAAAGGCCAGCCCCAGCGCGCCGCGTTCGTCGAACCCCGTGTTCAGCGTGACCATTCTGTCGCTGATGTCGAGAAACGGATCGACCAACAGGACATCGTTTTCGACGATACGAATCTGCCCGGCCTGGTCGAGGATGAAGAGTCTCCCGGAGCCGTCACCGGCGTGGGTCACTTGTACGGGCGAAACCAACCCGTCGGCGACGGTCGCCAGAGAAATCGTGATCGGCGGTTCGCAGGTGTCGGTGTCCTCTCGGCACAGTTCGCCCGTTGCGCAGGGGTCGCCCTGGGCGACACAACCGTCGCCCGATCGGCAAACCGTCGCCCCGTTGCAAAACACACCGTCATCCCCGCACGCTCCGTCGTCCGGCGCGTTCATACATCCTGTGGCGGGGTCGCAGGAGTCAAGTGTGCATGCCGTCAGGTCGTCGCAGTCGAGCGGCGTGCCGGCTTGGCAGCCGAGCGCGGGATCGCACGTTTCTTCGCCGTCGCACACACTGCCGTTGTCACACAGCGCGTCGTCTGGAAGGGCTTCAGCGCAAGTCCCGGCGTTACAGGTATTGATCGTGCATCCGATGCCGTCCTCGCATTCACCGTCGCTGCAGCATACGCCGGGTAGCGAATTGACCGTGAAACTCAAACGGGCGTTGTTGGTGAGGACGGCGGGCGCGTCCGTCAGGCTGTAGTCGTCTATGTTCTGCGTGCTTAACGCGCTGGCAGAGCCTTGAAACTGAAGGGCCAAAGAGCAGCTCGACGGTAGCGCGTCCGGGACGGGTGGGCCGAAATTGCCGTTCGGGTCGTTCGTGATCGAGCCGGCGTTCGAGCCTGTGTAGCCATTCCCGCCCCAACTCAAGCGCCAGAAGATTGTGCCAAAGTCGTCCTCGAAAGTCAGGCTTCCGGCCGCGAGATAGGCCTCGGGAATGAGGTTCGTCATCGTGAAGTCGGGTACGGTGGCGGGGCTCGTCAGGCTTGTGAACCCGGCGCTGGCGATGAGAACACGTTCACCGAGTAACCCGTTCGATACGTCGCTGGTGAGGTCGATGATCATCACCGGGTTCTGGCCGGCCGCGTCCCAGGCTCGGATGCGGGATAGTGAAACGAAGAGCTGGCCGCCCAGCCGCATGCGAAGTTGAATCGCCTGGGCCGTGGTATCGCCATGGACGCCGCCGATGACCTGTTCGATTTGCATGACGTGGAACGTGGCGCGGGCGCGTGGCGCTCCGACAGCAATCACGCCGAGTAGCACCAACTGCGCGAGACGAATTCGAGATGTCATTGAAAGTTCTCCTCCTGGTTGGTTCGACTTGTGATCCGAGCCCATCCTCACGTCGGGTCGCCTATCTCCATAAACGCTCTGGGCTTCTTGCGCATAACGAGGCATCGTGCAGCCCCCGGCGACGTCGGCGTTCTTGTCAGTACCGAACGATCCCCCGGTTTGGGGCGGGTTTCGACCGCAGGGCCTTGGCTGCGTTGGGGTTTGGTTCGACCCCCCCCCGCGTGGTGTCGGTTCTCTTTGCCCCGGAAGTTCTCGTGAGAGAACCGACGATGTACAGAGCCCGCTACTTGGAGTGAACCCACGGAATCGGGCTGGTATTCCTCAAATCCGACGTTTTCCAGCTTGCCGGTGTCGAACCGACTCCGAACACTCAACCATGTATGATACAAGATTCCACCTCGGTGCTTCAATGCCTTCTTGTGGACATTCGCTCGCTTTCCGCGGTTGCTTAGGCATGCCGGAGGGTAGATTGTGTCGGTCGTGTACCAGGATCGAGCATCATGCCGGCGGGTGGGCCGGACTTCCCATGACGCCTCGCTGGGCGGCCTGCCTGGTCGGTTTCCGCGGAGCGTCCTCCCTCTCCGTGCAGAGGATGGCCGACGATACCCTTGGCGTCAGCCACGAAGAGGGAAATGGCGCATGGAACCTTGCAGCGAAGGCCGCGGATTGAGATTCCCGTTAACGCCCGGATCCTCGCGAGCCATGCCCTCGGTGGGGCTCGACGTTCGTAACGCGTACCAGACCCTCTTGGAACGACGCCGAGTCTTGCGGCGTTTTGAGGAACGCATGACCGAGTATGCGGGTTCGCGATAGTCCCTAGCGCTACTTACACGGGTCAGGGCAGGGATACGCCCTGCCGGAGAAGGCGTCAAGCGTCTGGACAATGTCAAGAATGTCGATGCGGCCGTCCGGAAGGCAGGGCCAAATATCGACTTGCTCCGTCGGCGGCGCGGACGCACTGCCCGAGAAGGCGTCGAGTTGGGCGACCGCGTCACTGATGTCCACGATCCCGTTGGGCGGACCCCACCGGCCATTCATGAAGAAGCCCGCCACGTCGCCCCATATCGCGGTGGTGGCGATCGCTCCGGCGGTCACGAACGCGCCGACGGAGCACTCTGCGCGCACGCTGTAGCGCGTGTCTGGAACGATGTCTTGTCCCGTCACCAAGACGGTACCCCACTCGTCGGGGGTCAGCTCGACAGGGACGTCCCCAAGCCGGCCGCTCTGATTGATGAACTTGTTGAGGCATGGCCAGTCCGGCGAGGTCAGTCTCAGTGCGACCGGTGCGACGGTTCCGGTTGGCAGAGGCGTGACGGAAAGATAGCGCGGTCCCGATGGCGCCACCGCGGGCGCTTGGGCGATTGGCGTACCGCCACACGCGCCGGCTTCGCACGCATCGTCGCCTGTGCATATTTCCGCGTCGTCGCAGGGTGTCCCATCGGGTTCAAGCCCGGCGTCACAACCCCCGGATCCGTCGCAGGCGTCCGGATGGTCGCACTGGCTGTCACCCGCGTCACCACACGGCAACCCGATCGGTTCGAAATTGGGCTCGCAGATTCCGGTGCCGTCGCAGGTGTCCGGGTTGTCGCACTCGCTCGTTTCACCGCTGCCGCAGGCCGTCCCGGTGGGGCGAGGCGGATGCCCGCACACGCCCGCTTCGCACAGGTCGAAGGTACACTCGTTCCCTTCGTCCAAGCACACGGTTCCGTCGGGTTTGGGGTTCGACTCGCACACGCCGGCCCCGTTGCAGGCGTCCGGGTTGTCGCACTCAGTGTTCGCGCCGTCGCCGCACGCGCTTCCCTCGGGGAGGGGCGACCATGAAGTCGATGAAAGCTCGGGCAGACAAACCTCGCAACCGTTGGCGGGGTTGACCACGCCGCGCGTATGGCACAGTCCCTCGATGAGGCAGTCATCCACCGTCGAGATGTTCAGGACGATGTCGCCCGTGTTGGTCTCAAATCCGGCGATTCGGATGAGGTAGGTCGTGCCGGCGGAAGCCGCGAAGGTCAAGGCAGCTTGGAGATCGACGCCACTGTCGTCGTCGCATGCGATCTCGATGCCGCCTCCCACCGGGCATGCATCCAGCACGGAAAGGACTGGATCGTTCGACGGAAGAAACAGGCTGCCCGTCGTGGTGAGAAGTACGGTCGTGTCGCACGTGGCGGTGTAGGCGAACCAGACGTCGTTGTTGGACTCGGGCTGGCAGGAGGCTTCCGCGTCGTCGGGGGCGCGGTTGTCGTTGTTACTGAGGTTCACGCCCTCGAAGGCATCGATGGCGAACGCGCAGTCGTCGTTGCAGTCCGGGTCCGGCACCCCGGCACAGGCACCGATTCCGTCGCAAACGTCCACGCCGATACCCTCTCGACCGGTGCCGGTACAGGCGTCACCGTCGTCGCATACGCTTCCCGCCGAACGGAATGACCACGACAGGTTGTTCACGGTTGCGTTGCATTCCTGGCAATCGTTGGTCGGGTTCAGATCACCGTCTGTCCGACACACACCGTCGATCAGGCAGCGATCCACGATCAAGTCGTTGTCGCAGGCGCTCGCCCCTTCGTTGCACGCATCGATCGTGCAATCGAGCCCGTCGCCGCAGTCTCTGGGCGCGGCGTTGCCGCAGATGCCGCTCGCGCACGATTCGCTCACCGTGCAAAAGGCCCCGTCGTCGCACGGGGTTCCGTCACCGACGTTGTTGGCTTGGCAGGCGCCTGCTCCGTCGCAGGTGTCGGGCGAGGTGCAATCCGTGGCGGTGCCCGCGCCGCACGCCGCTCCGGATGGCAGAAAGTTCGGTTGGCAGAGCCCCGTGGGGCCGCAGGTGTCCGGGTCGTCGCACTCGGTCGGCGTTGGGTCTCCGCAGGGCGAATTCAACGGCAGCGCGTTGGTCAGGCACACACCCATCCCATCGCACGTGTCGGCACCGTTGCACGCGGTTTCCGTCGGATCTCCACACGGTGTACCCGCGGTGAAGGGTACGTGATTCACCAGGCCAGTGTCCGCGTCACATTGGTCGTCCGTACACTCGTTCCCATCGTCGATGGGGGTCAGGGTTCCGTCGGCGGGGTTGCAG
>CBDUXT010000103.1:0-18494 GCA_965371245.1 uncultured bacterium | reverse complement strand
ATCCGCCAACCGGTTTCGTCGGCGTGAAGGTGGGTGGAGTTCTTCGCTTCTTCCGCGATCTGCTCATACCACGCAACAAGAATCTCCGACAACCGCCGCCAGCCGTCGATCAGACCGCCCGGCGTGAGCTTCGTTTGCAAATGGTAACTGAGAGGGTGTATAAGAAGGGTCATGACGAACCGAGCCGCGACCGTGAGGGAGCGATTTCGAGTGCGAAACCGGACCGCTTCCTTACGGGCGCGGCTCGGAAAGAGCCTTCCTAAACACGCTCTGAGAATGTCCACGATCTGGTCGATGGTCACCCCAGGCCGTAATGGAGCCAGGAAGTCAAGGCATTTAGATGGTGACCGATCGTTGCATGAGGCAACGCATCGGGCACGACGGGTTCCACGTGTTTCTTGCAGTTGGGGCAGTAGTCACGGTGAATGGTGTACTCGGTGACCACCGGGCGAGTGTCTTCGGGAATGTCTTCGATGATCCGTCTGCGACTGCGCTGACAGCGTTGGAGTCGTCCGTCGCAATGTGGACAGCGTTTCAGAGGATGGGTTTCCCGTTCATCGATCCGTTCGGGTGTTTCACGCCGGTGGCCCGGATGCCCTTGCCGTGCGCCGGGCTTCTTGCGTCGCTTGGGCGTGTTCGGCTTGGTATAGATGGGCACCATGCCCGAAAATGTGGAGGGAGACGGCTGCGCGCCGCGCCCGTTTCCTTCCAGCTCTGTGATCCTTGCATCTTGTTCGGCAATGCGTGTCTTCTGCTCGACGATGTGTTTGGCCGCTGCCAGCAAGGCCATCGTGACCACTTCAGAGCCCCACTCGTAAAGGCGTTGCGCTTGCGCCTGGGTGAGTGCACCGCGCAGCGCAGCCTGAATCAAACCCTCCCTGGCCTTGCCGTGGACCGTCGTCGATGCCATGGGCGTTGAAATACACACACATGTGCGCCAGCGCAGGTTACCCCTCTCAATATTCTTGCGACTGCCTTGGTATTGCAGACGGCTGACCTGTTACGACCGAGGCATCACACGGGTTGACGGAGTGTTGTCACGGCGGCCCTTGTCCGCTCCCTCACGGTCGCGGCTCGGAAAAGAAGAACGCAGCTCGGGGTCCAGAGTGTTGGGTGCCCCATCCTTCGCTCTTGGCGAAGGTTGGCGGACGGACGATCCGACCAGCGCCAGAGTATCCCGTCCTGTCCCAACGGGACACCTGGCCGAAGGATACGGCATGGTCACGCAAGCGTGAGCCATGCCAGCCGCCCAAGGGGGTAAGCGCTAACGGCCTCACCGGCTGGAAGCCGATGCCACACTTTTTCAACAGGCTGGTAAGGGAGCGGTTGGCTCGAAACAGCGCCGACGTTTTCGGAAGCGGCACTGGTGCGTTGACACTCGTGATTTGATGGGTGGCATGGGCAAGCGGCAGCTTGCCCGTCTAGGCGATCGGAAGAGCACGGGCAAACGAGTTTGCCCATGCCACCGCGCGCCACCCGTTGAACGAGTCATGTCGAAGCACTAGGGTATCCTCTCGAGAACGCGGCTCGCCTTAGGAGATAGAACCATGTCACGCCATTTGCCGATTTCGATCCTTGTCGTCTCTCTTGCGGTTTGCTTCTGCGGCCATCGTCCGGCCAACGCACAGACGCCGGCGATGGACCTCCGCGTCAACGCCAAGCGACTTGAGGCGCGAATCAAGAAGCTCGCCGAGTTCGGGCGAAATGCCGACGGCGGTGTCAGCCGTGTGGCGTTCAGCGACGCGGACGTGGCCGGGCGGGCCTATGTCGCGGGGTTGATGCGCGAGGCCGGCTTGAAGGTGACGATCGACGCGGCCGGCAACCTGATCGGTCGCCGGGCGGGTCGCGACCCCAAGGCGCCGCCGATTATGTTCGGATCACACACCGATTCCGTGCCGCACGGCGGCAACTACGACGGCGACGTCGGCTCGCTCAGCGCGGTTGAATGCGCGCAGGTCTTGCATGAAAACGACGTCACGACGCGCCACCCGCTGGAGGTCGTTGTCTTCGCCGATGAAGAGGGCGGACTGATCGGCAGCCGGGCGATGGCCGGCGAGTTGACCCCGGCCGCGCTGAGCGTCGTCAGCCACAGCGGCAAGACCGTACGCGATGGGATCGCCTTCATCGGCGGCGACCCCGACAAGCTCACAAAGGTCGCTCGCCGCAAGGGCGAGATTGCGGCCTTCATCGAGCTGCACATCGAGCAGGGTTCCATCCTCGACGACGAGAAGATTCAGATCGGCGTCGTCGAGGGGATTGTCGGCATCAACTGGTGGGATGTGACCATCGAGGGCTTCGCCAACCACGCGGGAACCACGCCCATGAACAAGCGGCGCGATGCCCTGTTGGCGGCGGCCGAGTTGGTGCTGGCCGTCAACCGTATCGTCACCAGCGTCCCCGGCAAACAGGTGGGCACGGTGGGACGAATCCGCGCCGAACCGGGGGCACCGAACGTGATTCCCGGCAAGGTGGTCATGAGCCTGGAACTGCGTGATCTGTCGGCCGGGAAGATCGACATGCTCTATCAACGCATTCGCCGTGAGGCCCAGATCATCGCCCAAGAGCGCGGAACGCCGATCAGCTTCTCGGCGATCGACGCGACGGCGGTTCCCGCGCCGACCGACGAGCGAATGCGCGAGATCATCGCATCCGCCGCCCGCGACCTGGGACTCAGCTATAAGCTGATGCCCAGCGGTGCCGGCCACGATGCGCAGGACATGGCCCGGATCGCGCCGACCGGCATGATTTTCGTTCCCAGCGTCGGCGGGATCAGTCACTCACCGAAAGAGTTCACACGTACGAAGGACATGGCCAACGGCGCCAATGTGTTGTTGCAAACTGTTCTGCGGATCGATGAAGGAGCGCTGGACGGCGACCGCTAGGCGCCCCGTGGCGGACGCATGTGGGATCGCGCAGCGGAAAACGCGCCTGTGTGGCATGCCCAAGCGAAGCGCGGGCATGTGGCCTCGGACGAGGGAATCCGCGTAGGCCGGATGGCCCATCCATCGCGCAGTGATGGGTGGGGTCACGATGATCGAACGTCGAAGACCTTACGTCCGGCCAATCATGATGAGCCCACCCGGCCCTTCGACGAGAGAATCTGCGTAGGATCAAACCTGCCCGCGCCTGTGGCTTGGGCATGCCACGCGCCCGTCTCTGCCGCGAACAGCGGGCTTTGATGACGGGCGCTCACCGCCTCCGCTACGCCGCCACGCCGGAACGGGCAGGACGATCTCGGCTCGCCGGTTCGATATAGTGTCCATGAGCGTGGACAGGACAGCGACCCGGGTTCTGCTGTGGCCATTCGTGTTGCTAGCGGCAACTGCGCTACTTCTGGCGGCAGATGGTGCCTTGGCGCAGCCCGTTCGATTCGTGAAGCACGACGCTGAGGGGGCCGGCACGGGGCTGAGTTGGCTTGACGCCTGGACCGACGTTCAGACGGCGCTGGCGAATGTCGAGGGCGAGGCCCGCATCTGGGTGGCGGCCGGACGGTACACGCCTGGGACCGGCCGATCCGCGACCTTCCTGTTGGTTGACGGCGTGGCACTCTGCGGCGGCTTTTCCGGCAACGAAGACCCTGGGAGTTTCGATCTGGTCGATCGTAACTTCGGCACCAACGAAACGATCCTCGACGGAAACATCGTCCATTTGGGTGCGCCCAGTAACGTCTTCCACGTGGTCACCGCAATCGGGACGGGGCCGACGGCGCGGCTCGGCGGGTTCACCATCACCGGCGGGCGGGCGAACGGTCTGACCAGCACGCTCCAGGACGTCGGCGGTGGCCTGTTACTGATCGACGCCGCCTCGACCATCCGCCATTGCACCGTCATTGGCAACGAGGGCGCGCATGGCGGCGGCGTATACATCGACGGCGGTGGTCCCACGTTCATCAACAGCGCGTTTCTGGGCAACCATGCATTGGCCTGTCAAGTCGGTGGGAGCGGTGCGCTGGGCGGTGCCATGTACAACGTCAATCAAGCCCGACCCACGCTTGTGAACTGCCTTTTCTCCGGCAACCGCGCCGGTTGCAACCTCGGCGGGTCCGGCGGCGCGGTTTTCGGCGGCGCCGCGCTGATCAACTGCACACTCAGCATGAACCGGGCCGACACCTCCGGCGGGGCGCTGGCCGGCGGTGGGCATCGGGTCGTCAACTCCATTCTTTGGGGAAACGCCACGGATGGCGGAGGCAGTTCGGCCGCACAGATCGCCGGCTCGGCCGCCGTTTCGTTCAGCGTGGTCGCGGGCGGCCATGCCGGAGAAGGCAACATCGAAGACGAGCCGCTCTTCGCCGACGCCGACGGCGTTGACGACCTCAGCGGGACGCTGGATGACGACCTGCGCCTCTTGCCCGGCTCACCCGGCATCGACGCGGGTGACAACACGGTCCTACCTGCCGGGGTGGTGTTCGATCTGGCCGGGCGACAACGGTTGATAGACGACCCCGGCACGACGGACACGGGAAATCCGCCCGGCGCGGTGGCTCTGGTCGATATGGGGGCGTACGAGTTTCAGCAGCCGTGCCAGATCGATGCCGACTGCAACGACGGCAACGCGTGCCACATCAACCGGTGCGATGCGGGAACGAGTCAGTGCGTCCACGACACCATCGAGTGCGGAGACGAAAACGAGTGTACGGACGACCGCTGTGACGCCGCCTTAGGGTGCGTCTACGAGGATAACGAAACCGCTTGTGACGATGGGGACCCATGCACCGTAAGCGATCGATGCACCGGCGGTGTTTGTGCCCCCGGACCGGTGCCGGACTGCGATGACGGCAACACATGCACCACGGATACCTGCGACCCGGCATCCGGCTGTGTTCACGATGACAACACGGAGCCCTGTGAGGACGGCGACGCATGCACGACCGGCGACATCTGTGCCGACGGCGTCTGCGTCGCGGGTTCCATGCTCGATTGTGACGACGGCGACGCCTGTACCCAAGATTCGTGTGATCCTCAGACGGGCTGCGCGCACGTGAATGCAGCGTCGGACTGCGACAACGGCCGCTTCTGCGACGGGCTCGAAAGGTGTGATCCGGTGCAAAGCTGCCTTCCCGGCACGCCGCCCGATTGCGACGATGGCGTCGGATGCACCGTGGATGCGTGCAACGAGGAGGTCGATGCCTGCGAGCACGTGCCGGACGACGGTTCTTGCGACGACGGCTTCTATTGTAACGGTGCCGAGGCCTGCGACGCCGCGAGCGGGTGTCACGATGGCCTTGCCCCTGACTGCGACGACCAGGTCATCTGCACGTTGGACCAATGCGACGAGGCAGTTGACGGCTGTACGCACGAGCCCGAACACGGCGCGTGCGACAACGGCCTGTTCTGCGACGGCGCGGAGGTTTGTGATCCGCTGCTTGGATGTGGTCCGGGGGCGCCTCCATCCTGTGACGACGGCGTGGCATGCACCCTCGATCTGTGTGACGAAACCGCGGGCGCGTGCATGCATGGCCCTGACGACGCTCTGTGCGACAACGGCGTGTTCTGTGACGGTGTGGAGACCTGTGACCTGTTCGAGGGTTGTCGGGCGGAGGCCGCGCTGTGCCCGGGGCAAGTCTGTGACGAGGCGGGCGAGCGCTGTGTGAGCTGCGCGGTCGATTCTGACTGCGACGACGGCGATCCGTGTACGACGGACCAATGCGCGGATGGAACGTGCGGAGCCATCGCGCTACCCGGCTGCGACGATCCGGGCGGCGGCGGTCCGCAAGACCTTTGCCCATCGGACCCAACCAAGACCGGACCCGGCGTCTGCGGCTGCGGGACGCCGGATTTCGATACGGACGGTGATGCGATGCCCGACTGTCTTGACCTGTGTCCGACCGATCCGAACAAGACCACGCCCGGAGCGTGTGGTTGTGGATTGGCCGACAGCGATGCGGACGACGACGGCTCTCCCAACTGTCGCGACGAGTGCCCCGACGATCCCGACAAGACCATCGCCGGCGTTTGCGGCTGCGGCGCGGCAGATTTGGATATCGACGAGGATGGGACGGCGGACTGTGAAGACGGATGTCCCGACGATCCGCTGAAGGTCGCCCCTGGCATATGCGGGTGCCACGTTGCCGACACCGACTTCGATGAGGACGCGGTAGCGGACTGCAACGATCGGTGTCTGGGCACGCCCGCCGGTGAGGTTGTGGATGGCGAGGGCTGCCCACTGGAACCCGCCGCCGAACAGCCCCTGCCCGATCAGGATTCCGACGGCGTCTTGGACGGCGACGATCGGTGCATCGACACACCGCTCGGTTCCGAAGTCGATGCCGACGGTTGCATTCGCGTGGACGACCCTCCGGAACCAGCCGTGCTACGACCCGGCACGCCGGCCTGCGGCGCGTGCGGGGCGCTTGGCGCGGTAGGGTGGATGGCCGTTTGCGCCGGGTTGGTGGCGATGCGAGGAGCCCGGCGCGTGCGGCGGTTGTGACGCGGGTGTCCCGGAGCCGGCTTGAGCATTGGCAACGACCACAGGTGCTCGACCTCAAGCGCCGCATGGATGTCCCGAGGTCGGGACGACCCACGTTCACGCTACCCGGCCAGCTTCTCGGCATATCTCTTCATTTGTGTTCATTTCCCGATATTTCCGGACGCACCGAAACGGTTGGCCTTTGGCCAAATTCACGTAAGTCCTCTAATGACAAGCGTTTGCGACTATTCCGACGATACTCGGATTATCGGCACGGCACTTGCGATACACAGTTTCGTGTAGCGCGTCGGCTCGGTGGGGGCCGACCGCGGCGGCGAAAGAGGTGCCCCATGTTGGCGACCGAAAACGAAGCTCGCGCGTTTGATTGGACGCGAGGGGAGTGGCAACGCCCGAGCGACGGGTTGGGCGGCGACTTCGTGATCTCCGAGCGGCACCGGCATCGGGCACGGTTTTTCATCGGAGACGTGACGGGCCACGGCGACTCCGCTTCCGAGGCGGCGTCACTGGTTCGCGCAGCCATCGGACGCGACTTTCATCATGGATTCACGCAGGCCGGGCTGAGGCGATGGAACCGTTTGATCCGGCGGCTGCTCGACGAGCGGTTCGTGGCCTTTACGTCCGTGGAGGTCAACTTGAACTCCGGCTCGACGAGGATCGCCACCGCCGGGAATCCCAGTGTGATTCTTCGTCGCCAGGCAGGCGGCCCGTTGGAGCAGTATCAGTCAAACGGGATGCCCTTGGGGCTGGTGGACGACGACGAGTGGCGTGCCCCTGTTTTTCATCGAGTTACGCTACAGCCCGGCGATGAGATCATCTGCTTTACGGACGGACTGACGGACGCGCTGGGGAAGCGGAACCACAATCGCTTCGGCATGGATCGCGTGCTTCGAACCCTGAGGGCCGACCGACGCCACAACGGCGCCCGGTCTCTAAGCGATTCGGTGAGCTCATTCGTGGACCGCGCGGTGGAGCAGGACGACATCACTGTCCTCTCGCTCAGCCAGGCGGCGTGTTGTGCAGCTTAGCCCTGCATGGGAACCAATTGGGTGTCAACCGAGCAAAGGAGCCGCCCCTGGCGGTCCGGGAACCTGATGCGAACAAGAATGTCGTCAAGAAGAGCCCGGACCATCCGGCGGAGATGTCAGCAACGAGGTCAGAACCTTGATGGGCTGGGGGTCAGCGAGCTGTTTCTCGCGCGACCGAGCGACGCGGTCGAGATCCTGGCTACGTCCGATCTGAGGCTCAAGGCCTATCTGCTCGGGCTCGACTTCCAACGGTTCCGGCGATTGGGTTCCCCCGTTCTTGTTGGACGCCGCGCATCCGCCTAGCCGAGTCTCCAGGCCGTTCTGGTTTGGTATGTATCGCTGTTGTGAGATGGCCTCTCGCAAGAAGTCCGGATTCGCCCTCACGGTTCGTTGGGTCACCGGGCGCCGCCTCCGCAGCCCATTCCGTTCGAAGCGCTGGCGGCGGGGCTGGATTCCTTCCACGGGCACGTGCGTCCACGTGATGGGCGCGGATGCTCGAACCGTCAGTAAAGTCGCTTTACGGTTTGCGGACCCGGTGTCAGTGGCCAACAGACGCAAGATCGACTCGTAACGGGTCGATAGACCCATGCTGCGCAGGTTCTTCGAGACTGACACAGGGAAACCGCATGGCCACCCTGAACACCACTTGCTTTAGTCCCGCTGTCGCGAACGTCTTGATGCTGGCTGGTGGCGTACCGGCTCAGTTGGCGTGGCACCTGAGACCCAACAAGTCCGGTAAAGAAATACTGGATCGCAACCAGTCCGACGCCGAATTGCTCAAGTGCAAATCGGTGGCCGATGAGGGGCACAGCGCGGCCGTGCGATCCCTGCTGTATCTGTGGATCGGTTGGCCTGCGGAGGCCGGTATGTACGCCCAGGGCGCCCATGACCCGGAGCGCCTGTACATTGAAGCCATACGGTCACGGCAAGTCGGCGACGTAACCCCTTCCAAAGAGTTCTTGCGCGAACTCGGCGACCACGCACTTTTTGAACCGTTGGCAAGCTATGCCATCGAATCGATCAGGTCCGACTTGGACCGTGTACTCGAACGGTTCAAGCGCATCGTCAAAATGGGGGAAGCCTGGGAACCGCATGCGTTCGCGGACACCTTTGAACAGGCACGTCTGGGCCAACTGGGCCACCCCGCGGTTCTTGTGGTGCGTGCTTTGCAGCACCGCGAGTTCGAGCTACTGTTTGTCCGCTGCTACGAGGGTGCAATTGGACGATCGATCGAAGCATTCGAGCAACCGTCGTCGCCGAAACAGCAGCGAAAAAAACGTGCGCCGGTGAAGCGCCCCTCCCGACGCCCGCCGACACCGACACCGACGCCGGACGAGCCAAAAGAGGCCTCGCCACGCCCCCTTGCCAAGCGACTCGGTCCGCTGGGCGAGCGAGGGTCCCGCGTCGGCGCGTACTGTCCGCACTGCCATAAAGTGGCACTCCTTCCGGAGGCGCGCCGAGGTACGCAGCATCACTGCGAACAGTGTAAGACCCTGTTCCTGATCCCCCGGAAGGTGGAGCCGAACGCCGCGTCCTAGTGCCGGTTCCAGTAAGGTTCTGCACCGTTTTCAGCCAGCGCGCCTCTTCCAAGACTGTCTGTCCGAGCCGCGACCGTGAGGGAGCGTTTGGCTCGAAACAGCGCGGACGTTTTTGGAAACGGCAGCGGTTACGTTGTTCAGTCGCCAAGCGCAACGGCCTTCGAACGCCATCCACACAAGGAAGCGAACGCCGCTTGACATGGGGCAACCCACGCCTGCCGTACATGGATCCGGAGGTGTTGAGGCCACCGAAGCGCTGCAACGTCCCTGGATGGCTTTCTTGCCGGGGGCAGGTGTTAGGAGGAGTAAAGAAGTTGTCAGTTGTCAGTGAAGAGATGCGGACGACCCTCGTTTGAGGGGCGGGCGATGTTAGCAGTCCGTTGAAGAAGTATGGATCCGGCAGGGTGCGACCCGTACTTTCCGGGTCTAGGAACTGCGGCCTTTCACACATCAGGTGTCGATGTTGTGGCACGTGGCACGTCTTGCGGTTGCGCCCCTCCCGTCGCCGACCTAGTTGGTAAAGAGCCCGCGAGCGGTCAGCAGGTGCTTATCCGCCTCGTCGTGCTCCTGGAGCGCCGCCAAGGTGGCACTGAGCAATCGGTGGGCGAGCGTGCATGGGGCATCGGGAAGTAGGGTCTTGCGGAGGGTGATGCATCCGCGCAGGAGGATCGCCGCATCGGAATAGGCCCCCAGCTGGTAGTAGGTTTGTCCGAGTTGAAACATCGTTCCCGGGGCCCGTAGGTCTGGAAGCAAGTGCCGCTCCCCGAGTCGCGTGAGAAGTTCGCGGTACGGCGCGGCCAACCCGGGATGTCCGACCGGGTCTTCGATCTCGCTGAGCATTTGAAGTATCGAATGTGCGTCCGAATCGACCTCGAAATGAGACCGTATGCTCCGACAGCGTCCGACAAGCCAGAGGTGATATCGGCGCAAGGCGTCCGCGGGGTTCCCCTCGGCGATATCAAGATGCGCCAGTGGCCAGGCGCCCTCGTGCTCCCAACCTGATCCATACACGGTCCGCATCTGAGTCCCGTACCGGTCAAAGATCTCGCGAGCAGCCGCGTACCGGCCTGAATTGGCGTACGCCCAGCCAAGGTGCCTGAGAATCAAGGGGACTCGCGGATGTGTCTCGTTGTTGGCATCGCGATATGTTGCCAAAGCCGCAAGGTGCAGCGTGATGGCTTCCTCGAAACGATTCTGCCACATCCGAAGTCGACCGAGGTGGTCGTTCCAGTCCGCCAACCGCATGTCGCCGACGGCGGAATGTTTGCGATAGATCACCTCGGAATCCTTCAGCAACGTCTCTGCCCGCTGGAGCTGAACTGGCCGCGAAGCTCCATAGTAAGCGCGAGCAAGCTGACACTGCGTATCCGCCACAAGCACATGGCGATCACCGAACAGTTCGCGGCGCATGTCGAGTGACTCCGTCAGGATCGCCACGCTTTCGTTGTTGGTCTGGGCGGCCAGCATGGAACCGAGCACGGTGAGGCATTCCGCGAGATCGCCGTGCGTGGTGCCGTAGAGTTGGCGGTAGGACGCAATGGCGGCGCGGAGGTGTTTTTCGGCCAGGTGCGGGATCTCCAGCGCCGCGTAGGCCTTGCCGATGGCATGCTGTACATCAGCGCGAGCTTTGCGATCTCCAGCCAGTTCCAGTTCGAGACGCGCTTCGGCGTCGTGCAGAAGCTCGTACAGGTTGGTGTCCGCACCGCGCCGGAAGGGGCTGGCGGACAACAGCGTCGTCTGCAGGAACGATGTGACAGTCTCTGCGTGATCGCGTTCAGCCATCGCGAGATCTCGCTGAACGCGGGCGAGTCGAGCCTGCCACGAAGTTGCGACGATGCCCGCTGTAAGCGTGATCAGAAGCAGCATCGCGCTGACGACGCTTGCCTTGTTGCGGCGGACGAACTTGGATGCCCGATAGCGGATCGTGTCGCGGCAGGCAATGACCGGGCGGCGGTCCAGGTGCCGCAGGATGTCGGAAGCGAATTGCTCCGCCGACTCATACCGCAGCGCGGGTTCGCAGCGCAGCGCCATGCAGACAATATTGTCGATGTCTCCGCGAAGTTGGCGCCGTAGCGAGCGCGCGCTGGGGTCGCGGGTGACGCCGCTTGATGTCCGGGCCTCCGGTGAACCGTCGGCGTGCGGTGAGTCATGTCGTTCCGCCGTGCGCAGTATGGCCCTGCTCGGAGGTTCGACGGGGATAGAGGCACAAACCACTTCACCGCCCGGGGCGCCGGGTGTGCCGGGCTGCTTCGGTAGTTTCCCCGTAAGGAGCTTGAAGAGCACGAGCCCGAGGGAATAGACGTCGCTGGTCGTCGTGACGCACTCGCCGCGCATCTGCTCGGGGCTGGCGTAGCGGGGCGTCAGAAGCCGGTGGTCACCCGAACGGGTGAGCGTACTCTCTTCATCCAGGTCGGGACTCAGCAGCTTGGCAATGCCGAAATCGAGCAGTTTGGGGACGCCGTCGCCGGTCACCAGGATGTTGTTAGGCTTGAGGTCGCGATGCACGACGAGGTTTGTGTGGGCGTAGTGTACTGCGCGGCAGACGGCGACGAACAGTCGAAGGCGCTCGACGATAGTCAGACCAGCCTCGTCGCAATAGTGGTCGATCCGCACGCCATCCACGTACTCCATCGCGTAGTAGGGTCTTGCGTCCGGCGTGATGCCTCCATCGATCAGCCGTGCGATGTTGGGATGCTCCAGCGCCGCCAGCGTCCGCCGCTCGCGGCGGAATCGCTCCGCCAGCTCGTTGGAATCCATGCCGCGCTTGAGGATCTTGATGGCCACCCGCTGGTCAAACCCGTCGTGATCACGCCGGGCGAGATAGACGTCGCCCATGCCGCCGGACGCGATCCAACGCTCGACATGAAAAGAGCCGATGCGCTTTCCCACGAACTGCTTCGGATAGTCGCGGCCAAGAAGTTGCGATGCCAAATGCGGGATCGGCGTGCTGAGAAAACCGGAGGAATCGTGTGCGGCCAGCAGCGCGAGTACGTCCTCGATCAGATGCGAGTCACCTTCTCCGCACAACCGAACGAACGACTCTCGTTCACTGCTCGGGCGATCCAACGCATCCTGAAAGATCTCGTTGGCCCGATGCCAAAGGCAGCGCTGCGAGGCATCCGCTCGGTCTTTCACGATGGGTCCATCCAGAGCTCACGGTGTAGTCTCGCCCGCGCGGTTGCCCAGGCGCGCCGCACGGTTCGTACCGACAATCCCAGCGCCTCGGCCGTTTCCTCGACGGTCATCCCACCGAAAAAGCGATACTCCACCACGCGCGCCAGCGTCTCGTCCTGGGTCTCCAATGCGGTGAGCGCTTCATCCAACGCAAGAAGATTGATCGCCGGTTTTTCAAAGAGGGCGAGCGCGTCCTCCAGCGTGACGGCCCTCGCCCCGCCGCCGCGCTTCCGGGCGTTTTTTGTGCGGGCGTAGTTGACCAGGACCTGGCGCATGGCCCTTGCGGCGATCGCAAAAAAATGAGCGCGGCTCTGCCAGTCGATCTTGCATTCGCCGGCGAGGCGAACGTACGCCTCATGAACGAGGGCCGTTGCATCGAGCGTGTGGTCCGGGCGTTCGCGGGATAGGTAGGCGCCGGCCAGGGCCCGCAACTCGTCATAGACGAGTGGCAAGAGCAGGTCGGCCGCCCCGGAGTCGCCGCGGCGCACGCTCTGTAGCAGAGAACTCGTGTCGGGATTAGCGGTCCTTGCGATCATTTCTGGTTCCACCGAACTCCGCGAAGTTTCTTGGCCGCCTCCGCCAGTGTTTGGGGCAGTACAGGGTGAGGCGTCTCTTCTTGGGGCGACCTCCCCGCGTATTGCATTCCCGCCTGTAGCGGCACGCGGCGCAGGGGTCATCCGCGATGGCCTTCGGGGGCTACGCTGCCCGGTCCGCGGGCGACAAGCGGTTCGGGGAGCCTGTACGCAGACACCCAGTGGCCCGCGGCTGTCGCGGAACATGCCTTCGGCGATGAACGGAGTGCGATTCTCGGACCACGCCGAGCGAAGTTTCGAACCGTCCGCCGCCGCGTGGCCCGACCAACCAAAGGAAGGAAGTATCATGCCGTCGATCGGACGTTGCGAGCTACTTACCGTGCTGGCGATAGCGATGGTCACCGCCCTTCAAGGTGCCGCGTTGGCTGCCCCCCCGGCAAAGATACATCACGAGACCCCCGCCCCAGTGGGTCCGAATCCGCCGATCCACCATGAATTGCCGGAGGGGGTCGGTGCTCCCGCCAAGCGCGCACGGGAGCCTGTCGTCACCAGCGCGGTGCTTAACGTCGTCCGAGGGCGCTTTACCAGCGTTCAGGTCAACGTCGATGCCATCGGCGACAACATCGTCGGCGACGCCGCCAACGAGCCCTCCATCGCGGTCGATCCCACGAACCCCGACCGCATGGCCATCGGCTGGCGCGAGTTCACGACGATCGCCTCCGCGTTTCGCCAATCGGGGTACGCCTTCACGCAGGACGGCGGGCAGAGCTGGACGTTTCCGGGCGTCCTCCGCGAGAACGAGTTCGCCAGCGATCCGGTCCTCGAGGCCGACGCCGATGGGAACTTCTACTATGCCAGCCTGCAAACGGCGCGCGGTCCGGTGTCGTGGCCCGTTTACATCTACAAATCGTCCGACGGTGGCATGACTTGGCCCCAGGACGGTTACGCCTTCGGTGGCGACAAGCAATGGCTCGCCATCGACCGAACCACCGGCATCGGTCGCGGCAACGTCTACATGTTCTGGACGCCCAACACCAACGCGAGCTGTTGCGCCGCCGGGCTCACGTTCACGCGTTCGGTCGATGGTGGTCTCACTTGGCTAAGCCCCGTGACGGTGCCCGGGCAGCAGTTCTCCAACACGGCGGCCGTCGGCCCTGACGGAACGCTTTACAACTTCGGATCGGATTTCGTTAGTTTTCCTCCTCGATTCGAGCTGGTTCGATCCTCCGATGCCCAGGACGCCGGCGTCACCCCAACGTTCGACGACCCGGTGGTTGTTGATCTTGACGGTTTCCGCGTTGTTTTCACCGGACCCAACCCAGGCGGACTGTTGGGCCAAGGCGTCGTCGCCGTCGATCACTCGAGCAGTCCGACGCGGGGCAACCTGTACGTTCTGTCCTCCGTGCAGCGCATTTCCGTCAGCGACCCGCTCGATGTCATGTTCGCCCGAAGCGAGGACGACGGTAGGTCGTTCAGCGCCCCAGTCCGCGTCAACGATGACGCGCTCGGAAACGGCGCGTTTCAGTGGTTCGGCGCGATGTCCGTTGCACCCAATGGCCGAATCGACGTCACTTGGAACGACACCCGCAACGATCCGACCGGAGTCACATCAGAGCTCTACTACTCGTTTTCGCTCGATGGCGGCGTTACCTGGTCGATCAACGAACCGGTCGGACCGTCCTGGAACAGTCTTGTTGGCTTCCCGGGTCAGAACAAAATCGGTGATTACAACGACATGGAATCGGACAACGGCGGGGCGCGCTTGGCGTATGCCGCAACCTATAACGGTGAGCAGGATGTCTATTACGTTCGTCTGACGCCGGATTGCAATGGTAACGGCATCGCGGACGAGAGCGACATTCTGGCCGGTACCAGCGACGACTGCAACGGCAACCTGATCCCAGACAGTTGCGAGTCGCAGGAGGATTGCAATATCAATGGGCAACAGGACATTTGCGACACCGCGGGCGGCGTGGACGACTGCAACCACAACTTTGTGCCCGATAGCTGTGAGCCTGACGAAGACTGCAACGGAAACGGACAGCGGGACATCTGCGAGGTCGCCGCGGGGGCGGAGGACTGCGATGGCAACGACATCCCGGATGAGTGTGAACTGGGTACGAGAGACTGTAACGCGAACGGAGCAGTGGATGAATGTGACGTCCGGTTCTTATCCAGCCCCGATTGCAACGGCAACGGCATTCCCGACGAATGCGATATCGCATCAGGATTCTCACCCGACGCCGACGGCAACGGAGTGCCGGACGAATGCGTCGGCGCCTGCTGCACATGCGCCACGTGCGAGGTTCTCACGGAGGTGGCGTGCGCGGCTCAGGCTGGAGTTCATCAGGGCTTGGGCACGACATGCGAGACATCCGATTGCTCCACGCAGCCGACCGCGGACCCGCACGACGATTGTCAACTTGCGCAAGCCCTCCCCAGCGACTTGAATGTCGCCCTGCCGTTTGACAATTTGTGCGCGGGAACGGACGGTCCGCCAAACGTCTTGTGCGAAAACAGCGTTCAACCCGTCGGGGCCGACATGTGGTATGAGTATGTTGCCCCCTGCTGCGGAGCCCTGACAGTCAGTCTATGCGACGCAACGGATTTCGACACGCTGCTGACAACGTACGGCGGCGATTCAACGTGTCGGTGCCCAACCGACGACAGCACGTTACTCGCCTGCGGGGATGACACGTGTGGAACTGTGGCCGGCCCCTCCGTCGTGACCATGCAAGTTGCGCGCGACGATTGCGTCTTGATTCGCGTGGCCGGCTGGAGCGGTTCGACGGGAACCGGACTGCTGGATGTATCGCTGATCTGCACGTCGGACGGGATCACGAACAAAGCCGAGGCCGTGGGACATCGGGACGTCGACTCGGGTAGCAACTCCACGGTTGGGAACGGCATTGCCGACGTATGGGCGGTCGGCGACGTCGTTTTTCAGGGGCAGGCCGGGGCGGGCGGGCCGGATCTGGACAACCGAGTGCATTTCTTCGACATCTCTGATCCGAGCAACCCGACACGGTTTCTCGAATGGGTTGTGGCCTCGCCGAACAACTCGGCCGAGGCTCGCGACGTGAAGGTCGGCGACGGGCTGTTGTTCGTCGCGCTTTTCGGTGACGGCTTCGACGGATTGGAGATCGTCGATGTCCGCGATCCGTTCAACCCGGTCCACCTTTCGTACGTTACGATTCCCGGCTTTGAGGACGTCAGGAACTCTTTCTACGACAGTGGGTATCTCTACCTTGCCAACGGAACGACGCCGGACATCGCCGTGGTCGATCTGACCGTGTATGACCCTGACGCGCCGCCGGCACTGATCGCCCAGGCGCTTTGGACACTGCCCGCCGGTACCAGCCTGGTCGAGGACGTGACCGTCCAAAACGGCGTGCTCTATGTGGCTGCGTGGAACGCTGGACTCATCCTGTTCGATGTCAGCAACGTTGGAGTCGCGGCGCCGCAGTTGCTTGGCTCGAGCGGACCGAGTCCCAATACGAGCGCCGTTTGGCCTACGGCCGATGGGCGCTGGGTACTGACCACGGAAGTGCGGAACGCCGGCGTGGTGCGTCTCTATGAGCTCATCCCCAACCTTGGATTGTTCGACGTCGTGCTACGCGATACCACCGGCGTCATCGTGGCCGGTCCGGGCGGTTTGATTGCCAGCCCCCACAATGTGGTGGTCGATGGAGCTCGCGCGTACGTCACCTGGGACGAAGCGGGCTTGCGTGTGTTCGACGTCAATGCCGACACATCCACACTTGTTCCGGCGGTCGCATACAGTTCGTTCACCGCGCGGCCGGTCGGAGGATTCATCGGCGCATGGGGCGTCTATCCGTTTCTGGGAACGGACCGCATCATCTTGAGCGATTCCAACACCGGCTTGCACATTGTCCGCGCCGATCTTTCCCAGGTCAGTTTCTCCTATCCGAACGGTCGCCCCAAGCTGATCGACCCGGACATCGGTACGCCGCTGACCGTCGAGATTTCCCCCGACTGCGTGGCGATTGATCCATCGACGGCCATGTTGTTCCTTGAAAACGACGACGGCGGCGGCGGATTCACGCCGATCCCGCTGGCCGACCTGGGCGGGAATCTCTACGAAGTCACTCTGCCGGCGGGCGAATGCACCACCTCGATGAGTTATTACCTCAGCGCCCAAACGGTAACGGGAGGCGTGTTCACCGATCCAGCGGGCGCTCCGCTTGATGTCTACCGCGCCGACGTCGGACTGGTGCTGGGCGGTCTGACCGACGACTTCGAAGCTGATCAAGGGTGGGCTAGTGTGGTCGAGGACTGCCCTGCGACCCAGGACATCGGCCAGTGGGAGCGGGTGGTCCCCATCGGCACGACCGTCGCGCCAAACGAAGACTTCACCGACGGTGACGGCGGGAGCTGCTATGTGACCGCGCAGACCCGCAACGGCGGCACGTCTTTCTCCGACGACACCGACGGCGGACCCTTCGTTCTGACGTCGCCGACCGTCCCCACCGGGGGTCGCGACGTGCGCATCGGCTACGCCCGCTGGTTCTACGCCAATCTCTTCCTCCTCGGGCCGCAAAATACACTGGCCATCGATATCTCCGGCGACGGCGGGGTCACCTGGGTGCCCGTCGAGTTTCTTGAGAGTCAAGGACCACACTGGGTCAAGAAGGAGTTCTTGCTCAGCGACATCATGACGCCGGGCGAATCGGTCACGCTACGGTTTACGACGTCGGACTGCCCTGGTAACTCGGTCGCTGAAGCCGCGATCGACGACGTCTCAATCACGTTCGCCAGTTGTGTGGTGTGTCCATCGGCCGCAGCCCCGCTTGCCGAACCCGACGCCGTCGCCAAGAACCGCTATGTCTCGTTCGTTCCCGGAAACCCCGGGCGGAAGACGGCGGTTCGCGTGGTCTTCCGTAGCCTTCCGTCGCCGCACGACGTGGCCAACGGCCGGTCGATGTGGCTGGGTCCGCCGGAGACCATCTCGGAGCTCGGCGGCGTACGGTTGTCCTCGGATGCTCCGGGTGCGCCGAGCTTCGTGGCCGCCAGCCTTCAGTGTGAGCCGTTCGTAACCGACTGGGGCGCGGTGGGCACGATCCACGTATACCACGACGGAATCATGCCAGGTGGTGTGTACGAAATCCGCGAGATCGATGGCGCCTGCCCTTCCGACGATGTGGCGAGTCTCTCGGCTGAACTGGTACTGTCCATGAGCCAGTGGGGGGATGTGGTGGAGACCTGTCTTCAAAGTCCGTGCGGGCCGCCGAACGGCACCGTGGACATCGTTTTCGACGTCGTGGCGCTGCTCGACAAGTTCAAGAACGCACCCGGGGCGCTGACCAAAGCCAGAGCCGACATCCAACCGAGCGTGCCCGATCAGTTGCTGAGTATCACCGACGTGACGCGCGCGCTCGATGCCTTCGCGGGCGCTTCGTATCCATTCTCCGGACCCGGGGTCGCCGATCCCTGCGTGCCGTGAGGGCCGTGGGGCCTTCACCGAATGTCGTTTCGATGACCCGATCCGCGCGGCTCGAAATATTCGACGTGGACAACCGAATCTCAACGTAGCAAGACACCTCGCCGCGCGGTAAGCATAGCTTACCCGTGTCCTGTCGTCCGTCATCCTTCACGGGCAACCAAGTTTGCCTACGCGACCCACAGAGTCAGAGCCGCTGGCGCTAGCCTGCGGACCCACGCGTCATGTCACCGGGCTCGCGCCCGGTGCTCTGACAACTGTGCGACGCCGACGATGTGACGCGCTCTCTCAAGAGCCGGCGCTTCCGCGTAGAATCTGTTCGATCGCCTGCGCAACC
>CBDUXT010000102.1:0-19199 GCA_965371245.1 uncultured bacterium | reverse complement strand
AACTCACAGTCCCCCGAACGTCGGCTTTGTAGGTGGCCAGGTCGGCGTGCGGGGGCTTCTCGCGATATGGGTCCAGGGCCAAACCTTTTGTCTCAGGGCCAAACCAAGGTTGCCCTTAGACCAAGGTTGCCCTTAGAGCCAAATCAGGGTGGTCCTTAGACACGGCCTTCGAAACATGTCCGGACCTGTACGACGGCACGAACGATCGGGATTCACCAAGCCGAGACGGGACCGTAACATATTGTCAATTATATACTTACGGCTGCAAATGCCACTGTGACTGCATCACGAGAACCCGTTGACACGACCTGGCTGCTCGGATACAACGGGCCGGTTGAGTATCGACGTGAACGTGGAACCACCGGCGCCAGGAGCTTTCGTTTTGGCACCGATACGAGATTGCGGCTCTATAGCCGTGGCGGACTTCCGGGATCGTGGCATCGCTTCGGTCCCGGAAGTTTTTTTGTAGGTCTCTGGCTTCGTGTCCTGAAGGAAACGCGGAAATCACCGCCACGCACGAAAGTATCATTCAGACCGCCGGCGTGATCGCCAATCGAGCCCTTTGCCGCGAGCATTTTCGCCTGACCCTCCGGCTGCCGCGGTTCGACCACGCCCGACCGGGCCAGTTCGTTCATCTTTGTCCCGCACCGGACGCACCCCCTCGAGCGCATGAAACCCGCCCGGCGCCGTCCTGCGCGGTGCCCAACCCCTCACAGGGGCCGATGCTGAGGCGTGCGTTCAGTATCGCGGGCCTGCGCGCGATGGATGACGGCGTCGAGGTGGACGTCATCTTTCGCGTGGTCGGCGCCGCGACGCGATGGATGGAGTCGCTCTTGGTCGGCGACTCAGTCAGCCTGATGGGGCCGCTGGGCAACGTCTTTCCGATTCACCAGCACAAACCGATCGCCTGGCTCGTGGCGGGCGGCGTGGGGCTCCCACCGCTGCTCTGGTTCGCTGAAGCGTTGCACAAAGCCGGGAAGAAAACCGTAGCGTTTTGCGGCGCCCAGTCAGCGGATCTGCTGCCGCTGACCTTCGCGCTGGACAGCCCGCCGGACAAGACCGCCCAACTTTCCACCGCAAGCGCGGCCGAGTTCGCCGCACAGGATGCGACCGTCGTCATCAGCACCGACGACGGCTCGCTCGGTTTCCCGGGGCACATCGGCGCAGCGCTCGCCGCGTTCCACGCAACCAACCCCACACCCGCTGATGCCGTGGTCCTCTACACATGCGGACCGGAGCGAATGATGCGGTTCGTCGCGGATCATGCGGTGGAACATGGCGTCGAATGCCACGCTTGCATGGAACGAGCGATGGCCTGTGGAACAGGGTTGTGCCAGTCGTGTGTCGTTCCCGTGTCGGATGAGGCTGCCATCGACGGCTGGCGATATCGACTGTGCTGCACGGACGGTCCTGTTTTCAATGCCGCTACCGTCCTCTGGCAACCTCCGGCGTAAAGGCGCCCGAGCGGATGCCCGTTGAAACAACAGCGACACGACGTAGCGAGCGGCAAGACACCGCGCGGGTTGAAGCCGGCGGCTCAGGAAAAAAGGGATATCCACTACTCGGGAGCAGGCGTGGGCGGCGGGGTCCAACACGCCTGGCATCGCGGCTCGTAACTCTCGGCCGCTCCCACCATGTCGAAATCGACGACCGGCGTCAGCCGTTGCGTCCGGTCCGCGATCTTTCCACAGCGCGAACACGTTCCCGTCTTGATCGAGACGCTGTCGGCCATGGCTTTCAACTCGTTGAAGACGGGGAACGGTCGTCCCCAGCTATCGAAATCGAGTGTCGTGAGAATGAAATGAATCTTCCGGGCGACAAGGCCCCTTACGACCTCGACCAGCGTTGCATCAAAGAAATGGGCTTCATCGAGGGCAACGATCTGAACGCCATGCCCCAGGTAGCTGTCAATCTCGTGCGGCGCTGTGATGGAGGTCGCCTGACGGGACCAGCCGGCGTGTGAAACGATCGACCCTGGGCTGTATCGCCGATCGATCACGTGCTTGAAGGCTCGGACGGAGAGTGGAGGCACGCGAGCAATCGCCCTGAGCAACTCCGTCGTCTTCCCGCTGAACATGCAACCGGCCAGCACGCTGCACGCGCCGCGGTCGAACCGCATACCGCCCGCGCCCAATGCGGACGGATTCACCTGATTCTGTTCGATTTGCATGCCACATTGTGGCGTCGGCTGCGCGATTTGTGAAGACCAGCCCCGGACCGGTGAGCGCTTCCAAGGATCAAGGCGCCGCGGCCGCTGGCCCGGGTTATCACAACGCCCATCCCGTCCACCGTTGTCGTGGCAAGCCTCGAGGCAAGCACGCCTATGTCTATTCCCTCGGGCGCGGGCTGCGCGCGCCAAGGCGTGCGAGTTCCAGCAGCGTGGCGTAGAGCGGGTCGCGCGGACGAAGCTCCACCGCTTTGCCGAACGCCGCGGACGCCTCTTCCATGTCTGCTGAGAAATAGTGGTAGTAGCCCAGAAGGAACCAACCCTCGGCGTTCTTTGCATCGGCCAGTGCCGCGCGGCGGACCGATTTGACGTGGTCGTGAAAGTCCTCGACACGGGCGTACGCGCTGCGCAGGTCCATCGGGAGATAGACGATGCGGCGCTCCAGTTCGAACGCCCGACGGAGAAGGCGAACCGCAGGGTCGAAGCCGCCAAGGGCAACCTGGGCATGGGCGGCCTCAAGCCGGGCGACCGGATCGCCCTGATCCAAGGTGGCTGCGAGGAGGAACTGGCGAATCGCGAGGCCGTACTGTCGGCTCGCAAACGCCTTGCGGCCGGCGTTCATGGCGTCGTAGTGCGCGCTTTGGCCTCGTTCAGCCTGGACTTCCGCTCGCTCAAGCCGGCGGCCTTCCTCGACGCCTTGAAAATAGGCGCGTTCAAGTTCGTCGGCGCGGAGATCATCGTAGGCCGGTACGCCGAAGCGATAACCGTAACCGTCACGGTAGAATTGGGGACGTAGATCGAAGCGACGCGGGTAGCGAAGCCCGCCGCGCTCGATGCCCTGGTGGGGTTCGCCGCGCCGGCGTCTCTCGGCGTTCGTCACGCCCGCGTAATCAGAACGCCGGGGCGGCGTGGTGGCTCGCGAATGTGGAGGTGGGGCGGCCGGTTCGCGCTTGGCGCGGGCACGCCCTCGTTGACGTACGTCGCGCCCGGTCTGGGAAAAGACGGGAGCGCCCAGCAGGAAGGTAAACAACAAACTCAATACGATGCGGCATGCACCGGGCACTTGTCGCCTCATGGGTTCACCCGCCTTTCCGCTTCCGAAGAAGCTTGACCTCTACGGGATTGTACCACAAAACGGCCGGAAGGTTGCGCCCGGGTTACGACTTGGAGCGGGGATCGAGCTGTCACGCGTGCGAGGGGAGGGTCTGCCAGGCGCCGCGATGCTTGAAACCGCGGCGGCAGCGACTGCGGCGGGTCGTCGAAAGAGCCGGTCATTCAGCCCCAACGGGCTCCGCGGCCATCTCAATGCCCTCAAAAAGGGCCGACCCGATCCGAACATAGGTGGCGCCGGCGGCGATGGCGTGTTCGAAGTCGCTGCTCATACCGAGTGACAACTCGGTAAAGGCGGTACCGCAGAGGCGCTCACCAACGATTTCGTCGAAGAGTTCTCGGACCCGCCCGAACACAAACGGAGCGCGAGACTCACCGTCGGCAAGCGGCGCAATCGCCATCAACCCGCGAAGCTCAAGATACTCGAGCGAACTGATCTGTTCCGCAAGATGCGTCGTGGCCGCCACGGCGACGCCGGATTGCCCAGGCTGATCGCCGGCATTGACCTGAAGAAGGATCGGAGTCACTCGCTGGAGCTTTCGCGACTGGGCGTCGAGTTCCTCGGCCAAGCGGAGGCTGTCCACCGAGTGAATCAGATGGACCCACGGCAGAAGAGCTTTGACTTTGTTGCGTTGGAGATGGCCGACGAGATGCCAACGAGGCCGCCGTCGCGCCCCGGCCTCCGGCTTGCGCGGGCGCCGGCCGAGCCATTCGTTGACCGCGGCCGCGCGCTTGGTCAGTTCCTGGACGCGGCTTTCGCCCAGGTCCGGCAGCCCCAGCTCCACCATCGCCCGAACGAGGTCAAGGCTGGCGTACTTCGTGACCGCCACAAGCTTGACACTATCGGGTCGGCGGTTCGCCTGGGCACACGCCTTCTGGATGCGTTGCTCGACGCGTTTCCAGTTGTCGGTGAGCTTTCTCCTCACGTGCGGGATCCTCTACCAGTTTTGTGCCGACAAGCGCCCCCCCGACCAGGCAAACCGACTGCTTGCGTAACAGCCTGTTGAACAACACCTGAACGGGGTATGGCACGGGCTTCCAGCCGGTGCCAACACGGCTGGAAGCCCGTGCCACACTTGTTCGACGGACTGTTAAGATATGTTTATCTGCCAAACGCGGTGATGTCCAGGTGCCGTTTCTTCCGTTTCGCCGCTGAGCCTGTGATTTCCTACCCCATGCGACGCGCCCCGACCCGGCGGACCGGTCCCAGGCACGCCGCCAAACAGTTTCGCGCGCGATGGCGGCATGGTTCCGTGACGTTGAAAGGAATCGACCGGGGGAACCTCGCACTACCAAGAGCCTATCCCGGAATTGTGTGGAAACGGCATCTTGCCGGTGTTTTCACGGGCTGGAAGCCCGTGCCACACTTGGTATTGGGACACGCTCTAAGGATCGCCCCCCACGGGGAATTTCTGCGTGAGAACACCGACGGGCGTGTCCTTACCGACCTCGAAGTACCCGTCCTCCTCGATCTTTCCGGCAATCCGTTGGACCGTTGCGATGAGGATGTTGAGGCCGTCGAAGGTGAGCACAGCAGACTCGTAGAGGCGTGGATCGCGAACGAGCAGGCCGAGCGTTCCGTCGCCGCTTTCGATCCGGCCGAAAATCGACGCCAGACTGCTGGCTGATTTATCGAGTCGTTCGAGGACGCCGTTAAGCCTGATAAACGACTGGTCAAGATTCTCTTGGGTGCGATCGACGGCGTCGTTGAGGTTTTCGCCGAGCCGCCGGCTTTCGCTCCTCAAGAGGACCATCGTCTCCTTCAGATCGCCGCTTGCGGTCTTGAGATCGCGTACGACCGTCTTGAGGTCCTCCTGAACGCTTGCATCGCCCAAGACGGCATTGATGTGAATAATCAGATCATCCAGGCGCTCGACGACCGTGGAAAGGTTCGCCGTCATCCCGCCCGCGGCGGCGCCGAGCGTCCCAACTTCTTCGACCGTTCGCCGCTCGAGCAGCTCGTGCAGGTTCGTCGCGACGGGTTCAGCGGCCTTGGCGAGGCTGGCGATATTGCGAATCATCTCCTCGACCGAGTTCACCACTTCCTTGCTGATCAGCTCGCCGATGACGCTTCGCATTTCGCCGGGGATCTCAGCGGCTTGTCGGTCAAGCGGTGGAACGTCCGTTCCCGGCGTGACCATGATCTCGATGTGCCCGCCGCCGACGCCGAGCGTGGGACCGTAGACGTGCGCAACGACGTTCGAGGGAACGTGGTACAGGTTCTTGATGCCCGCAACGATGACGACGCCGAGCCCGGGTCGGGCCGGGTCCGCGAACTCGAGGTGCTTGACCCGACCGATTTCGACCCCGCTGAGATGCACCGGGCTGCCTTCGCTCACGCCGCTAAGTTCGTCCACGTCGGTGATTCGCAGCTCCCATTCGCTTCCGCCGAGCCAACTCGGCGCCTCGCCGAACCATGTCATCAGGACGCCCAACACGACAAACGATGACGCGACGAACACGCCGACCAGCAGATTTCGAGAGCCTTCCTTCATAGTCTAATCCTCGAGTTGAAGACTCCGTCGATCCTCCTCGTCGCAGCGCCCCTCGACAAAACAACGCACGCGATGATCCTCACTTCGGATGATCTCCTCGGCCGTTCCGTCGAAGATGAACTTTCCCTTATACAACATCAGGATGCGGTCCGACACCTTGCCCGCGCTGGCCATGTCGTGCGTGACCACCACGCTCGTGACCCCCAATTCTCGCTGGAGCTTGATGATCAGTTGGTTGATCACGTCCGCGCGCGGGGGATCAAGCCCGGTCGTCGGCTCGTCATAAAGAATCACTTCCGGCTGCAGCGCGATCGCCCGCGCCAACGCGACCCGCTTCTTCTGACCGCCGGACAACTGCGCCGGCAGCTTTGATTGCAACCCGTCGAGCCCCACCATCGCCAGCTTCCGCGTCACAATCTCATCGATTTCACGGCGAGGTCGCCGGGTGTGCTCGCGAATCGGGAACGCGACGTTGTCGGCGACGGTCATGGAGTCGAACAAGGCCCCGAGTTGGAAGAGAAAACCGAATTGGGGTCGGATGTTCGCCAGCGCCTGTTCCGGCAGGGTGTCGATCCGTTGGTCCCGAAAATAGACCTCACCGCGATCGGGCTTGAGAAGGCGAATGATGTGGTTGAGAATGACGCTCTTACCCGCTCCCGACTCGCCGATGATGACGGTTGTCTCTCCAGCTTGGAGTGTCAGGTCAATGCCATCGAGCACGACGAGCGACCCGAAACGCTTATGCACGTCGATCATCCGAACGATCGGAACACCGTTGTGGTCAGGCTGGTTGGGCATGTGGCCGTCCGGCTCCCTCAGAGCAGCAGGGACTTGAATCCATAGATGCTTTGATAGAGACCCAGCATCATGTTTCCGATAAAAAAATCCGCCACGAGAAGCGCGATGAAGCTAACGACGAACGACTCCGTGCACGCGCGTCCCACGCCTTCGGCGCCGGCTTGACAATAGAATCCCTTGTAGCAGGCGATGAGCCCGATCATCCCGCCGAACACCAGGCTCTTGAGAAACCCCGTGAACACGTCCCAGGTGACGATCGCATCGGCGATGTAATACCAGTACGGACCCGAGGGAAGATCCTTCACCACGACGGCGATAAACCACGCGGCCAGCGAACCGAACAGATCGCAGAAGAGGGTGAGCAACGGGGTCAGCAGCAGGCACGCCAAAAACCGCGGAACCACCAGGTGGCGGATCGGGGCGGCGCCCATGGCCGTCAGCGCGCTGATTTGTTCCGTCACGCGCATCGTTCCGAGCTCCGCGGTCAACGCCCCGCCGACGCGCCCGGCCACCATAATCCCCGCCAGCACCGGCCCGAGTTCCTGCACCAGGCTCATCGTGACCAGCACACCCATCCGGTCCTGGAGGCCCGCCGCCTTGAGCTGGTCGTAGCTTTGCACGGCCAGCACGAGCCCAACGAAAACACCGGTGATGACGATGACGGGAAGCGTCCGGTTGCCCACTTCATAAAAAAGCGGCATCGCCCGGACCCACGTCCGCCATCGGACCATGGCGGGCAGCAGCCAGCGGAGCATCTGCCACGAGAACGTGCCCATCTGCCCGAGGGACGTCAAAGAACTGACCATTGTTGAGCCGATCGCCGAGAACATCGCTGCCGCTTCTGGTGGTGAAGAGTGAATCTCGCCGTGTATCACAGCCCCTCGGCGTATGTAGCCGCGGCGATCCGCCGTGTCAACTTGAGCGGACAAGTTGTCACTTGCGCCACGCCGAATATCATCGAGCGCATGGACCTCGGTTCACCACCCGTCTCGATCATCGTCCCGACGTACCGCGAGGCGGCCAACATCAGACCCCTCGTCGAGCGCTTGTTCGCGGCACTGTCGGCGGCGGGGCGCGAGGCAGAGTTGATCCTGGTCGATGACGACTCTCCAGACGATACGCGGGCCGTCGTCGAGGCCCTCGTGCCCGAGTTCGCCGTGCGGCTTGTGGTTCGGCGCGGGGAACGGGGGCTTGCGACGGCCGTTCTACGAGGCTTCGCGGAGGCCCGCTACGATCGATTCATCGTCCTCGATGCAGACCTTCAGCATCCCCCGGAGATGGTACCCGTCGTGGCCGCCAGACTCGACCAGGACGACTGCGACTTCGTCGTCGGCTCACGATACGCCAGGCAAGGTACCGTGGCCAAGGACTGGCCCCTCGCGCGACGCCTTGTGAGTCGGGCGGCGGCGCTGCTGGCACGACCGCTGGCCCCGTGGAGCGATCCGATGGCCGGTTTCTTCGCCCTGCGCCGAGAGATCTGGCAACGCGCCGACGCGCTGGACCCCATCGGGTACAAGATCGCTCTGGAACTCTACGTCAAAGGGCGTTGCCGGCGACCGGTCGAGGTGCCGATCCGGTTCGCCGTACGAGCGGCCGGCGAGAGTAAGGCCAACCTGCGGGAGGGACTGCGGTTTTTTCGGCACCTTGCGCGCCTATACTGGTATCGCTTTCCGTGGTTGGGATGGGTACTGGCAACGGGGGCGGCCGGTTTGTTGGCGGCGACCGTCTGGATCGTCCGGCGTTGATCGCCCGCGTGACCATCCCCGGCACTGCGCGGACGTTCTGGAGGGTGCATATGAACGGTGATGACAACCCCAGCCGCGACCGTAAGGGAGCGGTCTCATACGCAAACCCGGGCCGCTTCCTTACCGGCGCGACTCTGGAAGAGCATTCTGAAACACGCTCATAATCCTTATGGAGAGGTAGCCACATCATGTCCAGGACACCAAAGCCCCCGGCGAACGAAGCGGCCATCCGCGTCGTGATGATGCCCAAGGACACGAACGCCGAGGGGACGATCTTCGGCGGGGTCATCCTCTCTTTGATGGACCAGGCCGCCTACATCGAGGCGATCCGCCAAGTCCATCAACGGTACGTGACCGTCTCCTTCAAGGAGGTCGAGTTCAAGAAGCCGGTCTTCGTTGGCGATGTTCTGAGCGTATACGCGTCGGCCACGCACATCGGGCGAACCTCCATGACCATCCAGATCCGCGTGTGCGCGCGCCGACGGCTCGACCCGGACGAGGTAGTCGAAGTCACGGCCGGGGAAATCGTGTTTGTCGCGGTGGACGAAGCGGGACGACCGTGCCCGATTGACCGTGGATAGCGCATGTCCCGTTCCTTCGTGCCGAACCGTGGGCTTCAACCCGCGCGGTGTTTTGCAGGCGAACCGCTCACAAGGGAAACGAGCCGGGTATACGAGAACGAGAAACACGCTCGCGCACCATCCGGCGGGGTGCCCCATTCGTGCGAAGCCAGGGCGGGGAAGGCGTGGAGCAAGTGACGAATCTGGTGCGTGCGTCCGCCCCCGAGCACATGGCCACGCAAGCGTGGCCATGCCACCCAACCAGTGCCACGCAGGTCTGTCATAGGCCCTTAGAGCGTGTTTAAGAAGGCTCTTTCCGAGCCGCGCCCGTAAGGAAGCGGTCCGGTTTCGCACTCGAAACCGCTCCCTCACGGTCGCGGCTCGGTTCGTCATGACCCTTCTTATACACCCTCTTAGAACTGGTGGGCCGGTTCGTCGATGCGCTCGTCGATGTGTTGCTGGCTGGACTGCTCGCCGTCGAACGTGAACAGGATCGGCTCGTCATCGATTCGCGCATGAAGGTGTACCGGGCGCTTCCATACGGCGTGTACGTTCTTGAGCGTGGCCAGCGCATACTTGATGTCGATATCCAGGCCCGTGTGTCGGTGGGTCAGATGCAGCTCGCCGCGATTGCGGTAGTTGCCGTCCGTCACGTACACATAGGGCTGTGCGTGATTGGTGAGCATGAACAGCATCTTCTGTTTGATCTGCTTGAAATCTCGCGAAACGACCACCATCCGCCCCGTGTTGGGATCCTGACGATAATGGTAGAGCTTCTGGTCGTCCACAAACTCCGGCGTCAGGAACTCATCGAGGAAGGTCACGTCGTTGTACAACGCCCGCACCTGAAAGATCTTCTCGCGCCCCGGCGATCCGCGTCCGACCACTCGTCCGTTGGGTGCCTTGCCCTTGCCCCACTCGCGGCGCTCGGCCATGTCATCGCATGCGTCGTACTCGGCTCCGTAGCGGCCCGTGTTCCACCGGTGCTCGATGTCCCGGAGTAGCTCGATCCCCAGCTTGTAGGGGTTGAGCTGACCCGGCGAGGTGGCCAACGTCCCGGAGTGATGCTCGCAGTAGTCGATGACCTCGGCATCCGAAAGGATGTACTTGGTCATGAGCGTCGAGTGCCAGTAGCTCGCCCACCCCTCGTTCATGATCTTCGTCTGACCTTGCGGCGCGAAATAGTACGCCTCTTCGCGAATCATCGAGAGGATGTCCGCCTGCCAATCCTCGAGCGGTGCGTGATGCACCAAGAACAGCAGAACGTCGCGAACGGGCTCCGCGGGAAACTTCTGCTTGCCTTCCGTAGCATCCGTGTCCGCGGCCGCACGCTCGTCGGCGAGCATGCCCGGCGGATTGATGTAGCGATCCATGTAGCTCTTCGCCGGGTAGCGTGTCACCTCCGCCGGCGCGGCCATGTCTTGATGACCCGGATCCGGCTTCTCCGCTGCCCGGCGCATGAAGACGGAGTGTGGATCAATCAAGTTGTCGAGACTTAAGAATGTGTCGATGAGCTGCTCGACGCATGCCACGCCGTAGCGGTCGTTGTAGCGTCGCACGCGCGTGGCGTGATTGGCCATCTCGTCCATCATCTTCCGGTTGGTCTTGGAAAACCAGACGTTGTTCTTGAAGAAATCGCAGTGTGCATAAACGTGGGCGATGACGGTCTTGTGATCGACCATCATGTTGTCGGCCAACAGGTAGGCATAACACGGGTCGTTGTTAATCACCATCTCGTAGATTCTACCCAGCCCGTACCGGTGTTGTTTCCGGAGGCGCTCGTACTCCATTCCGAAGCGCCAATGCGGGTATCGTTGCGGGAACCCGCCGTAGGCGGCCACCTGCGATATCTGGACTGACGAGAGAAGCTCGAAGACGGTCGGATAGAAATCCAGCGTCTCGCGTCGCGCGTGGTCGGCGATCGTCTCGGCGTACTCGACGATCTCTTTGGGCAGTCGTTTGATCATGCGATGTCCCGTGCGCTCGCCGGCCGCGTTGTCGATCCACGGCTCTGTTACCGGCCGGCGGAAAAAAACGTCTTGATACTGTCGTATATGTCATCCTTGGTGTTGACCCGACTGGTGATGACGCCCTCCTGCTCGTTGAGCTGCTCGTGGATGACGTTGATGAAATTGCCGCTCCCGTAAGCGCTGGCGACCTGGCAGTACCCGAACATGTTGAGTGACGGCAAGAGATGTTCGGTCAGCATCGTGCAGCATTCGCGGCTGTCCGACTCGCTGCTGTTGTCCCCGTCGGAAAAGTGGAACAGATAGATATTCCAGTCGGACGGGGCATAGCGGTTGTCGATCAACTCTCGCGCAACGCGGAACGCGCTGCTGATGCGCGTACCCCCGTCTTCGCGGACCCGAAAGAACGTGTCGCGATCCACCTCCCCCGCGCGAACGTCGTGTACGATGTAGCGGCTCTCGATGCCCTGGTAGTTCTTACGCAGCCACGTGTCGATCCAGAACGCCTCGAGCCGGACGAGTTCCTTCTGCTCATCCCCCATCGAGCCGGAGACGTCCATCATATAGATAATGACCGCGTTGGACTGAGGCTTGAGGATCGTCTTCCAGCTTCGGTAGAGCTTGTCACACCGCTCGAAGATGATCCGCGGCGTGTCGGGGTTGTACAGGCCCGACATGATCTGCCGCCGAAGCGCCCGCCGGAACGTACGTCGAAAATGCCGCAACGATTCAGGCCCCGACGGGCGAATCCCACTGTAACGATCGCGCTCGGAGGTGATGCGGTGCTTGCCTTTGGGCTTGATTCGCGGGAGCTTGAGCTCCTCACCGAGGATCTCGGCCAGCTCGTCGAGGCTGACATCGACCTCGAGAATATGCTGCCCTTCCTGCGTCCCCCCGACGCTGCCGTCGCCGTCGCCGGCAACGGTGTCGCCGGCCTCGCCGTCACCCTTGCCCACGCCGGAATCGTCGTTGTCGCCGTAGCGAAAATAGGGAGTCTCGATGCCGTGTACGGGAATGCTGATGTACTTCTTGCCTTCGCGTCCCAACAGCTCGCCGCGTGTCAGAAACTTGCGGAGGTCGTCGCGGATTTTGCCCTTGACGATTTTGCGGAAGCGCTGGTGGTCGTTGTGAATCTTGGAAATCACGACGAAACGTCCGATCCTCAAACCGTCGAGCGGTCAGAATGCGACGTCCCAGCCGTCGATCTCATTGACTCCCGAGCGCTTCGACGCGGTCTTGTTAGCTACCCTGCTTGGTATCGCCCCGGGCGAAGATGCTTGCAACGTAGTTCAGCACGTCCGTCGCGCTGGTCTCGTTGTAGCCGAAGTATTTGATCAGCCGCTGCTTGACGACGTCGATCTTGGCTTGTGTCTCGTCGTCAACCACGCCGGAGACCACATTTTTCAGCTTGATCGTGTCACGCTGGTCTTCGAAGAGCTTCAACTCGAGCGCCTTGTGCAGCCGCGCGTTGGTCTGGAATTCGAACTTCTTGCCATCGAGCGACAGGGCACCGATGTAGTTCATGATCTCCTGCCGGAAGTCATCCTTGCGGCTTTCCGGGATGTCGATCTTCTCCTCGATGGAGCGCATCAGCCGCTCGTCCGGCTCCTCGTCCTTCCCGGTGTAGCGGTTGCGAACCTTCTCGTGTTGCGTGTAGGCCCGCACGTTTTCAATGTAGTTCGAGCAAAGCCGTGCGATGGCGTCCTCGTCCGCACTGATGGCTCGCTGCACTTCCGATTTGAGAAGGTCTTCGTATTCCTCTCGCACCATGCTCAGGAGTTCGCGGTATCGGCTCTTGAGCTCTTCGTCGGTGATGAGGCTGTGGTGGGCCATGCCCTCTTCCAACTCGTTCATCACCATGAACGGGTTGATACACTTCTGCTGGATCGCCTGATCGCTCACCAGCGCGTTCGAGAGCTTGTCCTGAATGTATCGCGGGCTGATCCCCTGCATCCCCTCGCGCGGCGACTCCAGACGGAGCTCACGCACCGAGTCTTCCGTGAAGTTGGGAATGCTCTTGCCGTTGTAGAGCTTGAGCTTCTGCATGAGCGTGAGACCCGGCTTCTTGGGTTCCCCCAGCCGGGTCAACACCGCCCACATCGCGGCCGTCTCGATGGTGTGCGGCGCGATATGGATTCCACGAATCCGCTCATTGTTGAAATCCTTCTTGTAGATCTCGATCTCGTCGTCCAACTTGGTGTTGTAAGCCACATCGATCTTGATCGTCCGGTCGCGAAAGGCCTCCATCAGATCGTTGGACTGGAGCTTCTTGTACTCGGGTTCGTTGGTGTGCCCGATGATGACCTCGTCGATGTGCGTCTGCGCGAACTTCTTCGGCTTGATGACGTGTTCCTGCGACGCGCCCAGAAGATCGTACAGGAACGCAACATCGAGTTTCAGAACCTCGATGAACTCGATGAGCCCCCGGTTGGCGATGTTGAACTCTCCGTCGAAGTTGAACGCACGCGGATCGCTGTCCGTACCATACTCGGCGATCTTTCGATAGTTGATGTCGCCGGTCAACTCGGTGGAATCCTGGTTTTTCTCATCCTTGGGCTGGAAGGTGCCGATGCCGATGCGGTCTTTTTCACTAAGGATCAGCCGGCGCACCTTGATGTGCCCCAGAACTTTCCGCCAGTCTCCGTCGTAGCGGATCAACAGGTCGTCAGACATTTTCCGGCAAAACGGATCGAGCGCGCCATCCACGTGGATCTGCGAGCCCTCGCCGAGATCCGCGTTCAGGCTACGAACGACCGCGGCGCGCGCTTCCAGAGGAATCAGCTTCAGGGGCTCTTCGTGCATGGGACACGGGTGCGAGCACAGCTTTCCGTGCTCGTCCGGCAATTCCCAGGTGAACGTGTAGAGCGCCCCCTCGTCGAGTCGCGAATAGTACTCCAGCCCCTTCTTCAGGAGACGCGCGATCGTACTCTTGGACGATCCCACCGGGCCGTGAAGCAACAGAATGCGCCGCTCCGTCCCGTACTGATGGGCGGCCGACTTGAAGAAGTCCACCAGGTTCATGAGCGCCACGTCGAGTCCGAAAACGGCGTCGGCGCCACCCTCGATCGGGTCGGAGAAGAACTTATAGCGAATCAGCTCCTCGCGCATCCACGTGTAGCGCTCGAGCCCGAAATGCATGATCATGTCGTAGACTCGCTGGAAGGCGCTGCGCGCAATGCGGGGGTTCTTGGTGACCATCCCCAGGTAGTCCTCGAACGACCCCTCCCAGTGTTGCTCTCGGAAGCGATCCGCACTGACATGCTTGTCGACCAGCGAGAGAATGTCTGCCGGATTTGCCATAGCCACGCCTCCCCAGATGGACCGATCGGTCGGTTCAGCAGGCGCCACACGCGCGCCTGTACGCACATCCGCACCACCAGCGACTCTCGCACCGTGTGCACGGCGCCGCCGGGCTGTCTTTCCTTTCGCGCCCCCTTGAACCTCTCGGTCAGACCACCGATAAACCGTGCGATCCTAGCGCCACGACAGCGCCAAGTCAACGCGGGGCGCCCGCAAGTGTCTGTCAACAAACGACTTAGATGTCAGCTCACCTACGTCGCGATCGAGCATGGCCGAGACTCTGTGGATATCGACCGGGACAAGCGAACATGTCCGCAAAAAAACCCGGCAAACCCGAGTTTGCATGGAGCGCAAGTCGCGACGGCTGGGCTGTTGACCTACCGCCCCTGGTAGACGGTCCCCATTCGATCCACAAGGCGCGATCCGCTTGACAGGAGCCCATCCCCCGACTCTCCAGGAGATCAGGCATTCGGAGACAAAGACCGCTGGGTAGCAAACGAATCGATGAGTTGCCGAAACTCGGTGGCCGCCCGCTCGGGGTTGGGATCGGAAACAACGGCCTGGCACACGCAGATCGCACACTCGGCCTCTGAAAGTACCGCTTGGACCCTGCCCGGGACGATACCGCCGATGGCAACCAGCGGCAGCGACGTCCGCGCCCGTGCAGCCGCCAACGCGGCGGGACCCGCGATTTCATCCTGCGGCTTGGTCGTGGTTGCAAACATGGGACCCACGGCCACGTAATCCGGCGCGGTCTCCGCGGCCGCGGAGACCTCATCGGGCGCGCGCGTACTGACGCCCACAATACAACCCGGCGAAAGAACACGTCGGGCCTCTCGAACCCGCAGGTCCGCTCGGCCCAGATGCACGCCATCGGCGCCGGACAGGGCGGCGATGTCCGGCCGATCATTGACGATCAGCAGGGCGTCATGTTCGTGACACAGGGAAGCCAACCGTTTGGCGCGAGCGAGCAACTCTCGATCAGAGAGATCCTTCTCGCGAAGTTGGATGGCGTCCGCCCCGCCGCGGAGCGCGGCCTGCGCAACAGCCGGCCAATCGCCGCGGCAAAACACTTGCGTCACGATGACGTAGAGCCGAACCCGCGCGAATCGTTTCGGGGTCGTCGCCACATTCAGGCGCCGCTCCAACTCATACCCCTTATACCTCAATTGCTCCACGGCCGCCGCGAAGGATGCATCGATCGTCTTTCCGTATTCCTCGACTGTACGCAAAGCCTCGCCGAGTCGCTTCCCCGCGGCCACCGCCACGGCCCGGGCATCGGCGCGCTGATACTCGGACTCGGTAGCCAGCTCGCGCCCCACATCTCCGACGATATCACGCGAGACCCACAGCCGGTCGGATAGCGTGGGCGGAATGCACGCGGCCAGCGCGTGGCGCATGTCTTTCGCCATCGCCGACAAGGCCGCATCGTCGATGCCCAGGCGGGCGAACTCTTCCAGCACGCGCAAAGCCTCGCGCGCGCGGTTGAGGTTGGCATCGACAATGCGAAGAGAAACGCGATCAAGATCGGCGGAGAACGTCATGGAGAAACCTGGTGTACGGCAACCTTGAATCCGCGGTTTTCGCTCGTTGGGCGGCCCACCTCTTTAGACGTGGGGGACTCGAATGGTCACCGGATTCGCCTTCCCCACGGCTAACGCCATCGGCCAACCGAATGCACGGTCACACCGGGCGGTTGCCGACGGGAAGCTTGACGCAAACAGTCGTTCCCCGATCCGGCTGACTTTTCACGTCAATGGTCCCGCCGTGCATGGCGACGATCCCGTGGACGATGCTGAGGCCGAGCCCCGTTCCGCCTTCCGGCTGTCGGGTCGTGAAAAATGGGTCGAAAAGATTAGCCTTCTGCTCTTCGGTCATCCCACGACCGTCGTCGCGAACCGAAACCTGGACCCAGCGCTCGGTCTGCCGCGTGCGAACGCTCAACTTGACGCCCGCCGACCCCGCTTCGATCGCGTTGCGAATCAGGTTGACAAGAACCTGCTCCATCTCAACCTGGTTCATCGAAAGTGGCGTAACATCCGGCGAGAGAACAACGTTCACCGCCGCTCGCCGCTCTATTGCATACATGCGCGTCAGATTCACGGCCGACTGGACGACGTCGTTGAGGTTCGTTACGGTTCGGTCGTTCGATCCTTGACGCGAAAACTTGAGGACGCCGGAAACAATCCGGGCACACCGCTCGACGTCATCGCGGATGAGGTTCAGCAACTCTTTCAGCTGGGTTCGTCCCCCCGGCGTGTCCTTGATCGACAGCGCGCGCTGGGAGGCAAGTAGAATCGCCCCCAACGGATTGTTGATCTCATGAGCGATTCCCGCCGCAAGCGTTCCCAAAGAGGCGAGCCGATCAGCCTGGCGGAGCGAGGCTTCCGCACCCTTGCGGTCGGTGACGTCAATCATAAAACCCCGGAGCACATTCCGGTCGTCGCGCTGGATGACACGAACGACGTCGTGAATCCAAACGGTACGACCGTCCGCGGCGATCATGCGGTACTCAAAGTTGTGATGATTGTCCGTCGTACTATGCTGGCGGCAGAACCGGGCGGCCCAGTCCCGGTCCTCGGGATGGACGTGGTCAGTCCAGAAGCCTTCCACATACCAGGAGTCCATCGGATACCCGAGGATTTCGACCGCCTGAGGACCCACGTAGGTAAACTGAAAGGTCTGCGGGTCTCCTTCCCAGGGGATCAACCGCACCGTCTCGGCGAGTTGTCGAAAACGCTCCTCACTCTCTCGGAGCACGCTGTCAGCCCGTATGCGTTCGATGGCCACGCCCGCTAGGTGGGCCGCCTTCTCGATCAGCTCGAGTTCGTCCGATGTCGGACCGCGTGGACTCTTGTAATACATCGCGAACGTGCCGAGCACATCCCCCATCGACGACAGGACCGGTTGTGACCAGCAAGCCCGTAGGCCGTGTTTCAGTCCCACAGTTCGGTAGTCGGCCCAGAGCAGATCGACCGCGATGTCTTCGACGACCACGAGACCGCGGCGAAAAGCGGCCGTCCCGCAAGAGCCCGCGGTCGGACCGATGGGGAGACCATCGACGGCGACGTTGTACGCCTCCGGCAGGCTCGGGGCGGCCCCGAGCCGGAGGCATTTCGTCGTGGAATCGAGGAGCAGAACCGAACAGAGCATCCCAGGTGAACATCGCTCGATCGTTCGGACGAGTTCGGTCAGGACGGTCTCACGACCTGCCCCTTTGGCGAGCAGTTCCAGGACGCGGCTCTGCCCGGCCAGGAGGATTTCGCTTCGAGCGGATGGGTTCGGGCTGTGATCGCCCGGCGAGCTTTGTCGGACGCGGGACGTCCGATCAGACGCCGGATCTTGCTTTCCGGCATGACCTACCTTGGATCCCGGCTTTCGTTCCATGTGCCTCGATCTCAGTCCGTGCTCGATCTTCCCGCGTCCGAGAAAAAGCCCCTCCTAGAGTATACCATACCGGGATCAGGAGGGCGCTTGCCGATTGACGCCCCGCCTCCCCGGTCTCCTGGTTCACGCGTAATCCCATGAAAGGCTGTCTCCCGCCGGAGCGTATGATTTCCGGCGTGAGAACAGGAGACAGCCATGAAGACGAATCGGAACGTAGCACAGGTGGGTTGTGATGGCCATCGGCTGTTCAGCCGAATTACGGCCCGGGATGCGGACGGTCGCATCATTTGGCGGCAACGGCTCGAGCACGAAAACCGCGTTCGGCTGCGCAGGCAGTTTGGCTGCGAAGGCAGTTGAGCGATTGGCCCGCGGAACACCGGTGATCATGGAAGGAACCTTTGGCTGGGGCCGGCTCGGCGATGAGATGGTCACCGCCGGTCTGGATCCGCACTTGGCCAGCAGCACCAAGCTGGCGGCCTGGCGAACAGCGCGCGGCCTGGCCAAGTCCGATCGCATCGACGCCGACCTGCTGTCGGAGTTGTGGACCCAGCAGCCCCGTTGGTGGGAGGTCTGGCTGGCGCCGCGGGCGGTACGCGATCAACGCGAGTGGCTGCGGTACCGCATGTCGCTGGTCAAAACGCAGACGGGTGTGAAGAACCGGATCCATGCGGTGTTGCACCGTCATGGGCTCATTCACGGACTTTCGGACTTGTTCGGGATGGCTGGGCGACGGTAATTGGGCCGCCCGCACCGGACGAGATCATGTGCCGCGTCGGCCCGACGTCATGGTCGGGAAAGCGATAGGCCGTGGCGAACCATGAAGATGCTCGCTGAGTCGGCCGCTTGTCCGACGCCGGCAGAAATGGATAGATGGGCCGAGACGAGCCCAGACCGATGCACGGCAACGAGACCGGACACCAGGAGCCAGGACGTAGCGAGCGAAGACCTCCCCCGATCGTTATGCGCACTTGACCCGGACATGCCTTTCATGGATAGGGCGGGCTATTGCCCGCCTTCCGACCCCAAGAAAGGCGGGCAATAGCCCGCTCTACCGGGCCGAAGAATCTTCTTCCGAGCCGCGCCTGCGCGGAAGCGTACAGAGTTCCTCATCTATGAAGGAGCGTTTGTCAAGCGGCCGGTGCAAGGAATTTGGTGGAGAAGCCCGCGCAACTTCCCTCTCGCCGTCGGCGTCGGCGTCGGTCGATCTGTCCCATCTCAGCCGGGGCCGGACAGGGTGGGGTTGTGCCTTCTCCGCCACATTCTCTTGAGCCCGAGGTGGAGGGAGATCGCCTGAGTGAAACCATCTGAACCTCCGGCATTTCGAGCGGGGGCCGACGGGACGCGATACGCTCAACCATCTATTCGGGGTCGTCCGCCGGGGCGAACGCCGCCATGAAAAAGGATTTTGAAAAGCGCCGCCACTCACCCTGACGAAGGTCGATGATGGGATCGCCTTCAGGGGGACTCTCGGGGTCGCTTTTGGAGTCGTCACGTCCACCGGCTTTCACTCGACAAACAGCTTCCTGTTTACGCAATCATCCAGAAGTCACGACAACGAAGCCCGGTCCGTCACACCATCGCCGGTCGATACTTCCGGCCGGTCTGCAGCATCGACACCATGACGCACAACAGTCGCCTGGCCACCGCGACGATCGCCCGTTTCTTGCCTC
>CBDUXT010000101.1:0-19476 GCA_965371245.1 uncultured bacterium | reverse complement strand
CTCCCTATGTTGGAACCCTCCGCCCTCCAGTCTGTCCCAACAAGGCTCGTGTTTGCACTTGCCGCGGTGAGCAAGCAGTTCGGTCGTCACCGGGCGTTGCGGGCGCTCGATCTTGGTATTCCCGACGGCGAGACGACCGTGCTGATCGGACCGAGCGGATGCGGTAAGTCGACGTTGCTACGACTGATGGTGGGCCTGCTTCGTCCGGACCGTGGTACTGTTTGCTTTGAAGGAGAACCGTTGTCGTCGGGCGACGTCGTGCTTCTGCGGCGGAAAATGGGGTACATGATTCAAGACGGCGGGCTGTTTCCGCATCTCACCGCGCGACAAAACGTCACCTTGATGGCCCGGTATCTTCGATGGTCGCGGGCTCGCATCGGCGCCCGCGTGGACGAACTCTGCGAGCTAACACGGTTCCCGCACGACGGACTCGACCGATACCCGGTTCAGCTTTCCGGCGGGCAACGCCAACGAGTCAGCCTGATGCGCGCCCTGATGCTCGATCCAAAGGTGTTGCTCCTGGACGAGCCGCTGGGGGCACTCGACCCGATGATCCGCGCCGATCTGCAATCCGACCTGCGCCGCATCTTCCGTACGTTGCAAAAGACGGTGGTTCTGGTTACGCACGACCTGGGCGAGGCGGGCTTTTTCGGTGACGTGATCGTGTTGCTACGCGACGGGCGGATCGTCCAGAAGGGCACCATGGGCGATCTGGTCAAGACCCCGGCCGACGAGTTCGTGACACGCTTCGTCAACGCCCAGAGGCGTCCGCTGGTAGTCGAGGGGGGGCAGACCTCTTGATCGCGCGTGTGTTGGCCATCGTCTTCGCTGGTTTCGCCCCGGTGACGGTCGCTGACGCCGGGCCGCCCCGTCCCGTCGTCACCGTCGGCTCAAAGGCTTTCACCGAGTCCGTCATCCTCGGTGAGATCGTCGGGATCGTCGTGCAAAGCGCCGGTGGGGCGCCGGCGTACAAACGCCAACTGATTGGCACGCAGGTCGCGTTCGCGGCGCTTCTCTCGGGTGAGATCGACGTCTACCCCGAGTACACGGGCACCCTCACCGCGGAAATCTTCGCCGGGCAGGCTCTCGCCGATGAGGATGCGATTCGTCAAGCGTTGCGCACAAAAGGCATCCGGATGAGTCGCCCGTTGGGGTTCAACAACACCTACATTTTGGGCATGAGGGAGGCCCGCGCGACCGAACTGGGCATCCGCTGCATCTCCGATCTTCGCCGACACCCCGCGCTTCGATTGGGGTTCAGCAACGAGTTCATGGATCGCGCGGACGGCTGGCCGGGGCTGCAACGCCGATACGGGTTGGTCCATCGCCAGGTTCGCGGGCTCGAGCACGACCTCGCCTATCGTGGACTGGATAACGACGAGATCGACGTGATCGACCTCTATTCCACCGATGCGGAGATCAAGTACTACAACCTGCGGTCGCTCACGGATGACCTCGGTCATTTCCCGGACTACCACGCCGTCCTTCTTTTTCGCGACGACCTTCCATCGCGTAGCCCGGCCATGGTCGATGCCATGCTCCGACTCGAGGGCCGCATCAGCGAGGCCGACATGATCGCCATGAACACTCGCGCCAAGCTCGATCGAGTCCCCGAAGCGCAGGTGGCGGCCGCGTTTGTCGAGGCGACCTTCGGCGCACCGGTGCAAGTTGAGGTGGAGACGATGACCCAACGCATCGCCCGCCGCACCGCGGAGCACCTGTTGCTCGTGGTGATTTCCCTTGCCGCCGCCATCGCCGTCTCCGTTCCGTTGGGCATCGTCTCGGCGCGCCGCGCGCGGTTGGGGCAGGTCATACTCGTGACGGTGGGCATCATCCAGACCATCCCGTCCATCGCGCTGTTGGCGTTCATGATTCCTTTGTTCGGCCTTGGCGTGACCCCGGCCGTCATGGCGCTGTTCCTGTACAGCCTGTTGCCGATTGTTCGAAACACGTTCACCGGGCTCAGCGGGATTCCGCGTTCGATGCGTGAGTCGGCCGAGGCACTGGGCTTGCCGTCCGGTGCTATGCTGTGGGGCATCGAGCTGCCCATGGCATCGCGATCGATCCTGGCGGGCATCAAGACGTCGGCCGTCATCAACGTGGGGACGGCCACGCTTGGCGGATTCATTGCCGCCGGTGGTTATGGGCAGCTCATCTTCTCGGGCATCCGGCTCAACGACGTGGGCTTGATTCTGGCCGGCGCCGTGCCCGCCGCCGCGCTGGCGATCGTGGTTCAGGGTCTGTTCGACGCGGCCGACCGGCTACTGGTACCCAAGGGCCTCCGTCTGAAACCTACGGAATAGAGAAGCTCGGGCTACGCTGCGCCGAGTCGCACACGCCTGTGAGGGTGCGTGACGGTTTTGGCGGACCGTGCAACGCCATCTTGACGGCGCCACGCCGCGTCAGAGCCGCGGGCGCGAGCCCACGGACACGATGCGAACGAGCGCGGGGCTTCTACGATACCAGACCGGTCACAGGGCTCGCGCCCTGTGCTCTGAAAAGTGCCCGCCGATTCGGTCATGCACCCTGCCTGTGACGCCCGCTGTCCGGCGACTGGACGGGCTGCGCAAGAGATGTTAGCGTACGCGGTTTGTCCCTACGGACGCTCTTACTTCCTCGTTGGCTATGATGTGAGCCTTGCATGCCGCCTGACGACCTTCCCGTTGTTGAGCTTCTCGATCTTCATCCCAGCACGGGCAGCTTCCTGGCCGATGTCATGGAGGGGCTGACGAACGGCCGCAAGCGGCTGTCCTGCATGTACTTCTACGACCGCCGCGGGTCGGAATTGTTCGATCAGATTTGCGAAACGGACGAGTACTACCTGACGCGAACCGAGCTGGCGATCACCGAGGCAAATGCTTCGGAGATGGCGTCTCTGATTGGAGTGCAGAGCGTCCTTTTTGAGTTTGGGAGCGGTAGCAGCCTGAAGACGCGCCTCTTGCTCGACCGTCTCGGAGCGCTCGTCGCCTACGTTCCTGTCGATATATCGAAAGGGCACCTCCTGGCAGCGGCGCGGGCGCTGGCGATCGACTACCCCCACATTCCCGTGCGCCCCGTCTGTGCGGACTTCACGGAGCCTCTAACGCTTCCCGACGGTCTCGACCCGTCGGCGCGTCGTGTCGTTTATTTTCCGGGCTCGACGATCGGCAACTTTCCGCCGACCAAAGCCAGGAAGTGTCTCGCCCAGGTTGCCAAGCTGTGCGGTCCCGGCGGGGGGCTCTTGTTGGGCACCGATTTGAAAAAGGATCGCGCAAGGTTGGAGGCCGCGTACAACGACGCCGACGGTGTGACGGCCGCGTTCAACCTCAACCTGCTGGCGCGAATCAACCGCGAACTCGGCGCCGATTTCCAGTGCGATCAGTTCCAGCACAAATCCGAGTACAACGAGGATCTCGGTCGCATCGAGTCCAGCCTGGTCAGCCTGGGCGATCAGGTCGTGACGCTCGGCGAGGCGCAAATCTCCTTCGACAAGGGGGAAGAGATCGTCACCGAGTACTCGCAGAAGTATAGCCGAGACGACATCGACGCGTTGGCACGGGTCGCCGGTTTCGAGGTGAGCAAGGTGTGGACCGACCCGCAGCGCCTCTTCAGCGTTCAGTTTCTGACAGTCCGGTCACGCCGCGCGCGGCGCCCCCGTGATCCACGGACCTAACGCTCCTCTTGTGCCGGCCCGCGGCAACTCCACACCGCGGACGCTACTTCAAGGGCATCGACGGTTGCGGCCACGTCGTGCGCGCGAATGATCGAAGCGCCGGCCGCCGCGGCGATCACGGCGCAGGCGAGTGAACCGCTCTTGCGCATCCTGGGGTCTTGCATCTCGGGGTGGTTCGCGGCGAGCACGTTTCCGATGAACGACTTGCGTGACGCGCCGACCAGCACCGGCTGACCCAGGGCGACGACCCGATCGAGGTTGGCTAGAAGCCGCAGGTTGTCCTCCGATCGCTTTCCAAAGCCGATGCCCGGGTCGAGCACAATGAGCGCCGGGTCGATGCCGGCGTCCACGGCGAACCGTCGCCGCACATCGAGAAACTCGATGATCTCGCCGACCACGTCACCGTAGACGGGTCCGCCGCCGGCTTGCATCTGTGCCGGTGTTCCACGCATGTGCATGAGGACGACGGAGGCGCTCAGTGACGCCACCAGAGGCGCCATATCCGGGTCCGCCCGCAGCGCGGTCACGTCGTTGACCATGTTCGCGCCGGCGTGGATCGCTGCGGCTGCAACAGATGCAAGAGAGGTGTCAATGGAGATGCCGATTTGCGTATTGGTTTTGCGCACAGCGGCAACGACCGGGAGCGATCGCTCGATTTGTTCGGCCGCACAGACCGGTGCCGACCCGGGTCTGGTCGATTCCGGTCCGACATCGATGATGCCGGCGCCTTCGTCGATCATCTCGAGCGCGCGGCGGACCGCCAAGTCCGTACAAGTGTACTCACCGCCGTCACTGAACGAATCGGGCGTCACGTTGAGCACGCCCATTACGACCGGGCACGTGCCGTTGTAGGGAATCGGAGGATTGCTTGAGAATACGGGCGGCATGACCCGACAGCCTGTGACGCACAGAAGCGCAGTGTGCCTCGCCAGGTGGAGGCCGTCGCGGCTCGTCCGGGCTACCTTCGGTAGGTGATTCGACCGCGCTTCAGGTCGTAGGGCGAGAGCTCGACCGTTACCGTGTCTCCGGGAAGGATGCGGATGTAGTACTTACGCATTTTTCCGGAGATGGTCGCGAGGACATCATGTTCATGGCCATCCGCATCGACACGTACCTTGAACATGGCGTTGGGAAGGGCTGCCACAACGACGCCCTCCATCTCGATGGCATCAACCTTGGCCATTTCATCCTTTCCGCCTGTTTGCGCGGAAACCAATCTCGACGGTGGTCTACCCGGTTGTCGATCCGCCGCCCCATCCCGGAGGAACGCCCTCACGGCTGGGTGGGTTGGAACTATAACCGATGGGCGCCCCGCCACAAGTCACTGTTCCTTGGCCGGTGATCGCGGGTGCATGACGGAATCGGCGGGAAGTTTTCAGAGCACAGGGCGTGAGCCCTGTGACCGGTCTGGTATCGTAGAAGCCCTGTGCTTGTTCGCATCGTGTCCGTGGGCTTGCGCCCACGGCTCTTACGCAGCGTGGCACCGTCAAGATGGCCTTGCACGGTCCGCCAAAGCTGTCACACACCCGGTGATCGCGGATTCGTGACAGTTCCAGCGGGACGTCTAAGCCGAATCAGAGCCGCCGGCGCCAGCCTTCAGACCCCCGTATCAGCTTATCAACGGGCGCCTCGCGTGGCACCGGCATCCAGCGGGTCAAGACGCGGGCTGGAAGCCTGTGCCGCACCTTTTTTGAACGGTCTCCTAAACGCTCGCATCGAGGCTGCCCTTGCCAACGCGCGGGATTTGGGTACCAATCGGGCCTGGAGACCGTTCTTGAGGATCAGCTTGAGCCAGCACCGACCCACCAGACGCCGTCCCGCCGCCTCGACTCGGCTCGCGAGATGCCATCGGCAGCCGGTTCGATGGCACCTAAGGACGGCTCAGGCCATCGCGCTGACGCTTTGCGGCGCGAGTTGCGCGGCGCCTGATCGAGTGCCCATGCGGGCCGACCGGTACCGGATTGAGGTCACCCTCGATCCCGACTCGCATCATCTCACCGGCCGCGCCGTGCTTGATCTCACCCGCGCTGATCGGAAGCCTTTGCTGCGAACAGACCGCCGAGCGCCGCGAGGGCAAGCCGTCGAAGTCGCGATTCTGCTTCATCCCGCCTTGACCATCACCCGGTTGACGGCCAGCGGCGCCCGTTCGGTCAGGCACCGAGTGAACAGGCCGCCGGTGGAGCCGGGAGACGGTTTTCATCCGGTCGAGCATCTTGTTGTTCTGCCGGCACCGACGGACTCGTTCACCCTCGTGGTCGAGTATGCCGGTGTCCTCGTGCAGGATGCCGCGGCCGGCGAGCGCCCGGGCGAGATTCATAACTTCGCGATGCGCGCTCACGTCGGGCGAGACGGTATCTATCTGGCGGACGGATTCTGGTATCCCCAACCCGCCGCCGCCGGCGCGCGGTCCGGCTCGAACCTTGCGGATTTCGTACTTCTTGTCGATCCGGTTGACGGGATGGAACTAGCAGCCGGTGCGGAACGTGACGACGTGTTGAGTGAACAGTCAGGCCGCCTGGCGTGGCGAAGCCCGTTCCCTGTGGAGGGGATGGTGCTCGTCGGCGGCCGTCACGATATTCACTACGCCGTGCATGAGGGCGTTGACCTGTACCTGCATCTCAAGCCTGAACAGGCCGCACACGCCGATGGGTTGCTGCGTGCCGTTCGGCGGAACCTCGATCGATACCAACCGCTGATCGGACGCTATCCGGCGCGCGAGTTCTCCATCGTGGACAACTTCTTCAGCAGCGGCTTCGCCTTTCCGACGTTCACCCTGCTTAGCTCGGCCGTGATTGACATGGGCGAGCGATCGCAGACGACGCATGGCTACATCGACCACGAGATGCTCCATGCCTGGTGGGGGAACGGCATTCACGTTGACCCGCGGGACGGCAACTGGTGTGAGGCGCTCGCCAGCTATGCGGCCAACTACTACGGTCACGTCCTCGACGGCGACGAAGCGGAGGCACGTCGAAAGCGGCGCAACTACTGTCATTTCCTCAGCCGTCTTACGCCACGGCGAGACCGACCCCTCGGGACGTACGGGCAAGAGGGCGGCTGCGGCCGTTCGATCGCCTACAACAAAGGCGCGATGGTGTTCCAGATGCTCGCGCGGACGATGGGGCAGGAGAAGTTCTGGCAGGCCATGCGGCAGTTCAGCGAGGAGTTCGTCGGGCGGCGTGCGTCATGGTACGACATCCGGCGCCTATGCGAGGGCGTCAGCGGTCGATCGCTCACCACGTTTTTCGAGCAGTGGGTTCGTCGCAGCGGCGCGCCCGCGTTAGTCATCGACCACGCGGCCTACCGGGCGGAAGACCGCATGTTGACACTGGCGTTCTCTCAGGGTGAACCGGCCTTCGCGTTGAATGTTCCGGTTCGTATTACGCATGCGGACGGTACGCTGGACGTCGAGGTTCCGATCGCGGCTTCCACCCAAACGGTGGCCCTTCCCGTCGAGGTCGTGCCGTTGACGGTCGAAGTCGATCCCGAATACCGCGTGTTCCGCAAGGTGCCGCCCGAGGACATCATCCCGACGACGGCGGCGACGCGGAGCGGGCCGGCCTTTGCTTCCGTCCTGCCGGCCAGAGAGATTGCGGCTGCGTACCTGAAAATCAAGGCGACGTTTGAATCCAGCTTCGAGGAGCCGGCGCGGCTCGCCCGAATCGCCGGCGACATCGAGCCGGGCGCGCTTGCCGAGCGCAGCGCGCTGATCCTCGGCGAGGCCGTGCATGATCCCTACGTGGCTGCCTATCTCAGTGCGATCGAGTTCCCGATTCGGTTCACCGACACGGGCTTCGAGTTCGACGGGACCGCGTATCAGCGACCCGAGCACGCGGTCTTGTGTACGGTGAGCCACCCCGGCGTCCCCGGCAGCGGCGTCACCGTTGTGTTCGCCAATAGCGAGGCGGCGATTCCGTCACCGTTTCGCATCCCCATGTACGATCGGAGCCTGGTTATTTTCGAAGAGGGCAAGCCAGTGCTGCAACGCGATCTTGAGAATCACCGAATCGTACAGGTCGAACGATAGCGTTTCGCGTATTTCTTTGCCCTGAGCCGCGACTCTTTGTTCCGTGCCGCGGGCTTCAGCCCGCGCGGACCCGGGGTGGAATCAATGCTTAAGCAAGTCAGATTCGTCTCGGCGCGCGGCGTGACCGTCGTGTTCGCCAACATGGGATCGGTTACTTGCCCGCGACATGCTCAAGTGTCACGAACTGATCGGCGCCAAAAGGACCGAACGTCTGCGTCGTGCCGTCGGGCCAGCGGACCGTAACATCCTCTACGCGTGTCGCTAAGCCGAGGCCGAAGTGAACTCGCGGGTCGTTTGATGAGCAGTAGCTGTACGCCGCCCGCGCGTCGCGCCGGTAGGCTTTGCCGCCGGCCATGAACGACACCCGCGCGCCCAGCGCATCCGCACCGTACATGTTGATGACGCGAAACACGATCCAGTGCCCGCCCTTTTGCGCCACGTTCTTCAAGACGTAGGCCGCCGCGTCGCGGTTGACGATGATGATATCGACATCCCCGTCGTTGTCGTAGTCGCCGAACGCAGCGCCGCGACTGGTATCGACGAGCAGATCGCGCGTGCCGCCGCGGGGCATGACCTCCCGGAACGCGCCGGCTCCCAACCCCTCGTAGAGTTGGTTCGGCTCTCCATAGGAGCCCACCGACCAGGCGTCGGCGACGCGTCCATTGGCGACGTAGGTGTCGATAGCGCCGTCGTTGTTGAGATCGATCAATGCCATCCCGAACCCCGTGAATGCCCGGCTTGGTGACAGCCCCAGTCGGGAGGTCGAATCCTCGAAGAAGCCCGCGTCGTTGAGGTACATGGTGTTGGTTTGCCGAGCGAAATGGGTAATCAGAAGGTCGAGATCCCAGTCGCCGTCGATGTCCCGGGCGTCCACGCCCATGCCGGCTTCGGCCATGCCATGTCCGTTGAACGCCACCCCCCGCAACAGCGCCTCGTCGCGGAAGCGCCCGTCACCCAGGTTGATCCAGAGCTGGTTCGCGTTGGGGTCGTTGGCCACAAACAGATCGACCCACCCGTCGTCGTTGAGGTCGGCGGGAACGACGCCGAGCCCGTTTCCATAAGCGCTGGACACGCCCGAGGTGCGCGTCGCGTCGTGGAAGGTTCCGTCGCCGTTGTTGCGGTAGAGTGTGTCCGGCGAGGGTGATCGATAACTGATGGGTGGGCAGTACTCCGGCCGGCCGGCCGGACCCGTGCAGGGCAGGTCCGTTCCGGGAGCCCACGCAATGTAGTTAGTGACGAACAGATCGAGGTCGCCGTCCCGGTCGTAATCGACGAAGGCGGCGCTCGCCCCGAAGCCGTCATCGCCCACGCCGGCTGTCGTGGTCACATCGACAAAGCGTCGGCCTTCCTCGTTGCGATACAGAACATTGCCACCGACGTTGGTCACGTAGAGGTCGGTCCAGCCGTCGTTGTCGAAATCGCCGCAGGTGCATCCCATGCCGTATCCGGTGTCACCGACACCGGTCGCCGTCGTGACGTCGATGAACCCGCCCGTTCCGGTGTTGCGGAAAAGCCGGTTACCCGGCAGGCCCTCGCGCGGACCGACGACGCGCCCGGCCTGAACGAAGTAGATGTCGAGGTTCCCGTCGCGATCGTAGTCCAGCAGGCACACGCCCCCCGACATAATCTCCGGCATGTAGAGCCGCTCGCCCTGACCGGATACGTGTCTGAAATCGATACCGACGGACGCCGAAACCTCCTCGAACCAGGGACCCGCACCGTTGGTCTTGGGTGTCGTCATGCCCGAGTCCGGGTTCGATGGCGCCGGCGGAAGCGCGAGCCAGATACCCAGCGCGGCGAGCGCCGTGCCGATGACGGCCAACAGCGCCGAGGACGTCCATGCCCGGTCTCGCTTGTCTTCGTTCTTGCGGTGATCTGCCATCGTTGAACCAAGCTTGTTCCGTGCAGCGCGCCGGCTGACGCGACCGGAAATCAGGCGTCCGTGACACTTCCGGCGGGACGGGCACGCCGAGTCAGAGCCGCCGGCGCCAGCCTGCGGACCCCTGCGTCAACATGTCACCGGGCTCGCGCCCGGTGCTCTGAAGAATGCCCAACGCCGATCTTGTCACGCATCCGGGGATCAGCTCCCACCGCGGCGCGCTCGAACGAGTTCCAGCGCGCGAACGATTCCGGCGTTGTCGGGCTCGAGCGATGCTGCGGTTTCGAACGCCCCAATCGCCTCTTCCAACCGCCCGACCTCATTGTACAAGGCGCCAAGTATGTAATGAAATCGCCCGGACCGCGGGCTTTGGGCGACAGCTTTTTGCATCGCCTCGATGGCCTCATCCCAACGACCGAGCCGCGAGAGCACGTCCCCGATGGACGCGTGCGCGTTGGGGTAGGCCGGATCGAGCCGCTGGGCCTTGCGGAGCGCTGCCAGCGCCTCCTCCAACCGAGCCAGCAGGATGAGCAGAGAGGCCTTCATGCGAAGGGGGGCGGCCACCGCGGGCGCCAGCTTCGCGGCACGTTCGGCGTGCGCCAGAGCCGCCTCGGTGTTGCCAGTTGAGCGCAGGACCATCGCAAGATTCATATGCGTCGGGAAGTAGTCTGGACGTACGGAGACCGCTTCGCGCAAGACGACCTCGGCCTCATCAAGGCGACCCAGTCGTAGAGAGGTGATCCCCAAGTTGTTTAGCGCCGTGATGTCGTTGGGAGCGTCCTGTAGAATCTTCTGAAACAACTCGACCGCCTCATCCAGTCGGCCAACGTCCATCAGCGCCGTGGCCGTGGTCACCTGAGCTTCGATGGTGATTCTCGTCTGAGAGACCACCGCGGCCCAGGCATCCTTCAGCGGTGGATCGCCGGCGTGCTCGCCGGCGGCAAGTTCCGCCCGAGCCTCGTCGCCGCGTCCCAGTCGCTGTAGAGCCCGGCCCCGAAGATAGTGGGCTTGGGGGGAGTTTCCGGGCAAGGACAAGGCTTTGTCCAAAAGGCCGAGTGCCTGTGGGTATTCGCCTCGCCTCATATGAACGCGGGCCCTACCCACGTATCCATACGCCGCATCGGGGCGAAGCTGGACGAACGTCAAGAAGCACGCTTCGGCGCCGGACAGATCGCTTCGGTCCAGCAGCAGCGCGCCGAGGTGTGCGTACGTGGGGGCATACGCCGGCTCGCGTTCGATCACATCGCGGAAGGCCGTCTCAGCGCTCGCGGTGTCGCCGCCTAGCGCGGCAAGCCTCGCCCACAGGTATCGCCACCGAGGTTGGGTCTCGTCGAGCGCGAACGCGCGCTCGAAGCAGCGCATCGCCGGGGCGGTGAAGCCGTGGGCATCGTAGACAACACCGAGTGATCCGTGCGCCGCCGCGCTTTGGGGGCTCACACGGACCGCCGCGACGGCCTCGCGAATTCGCTGTGCTACCGCCGGCTCTACAGAGGCAAGGTCTTCCGGCGTGGGTACATCGCCGTTGGTCGTGAGGGCGGTGACGGCGCGAAACGCCGTGCTCTTGGACGGGGGGGCGACAGGGTTGGAGCGATGCGCCGAGAGGCGTGCCAAACCGCCGACGGCCGCAATGCCCAGCCCAACGAAGAGGATGAGTCTTGACACCGCGGATGGAGTGCCACGAATGGGCACTGTTTCCGGCGTGACACGGCGGGGGGACTTGGAATCAGGTTTTCGACCGCGATGACGCTTCATGGGTTGTCGGATCGTATCGACCGCTCGGACCTTCCCCGATGCAGCCGGTACGAACGCCTGCCATGGCTTCGGTCCCACCTGGGTCGCGGAACGGTTCTGTCGATGCGGCGCAACGTCAGCATAGCGTATTGCGGAGACAGGTCCACCGAACGGATCCGGACCGATGGTGAAGGTCGGCCCGCCATGGTGTTTCCGCTCGTCCCGCAGGCGTGCTACGGCGTGACGAGAAACTGGAACACGCCGGTGAGATCCTCGGTGGTGCTGATGGACGTTCGCACGCCGTTCTTGTCTCGGAAGGAGGTCGCCCGGAACTGGTAGAAAAGCCCGGGCTCAAGTGGTGGACCCGCGTAGGTTGTCGAAACCGTCGTCATCCCGGACACCGAGCCGAGTTCGATGCTCCACAGCTCGTTGCCGAAGGCGTCGAAGACGCGAACGTCGTAGCCGTCCTCGCTTGAGTCGTCGGCCCATTCAAACGTGGGCGTCGCCGTGGTGACTTCCTCCGGCCCGTCCGCCCCCGGCGAAACCACGGCCAGTGCCTGGGTGACCTTGAACCCTTCGGGCAAGTCCACGAGTACGCCACCGACCGGGTCGGGCACCTCGATGCGCACGATCTTCGTGCCACCGATGGTCTGGTCCGGGTCACGGACCAGGTCGTCGTTCTCGAAGGCCGCCAGCACCACGTACCGACCGTCCGGCACACCCTCGATCATGAAATCTCCGGTGACCTCGCCGACGCGTAGTCCGGGCGGAACCGTGCCCCGCGCGGCCGCCTCCTCAAAGGTGCTTTCCACCGCGAGCACCACGCTGGTGACGGACCCACCGGCGGCATTGACGATCTGAACATTGCCGGACACCGTGCTGAGCGGACGGTCCGATTCCAGAAGTCCGACATCGATGACGGCCTCTCCTTCGGCGACATCCGTGGCAGCCGGGTCAAGCTGCACGCCCCCGGCCAGACCGTGTACGGTGTACGAGCCGGGCTCGATGTTGAAGATCGTGAAGGCGCCGTCGGCGTCGCTGAATCCGGTAAACGCGCTCGTCGCGCCCTCGGCCACCACAAGGATGCCCGCGTTTCTCTCTCCGGTGATGGTGCCTGAGATTGAGCCGAGCATGGACGTGTCACCCGGGAGCGGAAGCAGCTTTACGGTGGTCAGCGCGTTCTCCACGACCCAGCCGCCATCCTCCTGGACGGCCGTTGCGGCGTCGAGTGGCAGGGCCGGACGAATGGCGCTCGGGAACGCCTGGTACGCGGCCGCCTGAGTCCTGAGCGTGTAGCTGCCCTCGAGAGGCATCCCATCCACGTCACGAAGCGCCGGGACCGTCAACGTATACGCGCCGCCCGAGTCGGTTTCTCCGGACGTCCCGACTGCCGCGCCGTTGACATCCACGGCCTGGACGAGCGCGCCGGCGATGGGCGCATCGTCCGTGGCGTCGAGCACGACGCCTCGAATCAGTAGGGGAGCTACGCACAGTGCCTCCTCGTTATCGAAGATGGCGCTGCAGACGAGTCCGTCCGCGCATTCCGGGGCGGTAAGGTCGCACGTTCCGTCGCCCGAGCCAGGGCGACCACCACAACCCGGAAACGCGATCCACGTGACCGCGGCAAGGACGACAACGGCACCGAGAGTCGAAAACGTTCTCATGGCGAACTCCTACCCTAGAGACATGGCTGGAATACGTATCGGCTCCGCGGGGATGCTGCTGGATCGGACGGGAAATCCTGGACGGCGAAAACCGGCTGCGCCCTATCGGACGTTCGGGTCATCCCGCCGAATTGGATTCCACCGGGGATCGCCCTAGAATCGTCTGCCGGGCAACAGGCGAGGCGATTTGCCTTGCGGGTTCCGGAGTATGGTGAGTGGTCCGGGCGAAAGGGGGAAGTGCGCCATGCAACCAATGACACGAAAGAGGGGGCTCGCGGCGGTCGCTTTGCTGATCGCAGGGGCGGGTTGTACCCGTATCACCGTCGCCCCGTCGTGTCCGCCACAGCTTGCGGTGGGCCAGTCCGGACCGGTCAGGGCGAACGCACAGCAACCCGGGGCCGTACCGACGTATCTCTGGGAAGTCATCCCGCCGGAAGCGGGTACCTTTACCGACCCCTCGGCGCTGGACACGACCTTTCAGGCTTTGCAAGTGGGTGAGGCCGTCATCCGGCTGACGGCCAGCGACAGCCTCTTTCAGATGATCGCCGAGTGTACGACAACCGTTGGCACGGAAGCCGCAGGCGGGGTGAGCGTGACGGTTGGTCCTTCCCCCGCCGTTGTCGGCCAGAGCGCGACCGTGCGATGTATCAGCACCGGAACCGTCGCGGCCGTGGTCCGTACCATCGAGCAGACGGCTGGTGAGCCCGTCGTCTTGCAGGTCGTCGCAGCGGGCGAGGCGACCTTTACGCCGACCGTGGAGGGCTCGTTGACGTTCCAGTGTACCGGAGAGGACGCCGCCGGTGTCCTGTCCGCTCCGGCCTTTGCTACCGTACAAGTTAACGCGGCGGGTGGCAGTGGAAGGCCGCCTCGCCGCTGAGGTCGCCTCCGAAGTGCGTGACCGACTCGACAGTGGGCATTTCTCAGAGCACCAGTAGAACCGGCTACCTGTCGGGCGCGAGAACGGTTTCATGCTGACGCAGGGGGCCGCAGGCATGCGCACGCGGCTCTGATTCGGCGTACCCGTCCCGCCGGATGTGTCACGAACCCATTGCGCAACACGGCCGGGCGCCTCGACGGGCGAACGCCGTTAGAACAATCCTCCAAGCCATGTCAACTGTCGCGCATGCTTGACGCCGGCGTGGCGTGGGACTAGCGTAAACGGTCCGGCGTTGGTCCCGCGTTTCACTAGATCCGTGACAATCGCGGGGCGGGTTTCGTCCTTCCCGTACGCCTTCGCCGGCTTTCGCCCCCGACTGGAACAGGATCGGTCGCCGTACCGTGAACCAAACGCGGCACTGTCCTTTGCCGCACGAACAATACTCATCGCACCCTCTCAGGAGATCGTAAGATGGCACATGAACTGCCCCCGCTACCCTACGCGTTTGACGCCCTCGAGCCGCACATCGATGCGAAGACGATGGAGATCCACCACGACAAGCACCACGCGGCGTATGTCAACAAACTGAACGCCGCGCTGGCCGATCATTCGGACCTTCAGGCCAAGAGCCTCGAAGATCTGCTCCGCGGCCTGACCGCACTGCCGGACAGCGTCCGAAACGCGGTGAACAACCACGGCGGCGGGCACTTAAACCACACCATCTTCTGGAATAACATGAGCCCCGACGGCGGCGGCGAACCTGCCGGCGCCCTAGCCGACGGCATCAACGCTGCGTTTGGAACCCTCGCGGGGTTCAAGGAGAAGTTCGCGGCGGCGGCGGCCGGACGGTTCGGAAGCGGATGGGCATGGTTGTGCGTCGATTCGTCGGGCAAGTGCCTCATCAAGGACTTCCCCAATCAGACGAGCCCGTTGACCGAAGGCTTGAACCCGATCCTCGCGCTCGACGTCTGGGAACATGCCTACTACTTGAAGTATCAGAACCGCCGTCCGGATTACATCGCCGCGTTCTGGAACGTGGTCAATTGGAAGGACGTGGCCGACCGTTTTGCGAAGGCGCAGTAGCACCGCTTCCTAATGGGCGCGGCTCGGCTAATCTACGGTCGTATGTCAATTGATGGTTGGGTGCCATGGGCAAGCGTCAGCTTGCCGGTGACCTCGGGGGTTACGACACGGGCAAATAAGTTTGCCCATGCCACCCTCGGAACCCATCAGTTCATGCGCGTCAGCCCCTTGCTGCGTGGCGGCGGAAAAATGGACAAGACGGCGGGTCGGGCGAACGACGCCTTGCCCGCCGTTTCGCTATCCACCTGGTTGCGGCGGATGATGCCGAGACCGACGGTGCCGTGTGAATGACTGACGACGAACCAGCCTGGACGCAGCGCCTGCTCACCTCTCCGCACAACACCCCCGGCAAGGGCAACCGCATTCGCCGGATGTTCAACGGCATTGCGCCCCGGTATGAGTTGGTCAACTCGCTGTTCAGCCTCGGGCGAGACGCCGCCTGGCGGCGAAGGTCCGTCACGCTGGCAGGTACCAGACCGGACGACCGAGTGCTGGACATCGCTTGCGGGACCGGAGACTTCGCCCGTGCCTTCGCGTCCGTCGGGGCGTCCGTGGTGGGTGTCGATTTCGCCCACGAGATGCTGCTGCGCGCGCTCAACCGGGTGGGTCCGGCAATCCGTTGGTGTGAGGGGGACGCCTTGTGCCTTCCTTTTCGTTCATCGATGTTCACGGTGGTGTCCTGTGCGTTCGGGGTCCGCAACTTTGAGGACCTCGGCGCAGGCCTGCGTGAGATGCACCGTGTGTTGCGACCCGGCGGTCGGGCGGTGATTCTGGAGTTCAACCGCCCGCAGGGTGCGTTGACACGGCGCCTCTACGAGTTCTACTCCAACCGGGTGATGCCCTTGGCCGCTACAATCATCAGCGGTGACCGTCAGGGGGCGTATCGCTATCTTCCTCGGTCAGTGGTATCGTTTCTTTCCGTCGATCAGCTCTGTTTACGGCTGCGCCGTGTGGGGTTCGATCAGGTTCACGCGACACCGTTGACGATCGGCGCCGTGACGGCTTACATCGCGACGCGATCTTAGGCATGGTTACAAGAGCCGAGCTACCCCGCACGAAGACGCTTCCGGCCGCGCCTGATCTCTCGGACGACGGTGCGGCCGCGGAACTCAAAGACGTCTGGTCGCGCTCGGGAGCCAAGTACCGTGTGCGGGCCGTGGTGTTGCTGGGTGTGAACGTGGTGTTGTTTGCCGGTGTGGGGAGCTTCGCCTTCTGGCTTCGCACGGGTCATCGGTTCGCGCCGGTGCATCCCGGCTATTGGGACGAGCTACGGCAGGTGTTCCTTTCCGTCGGGATTGCCGGTCATCGAGGCTACTCCCTCGGATCGCTCCTGCTCGAGCCCATCAGCGCCCAAGACGTCCCGATGCAGATCCCGATTCTCGGGCTGTTGATGGCCACCCTCATCTCGATTCCGATCCTGGTGGCTATGCTCTATCGATTCTGGGCGAGCGTGCCGTTTGTGATCGTCGTGGGATTCCTAGCGGTCATGCCCTGGCTGGCGGTGACGGTGTTGATCTCGTGTATCCTCGTTTCGCTGCCGCCGTTTCGCCCGCGGTTCCGCTTCGTTTCGGCGCTCGTGGGGTTGGTTCCCGCGGCGATCTATCTTGTCCTGGCATGGTGGGGCACCGCGGATGACCTCATCGGAACGATCGATCCGGTGGATCGGATCAAGTTCGTGGCGCCCTGGGTTCTGGCGATTGTGGCGGCGACAGTGGTCTTTGCGCTGGTCTTGAGCATCGCCAAGCTGGTGGACTATCGACCCGGAGCGATTGCACCGCTGCTGGCGGTCATGCTCGGTGTTCCCGTTGCGCTCTTCGAGTTCCACGTCGGGCGCGATGAGTTGTACTATCGCCTGTTGGTTTCGCTCAACAGGTTCCACTTCTCGGATGTGGACGCATCGCTTCCGCTGGAGCGAGCCGTGCAAGAGGCCTGGGAGCGGCACCCATCCCCCCGTCCCGGGATGGATACCATCCGTGAGATGGTGGAGACGTGGTGGCAGTTCGAGTTGGCCTCGGACGTCGCCCCCATCGGGTCGGCACTCACGCGGTACCAACAAGAGCTGGCCGCGCGATGCGACTGGTTCATGGAGTATTTTCCGACCAGCCGCTATGCCCTGAACGTGCTCTTCATCAAGGCGCGAGCGCTTGACATGCGGGTGGACCCCGTCGCGTTCCGCAACACCAAGTGGATCCGCTTCTACAGCGATTTCCCCGGCCCGGCGTCGCGGGCAACGTGGGGCATGATTGTGGAGAACAGCCCGAACACCATACTCGGGGCGGTGGCCGCGCTGCGTCTTGCGCAGATGGATGCACGCGAAGGCGGCATCGGCGACATCGATCGGGCCATCGGCAACCTGACGACCGTGCTGGCGCAAACTGAGCGGCCTTCGGGCGAAGGCTCCGCCTTGAGTGCGGGGCTGTTTGCGGGAGAGCTTCGAAGCGTCCTTCGACCGGAATCACCGGAATCGAGCCTGAACATACGGCGTGAACGGATCGTGCTCAAGGCCTCGCGACTGCGAGACCTGCTCACCCACAACAACGATCCGCTCTACGATTACGATCCGGTGAGCGGGTCGCGTTCCCCCGCCGGGAGTTTCGCCTTCGGCCTGCTCGATCTTGATCCTCGGCACGCCGGTTACGCGAAGGGCCTAAGGGCGCTGAAACGTGAGTACCCGAACTGCCAGATCGCCGACAACCTTGACCTTGAGATGGCGCTGGCAAAGGACGCGCCGATCGAGCGGATCTCCGGCCTGGAGGCGTGCATCCGGCAGTACCCCCGTGGCGACGCTATCCCGGAGGCACTCTTCCGGTTGGGGGTGGCATACAAAGCTCGGGGCGACGGCGCGAGGAGCCGCCGCGCGCATCGGCGGTTGTTCGAAGAATACGCTGACACGATTTGGGCGCGGCAGGCGGCCCAGTACACGACCTGGATGGGTTCGACCTTGATGAGCGACGCAGAGTCATGATGGACGCCGCACGACCGAAGCAGATCGTGGTCGGGATCACAGGTGCCAGCGGCGCGGCGTACGCGCGGCGGTTGGTCGAGTGCCTGTGCCAGGCCGGCGTCGATGTGCACCTGATTGTCACCCCTTATGGTCGGCGACTCCTCCGCGAAGAACTCGACATCGAGAAGATCACCGCCGAAGCCCTGCTCGGGCGACCGTGCAAGCGGCTGACGATCTATCCCTACCGCGACGTCGGCGCGAAACTGGCCAGCGGAAGCTTCCGGACCGACGGCATGGTCGTCTGCCCGTGCAGCGGCAACACACTGGCGGCGATAGCGGGGGGGCTGGCCGACAACCTCCTCGATCGCACGGCCAGCGTCACCCTCAAGGAGGGGCGGCGGTTGATTGTCGTGCCGCGCGAAATGCCCTTTGGACCCATCGATCTGGAAAACGCTCTGCGGCTCTCTCGAGCCGGTGCGGTCATCTGTCCGGCCTCACCCGGCTTCTACATGCGACCGCACAGTATCGATGACCTTATCGACTTTGTTGTGGGTAAGATCTTGGATCTGCTGGACGTGCCGCATGCGCTCGATGTCCGATGGTCCGATCGGATTGAATCGACTGAGCCCGTCGAGCTTCCAGCCGATCAGGTGACCAGCGGATGAGCGCCGCCGGGTCGGCGCTTCGCACCTGGGCCGAGATGGTCAAGCTCTCGCACTCGGTCTTCGCGCTGCCGTTCGCGCTGATGGCATCCTTCCTCGCCGGACGGCACATCGAGGGGCGCGGCCTGCCACGATGGGGTCAACTGGGGCTTATCGTTGTTTGCATGGTCGCGGCGCGTAGTGCGGCCATGACCTTCAACCGAATCGTCGATGCCCAAATCGACGCGCGCAACCCACGCACCCGCGGGCGACCACTGCCTTCGGGGCGCCTCTCGATGGTCACCGCGTGGGCCATGTTTGCCCTTTCGGCCATCACCTTTGCGACAGGCTGTCTGGGGTTTTGGATCTTCTACGCGAACACCTGGCCGATCCTGCTGTCCGGGCCGGTTCTGTTGGTCGTTTGTGGATACTCATTGACGAAGCGATTCACGCGGCTTTCCCACTACTACCTCGGGTTTTCCCTGGCGCTGGCGCCGCCGGCTGCGTGGTTGGCGATTCATCCGGCCTCGCTCGGCCTGCCGGCTATCGCGTTGATGCTGACCGTCACCTGCTGGGTGGCCGGCTTCGACATCATCTATGCCTGTCAGGACATCGAAGTCGATCGTCGCGATGGGCTGTTCAGCCTTCCGTCGCGTTTGGGACCCGCCGCAGCGCTGTGGATCGCTCGCGCATCCCATGCTGTGGCGGTGGGCGGACTGGTGGCGTTGGGCCTCCTCGCCGACCTCGGTGGGTACTACGCCGTGGGCGTGGCACTCGCGGCGGCGCTGTTGGTCATCGAAAACAGCCTGGTGCGGCCCGGCGACTACCGCCGGGTGAACATGGCCTTCTTCATGTTGAACGGCCTGGTGAGTGTCTTGCTGGCGACTGCGACGATCGCCGACCTTCTGCTTTCGGCGGGCGCGTGAGAGATATCACCAAATCTTGTGGATGAGGATTTTTCAAGCGGCGTTTTTTCTT
>CBDUXT010000100.1:0-19601 GCA_965371245.1 uncultured bacterium | reverse complement strand
GCCGTTGCCCGGGTGGCAGTGCTGCTGGTGGCTTTGGAACGCGGCCCCTGCTCCAACACATGCTCCACGTCGTACAGGCTGCCCTTCTCCACGGCGGGACGCCATGTCAGAAACCGCTCGAAGCTCATCGACTCCGGGACCATGCCCCACCTCCGCATCTGGGCGAAGTCCCGCCGGAGTGTCGCGCGCCATTCGGTGTCGAACAGTCCGATGTGGATCGTTCTTCCTGTCTCGTCGTCGAAGCTCGCGGACCACTTCCCCGTCCTCGCCGGCCCATCACCGGCCAGCGTTGGACGAGTCGCCGCCAGCAGTGGAAGACCTACAGCCGGTGGCGGCTGATGCTGCGGGTTGCCCGGCTCCGAAGCTCGATCGTCTTGATCCCTGGAGGGATCTCCTGGGCGCAGTGTTGGCGAATCCTCAGGGCTCGCCTGGGTTACGGCGCCATACGTGCCGCGACCGCGGTGATTTCTTCCTCCGAAAGTCGCTCCAGGCTCCAACCGCGAGCAAACTTCGCGGTTTCTGACTTGGGCAGTTGGTCCTTCCCCAAGTCCTTGATCCGAATCCGCGCGGGCAGGGCAGCCGCCTCTCCAACGAAGATCGCCTCTTGCTGCGCAAGGTTCGGCAGCGCTTTGGTCATGCCCGACAGTCCATCAGGCAAAAAGCGGGCAACGTGCTGTTGATCTGCGGCGTTGCTCAACCTCAAGACTACCCACGTGCCGCATTGAGAGATTACCGTGCTTTCCACATCCGCCGGGCGCTGGCTTACGAGCATCAGTCCAATTCCGTATTTGCGTCCTTCACGAGCGATACGTCTGATCGACGACTGAGCGGCAGCATACTGAGCCTCGCCGTGATCCGGAACATACCGATGCGCTTCTTCACACACCAACAGGACCGGGTCGCGCTCTCGCTCATCCAAGTTCTCGTACAGTTTGTATTGGAAAAGCAACCTCGCAAGCATCGCAGTTAGTGGACCCGCGACTTCGTTTGGAAGTCCCGAGATGTCCAAGATTCGAATGTCTTGGTGGTCGCCGTCCTTCGACACAATCTTTCCAACCAACTGTTCGATGACCGTCGCAAGTGTTGTGGGACTCGTGGCTGACCATTCCTTCATCAGGAACTTAATGCGCGGGTCGCGTCGCAGGACGCCCAATTTGTCGAGTATCGACTTGAATCTTGTCGCGAAATCCGTCGGCGTCACAGCCTGCAAGTGGCCGGACTGGTTGCGAGCTGCCTGCAAATAGACGATGTGATTATGAAACTCGTCTAAGCTGAATGGACGCGGCTTGTCGTGGTCAAATTCAGTTAGCTTTTCCGGCGCTACTCCCACCTTTGGCCTCGCCACATCGGGCTCTAGTCCGTCCGTCGGGGCTGCTCCGGCATACGCGGTGGGAGACGGGTCAACCAGTTCCGCCGCGACCAGTCGCGCGTATGTGATCGCCTTATAGACGATATTGTTCTGCGATGTGGCTTCACGCTCCGTTTTCGCTATGACGAGCGTTCTGAATTCATCCGCAGACATGAGCCAGTACGGCAGATCAATGGGCGTGCCGGCTGTCGCCTCAGTTCCTAGCGGATCATACGCTCGGTACACCACTGCACGTTTCTTGAACGCGTGCCCATACTCGCCGTGGGGATCGATGACCACGATTCTAGGGTGGCAGGATTGCTCGGGTTTAGCGCGGTGTTCCAAGATGCTGTGAAGAAGTGCGGCGACAGCGCCGGATTTTCCCGATCCCGTTGATCCTAGGACGGCGCAGTGCATGCCAAACATCTTGTCAATGTTAGCCTTGCACGGCACGCTGTCCGCGCCAGAGTAATGAGCGAACGGCACAAGGGTGTCGTGGCCGTCATCATCAAACTGCCTTTCCGCCGCACCGTAAAGGTGGAGCAACTCATCTTTGGTGAGCAAATAAACGCCCTGCTGCGGCAGCGGGTAGGTCGCGACGCCGCGGATGATGTTCAGCTTATCCTCCGCCGCGCTCCAAACACCCCCGGCGAAGAGTTCCACCTCCATCACGCGCTGATCCGCGTCCGGGGGAATCGGAGTCCCACCTTCAAGTAGCTCTTCGGATCGCATTCGAAGCAGTGTGACGAACCCGAAGATCAATTGGCGACCGAAGTGAATCTTGACGACGCTTCCCATCTGGCCGATGCGGTACACACGACCATCATGGGTTCTTGTCAGCTCGTTGACTTCACCAGAGAGTTCAACACGGATCGTCGTGCCTGACACTTCGACGATGTGACCGATTTTGAGGTCGTTGTTGAGATCGTAAGTGTTCATGCGACGCACGCCTCCGCACCAGTGTTGAGCAAGGCAGTTATGCCGGAGAACTTCCACCACTCGTGCTTGCTCCTCCCGGCGGGTGGTTCAGCGAACGGGCCCTCGGCCCCGACATAGAGGCCGTCCTCGGTGATCGTATAAAGTCGCTTTGCCCAAGGTTTGGCTCGCCAGTTCGTAACTGTCGGAGTGAGCGTCTGCGAGAACACCAACAGGGTGGTTTTGTTTTCCGCTCGCTGCAGCGCCAGCTCGATCTCCTGATTGATGTGTTCGTCGGCACAACTATATCCGCAGACCGCTAGGACGTTTTCACCCGCTGTGCCCAGCGTTCGACGGAACACGTCAAACTGCGCAGCGAACGGGTCTCTCTGCGTCGCAAGGTATTTTGTCGCTTGCGGGTATATCAGCACCCGCGTCGATGTCGCCGGATAACAGTCGCCATCCCGAACGCGCCAGACGCGATCATCATCACCCAGATGCCAGTCGATCGAACCGTGTAGTTTGATCACGTGAGCGCGGAATCCCGACTTCGGCTCGTGCTCACCGTACTGAAAGTTGCGATACCCCACGGCCCCGCCCGCGACTCCGTCCCAGTAGGCAAGGCAACAGAGGGATAGGGCATCTTCCAAGAGCGTGTCGTAATTCGTTGTAAAAAACTTGACGGCTGATCGACGCTCGGCGATGCCTGCGTGCGTTCTGTGGAAGAGTGCCTGCATGAAGTGTTGATGATCTTGAATCGTGACAATCGGATTGTCTCTTGAGCCAACCCTTTCAGGTTCCGTCCCGTTGGCCGGCACATAGCCCCAACGAACCGTCGTTGCGATCCATTTCAAAACTTGTGCATGCAGCTTGCGCAGATCGTCAGAGGGGATTTTCGTCGTACCGATCGAGACATCTCCGTTGGTCGACCGTTCTGCGAGCGCGACGTAGTCGCACAGATGACTGAGTATGTGCTCGATGTGCGAATACGGCGGCAACAAGGCCTTGGTCTCTTCGAGAACCTTCTTGGTTGTCTTATCCTCCTCGGCTTCGGCCATTGCAAGAACCCGCGTTGTCAGCGAACCCATCAACGGCACGCCAGCGTCAACGCTGATTCCTGCTCCGAACAGCCAGGATTGGTTACTCGTAGCAAGCAGCTCATCGAGCTGTTTCAGGTGGTCTTTGCTAGGGCTCGCCTGGCGACTCATGTTGGCCCTCCATTGCGCCTATTTCCACCGGCGGACGCCTTTGTCCAATTTCGCGGAGTCATCCCGGCACGCCCGGAGCCCGTGGACCGCCCACGGGAAACATGGGCGTATGTATACCCCCTGATCCCGGCCGTTGCTAGACCGAAATCGGCATGTTCCGCACGGGGTCATGGCTCCCAGGGCAGTTCGGGCTGGTAAAGTTCCTCGGGGGGGCTACGCGGGCCGCTCGGAACGCCACACTCTCCTGGCCACGATCTCGCGGTCGTCCCCGTCGGACAAGTCCACGCGCATCTTGGGGTGGTCGCGGAGATTGCGGGACACCGTCGTCGAGTAGTGGCGGATCACGACGCCGTTCTCGTCCGTCGGCGGCGTCGAGAACCGGGGTCCGGGCAGCAACCTGAGAAAGGTCTCCGTCTCCCGCCACGGTTCGGCGTACTGGATAACAAGGTCGTCGGTCACTGTCTTCACCTTTCGCGTTCGTCCTGTGGCGGCAACCGTTGCCGCCGCTCTTCCATGTTCTATCGTTTGCGGACCGGCGGACCTTCCCGTTCGCGATACCGGCGCGGCGGGATCCCACCAGCGGACGGACAGTCCGCTGGCGGCGTCCCCGCCACACCCTCCGGTCAGAGGACCAGGCCCGTCACCGCGGCTCGACGGCGGAATCACCCTCGTCGTCGATGAACGACAGCCCATGGACGCAGAAGCCGAATTCGTCCGAAAGCCAATCGGCTATTGTGCCGTCCCCCTCTTCATCCGCCTCGACGACGTGCCCCGGCACGACGACGATGTCGGGAAGCCCGCAATCCCCCTGGTCGTCAGTGTCCCAGACCACCTCCACCCTCACGCTTTTCCCCGACATGGTTTTCCTCCCTTCATGGACCGTGATGTCGGCGCGCGCCAGCCACTTCGGCCTGGCAACCCTTCACGCGCTCCACCACCTGATTATACTCACGCTTTCCAAGTGACCCCGAGACGGCCGCTCCCCGATTGGCCCGCGACTACGGGGTCGCTTGATTGCCAAACGACCGGGTGGCACGAGGCATTCTATCGGCGCGCGTCCCACGCTATCGGCGTGAACCGGCGGCGCGGCCGGGCTTGCCTGGCCTTGACCATTTTTCTTGCTCATGTCACATTCCCCTTCGTGTCCGCATTGCGACGGCGACCACCGCCACCGCTCATGATGTTCTATCGTTTGCAATTCGGACGGCGGGATCGCGTCACGCGCATGTCCGATCCTCAGATCCTTGACAACAGTCAGATTCACGCCGCGATCCCCTTTTCCCCGCGTCGGCGCGCACCGGTGGCGCTGTCGGGGATGCCGAACATGGCGTTTTCGTGGGTTTTCGGGGGCTCGGGCGGCGGTGCCCGTGCCGCAAGCGCGACGGTCACCGATCTCAGGGCATGACGGGCTTCCCGAGCGGGATGGACGGCGAAGATCTGGGGTATGCGCCGTGGATTGCGTTGGTGTGTTTCACTATAGATTACCCTCCCCCTCTCCCCCGTCCCTTCACCACGCAGCATGAACAGCAGCACGGGGGACGCCATCAGCATCCGAACGGTGCGGACCGCTCGGGGAGCCAGCGTCCATTGGCGGCATCGCCCTACGGACTGCGAATGCTCCTGCGCGATGTGGAGCAGGCCGTGCCTCGCCTGGAAGGCCATGAAGCGGCGCTGCCCGCCGAAGGCCGCGTAGAGGGTCCGGCACGCGACCCTGCCCGCGTGGCGGCGCTCGAGCGTGCGGAAACGGCGAAGGGAACGCATCTCGGTCTCGGTGAGGCCCGCCACGCCCTTGAGGTGCGCGTCAAGCGTCCTGTCGTCGAGCCGCAGTGACGGCGCGATCCTGGCATCGTCCGCGATCCGTGCCTTCGTTCTGGCACTCGTCCTTGCCTTGGCGGGGTCGTACGTCCTGCATCCCCAAAGGTAGTGTTTCTTGAGGAAGGCCGCGAGCGTCTTGTCATCCGAGCATGTCGCCGACGACGATGGACGCAGGCTCCGCAATCGAGGCGCTGCCCACTCGACGGCCTCATCCACGCGGGATGGGTTCCATCCATGCTCCCGTAGGGCGCGCCGTAGCAGGCCCGACCCATGAAGCACCCTGAACGTGTCAGGCTCACTGAGCCACCGCGTAGGGTCGGTGTTATCGGAGGCCGCATGTGGATTCCGCGCGGAAGTACTTCCCCGTTTCCTGATGGCGGCGGCTCTTGGGCGCGGGCTCGTGACGAGCTCCTCGCCCGCCCTCCGGGCGGCCCCTCCCTTATCCCGGATGCCGAGCAGCCGTGTGCCCAGACGCAGCAGCCTCTCCCCGCCCCTACGGCTCAACGTCGCATACCCATCCACCGTCGCCGCCAACCGAGCCATGTTCCTGTCGCGTTCCCCCGACGCGCCCGCGTCACGGATTGGGATGATGGACCGCCGCGCGGGATCAACGATGCACACATCGAGAAAGCACTGGCCGGGAATCCGTATGTTCCTGTTCCTCGTGTCCCACGATGTCTCGACATCCAGCCCGACGCGCTCCTTGAGCGCCGCGAGCGTGGGTCGAAGCACGGACGGCGGGCGAGGCTCGTGGCGGACCACGGCGTAGAGACCGAACATGCGGCACGGAAGATGGTGGCCGTCCACGAGCCAGCGGCCGGGCGATTGGACCCACATGACGTCGAGGTCGAGGCTTGTCGCAAGCCCGTGGAAGGTGGAGACCCGCTCCCAGAAGGCGTCGTCGATGGCCAGCCACCCGTCGTCCTCCGTGGAGGGGGGGCCGGGCCCTTTCGGCGGATGCCTGTCGAAGTCGAAAACGGTGAACGCAACCGGCGCGTCGTCGGGATAGGTCGTGAGGTAGTGGTCCTTGCGCTCGCGCTTCCCGAACGGCCTCAGCATGTTGTCGATGATCCTGCCATAGGGGCGGGAGCCGTCGGCCAGCCCGGCGAGCGGGATGCGGTTCGCGCCGACCAGCCTCGCGCCCTGGGCGATCTCGTCGTTGGTGTTCGCAGGCCAAATGTCGCCGCGGAAGCCCGTGAGGACGTCGTTCGAGTGTGTGATCCTCTCCTTGGAGAACCGCACGGGGTGGGCGCCGTCGAGAACCTCCCTGCAGAAGGGTGAGGCGTGGAAGTCTATCGCGGTGTCGGGATGGCCGTCCGGCATCATCCATTATAGCGGCGCGTCTCAAAACACGAATCGGAGGAGGGCTACCATTGCCCAAGACCTCTCATCAGCCGTGTTGTCACTACGTTGCGAACCGCCCCGCTCGTTGAATGCCCTCATTTCACACGCTTCTGGCGTTTCTTGGCCTTCTCATACTACGCCGATGGCGCGCGGATGGAGTGGTCTCCACCGGCGTCCACGATAGACTGAACGCCATGAACCTCTCAGAAGCCCTGGAATTGCTGCGTGGCGGCGAGGATGGCGTCAGGGAGTGGAACCGGCGACGGGCCGAGCGGGAGAAAATACCCGATCTGGACGGGGCGGACCTGAGAGATGCAAACATCAGCCACGCAGACCTCCGCGAGGCGAGCCTCTGCGGAGGTGACCTCACCCACGCCGATCTGAGTGGCACAAACCTGAGCCGGGCCGATCTGAGCCAAGCCTGCCTCCGAGGTGCCATTCTCTCCAAGGCAAGCCTGCACCGCGCGGACCTACGAAGCGCGAATCTCGAAACGGCCAGCCTGGGCGAAGCCTCTCTCTCTGGGGCGCAAGGCTTCAACAAGCCAAACTCGGGAACGCGGGACTCCACAAGGCGAACCTCCTCGGGGCCGACCTTGAGGGTGCCGACCTATCGGGCGCCGGACTCAGCGAAGCCGACCTCCAGTACGCGAAGCTTCCCAACGCAAGCCTCTTCAAGGCCGACCTATGGCGTGCCAACCTCCGGCAGACCGACCTTTGCGGCGCGAACCTCCAGCAGGCAAACTTCCAGGAAGCAATGCTCCTGAGTACCAGGCTTGACGGGGCACGGTGCGCGGATTGCGTCCTCGGGTTCACCGTGTTGGGGGATCTCGACCTCTCTCAAGTCGAGGATATTGAGTCGGTACGGTTCCGGGGCCCATGCTGCGTCGGTGCGGATACGCTCGTGAAGTCAAGGGGAAGGATCCCAGCGTCCTTTCTTCGTAGCTGCGGGTTTCAGCCGTGGGAGGTCGCGGCCTCCCGTATGTACGATCTGGACCTCCCACCAGCGCGGCTCGCCGAGATCCAACATGATTCCTACCGTCTGCGCACGGAAGGTCCCCGATACGTCGGCGGCGTGTTCTTATCGTATCAACGCGATGACGCCGACTTTGTGGAGAGGGTGTCTGGCAAACTGCAAGAGGCAGGCGTTCCGGTCTGGCTCGATGAGCTGCCGGCCTATCTGTACGCTAACGACTTGCCGCCAGCGATGCATCTCGATGCGCCGTCGCACGATGTGCGGCTCGGCGAAGCGCGAGAAGACTGCGTGGCCCTGGTTGTCACATCGGAGCAATCGGTCAAGAGCTGGTGGATATCCGCAAATCTTGAGAACGCATTGGCGCAGAACGTCAACAGGCGGCGACAGGCCGTCGTCGCCCTCGCATTGGACAAAGCATGGGAAGGAATGCGTGACCATCCTTTCGGTGCGCTCAGCACAAAGCTCGTTTTGGGCTTCTCCCAGTGGAGGGACGACGAAGCCTTCGACTGGGCATTCCGCAAGCTCGTCAAGAACCTGGAGGTTTTCCTTCCGGGTACATCAAGGGGGGATGTGTCGGTCGAGGACGCGTAGGCTGCTCCCACGCCTCGCGCTGCTCAGCCTGCGAGGCAGAACGCGAGCGGAGATGAGCCAAGGTCCGGCGCCTCCGGGCGGCACGCCATGTTCGCCAACCGCTCCGCGGCGCCCGCGAGGATCAGCACGTCACCGACGACCACACCGATTGAGATCGTCCGTCGGTTGCGGGCACAACAACGACACCTAAGCATCGTCCTTGCGACCGCTCCGGCATGGCGACTGTGGCTGTCGGGGAGTCGGAAGGGTCGGAAGGCGTGACGCACAAGGAGGGCGGAATGAGAGGGGCGAGTACCGCCGTGGGATGGGCTGCATCGAGTATGTCCGTGCAGAACGAGGATGCGTGGAAGTCCATCGCGGCGTCCGAATGTCCGTCCGGCATCATCCATCATGGCGGATGGTTTCGGAACGGAGATCGGAGGGGTGGGGGCTCCTTGATGACATGCGTGCCGGGTGCCATTCGGTGGCAGAACGGCTGTTTGGAGAAGGTGTTGTTCAGGATTCAGCAGAGGGAGGGGGGCCGCGCAGCGGGCCCGTGGGGATGCCCCCGTGGGCCGCTCTTCCCATGCCCTTGTCTCTTCGGGTCGCTCACCGGTTGGCGGAGTAGCTTGCGCATCGTCGGCGCGCCCTACGGGAACCGATCTTGGGGGGCAGGGGGCCTCTCCGCCGTGGCTTCGCCCTGAGTGCCTCCATTCAGGCACTTCGCTCAGCGCGTCCATCTAACCGTCAGGCCGTCGCATCCCCCGCCCCGAGAAACTTCGGGACAGCGGTATAATGGGGAGGAGGACGGAGAGAGCCTCTGCCGCTTGGCGGCGCTGGTCGCCGCCTCAACACTAAAGGGAGATAGGCATGGCCGGAACTGGAACGCAGACAGAGGGGAACGACCTGAAGGCCGCACTGGCGGTCGAGACGGTCGGGCTGGTGTACGACGTGTACCGCAAGCTGGACGACATGGTGGAGCAGATGCAGGACGGGGACGACGGCATGGATGACGACGAGATGGCCGAGCTGCACGAGGCCGAGAACGCCCTCCTCGGGCGGGTCGTCGCCTGGCTTCAGGCGAAGGGCGTCCCCGAACCGTGGCAGGTGGGTCTGTAGACGCAGAAGGCACGGCGCGATCACCTGGCCGGCACCGTCGGCTCGCGACCGGGTGGTCTCGTCGGCGTACCTGTCGGCGCGCCCTACGGGAACGGGATCGGGAGCCTGGGGCGTCCGCGCTCCGCTCCGAGTGCCTCCGTAATGGCACTTGGCTCAGCGCATCCATTCTCCCGTAGGGCGCGGCCGCTGCGTTCGCCCAGTCCGTCCCGAGAACCCGTGCTGGATGAGTATAATCCCATGGAGGACGAGGAGAGCCTCGGTGGGCTAGCGGCGACAGCCGCATACGAGGGGGACAGCACGATGGGGGAGTACCTCAGCGACTATCAAATCGACCTGGCGATAGTCGCGGAGATGGAGCGGGCGGGGAAGGCGTTCGCGGCGCTCGGTTCGTACTATGAACCGCGGGTCACGCTCGTCACGCGGTGCGGCAGGGTGCGACATCTCTGGATGACGCCGGACGGGCAACGCGACGACGGGAACAAGGCGGGCATGGCGCAAGCCGTCCGCGACCGCGAGCCGGCCGCGCTGGTCCACACCTATTGGCAGGCGGACCTCTTCGGCCACAACAGCGGCATCCATTTCGGCGCCGAGGTCCGGGTCGCCGATGCCTGCGCCATGCACGTGTGGTTCACCGAGGGCTTCGTGCCGAAGGGCGAGGGCGTGTACTCCCCCGGTCGCGACGCGGCGCTCGTAGGCGGCGTGTCGTTCAACGAAAACGACGCCGAGAGGATTCCCGGTCTCGCTTCCCTGTGGCCGTGGACCCTCCGCGCCACCGCCGATTGGGTCTTCGCCTCGGTCTTGTCGTGACGGCATGGACGGCGAAAAAAGACAGCAGGATAGAATGCGGAACCGGGACGGCCTTCCACGACGGAAGCGGCAGGCCGTCGGATAGAAGGAAAAGGACTCAGGAACTCTAACGCAGGAGGGCATGGCCATGATTCGATTCGTGATGACCGATGAGGAGTACCCGATACAGCCGGATGACGGAAACGCAGACACCGAGGAGGGCGGCGGTCGATGCATCACACGCTACATCCCGCGGGCACCCAGGCCGCTGTGGAACGAGTGCGTGCGGTGCCATCGTAAGGGCACGTTGGTGGAGACGCCCGCGACCGGAAGAGAACGGAAGGTGTGGAGGTGCCGGAAGTGCGGCGACGTGAACCCGCCCGGCGAGATACATGATTATTTCGACGACGTCATGGGCAACGAGGTGAACATGCCGGAGTGTCCGCCCATCATGACGGCGGCGATGTCGCGGTGCGCGAAAACTCTGTTCAGGCATTCCAAAGGCGAGCCTATAAGCCGAACCAAGGCGGGAGACACGGCCAGGCTTCTGATTCGCCTGGTGGAACGATACGGAGCGGAGGAGGAAGAGTGGTTCGACGACGCCGAGAAGTAGCCAACACACAGCCGGGCGCAGGCCGTTGAGGTCCGAACAAGAGCGGTGGTATTTCCAAATCGAGAAACGATAGAACCTACTGCGGGGCTGGCCGCGCGGCGTGGACGGTATCGAAGCTGCTGGAGAAGCAAGGGGAGGAGTGGTACGTGAGCGTGGGCGAGTGGAAACATCTTTAGGCGCGCTTCGGCGCGCGGAAGGGGAACCAGGATGAAATCGGAAACATGCCTTCATTGTTGGGGGGAGATGGCGGAGCGCGGTCGCTGCGATGAGTGCAGAGATGCCGCCTGCACAGAATGCATCGAGCGAAGCGGGGAGTGTTCGCGCAGCACGCTGCCGCAGATCGATGGACTTGTGGCTTGCCGGGGCGTCCCAGAGATCGGGTGTCGGCCGCGAGAAACACCGGTTTCCGCAATCGCACGCCGGAAACCCCCGCTGGCGCGTGCTCAAAACGCCCTGGTCCCTTATGATCCGCCCCAAACGGACGCCCGCCAGCAGGCGCCGCGATCATCTCGGCGACACCTGCACAGCTTGACCGGAGGTTTGCCAGGGCGACAGGACGGATCGCACGACGAAATGCGAGGCAGCGACGGTGACGACAGCCTACCATGCCAAATACTTCGCCCACGACCTAACGCGGCGCGGTTCGGCGGCGGATGTGCAGCGGCTGTCCATGTCTCTCTTCGACGCTTGCGTTGACCTCAACCCACATCAGATCGAAGCGGCCCTGTTCGCCGTTCGCTCACCGCTCTCCAAGGGCGTCATCCTGGCCGACGAGGTGGGCCTCGGAAAGACCATCGAGGCAGGTCTCGTGTTGTGCCAGGCGTGGGCGGAGCGCCGTCGTCGGCTCCTCGTGATTTGCCCGGCCTCGATCCGCAAGCAGTGGAGCCTGGAGCTGAGCGAGAAGTTCAACCTGCCGTATACGATCCTCGACTCCCGGCAGTAGCCCCACCACCATTTCTCTGTTCCTGAACGGAAAGCGGAAGTTGCGACGTACTCTGACCGCGAGCCTTGTCGCGGGGCTGGAGAAGGTCTTTGTGCAGAAGGGATCGCGCCTCGACACGGTGTTTTTCGAGCGCCATGACGGCTGACCGAGCGCGAGATTTTGTGACGAGTTATTGGCGCCACGAGTGTGGGCGTAATGCCGTTTCGCGCGAATCGAAACGGCCTGTAGCACCGCTCCACAGACCGGATTGGCAGGCTACGATCACTGTGCGATAATCTGGCTGCTGGCGGCCCTGAGAAGGGCTGTTCTGAGCCGCGAATTGGGAGAATACTCGAAAAAAGGGGCGATTCTGAGCTGCTGAGTGCAGGTATGGGATGGTTAGGAAACCGGTGCTCTATCCGACTGAGCTACGAGCGCGTTGCATACATCGGGCGGTACCATGCCATCGCACGGCCGGGAAGAAACCTTAGGGGATGAGCGCCCCGCGGGCAACGCCGACGGCCTGAACCCGTCGCGCGGGGTGTGCGAACTCTGTCCTCGCAGCGGGGTAGCCCCTGCTCCTTGCCGGGGGCGCCAACTGTTTGGTGTCCCCTGTGCTTTGGTACGGCTCATTGGATGGCTGGCGCCTGAGGGCCGACGGCCGATCGGGATCATCCCGGAATCGGACCCGACGCCGGCATGGAGACGCGCGCCATACATGGCCGCGCCTCGCTTGGCCATGCCACCCATCAACTCAAGTGTGTCGGACAACTAGTTAGCGCGATAGAATCCGCGCCCATGGAGAGCCCCCTCCTTCCCGTACTTGCCTGTCTGGCACTCTACGTCGTCGGGTACGCTGTCTATGCCCGGTTCCTGGCCGGGCGCATCTTCCGCCTGGACGTCGCCCGCCCGACCCCCGCGCACACCTTGCGGGACGAGATCGACTACATTCCCACCAATCGATTCGTTCTGTTCGGTCATCACTACGCCTCGATTACGGGTTTGGCGCCGATGCTCGGGCCGGCCGTCGCGGTGATTTGGGGCTGGGTGCCGGCCATGCTCTGGGTCGTGCTGGGGGCGGTGTTCGTGGGCTGCGTTCACGATTTCGCTGCGCTGGTCGTCTCGATGCGGGCAAGGGGGCAATCCATCGGAAAGGTGGCCGAGGGGGTCATCGGTCGGCGGGCGAAGCTGCTGTTCCTGGCGCTCATCTTCTTCGGTGTTTCGCTGGCGATGGGTGTATTCGTGTTCATCATCGCGAAGCTTTTTCAAGTGGGTTCGGACTTCGACCCGAACAACCTCGCGACCGCCTCCACGTCCTTTCCGTCGGCGGTCCTTCCGTCGGGCGCGCTGATGATCCTGGCGATGATCATGGGCTACCTCCTCTACAAGCGCGGGTTTCCGCTCGCGCCCACGACCGCCGTGGGGTTCATCTTGATGCTTTTGTGCGTTTGGCTCGGAATGCGTCTTCCGACACTCGGGCTGGACGCCGGTGTCTGGCCTGGGCAGACGGGGTGGACGTGGATTCTGCTTGCCTACGCCGGACTTGCGTCAGTGCTTCCGGTCTGGAGCCTGCTTCAGGCGCGGGACTTTCTCAACTCGCTTCTGCTTTATCTCGGTTTGCTCGCCGCGTACGCGGGCTTCTTCGTGCTCGGGCCGACCTTTTCCGCTCCGGCCGTCAACGCGCGGCCCGAGGGCGCGCCTCCGCTGTTTCCTTTCGTATTCATCGTGATTGCTTGCGGCGCGGCGAGCGGGTTCCACTCGCTGGTCTCCTCGGGGACGACGGCCAAGCAGATTGATCGCGAGACGGACGCCCGGTTCATTGCGTACGGCGGGATGATCGGCGAGTCGTTGCTGGGGCTTCTCGCCGTCCTGGCATGCACGGCCGGTTTTGAGACGGCGGATGCGTGGCAGGTCGCCTATGCGGACTGGGGGACGATTCAGGCGGGTCTGGCCAACAAGTTGGGGGCGTTTATCCAGGGAAGCAGTCGTTTCATCGGCGCCCTTGGCGTGGAGCGCGATCTGGCGACGGCCTTCATCGCGGTCGTGGTCGTTTCGTTCGCGCTGACCACGCTCGATTCGGCGACCAGGCTCCTTCGGTTCAATGTTTCCGAGATCGGCGCGTCGCTTCGGTTGAAGGTGCTGGACAACCGGTTCCTGGCGACGGCGATCGCCTCGGGGGCGATCGCGTTCTTTGCGTTCTATGAGATCGCCGATGCCAAGACCGGCGTGATGAAACCGGCGGGCTTGGCCCTGTGGACGCTGTTCGGCACGACCAATCAGCTTCTGGCGGGCTTGACCCTGCTCGTTGCGTCGCTTTATCTGCACCAGCGGGGTCGCAACCCGCTCTACACCGGCGTGCCGATGGTGTTCATGCTCGTCAGCACCTTCACTGCGCTGGCTCGCAATCTCATGGGGTTTTGGCGCGAGGAGCAAGTGCTTCTGTTCATCGTGGGTTCGGTGCTGTTGGTGCTTGGCGTGGGCATCGTGATTGAGGGCGTGCGCGCGTTTCTCAGGCGCGAGCGACACGCCGATGACGCGATCGTCTTTGGAGACGATGGATAGGGGGCGTAGACTGCGTCAATCCTTGAACCGGAATGTATCCCGCAACAATCCGAACCCCGGTGTGACGGCAGACTCAACGGCCAAGTCCGTCAGCTCAAAGACCACCATGCTTCGCGTTTCGGTGCTCATGGAGAAGATGCGCACGCGATAGCGTGTGCCCTCGTAAGTGCCGACGAACGCAGCACCTACCCCGCGGTGGGATCCCCATCGCTCGAAGGGGATCGGATCTTCGCCCACAAACACATCGACGTAGTTCTCGAGTTCGCTTGCCGTCAGTTCGGCGGGGTCCGCCGGCTCGTCCATGATCGTAAAAATGGCCAGTGCGTCTTGAACCGGCTCGATCGTAAAGGATGAGTCCGGGTCGTAGTCTTCGTCATCCGTATCGATGTACCAGTTGCCCGGGTAGCTCAGAGAGAATGCCGGCCGGTCCAGCTTGAGCGGCATCGACACCGCGGCGGGGACATTCAACAACCCCAAACCGGCGGCCACGAAGACCCCTGCGAACACAATGATCATCGCTCCGTACACAAGTGACGGCAGCACCAGGAACCAGACTCGTGCGCGTGCCGTCCGTACGTTGAAAAGCGTTCGTACGCCTCGATAGCTGGTGTAGACCGACCAGAAAGGGAGCGTAAGGAAGACAACGATCCAAAACCAGGATGCGTCGCCGCTTTCAGCAGCGAGCGGTGTGGGGTAACGCAGCGAATCCAGCAGCGATGAGATGACCAGCGGAAGGCCCACGATGAGCGAGGCGAAAACGTATACCTGTCTTGCCAGGCGAGGGTCGGCGTCGCACGCTCCGCTCCAGCGCAGGCGGACCCGATACCACCACCCGCCGATCCGATAGTAAAGCAGCGCGCCGAGAATGCCGAGCACCACGCATGCAACCCAGTACACGGTCCACGATTCAAGGAGTTGCCGGGGGAGTCGTTCGCGCCCGGTAAGTTGTTCCTGCGACACCTTGGACGAGATCCGTTCAACGACCGAGCCGACTCCGACCGCGAACGCGGCGTATGCCGTCGAGTACCCGGTGACGAGTGTCGGGAACGCCGCGAAGAACGACTTCGGTCGAAAGAACAAATGAAAGAGCCAAAACGCCGGACGGGGGCTCGGAGCTGGATCAGGTTCCTCGCCCGGAAGGATAAACGGCGGCGATGGGTCCGTTCGCATGGGTTGGCTCTCCATTGAAGGACACGTTCATGATCGCCGACCAACGCACCGTGTGCAACCGCGCCACGCGCGGCAATCGGAAAACGAGCGGCCATCTTCCCGGTCAAGGCCCTTCTTTTTGACAGGGACGTGGTAGAATGGGCCAATGTGAAGGATTCAAAGGATGTTCACTGGAAGCTTTGCACAGGAGCCCGACTATGTCCACCCGTCTCGATGCTCGCGAAATGTTGGATCGAGAATTCCTCGAAATCCGCTGCCGGATCCTTGACGTGGCGGCGGCGCTGGATCGTATCTCGGGGGCGACCGGCTCGGGAGCCGTTCAAGCGGATCCGCGCCTCGGTAAGCTTCGCACGGCCGCCACGGTGCTCACCGACGGTGAGCCGGATCGGGCGCGTCGCGTACAGATGGTGTTCTCGGATCCGTACGAAGCGAGCCGGTAGCCGAACGATCCGCGTGCCGACCGCGTTCCGCTTTCTGTGGGTACCAGGAATCCGTTCCTAAGAGCCTATCCCAATAACAAGTGTGGCACGGGCTTCCCGCCCGTGAAAACACCGGCAAAATACCGATACCACACAATTCTGGGCTAGGCCCCAAGTACGGACACCGGATCCTTGGCCGGCCCCGTCCGCTTCCGTTGCTTCCGGTCCCTCTACGGCAAGCACGGGTTCGGGCAGGGATACGCCGCACCCGCAAACGCGTCGAGCGTCCGGACGATGTCGAGAATGTCGACGCGGCCGTCCGGAATGCACGGCCACATATCGACCTGCGGAGTCGGCGGAGCGGAGGAGCTGCCCGAGAAGGCGTCGAGTTGCGAGACCGCGTCGTTGATGTCCACACTGCCGTTGGGCGGTTCCCATGCGCCGTTGACGAAGAAGCCCACGACGTCGCCCCATCGCGAGGTGGTGGCCGATGCGCCTGCGGTTATGAATGCGCCGTCGGCGCACTCCGCGCGGATGCTGTAAGAAGTGCTCGGAACGATGTCCTGTCCGGATACGAGCACGGTGCCCCATTGCGCGGGGAGCAAGACGACCGGCGTGTCCACGAGCCGCCCGCTCGGATCGATGAACTTGTTGAGGCAAGGCCAGGCAGGCGAAGTCAGCCGCAGTGCGACGGGGGCCGAGGAACCCGACGGTAGGGGCGTGACGACCAGGTATCGCGGCCCGAAGAAAGATACGCTCGGCGTCTGTGAGGCCGGTGAGCTTTCGCAGATCCCGCCCACGCAGGCGTCGCCGGCGGTACACAGCTCGGCGTCGTCGCACGGCGTGGTGTCCGGCTCTAAGCTCGGATCGCACGATCCGCCGCCGTCGCACAGGTCGGGATGATCGCATTGGCTGTCGGCCGGGTTCCCACAGGCCAGCCCCACGGGCTCAAAATTGGAGAGACACACGCCCACGGCGTTGCACGTGTCGGGGTCGTCGCACTCCGTGTCGGCGACGTTGCCACACGCGGTACCCACCAGCAGCAGTGGATGTTCGCAGGCGCCGGTCAGGCAGACGTCGCGGCTGCACTCGTTGCCGTCATCAGTACACAGGGTCTGGTCCGGCTCGCGGTTGAGGCCGCACGCGCCGCCACCGTCACAACTGTCCGGATTGTCGCACTCGCTATCGCTTGAGTCGCCGCAGGCAACGCCCGACGCCTCGAAGTTGTTCAAGCAACCGCCTCCGCCGTCGCACGTGTCGGGATTGTCGCATTGGGTGTTGGACGGATCACCGCAGGGGAATCCCGTGATTTCGAAGTTGGCGACGCACAATCCTCCACCGTCGCAGGTGTCCGAGTTGTCGCATTCCGTGTCGGCCGGATCACCACAGGCAAAGCCGGGCGGCTCAAGGTTCACCAGGCACATGCCTCCGCCGTCACAGGTGTCCGGGTTGTCGCACTCGGTGTCGAGCGGATCGCCACAGGGCACTGGCGCGGGCTCGAAGTTGTCCAGGCAAACGCCGGTACCGTCGCACGTGTCCGGGTTGTCGCATTCCGTATCGACCGAATCGCCGCAGGGTGCGCCCGCCGGCCGCGGTGGGTGGACACACACCCCGTCGCCGCAGACGTCCGACGTACACTCCACACCCTCGTCAGCGCAGTTGAGGCCGTCCGGTTGATGGTTCGCCGCGCACAAACCGGAGCCGTCGCAGATGTCGGCGTTGTCGCACTCCGAGGTGCCCGGATCGCCGCACGGAATGCCGCCGGGAAGGAAGTTATCCAGGCAGGCGCCACCGCCGTCGCAGGTGTCGGGCGCGTTGCAGTCGGTGGCCAAGACATCGCCGCAAGCGCTGCCGGCCACCTTCGGGGGATGCGTACACAACCCGGCCGCGCACACGTCGTCGGTGCAGTCGTTGCCCTCGTCGGAGCAGGTGGTCTGGTCCGGCTTGTGGTTGGATTCACAGAGGCCGTTGCCGTCGCATGAATCGGCGCTGTCACATTCGGACTTGGCCGGGCTGCCGCAGGCGCTACCGAGCACGCGCGGCGACCAGTCGGTGCTCGACAGCAGCGGGATGCACGCCTCGCATTCGTTCAGGACGTTGATCTCGCCGGAGGCGACGCAGAGACCCCCGATCGAGCAACTCCCCACGGTGGTGATGTTCAGAACAATGTCGCCGGCGTTGTCCATGAAGCCGGCCACCCGGATGAAGTAGCTTTGGCCGGCGACCGCGTCGAAGACGAGGGAGGAGAGCAAGCCTGGACCGCTATCGTCGTCGCAGGCCAGTTCGATGCCGCCGCAGCTCGCAAGGACGCTTAGGACTGAGTCGTTGGACGGCGCGAAACTGCTGCCCACGGTGTCGATCATCACGGGTCCCGAGCAGGAGGCGACGTAGAAGAACCACACGTCATTGTTTGAATCCAACTGGCAAGAGGCCTCACTGTCGTCCGCGCCGCGGTTGGCGTTGTTTCCCACGTTGCGGCCGTCAAACACCTCGACAGCGTTGATGCAGTCGTCGTTGCAGTCGGGATCGACGGTGCCGCTGCACACACCGAGGGCATCGCAGGCATCGACGCCAATGCCCGGCTCACCCGTTCCGGTGCATGCGTCCCCGTCATCGCAGAGGCTGCCCGCCAGGCGGAGCGTCCAATCCGTCGTGTTGGCGAGGGAATCACATATCTGGCAATCGTTTGACGGATTGAGTGTGCCCTCGAGGAAACACTCGCCGCCGATCAGACAGCTTTGGCCCAGCAAGTCGTTATCACAGACGTCGTTCAGTTCGTTGCACGCATCCGCGGTGCAGGTCAGCCCGTCGTTACAGTCGCGCGGGGCTCCACCCGCGCACAGGCCGCCGAGGCATGTCGCCCCCGCGACGCAGAAGGAGCCGGTGTCGCAAGTCGTTCCGTTTGGGGCGTCGTTGGTTTGGCAGGAGCCGAATCCGTCGCAGTTGTCGGGCGCGGTACAGACGGTGTTGCCCGCATCCCCACAGGGCGTGCCGGCCTCGATGATGCGCGGAAGGCAGGTGCCGGCTCCGTCACACACATCTGCGGCGTTGCATTCCGTGTCGCTGGGATCGCCGCACGGGGTCTCGGCCGGCTCCAGCGGGTGCGCGCAGACACCCACAAGGCAGACGTCCGCGCGACACTCATTCCCATCGTCGGTGCATGGGGCTTGGTCCGGCTGGTGGTTTGAGTCGCACGTACCACTTCCATCGCAGGTGTCGGCGTTGTCGCATTCCGAGACGCCCGGGTTCCCGCAAGCAACGCCGCCCACGACAAAGTTCGCCTGACAGTTTCCGATGCCGTCGCACGTATCGGGATCATCGCACTGGTTGCCAACCTGGTTGCCGCACGGCAGGTTGGCCGGGGCGACGTTCGCAAGACAAACGCCCAATCCGTCGCACGTGTCGGGGTCGTCGCAATCGGTGTCGCCGGGGTTTCCACAGGCCGTGCCTGTGACCTCGATGTTGGCCAGGCAAACGCCGGTTCCATCGCATGTGTCCGCTCGGTTGCAGTCGGTCGTCGTGGGGTCGCCACAGGCCGCCCCTGGTGGCTGGAGGTTGTCTTCGCAAACGCCCATGCCGTCACAGGTGTCTGCCCCGTTGCAGTCGGTCATGGTCGGGTCGCCGCACGACGTGCCGCCCGGTGCAAACCGGTCAACGCACGTTCCGGCTGCGTCGCAGGTGTCCTGGGCATCGCAGGATCCCGACGCCGGGTTTCCGCAGATCGTTCCGCTCGGTCTTGGCGACTGGACCACCGATCCGTCCGTCGGGTCGCAAAGGCCCGTCGTACACTCGTTCCCATCGTCGATGGGGGTCAGGGTTCCGTCGGCGGGGTTGCAG
>CBDUXT010000099.1:0-19742 GCA_965371245.1 uncultured bacterium | reverse complement strand
CGGATTCGCGTCCCCCACGGCTAAAGCCACGGGCCACCCAACCCGCAAGTTTACGTGCGACGATGCACTGGTGCATCGCCCCGCCTGAATCCGCGGGTGTGCCACTGCTCTTGAGCAGTGCCGACGGCGGTTCTCGTGGAATCCCTGCACTGCTTGCGAGCAGTGGCACACGGAACAGGATCTGAACCCGTAAAATGAGGTGTGACCAAACACTAGTCACCGCAGCACGCTTCGCGGCTCCGGCCGCGTCCGGGCATCCTCCCACCGGTAGAAGACCCTATCAAGCACCGGTTTCAGATCCCAGTCGCCGCCAAGCTTGCCGGCCGGGTAATGCTCCGGCCGATCGACGGTTCGTTCCCGGCTGGGCTTTCGCCGGATCGGGCCGGCTTGATGATCCGCGTTGAGCGGGCACCGACTAAACACAACGACCAAGCGGCGCATCCAGCACCATGGAGTGAGGCACGGAACGTGACGGAGCCACACAAACCGGACCGGGACGGCTCGGTCGCGAACAAGAGGATCGGCGACACCGTGCCCGGCACCACGACCGAGTTCGACCCCGAGCGGCTGCCGTTCGATTCGGTCTCGGTACGAGTTCGAATGGTCCGTCTCGCGTACCGGTTTCTATGGAATCAAGATGATGCGGAAGACGTTGCACAGGAAGCGCTTGTTACAGCGTACCAGCGAGCCGCGAACCTTCGCGACCCAGCCAAGTGGTGGTCATGGCTCTCTCGGATCGTCGTGCATCGGTGCCACGAACGCGGCCGGCGGAAACAGCGATGGGAGCGTCACGAGGATGCCATCCGCACTGAGGCCGGCTCTCTCACTTATGACTGGACCCAGGACGATCCAACGGACGTCAAGAACCAAGTGCGGCGGCTCCTTGCCGCACTGCCCACGCGACAGCGCGAGGTGGCCGTCTTGAGACACTTGCAGGGAATGTCCTACGATGAAATCGGACAAGTCCTCGACGTGTCACCATCGACCGCGCGGGTCCATGCACGGGCCGGTCTGGAGACGCTCCGACAGTTGATGAACGAATCGCGATCGACAGGAACCGGTCGGGCGACCACACCGGGCGGTGAGACGCCATGAACTGCGAGGAAGCGCACGCGCGATGGCACCAGCGACTCGACGAGAACGGGAACGATCCGCAACTCGACGAGCACCTGCGAAGCTGCGAGACGTGCCGGCGATACGGCGACGAAATGAGCCTGATTACCCAGGCGCTAGGCGAGCTTCGCCAAGAGACGGAAGCCATCGGGTCGCATGGCACGCCGGCGACGCGTGCTTTGGTCATCCGCGGACCATGGCCCAGGGCGATCCGATCGCTCGGCGCCGTCGCGGCGGCCGTTGCGATCATCGTGACCGGCTCGGTCTTCTACACCCCGGACCGGAACGCCCCGCCGCCCGGCGCGACCGTTGGCCCCGTGGCTGCGGTACGACTCGGTCTCTCGCTCCGCGGAGAGTCGGCCACAAAGTTCATGGTCGTTACCGAAAGAACCTCTGATCCGAACGTACAGGTGTTCAGGCTGTATCCACGACTGGCGATGAGCACGGACGCGGAACCATGATGCTCGGTCGCACGTCGATCGATGGTTGGGTGCCATGGGCAAGCGTCAGCTTGCCCGTGACCTCGGGGTCTACAACACCGGCAAACAAGTTTGCCCATGCCACCCTCGAAAGCCATTAAATAAGCTGCGACGGGACAGTAGAGAAGTTTTCGTGGGCGGGAACCCCGGACCTTGCAGTACATCCGTCGCGTGAAACCGTGCGGGCTGAAGCCCGCGGAACGCTACACGATCAATACGAACGCTCTAAGGAGACACCCGATGATCTTCGCAAGACACCTGTTGTTCGCCGCCCTGTTGACCGGTTCGTTGATCCCGATTCGGATGGTCCAGGCGCAAAACGAACCACTTGTCACAAAGATCGTTCAACTCAACCACGCCGACGCTAGGACAATTACGCTCGCGATCCAGTCGCTGCCGCTTGATGTGTCTATCACGATGGCCGGTGACAACACCCTTCTCGTGACCGGTCCGGCGGCGGCCGTCGAGGACACCGGTGGTCTTATCGCACAGCTCGACATCCCCACATCCAACTTCGAGGCCAAACTCAGCACGGTGTTCCTGCCGGTCAGCACGACGCCCTCGAAAAACCTGATCATAATGCTGAAAAAGACCGCCGCAAGCAGAGGAAGCGGCCTCGCGTTTGACGCGGCCAGCCGAATGCTCGTCGTGCGCGGTACGAAAGAGGAGATCCAAGCGATTCGGGAACTGCTGCGCCAGATCGACCGACCGGCACAATCGCTGACACTCCAGTTCTTCTTCATTCGGGCGAGCATCGGAACGGGGGGTGAGAACAAGCTGCCGTCGGCCCTGCGCCGCATCGAGAAGAGCCTGGCCGAGAGCGGGTTCAGCGAGTTATCGCTGATGGCGCCGATGACGGTGGTGACCGAGGAAGACCGAGAGTTTGATTCGGCCGCGAGGCTGCGAAACGAATATGGCAGCAGCCCTCGACTGGAGGATCTTCTCCTGGTGGTTAGCGGCGTCGCGCGCCTCCAGCCCCAGAGCGAACTGGTGCAGTTGACGATCCAGGCGCGGATCAGCGGCTCCTACCAACGGGGGCCCGACTCCCCGGCCGACGCCGCGTTCGAGATCGACACCACCATCGCCATGAACCTCGGGAGCTACGTGATCCTAGCGGCAGCGCCGGCGTCAACGGCCAGTGGCGACGCCGTGGCACTCGTGGTTCGCGTCACGACCGGACTTGAACCCGAGTAGGGACCGACCTGTTGACCAAGGGCATGATAGGCGGGCTTCGCCCGAATCAGGTGGCTCGCCCGGGTACGATGGCACCTTTGGGGTCGCTGACTGGGAGATGTCGGGCAAGCGCCCGAGGAAACGAAACACAAACCAAACCAAGCAGGAGTGAAACGTGCAATTAGCCAAGGTCTATGTAGTCAGCGTCACACTTGCCTTGTTGGTGTCGGTGGCCTCAGCGGTCACGATGCAGGGCGGAAGACCGAAGTTCGAGGAGATTGACGTCGAGCGCATCAACATCGTGGAAAAGGACGGGAAACTTCGGATGGTCATCTCGAATCGAGAGCGGCAACATCACGGCAGCTTCGACGGACAGACGATGCCCAGGCCCAATGGCCGGGCGCCGGGCATCATCTTTTTCAACCACCGGGGCGACGAGTGCGGCGGATTGATCTTTGACGGAAACGGCGGAAAGGGACATTTTGTTTCGCTCACCATGGACAAGTCGCGTAACGACCAGACTATCGGCATGCAGCACATGGAAGGCGACAACGGTGAGTACTTCGCCGGCCTCACGGTTTGGGACAGACCGCACACTTCGCTGGCCGACCTAATGAACAACATCGAGAAGATCAAGAAGAACCCGGACGCAGCGGCCAGGACAGCGGCGTTCAAAGAGCTGAGCGACAAAGGCGAATTCGGCGCGGAGCGGATTACCATCGCGAAGTTGCGAGACACGTCGGCCGTGATCTCGCTAAGCGACGCGACCGGCCAACCGAGAATCAAGATCCGCGTGGACCCGAAGGGGAACCCGAGCCTGGAGTTCCTCGACGACAACGGCAAGGTGATCTACACGCTGCCGGAGGATCGAACGGGCGGGTAGTCAACAGCCTCGCACGGATACCCTGCTAGTTCACGCGGGTGATCCAGACGACGGACATATTCCGTTCCGCGGTGTGCATACGTTCCGGCATACACATGAACGCAGTATGAGCAGGAAAAGAGGCGCGAACCACCATCGATGGTTCGCGCCTCTTGCTTATAAGCTGCGGTGGGCCCGATCAGGCCGTCACGATCGCTTCTTTCAACGGAGCAACCGCCGCGACCACTTCGTTGATGTCGCTCTCGCAGACACCGGCCCATTTGAGCGTCGCAACCAGGTGCCCGGCCACCAGATTGAAGTGATGCTCGGTGATTCCGAGATCCTCATGGGCCTCCTTCATCGGCCGTCCCTCGTAGTCGTTGGGGCCGCCCAGTGCCATGGTCAGGAAGTTGACCTGCTGCTTGGCCTGATTGTCCATGTCCGTGCCGGCAAAGAAACCCTTGAGGTCGGCATCGGCCAAGACTCGAATGTAGAACTCCTCGACCACGGCCTCGATGGCCGGCTTCCCGCCAAGTTTCTCGAACAGTGACGTTGCAACTACTTGTGACATCTTGAAGCACTCCTTTCGCGTATCCGCGCCGACGGTTCGGTCGATCGCCCGCGCGTCCGCGTTGTTACCTTCCGGGCCGATTGCCCCTTCGATGATTCGCCTCCGGGACGCAGACTCCCGTCGCCATCGACGGGTGCGCGGGCGAATCAGCCCCGCCGACACATCGCACACCACGATCCGCTGCAACGCGTGGGTGAGCGGCAACCGGTCCGGTTCCGAATAACCGGGACCTCATGTCGGCTGCGCGGTGTGAAGAATCTGAAACCATGCCGAAGCGTACGATTTGGCCCGTAGTCTGGGAGACGCGCGGCTCCCGTTGCCTGGACAGCATCGGAGGCCGGAACGCAGGCCGGACGGCGGGGCCGTCAGGGCCGGATTATCACCCCATACGAGTTCGCTCCGCGCCTGCGGCAGAATCGGCGCTGGTGTGTCTTGGCCGCACCGAGCGCGAGCCCGGGGTCATGCTGACGTAGGGGTCCGCGGGCTGGCGCCGGCGGCTCTGACTTGGCGTGCCCGCGGGGCCGAATATGTCACGGACCCGTGCGTACGCGCCGACCGGCGTCGCTGGGCGAACGACCGCCCGAGGCGTTATACTCCGCGCCCATGACTGCCTCCAAGCCATCCGAGAACGACCACGCTACCGCCGACGCGGCGCACTTCGTGCTGGACGGTGGTCCTCTAACGCTCGACGCCCTGGACGAGGCGTTGGGCAAGCCGATTCGCGTCACGCTGGCCGACGCCGTCTGGGAGCGCATCGAATCCTGCGCGGCCGCCGTCAAACGCATCGCCGCGGCCGACCGACCCGCCTACGGGATTAACACCGGCTTCGGGTCGCTGTGTACGAAGCGCATCTCGCCGGAGCAGCTCGGCAACCTCCAGTACAACCTGATCCTCTCCCACGCGGTCGGCGTGGGCGACGCCGCGCCGCCGGACGTCGTCCGTTGGATGATGATGCTGAAAATCCATGCGCTGACCCACGGCGTCAGCGGCGTGTCACGACCGGTCATCGAGTGCCTGTCGGGCATGCTCGAGGCCGACATCCTGCCCGTCATTCCCACGCAGGGCTCTCTCGGGGCAAGCGGAGACCTCGCCCCGCTGGCACACATGGTGCTTCCGATGATCGGTCTGAGCACTGTCACGGTCCTCGGGAAAGACCAACCTGCGGCCCAGGCACTGAAAAAGGAAGGGATCGCGCTGGTCACCCTGGGTCCCAAAGAGGGGCTCGGGTTGATCAACGGCACCCAGTTCATGGCCGCGTACGCCGCACAGATCGTCGTCCGCACCCGCCGACTCGTGAAACACGCCGATGTGGTCGCGACCATGTCGCTGGAGGGATTCGAGGGGAGCATCCGCCCCTTTGACCAGCGGCTGCACGCGTTGCGACCTCACCCCGGTGCCATCGAAACGGCCGGCAACGTGCGACAGATGATGGCCGAGAGCGAGATTCTTGAATCGCACGCGGATTGTCATCGCGTTCAGGACCCCTATTCGTTTCGCTGCGTGCCCCAGGTACACGGGGCCTCACGCGATGCGCTTCGCCACGCGGGGCAGGTCGTCGAAACCGAAATCAACTCGGTGACCGACAACCCGCTGATCTTCGACAACGACGAGGTCATCAGTGGCGGTCTCTTTCACGGCCAGGCGCTGGCGCTGGTGCTGGATTATCTGGCCATCGCGCTGGCGGAACTGGCGTCGATCAGTGAGCGACGCCTCTATCAACTGCTCAGCGGCGTGGAAGAGCTGCCCGTCTTGCTCATGCAGGACACCGGCATCAACAGCGGATTCATGATGGCGCAATACACGGCGGCCGCCCTGGTCAGTGAGAACAAAGGGCTCTGCACCCCGTCGTCGGTGGACTCGATCCCCACGTCGCTCGGGCAGGAGGATCACGTGAGCATGGGCGCGCGGGCCGCGGTCAAGGCCCTCCGCGTGCTGAACAACGTCGAGACCGTGTTGGCGATCGAGCAGATGTGTGCGGCCCAGGCGATGGATTACCGCGCGCCGCGGAAGGCGGGGCTCGGGCCGCGCATCGCCCTTACAGAGGTGCGCAAGGAGATTCCTCATGTTGAAACGGACCGTCTTTTCGGCGAGGACATCGCGCTGTCACTGTCACTGCTTCGCTCCCATCGCGTGGTCCGCGCGGTGGAAGAGGCCATCGGTCCGCTACAGTAACGCCCTGCCGACTCCGTTTCTCGGTACCGAGCCGGGCGCTTCAGCCCGCGCGGACGCAGGTACGCCAAAGCGTGTACGAATGGCTTTAGGTGCCGGTGCCTGTCCGAAAACATGGACCGGATGACCACGCGTCCCCGGGTCAGTTCCAGGTCGGCAAGTAGGCGTAGTGCTCTGCGTAGTAGAGCATCTGCTCGGTGAAATCATCCGGGTATTCGATCTTCACATCGACAATCCGCCCCCCGTCGCGAACGGGCACCAGCACCGGATTGATGAACCCGGAGTAGCTCGGCACGTTGAGCCTGGCATATCGCTCGAGAACCTCCTCGTGTAGCGCGCGATCCACCTGCACGCCGTACGTCTCGACCAGGTGCTCGCCGGCCGCGAAATCTCCCTCGCTCTTGATCCGCTGAATCTCGCGCAAGAGCTGCCCGAACAGTTCACGCAGCTTCCCATAGTCCGTGACCACGAAGAAGGTCTTGTTGTCACGTCGCCGGCGTTCGATGACGTTGTCCGCCGCGCCCTTCTCGAAGGCCCACTTGGCTACAAGCTGGCGGTTCCGCATGTGGTCCTCTTCGATCTCGGCACCAGGCTTGAGGCGGCGGAGCTGCGTCATCATCCCGTTGCGGATGTAGCGGTCGTAGGCGGCCCGGCCGACGTCGAGATCGGGCATCACGCCCAGCTGTATCAGTTTCGGGTCCATCAGATAGTAGAGCGCCACCAGGTCGGCCCGCCCCTCCTCGAGGGTGGAGGAGTAGTTTTTCAGCGTCTCCTTGGGCGTGCCCACGCCGGGGTTGATCTGCCCGGAGGCGTGCCCGATCACCTCGTGCATGTCGGTGTGAAGCGCGCCGCCAAGCTCGCCGTAGGTCTTGGCGCGGTCCAACTCGGCCTGGTCCCAGGCGAACTCATCCAATGACGCGCCCGCCACCTGGTTGTAGGCGTTGACGATGTTGGCGAGGTTGACGCTCTTGGAGCCGTGCTCGGCCCGAATCCAGTTGGCGTTGGGCAGGTTGATGCCGATGGGTGTCGCCGGCGAGGCATCGCCCGATTCGACGACCACGTTGATGACACTGCCGGTGATCCCTTTGACGTTCTTTTTCTTATGGGCGTCCATCAGGGGAGAGTGGTCCTCGAACCACTGGGCGGAGCCGGCGACCGTTTCGATCCGCCGCGTGGCGATCGGGTCACGCACCGAGACCACCGACTCGTACGAGCCGCGATAGCCCATGGCATCGTTGTACACCTCGATGAACCCGTTGATGACGTCTATGTCCGACCGCGTGTCCGCGACCCACGCGACGTTGTACGCGTCCCAGTCGGCCAGGCTCCCCGTTCTAAAGTACTTCGCCAGCTTCTCCAAGGCGTCGCGCTGGGCGTCGTTCTCAGCTACGCCGGCCGCCTTATCGATCCAAGAGGCGACGGGCTCCAGAGCGGCCGTATAAACCCCACCCACCTTCCACACCTGCTCTACGATCGCGCCGTTTTCCTTGACCAAACGCGAGTTGAGCCCGTACGACAGCGGACGCGGATCGTTGGGTTTCTTCATCTGCTGATAGAATCCCTCCACTTCCTTCTGGGTGAGATCCGCATAGAAGTTGGCGGCGGAATCGCGCACCAGATCGGCGCCGCGCCGTTTGTTGACGAGCTTGGGATCGACCGCCGGGTCGAACATGACGGGGCGAAGTTCCGCAAGAAACGCGTCCAGCGATTGCCCGTCACGCACGGGAAACGGCCCCGGCGTTTCCTTGACGTACGTATAGAACGTCTCATAGCTGAACCCGGGATCGAACTTGTCGGAGGCGTAGTGGTGGTGGATTCCGTTGGAAAACCAGACGCGTTTGGCGTACACGGTGAGCTTCTGGAAGTCATCGGTCGTGCGGTCGCCGGGGTAAAGCCGTAGAAGCTGCTCCAGCGTTCGCTTGATCGGCAGGTTGTAGCGGTATTTCTGGTCGTAGATGATCTCACGCCCCGACAGCGCGGCCTCGTACAGATAGTACAGCAGTTCCTTCTTTTGAAGATCGAGTCCCTCGAAACCCGGAACCTGGTACCGCAGGATTCGGACATCGGCGAACCGTTCGGCTTCATACCGGAAGCCGTCGGACGCGGCGTCGCCGCGATCGGGCGCCTGACCGTCACTGCGATCAGGCGCTTGTACGTATTCCGCGTTCGGCTGGAGGCAGCCGCCGAAGATGAGCACGAGACTGAAAACGCTGATTCGCATGGCCTTCATGGGTTTCTCCCTGTAAGAGCGGCCTGGTTTTTGACGCGACATGATTATACGGCCGGCGGCGGCCTTCGCCATGCGGTCTTGGCCATGAAAGCTGGCGTAGGCGACCCGCCGCTAACCACGAGTTTGACACGACAGGCGGGTCGTCGGTTAGGGCCCGAAATGGGAAGGAGGATGTCGGCGGAACCACTGACGCGACGATGCGCCGGCGAGTCGATCGACCCTTGGAAAGGAACGCCGAGTACGGCGATAAGCTGCTAGTTGGACTCGACCGCGACCGCGGCGCCGGTCGTTTCCTCGATCAGCCGAATGAGCGACGTGACCGAAAAAGGCTTGCTCAAGTAGCCGTCGAACCCGTCCTGCAAGAGCGCCTGACCTTCGGCATCAGCGAGACCAACACCCATGCCGATCAGGCGCGTAGCGGCCAAACCCTCCGTGGATCGGACGAATCGGCAAAGGGTGCGCGGCTGGGCATCGGGAAGGTGGACATCGACGACCATGACGTCCGGCGTGCGCTGGCACGCCAGCGCGCCGGCCTCCAGCGCGGTGTTGGCCGTGCTTACGTCGAAGCCCCCCTGCTCAACCAGCGCGTTGCCGACCGCCGCGCATAGCCCCGGGTCGGCGTCGAAAATGAGCACCCGACGCGACCCGGAATCCAACCCGTTCAGCGGGATACCGTGGGCTCGCATGAAACGGACGAGCTGGTCGAGCGGGATACGCCGGTCCTTGCCGCCGGGAATCCGGTAGCCTCGCAGGTGCCCGGCGTCGAACCACTTCGACACGGTGCGCGGCGCGACGTTGCAGATCTTCGCCACTTCACCGGTCGTCAAGACGTTTTTGTGCGGTTGCATCATGTGCCGTATGAGTATGGTCTGTTTCGTTCCGGCCAAGGCCCGCCCCGAACGCGGGCTGGGCGCCGGGTTCATCGAGTCACACGTCATCGGGTACATCGGCAGCCCGGCCGCCGCGCTGTGCCTATCCGTCAAATCCACCCCCATCGCTCCAGCTGCTACGATCGGAACGACGGGCATGGAACGGGCACACTTGGCCGGGCGAACCGTGGCCAGCGCAAGACGAACGCCGCGCGCGGGATGAAAGCAGGGATTAGGAAGGATCCGAGAGTCGCTGCAGCCGCGGACAACCGCCTTCTTGCGGGCGCGGCTCGGCAAGCGTGCTCTGAACACAGGGGCTATGACTTGGGCAGCATCAGCACCTGTCCGATGGCCAACCGGGACGGATCACGACCGACACGGTCCTGGTTGAGTTCAAACAGTTCCTTCCAGCGAGCGGAGTCGCCGAGTCGATCCTTGGCGATCTTGTAGAAGCTGTCACCGGGCTTGACGGTATAGGTGCGCCGAGCAGAAACAGGCGTTGCCGCCGGCGATGGGCGCGCGGTGTCGCCGCGCGCGATCTTGCCGCCGGGTATGGTGGCGGGCCTCGCCGGAATCTTGATCGAGTCGCCCACGCGCAAACGATTGGCGTCTGTGATCTGCGGGTTGCTGGCGATCAGAAACGCTGAGAAGCTCGCACTGCCATAGTATCGTTCGGACAGTGCCGAGAACGTGTCACCATACTGCACGCGATGGAAATCGACGGCGATCGTGGGCTTCGGGGTCGTCGAAGCCCTGGACGCCCGCGCCATCGACGGCTTAGGAACCGCGGTCCGGCGCCCTGCGACGGGTACCGGGGGCTGGCCCGTTTTGCTCCGCGCGGAACTCGGACCTCGAGCCGTGCGGGTATCCGTAGGTGTAGTCGGCGGCGTCTTCCGTGCCGCGGACGAGATGGCTTTAGGCTTGCCGTCGATAGGATCGGACGCGCCGCGGCGGGCTGTTTTCACCCCAGGCAGCTCCAGAGGCTTCTTTGCCGGCGGCTGGGTCTTGGGAGACTTCGTCGCGCTTGGACCGCGCGGAGCCACGGGTTTCGGCGACTCGTCCAAGCGTCGAGTGGGTTGGACGCCGCGTTTGGCAACCGCCGGCCCCGGTGTTGCGTTCGGGTTTGTTGGCAACGTGCCCAAAAGGGCCGCGGGTCCGTCGGACACGGGGATCGCCGTCTCCTGCTTGTCGCGGTAGAGGTAGTAAACCCCCGCCACCGACACCACGACCATCGACATCACGACTCCAAGTTTTACATCAGGTCGCATCGCAAACTCCCTCTTGCCAAGCCTGTAGGAAGGGAGACCCCGGCGTCGTTGTGTGTGCGCGAATTGAGAAAAAGGCAACCATCCATGTGCCGCGCCAACGCCAACGGCCCCGTTGGGAGCCGTCGAGGATCCAACGCGCAATCTATACCAACGGCGGCGTCCGGTCAAGAAAATCTCAGGCTTTGCCGTGACCTTGTGAAATGATGGATACGCAAGACCCAACGAACGAAAAACAAGGCCGCCGGGACCAAGCCCGGCGACCCTGACGAAATTCACCCAGCCTGCCCGCGACACGCCCGCGCTGCAGAGGGCGTCATGCGGACGAAAGTGCCTACGCCGGCAGCGCGTGCCCGCCGTGGGTCGGATGCCCAACCGGCTGACGAGCCTTCACCAGAACACCGAAACACCCCGCCACGGTCAGACCAACGAGAACCCAGCGAGCCGTTGGGTTGTCCCCCGTGGCCACGAGGATGACCCCGATCACCGCGGCGGCAACCATGACCGTCACCACCGCGTGAAGAAGACGCGGCCGGTACAACAGCGGCGTGGCCACGCCGACCGAGCTGTATGTCCCGACGACAACACCGATCAGCAACGCAAAACTGAACCCGTGGACCCCCTGCCCGCCGAACACGTAGAGGACGCCGACCACCAGAAGCGTTGTGAGTGAAGTCAAGAGCGTTCGTGACAGCGTCTGGTTGATGCTGGTGTTGATGATCCGCGGGCTGAGCGAGTCGATACGCCCCTTGTTCTCACGGATCCGGTCGAACACGACAATGGTGTCGTTGAGGCTGTACCCGATCACGGTGAGGATGGCGGCGATCATGGGAAGGTCGATGCGGAACCCATCGAGCGCCAGGGCCTTGCCCAGGAAGGTGTTGAACACCAGTTGGCTGATCCCTATCAACCCGAGCGTGATGGAGACGTCGTGGACCAGGGCCACGATGGCCGCCAGGCCATATTCTTTCGTCCCGAACCGCAACCACAGATAGGCCACGATCGTCCCCAGCGCGAGCAGAATCGCGAGCACGGCCTTGTTCTGGGCCTGCCCGGCGATCTGCGGGGCGAACTGGATAACCTTCGACAGGGACTTCTCGCGTCCGAGTGCCGCCTCCACCAGGTTCAGGTGCGAGCGGGCAAACTCATCCGTCCACAGCGTCGGATCGTCGTCATAGAGGAGACTTTCGTCGATCGCCAGCACCGCGAAACTCCGGTAGGCCGTGTCACCGTCACCGGGTGAGGCTCCCTCCCCGAGGGGGAAGATCGCGGACTCGCGGGTTCGAAACTGCTCGAACTCCGGCTGCAAGCCGACCTCACGAATTCGCTTGTCGAACTGCGCGATCGTGATCGGCTCTTGGGTGGCGTCCAGAACGACCTGGAACGCCGCCCCCCCCCGAAAACGCCGGATGTCGTACTTCGCCTTACCACCGATGACATCGGACAGGTAGTGGTCCTCTGCCTCGACCACAAAGAACGGCTCCATCGTCAGCTCGTCATCCCGGATCGTCGAGAACGTGATCCCTCGCTGAACGGAGAGCTTGGGACCCAGCGGAGGCGCCAAGATGGCGGCCTGCACCAGTTCCCGATCGGTTTCGATGGTGACGATCTCGAAGGAGCGGCCTTCGTCGTCCGTCCGGTCACCGACGCTCTGTACCCGGGCACCGGCCAGCCGAAGCGCGGCGTTCTTGGCATGCTCGGCCGCACTGAGGACGGCCTCTTGGAAACCCTCCAGATTCAGAATGCCGGGCTTGCTATCGACGGTCAGCGTGTGCCCGGTGACGCGATGGGTGCCTCGCTCGATGTCATCCTCGATGGAGGTCCGCATCAAGGCCCAGAGCTGATCGCCGGTCAGGCTCTGCGACGTTAACGTGAGCTGACCGGGTAGTTCACCCTCGCCCGCCTGCGTCGCCCCGAGTTGATCGGCCGCGCCGGTCAACCACTGCACGGCCGACCCCTCTGGGGCGGATCGGCTCGTGATGGCGTCGGCCATTTCGTCGTCGGTGATCGCCAGGCCCGGTTTCATATCGACCTGGAGACTCGTACCACCCAGGAACTCGATCCCGAACATCAGCTCCGTTCGAGTTGAGCTAAGCCCGAGAAAGAGCGCCAGCCCCAGGATCACGCTAACCAGCGACACGGGCCAAAACTTCTTGCGAAGCGCCATCCAGTCGATGGTCGGCGTCCCGATGAGGTGTCGCATGGACAGGTCGCTGAGCCAGCCCTTCTGGATCAACGTGTTGAACGCCAGTCGGGTCACGAACAGCGAGGTAAACAGGCTGGTGGTGATACCGATGCCGAGCGTGATCGCAAAGCCCTTGATTTCCTCACTGCCAACGAAGCCAAGGATGACACAGGTAAGAAGTGTCGTGATGTTCGCGTCCACGATCGTCGAGAACGCTTTGTCGTATCCGGCGTTGAGCGCGCGTTTGAAGATGACACCCCGCGCGCGCTCCTCCCGAATACGCTCAAAGATCAGCACGTTGGCATCGACGGCCATGCCCACGGTGAGGATCAACCCGGCAATGCCGGGAAGCGTAAAGGTCGCCTGCAGCATGGCCATGACACCCAGAACAAACAGCAGGTTGAGCGCCAGAGCGATGTTGGCCATCCCGCCCGCGGCAATCCCGTAGTAGAAGACGATGAAGACCGCCACCGCGATCGTGCCCACGATCGCCGCGAAGATGCCATCTTTGCGGTTGGTCTCACCCAGGCTCGGGCCGATGGTGTTTTCCATCAACGGCGTCTCTTTCACGCGCGCGGGAAGCGAGCCGGCCTCGAAGGTCCGGACCATCTCCTGAACCGTCTCGGCGGTGAATCTCCCTGCGATCTGCCCGCGCTCGGTAATTCGACTCTGAATCGTGGCCGACGACATCGCGACGTTATCCAGCATGATGCACAGGCTGCGTTTGAGGTTGTTGCCGGTCAGTTCGCCGAACAGAGCGCCGCCGCGAGGATCCAGGCGGAAGGCCACCACGTTCTGGCCGGTAAGCTGGTTGCGATCGGGATAGGCTTCTCGCAACGACCAGCCGCGCCCCCCCTTGCCCTGAAGCAAACCATATTCCGGGTCGTTGTGGGCGAGCACGTAATAGCTGCCGGCGTACTCCTCGACGATCGGTTGCCCGGGAAGGCTCTGTTGGATCTCGAAGTCGGCAAGGCTGTCGAGGTGCATGAAGTCGACGACATCGTCAATCTCGCACCAGACGAAGCGATCGCCGGCCTTGGCCCGCGGGCCGTAGCGACCCAGTTGATCCGTATACTTCGCGATGGGTTGCTGTATCTGGAGGTTGTTCGGATCGGTTGCCATGGACGGGTTCGTGGGGTTGCGATCCGCGAGAATTCGAAACTCGAGGACGCCCGCTCCACGCAAGAGTCGCTTCAGGTCGGAGGGATCTTCCAAGTCGGCCTTGTTGCGTGCCCACGCGTCGTAGGCCTCCACGACCTTGGTCAAGAGCTTCCCGCTCGCATCGTCCGCATGACCCGCGTCGTAGGAGGGGAACTCCTCCGTCAGCTTGTCCAACTGCGCGTCGCGGATCCGTCCCACCTTCAGCGCCAGCACGTCCGTGGCACGACTCACGGGAAGCGACGTGGCGAGCAGGGCACGCATCGAGTCTTCATAGGTGCTTCGAGTGGTGTCGGCCGCACCGGGGACATCGCCCGCCTGGGCGACCGAATACGCGTCGTAGGCAAAGACGAGCGTCGCGACGAGCCCGGTACGTTCATCGACCCCACGGGTCAGCCCATCGAGAAGCGCGGTGCGTTCCTCGCCCTCGGCGCTCAACGCTGATTCCACGTCATACCGGCGGAGGTTCAGCGCGGCGAGACGATCCAGCGTCTGGTTGTAGGTGACTCGCCGGGCAAGCGCCCCCTTCGGCGGTCGAGGCATGCGGATCTCAAGCCGTGTGTTACCAACAGGGCGCCATTCGAGGTTCAACTGACCATTGGGATCCACGCGATCCTTCAGGATTTCCATCACGCGCGTCGATAGCCCGCGCAGTTTTTCGGGTGGAAGCCCCGTGGTATCGATCTCGAACAACAGGCTGGTACCGCCCACCAGATCGATGCCGCCCTTGAGCTTCTCATGCGGCGGATACAGCGACGCCATGGCGAGAACCACGAGGAGAACTACAAAAAGCCATTTCTGAAGTCGATTCGGATCATTCATGACTGTGTTACCGTTCTTTCGTATCGAAGCGCTCCGCGAGCGCGCGACCGTGTTTCAGGAGAATGCATACTTGATTGTGATGCCCGGAACCGCGGCATCGAGATCCGTGTGCGCCGTGTTGATGTTCAAACGCATGCGGGAGGGGCGTGAGTTCGCACGGGAGGCGCGACCACCTCCATGGATGTGGCTGCCACGCGCTGCTCTGCCACGAGGCACGACAGGCGGTCACGACAACGGCCGGCAGAGCCCGCGAGGAGCGAAAGTCGGTTTGCCCCGTGGGAGCCCCACTTTCGCGGAGCCGGTGCCCGGACGGCCCGGTACCCGGTGTCCGTCACGGTCAGGCTGGGGGCAAAACTTCCGGAGCCGTCGTCGTCACCGGATTCGCCATCCGTCGGATCCTCGCCGGCGGCACCCGACGGCGCGGCCGGTGTATCCGAGGTCGGAACCAGGTGCGACCAAGGTACAGCATCAGTCGAAAAACGCGCACCGAGGGCGAGGACAAGTGCCGCTATCAAACGAAGTTCTTGGCCGCGCCGTACCATAGGTTCCGAATTATAGCGCGGTCTCCAAACGTGGCAACAGGACCGCATGCAGAAAGTCATCGGCATAACCTGTGACATCGACGGAGATCCTGCCGCCCAACGCTCATCCAGAGCAGCGTCGGCGGCACTGACAGCGGCTATTACGTCCGATAATACAAGCTTTCTTAATGCTTGAACGATGATACTCGGGAAACTGGCCGATCTACGATTATATCGTGGAATTGAGCGGCGGCCTCCCTATAATGGAGGGGAAAGTGAATTCTCTCTGTTTCTTCGTGATTCGAGGACATCGTGGAACGCGGTCAGACCCAACAACCCAAACAACGCGTGGAGGAGCTTCAGTTCTGCCTCTTTCAGCGAGCGATACACCCCGAATTGTTCCATATTCACATGGTCAAGCGGATCGAACGGGACCGGTACAGCGCGGAAATCTGGGTGATCGGACTAACCCATCTGGTTACGGTCCAATCCGGCGACCAGATCCTGACGGAGCTGATCACCGAGGATCCCGAACTCCTTCCCAAGGCCGGTTTGGCGACGACATTCCGCTTCCGTGGAGAACGGGACCACGCCCAGTCCTTCGGCGACGGGATGAAGTACATCCTGTCGACGCAGGTGGAGCGGATGACTCCGCAGCTCTTTCCGGCCACCCATCGCGATTACGTCCATTACGCCCAGAACCGGGAGCTCTTTATCCCCTTCGACGAGTGGACCCACGACGGACTCGCCCCGTTCACTTTTATTGATTTTGACGCGCGCGACCACGAGTTTCACGTCCATGCGTTCCACGCGTTCCCCGACGACCTCGCCCTGCTCAAGACTCAGTCGATCTTCGAGATCGGAGCGCCGCGCCTGACGCCCAAGTGGTAGCGAGCCTGGCCGCTGGGCGCCTCAAACCGGCACAATTCTAACCGTCCCATCTGTCACGTCGGATCCGCCACATACCTCCGTGGGGGCATCGTCAGGTCCGTTGCCGCCTGAATCCATGCATGCGCGAGACGCCCCAAACCGATAAGAGCATCGCATGGCCGAAACGCTTAGGGCGAGGGCAGATGGACGAAACAAGTTCGGGACAACCAGACCCAACGGGAGGAATCTCGCGTCGGCGCTTTCTTGGGACGGCCGCAGCCGCAGCAGGCGGGTCACTCGCGGGACCGCGTTGGGCGATGGCTCGACAGCGTACTGTTCGCGTCCCGCCGCCGACTCGTTCTCGCGTCGTGCGAATCCGGAACGCCTATGCCGTGGATGGACCGTCGGTTCATGCGCGGGTCGTGTCCGAAATGCTTGCGCGGGCGTTGACGGCGTTGACGGATGCGCCGAGTGCGAACCAGGCGTGGCACACGCTGCTGAACCCCGGTGACGTGATCGGGCTGAAGTTCAACCGGTCGGGCCAACGCGTCCTGGGTACGACTGAAACGGTCGCGAAGGTTCTCGTATCGTCGCTGGTCGAAGCGGGCTTTCCCGCGACGCGAATCGTTTGCATCGAGGCGCCGGAGGGAGTGGCCGAGCGATTGGGAACATCCCCGGCGTGGCCCGGTTTTGATCGGTCGCCCACCGATTTCGGGAGCGGCACGGACCAGTTGGCGTCGGTCGTGCGACAGGTGACGGCCCTGATCGACATTCCGTATCTCAAAGACCATAACATCGCCGGAATGACTTGCGCCTTGAAGAACCTGTCCCATGGGCTCATCAAGCACCCAGCCCGCTACCACGCCAACGGCTGCTCGCCGTTCGTCGCGGACATCGTGGCCAACACGGGAATTGCCGGCAAACTTCGCCTTTGTCTCGTGGACGCGCTTCGCGTCGTCTTCGATCGAGGACCCGAGGCCGCGGCCGACACGATCAGTGATGCAGGCATGCTCCTGGCGTCAACCGATCCGGTCGCGACGGACCTTGTCGGGCTTTCGGTTCTAAACGAGATTCGCGCCGGGCAGGGATTGCCCGCGGTTGCAGCGGTGGCCTCAGAGTCGGGTTACCTATCCGTCGCCCAGGAACGCGGGCTGGGGATGGCCACTTGGCACAGCGTCGAACTGGTGCGCCTCCAGGGATGAAGCGACGGATGGTGTCGGCTGCTGGAATCGCCGCACCACGTTTTTTTTTGAAAAGTTGATTGACATCCACGTCGGGTCCGAGTATAGTCCGTGTAGTTGAGTTGTGGTGCTGTGGATGAGAGCCCAGCGGCTGTTTTTTCAGGCGCGTTTTTCTTGTGATGTCATAATATTTTCATTCTTGCGTTAACATAATCCGCTATCTTATTTTCCGTTTTTCCTCTCTCTCCCCTCCACCTGACAGCGTCGTTCCTTCGGTGCGGATCGGGTGCGCTTGCACCTTCTGTGTCGGCGGCGTCGCTCCCCTGTATTGAGACCTATTGGCGTTCGTGCCCAGCGCACCTTGATTGTCGAGGGGCGTAGGCTGTGTGATCGTTGTGCGGTCGCCTCGAGCGCGTTCGCCGTACCTGGAACATTGGCTTTTTTGACGGCATTCATGGCTGTTCATTCATTCTTTAACAGAGGAGTAGCACCGTGAGAAGGAAACCCAAGGGATTTACGCTGATCGAACTGTTGGTGGTGATCGCCATCATCGCGCTGTTGATCTCCATCCTGCTTCCGAGCCTTTCTCGAGCCCGGGAGTTGAGCAAGCGGCTGGTCTGCGCCGCTAACATCAAGGGCGTCGGAACATCGGCCAAGATCTACGCCAACGACAACAATGAGCGGTGGATGGTCCCGCCGTTCAAGGCCGCGGCTATCGATGACATCGGGATTGAGTACCTTTTCACCGGCAGAAACCAGTTCGCCGAAGTCGGGTTTGACCGATTTTTCCCCAGCACGTCCGAGACGACGCTCTTCCGAGAGGCCGGCAGCACGGCTGTCTCGACCACCCGTGCGTTCTGGATGCTGGTCCGCTCGGGTGACGTCACCGTCAACCAGTTCGTCTGCCCCAGCAGCGGTGACGACCCGGACGAAACCGAAAACCTGGAGTTGTACTACGACTTCGAGGAGCGCGGGAACATCAGCTACGGCTATCAAGTGCCGTTCGGACCGCGCGACACGCAACCACGGGAAGGCGCGGACAACCGGCAGGTTCTCAGTGCGGATCGAGGCCCCTGGTACGCGGGCGGAAACGGCGGCAGCTGGGGAGTCAGCTCCGTCGGCTTTCCCACAGGCGTAGGCCCGAACGACTCGCCGAAGGCCTGGCGCCAGTTCAACTCGCCCAACCATGGTGGTCGAGCCAACGGCGAAGGCCAGAATTGCCTGTTCGCGGACGGGCACGTTTCGTTCGAGCGGACCCCGATCGTGGGTATCGACAGCGACAACATCTACACGGTCATCACCGACGACTGGGGGCAACCCGGCAATCCCAACGTCATTCATGGTGATACGCCACACGACGCACCGACGGCCGGAACCGGGCCATACCCAGGGCAGGACGCGTTGGGACAAGGCGCGGGCAACTACGTAGCGACTGACTCGCTGATCTACCCCTAGGGCTTTGATCACGAGGTTGTAGAAACTCCGACCTTGATATTTCACAGGCGGCGGGCCTCATGGCTCGCCGCCTTTTTTTCCACCACTTTCCGAGGTGTCCCGCGGCGACCCGTCATGCCCGACACACGCGAGCCAGGTCGATACCCACAGCCTCGAGTGGGTCGAGGCGCAATCGGCATCCTGCGGGAGCGCAACCGAGTGCTCGTCATTCGTCGCGCGGCAGGCGTCGCCCGTCCGGGATGTTGGTGTTTTCCTGGGGGGCACGTGGAACCGGGAGAAACACCGCGCCAGGCCGTCGAGCGCGAGCTGCTTGAGGAACTGCGGATCCACGTCGTCGCCACGCGGCGGCTGGGCGCGGTGCGCGTCAGCGCCGGGAACTACATTCTGGCCGTTTGGTGCGTCGAGCACGTCGATGGCCGCATCGCGCCCGCCCCGAGCGAAGTAGCGGAAGTCCGGTGGATGTTCCCGGACGAGCTTCGGCGGATCGAACCGGGGATGCCGTCCAATGAGCGCGTGCTGGCGATGCTCGGGGCATAGATCTACCGGTCGTCCGGGGCGCGCTCGCCTCGTGAGACCACGTCCATGTCCGTAGCCGCTTGGTGCCTTGACGCGGCTCGCTTGATGGCCGGCGGCCGATCGGGATCATCCCGGAACCGAACCCGACGCCGGCATGGAGACGCCCGCCATACATGGCCGCGCTTCGCTTGGCCATGCCACCCATCAATTCGCTTGGCCATGCCACCCATCAACTCAAGTGTGTCGGACCACTAGTGCATCTTCACTCCTGAATCTGCGGGTTTTCGTTACCCGCAACGCCGC
>CBDUXT010000098.1:0-19841 GCA_965371245.1 uncultured bacterium | reverse complement strand
AAGAAAAAACGCCGCTTGAAAAATCCTCATCCACAAGATTTGGTGATATCTCCCGCAAAACGACGCGTGACGATGCACTAGCCTCCGGTGGCGATGGAGAACTGAGATCTGAGAGAAAACGCGCGAGTGCCCTCATCGGCTTTTCCGGAAAGCTTGTCCTCCACGAGCACTTTCAAGACGTAGTCGCCGGCCGGCAGCGTCGGCGGAAGCGCGATGCGCTGAGCGACGAAAAAATCCTTCCGCGGCACCCGGCACAGGTCGATGATTTCCGGCTCCTTCTCATTCCAAACCGACGTTCCGTCCACCGAGAGCACCTCGATGCGTGTAGCCAGGTTGGTGCGGAACTGACCGTCGTCGGTCTGCTCGGACCGGAGGTTTCGCAGCTCGGTATAGACGATCGTACGAACCGTTCGACCGGCCACAAACTCGCTGTCGAGCATTTCCTCGTACACGCCGAAAGTGACAACTTTGCGGCACATACGAATCGTCGTCACCTGCGGGTCCGCACGCGCCGTCAGCATCCTGGCCAGAGTCTCAACCGACGTCACCGCCTCCTCTCCGGGTCCGGATGGATCGCGCGCCACACGACGAACCGCCGAGGCCGTCCGCATCAACGCCGCCAGCATCGCACCGCCGGGTAGATCAGCCGGAAGGCGAGCCGCTTCCTCGTCGCGGTGCAGTGCAAGCTGAGTGAGCCGTAATCGCCACTCCGCGTCGAAGTCTCCAGAGTCCCTGGCCTCTTCCTCCAGCTTGACCACGACAGTCGTCAGGTCCACCGGCCGCTGTGTGCCTTGCACGTCAAGCGGCATGTTGACGATGTTCGGAGCAGGCCGCTTCGGCTTCAACACCCGCGCGGCTTCTCGGTCCGCGACGGGCCTGATCGCAACCGAGCCGACCACCGGCAGCGCGAGCATCGACATCATCTCGACCGGTACGCCCGCTGCCACCGGAGCGTTCGCGCGGATCGGTTCGTCCACCCACGGGCGCCTTGATCGCTGTGCGCGCGCAACGTTCGACCTCGCCGGCACCGTCAAAGCCGCGTCGGCGCCCGCCGGCGCGGCAGCCGATTCCTCCATCCCGTACTCCGCGGTCCGCTCGAGGAATTCCTCAATCGCGGAAAGTACGTCCGGATCGTTCACCCCGGCACGGGTGTCAAGCCCTTCGCCTTCGCGTATCGGGTCGAACCTGGTGTCACGGGCAGCGAACGGGTTCGCGCTGCAGCCGGCGGTCAACGCGACCGCCACGGCCGCGACGACGAGCGTGGTTGAGAAACGCTCTTTCCGGGCGGCGCCCTTGAGAAAGCGGGCAGGAACCGGCCAGAGATCGCGCCCCGACGGTCGCGGCTCGGTTCGAAGCGGCCTTGCTCGGACACGCGGAAAAAACGCAACCGTGATCGACACCTGAGATTCCATCGTGCTGTCGCTCTTCATGGGCGTGGTCCGTGCTCGTCCCGTGGGTTCAGGTGCCGTGTGTTACGATAAACTTCTCGACCGCCTTGCCCATCGGCGCGAGACCGGTCTTGACGGCCAGGTCGGCATCCAGAAGATCCCGCCGTTGCCGTTCCAGTTGATCCAACGTGGCGCCTTGAAGACGCCGTGTGAGCACGTCCGCGTCTGTATACATCCTATTCGCAAGTGTCACAACACTGACACCAGCCTCCCAGTCCCGCTTGGCCTCGATGAGCTTCCCCATGCCATAGGCGAGCCCCGCGATGGCGCGACCGGAGGCGGCCCGGTCCGTCGCCATGACTTGCTCCCAGTGGCGAAGCGCACCGGCGCAGTCCTTCGACGAGACGGCGTCGATCACGCCGAAGACCTTTTCCTCGCGATGATGGCCGGTGAGCGCCTCGATATCTTGAACCGTGATCTCATCGCGGTCGCCGACGAACGTCGCCAGTTTCGCGAGCTCCGCATCGAGCGCGCCCAGCGGAGCGCCCAGGTGCTCGTAGAGCCGATGCGACGCAAGCGCAGCCAGGCGCTTTCCGTGTCGCCGCGACGCGCGATTCATCAGCCACGCACCGATCGCGAACGGCTTGACCGGATCGCACTTGATGAGCGTGCCGCACTTGGCGATCGCCTTGTACAGCCGTGTGTTCTTCGGCAGGCTCGTACAAACGAGAATCAACGAGGCCTCCGCCACCGGAGTAGCGCAATAGCGCTCGAGCGCGTCGCGGTTCTCGGTGATGAACGTCGAGGCGTCCTCGACAATGGCGACGCGCCGGCTGCCTAGCAGGGAAAGGGTTCGGACCTCGTCGAACACGTCCGCCGCCGTGGCAAGCGTACCGTCGAAGCGAGCCGGACCCATTTCGTCCATCTCCGCCTCCAGGGCGCGGAGAATCTCATCGACGGCCTCCATCTGCAGGAAACGCTCGGCCCCGAACACTGCATACACCGGCTTCGCCCCGCGAGGGTTCAAACCCATCAGCCTCCCCCGCCCGCGGGTTCGTAACGCGCGGACGATTGGCGCATCAGATCAAGCCGTTTTTCCGCGTCGTTGATGACCTGGGTCGCCAAAGGATCGATGCGGGTCGCGCGCGTGTAGCACTCTCGCGCCAAGATCTCATCACCCTGGAACACGGCGATGTCTCCGAGGTTCATCCAAACCTCCGCATCCTTGGGGTCGAAGCGCAGAATCTTTCTGAGAAGACGACCGGCCGCGTCATAGTCACTCTTCGCACTGTAAACCTCGGCCGCCCCACGAAGCGCCGACCGCATGGTCGGCGCCTGACGCAGTGCCAGTTGATAGGCCGCCAGGGCACGGTCCGCGTCACCGACACGGTAGAGCATGTCCGCCATTTCGGCAAAGGCCTCGGCCCACTGCGGGTTCAGCTTGACGGCGCGACGCAGGCGTGAAATGCCCTCGCGGTACTCGGCGCGCTGCTTGAAGGCGAGCGCCTCCGCGAAAAGTCGTTGTTCGTCTGATTGGGGTTGCGTTGGGGTTGCGTCGATCGCGCGCCGGCGTCGGGGCTGCTTCGGGTTGGTGTCGATCCCTCGTCGGCGTTGGGGTTGCCCCGGTCTGTCTCTGGCGGCCAGCACGACCGGCGGAGGTTGGGATCGCGTCGGTCGGGAGGCGAGTTCGACGGCGTGCTCCTCACTGACGGCTCGATGTCCACCCTTGTCACGCACGGCAAGGCGAACGCTCAGGGGTCCGACCACCGCTACGGGAACGCGCCAATCGAATCGCCCGGTGTTCGCCACCGGCTCGTCGATCATCGGTGTCCAGGTTGTGGACGGCGGTTGGCGGTAGGCAAGTTCCACCGGGCGTGCCGGGAGGTGGGCATCGATCGCGGTCCAGCGAATCTGGAGAATACGCTGCCCCAGGGACGACGACTGGCGCAGTTCGTGCAGTTGGACGACCGGTGGGGTGTAGTCAACAAAGACCCACCGATGCGGACGAGTTGTGTCGGTCGGGGGCTGGCTGGAGGGACCCGTCGCGTTGGTCATCACCAGGAAGAGTCCAATCAACCCCTCGCCCGGGATCCGACACGCCATCGGCGATTGCCGATCCTCATCGACGCCGTAGTCCATCCAAGGACCCTGAGGTCCAAATCGATACCAGAGCCGTACAGAATCGAGCGGGAGCGATGCCCCGTTGACCGAATACTCGACGTCGAAGACGCGGGAGCGGACCATCGTTGGCGCGGCACCCTCATTCGCACTAGGTTGGGCAGCCATCGCCGCGACGAGCAGGCCTCCATGCCATGCCATGGAACAGATCATAGGCACCGTTCGTCTTCCGGTTGAGAGTGGGGACGAGCCGCCTCCATGCGGTCCGTGCGGCTATGATATCGGAACTCGCCGCCCGGCGCCTGTACCCATATCGCTTTTCAGCGAACCGATCCAACTCGATTGAATGAGCGGTCAGCAAATTTGCCATGCCACTACAGTATTGCCGTAGCCGGTCGCGGTATCTGCCCTGATACGGCACAGTTCGGTCCGGGGTCGGCACCGACGCCCAGGAACACATGTAACGTCCTATATTACAATAGTTTAAGCTGGTTCAGGGCCACGGCCTTCGTGTCGTATGGGGCCGTCACGCCGTCTGCGGTTTTGATCCAATCGGGCGGCGGAGACCAATGTGTGGGGTACAAGCCGGGTTTTTTCCGATAATGGGTACTTTGCGGGCGCCTTGGCGCGACGGTAGAATCCGGGCGTCACCGAAGCGGTGGTTTTTCGATCACGAATTGAAACTATTCCAATCCTATACGGAGAAGGTCTGAGATGGAGGAGTACCAACGGCTAAAGGAACTGGTCGAAGCGGCCGCGGATGATGTTGCCAAGGCCTCAGGCGGAAACAAGGCCGCTGGCACGCGGGTACGCAAGGCCATGCAGGACATCAAAGAAACCGCCCAGACCCTGCGCAAGAAGATTCTGGAAGTCCGGTCGGAACAAGAACAGACGGCGTAGCCACGTTGCGTGCCGGCGCCCCCAGGCAGTTCGGCTGCGCCTGGGTGCAGCCGCACCGCGTGATTCGTGCGTGGGGGGCGTATGCCACCGTCGCTGCTTATTGATCTCGATCAGATCGACCTTACGCAAGTTGCGCTCACCCGCGAGCAGGTCTACGACCAGATATTGCCGCAGCGCTTTGAGTTCCAGGTGCTCGACGGTATCTGCATGATCGATCCCGAGCGAGGGTTTCTCATCGCCTATGCGGACATCAAGTCCGACGGCTGGTGGGTCCGTGGCCACATTCCCGGCAACCCACTGCTCCCCGGCGTCGTGATGCTCGAGATGGCCGGTCAGACGGCTGCCGTCGGTGCCAAGCTGCTCGCGCATTTCGATGGTTTCGTCGCCTTTGGGGGCGTCGAGCACTGCAAGTTTCGAGACTCGGTCGTGCCGCCTGCCCGCTTGTACGTGCTGGGCGTGCAGGGGGAGGCTCGTCGGCGGCGCTTCAGTTGCACCACGCAGGGGGTCGTCGATGGCCGGCTCGTCTTCGAGGCCACGATTATCGGTCTCAAGATGAGCTGACGCGGCAGCAAGAAGGTGGCAGCGTACGGGACGTAGCGATCGTACGCGGTGCCGGCAGGAGCGACGCGAGGTGATGCCTCTGGCGCACGAGAGCGCGGTTGGGTGCGTTCCTTGTTCTTGCATGCCAAGTAGCAAGGCTGTCGCTCGCTTGGCGTTTCCGCTGCAGGCGACCTTTGCCCACGCGCCGCGAAGTCCGTTTGGGCGCACAAGTCGGTCGATGGCACTCGTTTGAATCCACGGGTCGAGAACCCTTGGCGGGTAGCCACAGGAACACAGCCATGAAGACCCGCCGGATCCTGCGTTGGTGTTTCAGCTTGGTCGTGATGGTTGCGGTGTGTACCGGCGGGTACGCATACGTTCACCACGAGGCGAGCGAACGCGTCAAGGTCGAGATGCTCCGCGTCGTGGGCGACATGGCCGTTCCAGATGCATCTCGCGATGAGATCCGCCAACGGCTCACACAGGGGCATAGCCGGGCCTTCAACAGCGCGTTGACCGTGACCCCTTGGCGCGGCCGACAGTTCGACCACGAGGCCTACTTCAAGCAGGTCTTCGATGAGGTGATCGCCGGCTATCGCGCTGAAGGGCGCGCCGACGTGGCTGATATCATTGACAGCGAACGCCAGGCCTTTGCGTTCACCGTCACTGAGCAATGACGAGGCCGGGGAAGGCACCGGTCCGACTCCTGCCAAGCCGACGCCGGACGGCTATGGGGGCGAGAAGAGGGTCTGAAGTAGCCCGTAGTCTGCCAGACCGACCTCGCCGTCCATGTTGAGGTCCGCAAGATCACACCCTGCGGTTGCATCCTCGGGTCCGGTCCAACATTCGCCCAAGCGTCGATGATCGAGCAGATCGACCGCGCCGTCGTTGTTCACATCACCCGGTCGGGTCGTGCAGCCGAGGCCCACGACGCGGAACTCATCGATGGCCGCCTCGACCAGTGAATCGTTGGGGCAATCACACGCGGAGAAGCGTACGCGCAGCTCGTCGCCAACGGCCTCGGGTATGTCGCTGAGCCGGAAGCTATGCGGAATCCACTCGCGCAGCGATCCGACGACCTCGACCGTGTGCCACGTGGACCCACCGTCGCGCGAGACCTCAACCGTAAGGAAGTCCGGCGTGCCGACATTGGTCGCAAAGAACCAGCGGGCGTAGCTCACCTCGGCATCGGGCGTGGGTAGCGCGATTACCGGTGTGGTCAGCAACATCGGTCCTCCGTCCACGTCGTTGGTTCCAGGGTCGCCGCCGAGGTGCTGCCCGGTGACATAGCAGAACGCTCCTTGGTTGGGGGAGAAATCGAACGAGGGTTGTGCCGTCGTACCTCTGGGCTCGACGCGCGCCCACCGTCCGCTCGTGGTGTCGCCGCCCTCGATGCCCCAGCCTTGATCGGTCTCGAAATCGTCCTCGAACAGTGTCGAGCGAATGATGACCGCAGCCTGAAAGGTCGAGGCCGGGGCGTTCAGCGGGTCGGTCACGACGGTCCCGCCGTCGCCGGTGGCTAAGAAGTAGTACTCCAAGCTCGCCTGACACGGCGCCGCGGGAAACCCGACGGTGAACAGGTCGTTGCCCATCGGTGTCATATTGATGGCATCAAACGGCGAGCCGTCCACGCGAGCAAACAGCCGCGCGGTCTGAGGTTCCACGGTTTCCGCGACCGAGGCGATGCGCACCGTGAAGCCGCTGCTGACGCCGGGCGGGATCGTCGCGGGAAGCTCGTCCACCCGTTCGAATCGCAATGCCGGCGCCGTGGCGAGTTCCAACGCTTGTCGGGCATTGAGCCGGCCGTTTCCGAAGAGGATGTCCGGACCGGCGTCGCCGAGATCATCGGCGGACTCCATCAGCACGGTCTTGACCTCGTTCGCCCTGAGCTGGGGTGCGTAGGATCGAACGAGCGCCGCGACGCCCGTCACGAAGGCCGCCGCGGAAACCGTGTCCTTCTCGGCCGACTGAAAGGCATGACCATCGTCGGAGACGGTCGACCAGATGTCCTTGCCGGGAGCCGCGATCTCGATTTGTGGTCCCACGTTCGACGACGAGGAGAGCTCGTCGCGATTTGTGGTGGCCGACACCGCCATGCAATCGTCGTAGGCGGCCGGGAACGCAACCGGCCCGCCCCCGGCGTCGCCGGCTGGCGCGATCAGCACGACGTCGTTGATCCTGGCAAGCGTGACCGCCTGGGCAAGTTCCGGCGAACCACTGGTGAACAGCAAGGGAACCAAGATGACGTCGGCACCTGCATTGATCGCCCAGATGATGCCTTCGGCCGTCGCAGCTTGATCTCCCAGGCAGTCCTCCACGACTCGAACCGGCAAGAGCCAGGCATCGCCCATCAGCCCGGCGACGCCCAGTCCGTCGTTGGCGGTGGCTGCAATGATGCCGGCCGCATGCGTATCGTTGGAGCAGGGATCGAGTGTGTTGAAGACGTCGCCGAGGAAGGCGCGACCTGTCAGCAGGCGGCCGGCAAACTCCGGGTGCGGATGCATGCCCCGCCCGACAACGGCCACCGTGACAGACGATGTACCCTGATGAATGGCCCAGGCGCCGGGGGCGTCGATGTCGGCACCGCTGAGGCCCGGCTGCTCACGCACGAGTTGGCCGGTGTTTCGCAAGGCCCACTGCAAGGCGAAGTCAGGGTCGTTGGGGATGATTCCCCCGCCATGGCCTGCGGCCAGCAGAAGACCGCACAGCGCGAGCCTGATCGTCCATCGGAGCCCCATGAGCACACGCCCCCGCTATGCAACACGCTCCTCGCCAACCGTTAGTTACCCAAACGGCGCGCGCGTGCTGTAACATCATAGCCATGCGGCACGGGCGATAAAAGCCTCGGGGGGGGAGCAGCGCCGATACGCCGTGGGCTCCGATAACCCCGGGCTGTACCCGGTAGGCTGTGGAGGTGCATCAGGTGGTCGGAAGCCGGAGCGCCGGCGCTGGGCTAAGGGCCTAACCCCGAATTGTGTGGCACTGGCATCTTGCCAGTGTTTTCGCGACCCGGAAGGCCGCGCCACACCTGCTATTGGAATAGCCTGCTAACCGGGCGACGAAGGCGGTGGGTTCAGCACCAGTTCGGTGTTCGTCTGCAGCCCATACGCCTTGGCCCACGAGGATTGGAGGCGTACGGGGATCGGGGAGGGGACGCCCGCCGCCTCCTGAAGGGCGGCGGTGAGCGCACGGAGGGCGTACCACTGTGCACGGGTCATCAGCTCGTCCCGGTCGCGCCGCGCGACCATGATCCGGATGGTCGCATTGTCGGCATCGCCCGGTCCACGGGTCGTCCAGCGGGTGCTTCGTTCGAGGTGGCCGTCTGCGTCGATGGAGAAATCGTATGCGGCGTCAGCGGAGCGCGCGGTAAGAAACGCACCGGAGGCAGCCGGACCCGCCAAGACCTCCACGGCGGGCCAGTTACCGTGCTCGATAAAGACATCGTCGGCCACGAGCAACCGCGCGGAGACCATCAGGGATTCGAACGAGGGAGTTTGAGTGGGGGTGGGGTCCGACGGGTCGATCCAGCCCAGCCAGGCCGAGGTCCCGGTCATGGCGGCGGCCAAAGACGCCAGCGTCCAGAACATCCGTGCTCGCTGGTCCATCCGTGTGTCTTCTGCAAAAGAACGAAACGCCCCGCGCCCGGGCTGCGTCCATCGTGTTCGATACACGGTCCCCCAAGAAAACGCCGCGTTCATCCTGTCGCGACAGCTTTGGAACCGACCGCTTTGTACATGATTCATCGGCCCGAATCAAAGAAAAGCTTTCGCTATTCTGTTGCGCGAGAGGCACGGGCGCGGGTTCGAGGAACGGTGATGTTCACGGTCCATCTCAACACGACGGACCTTGTGATTCGAAGCGCTTTGATCGCCGCGTTGCGTGCGGCCGGTGAGTGCGGAACCGCGCGTTACTTTCCGCAGAAATCGATGATCCGGGCGATCTCCTGACGGAGGTCGGATCGATGAACGATGCGATCGACGAAGCCGTGCTCCAGCATGAACTCGGCTGTCTGAAACCCGTCGGGAAGCTCCGCGTTGATCGTGTTGGCAATGACGCGCGGACCGGCGAACCCGATCATGGCACGCGGCTCGGCCAGGATGACGTCCCCCAGGCTCGCAAAGCTGGCCGCCACACCGGCCGTCGTCGGGTCCGTCGCCACCACGACGTGCAAACCACCCGCATCATCGAGCCGGGCGAGGGCTGCCGATGTCTTGGCCATCTGCACCAGCGACACCATGCCCTCCTGCATCCGTGCGCCGCCGGAGGCCGTCACGTTGATGAACGGAACGTTCTCTTCAATGGCCTTCTCGATCGCTCGGGTGATCTTTTCGCCCACCACCGCCCCCATCGATGCCATGATGAAACGGGGGTTCATGGCCGCCAGAATGACGGGGCGGCCGCGGATGAAAGCTCTACCCGTGACAACCGCCTCGACCTCACCGGTCTTGGCACGCTCCTTCTTGAGGCGATCCTTGTAGGTCAACCGGTCTTTGAACTTGAGGGGGTCGGTGGAACGGAGGTCGGCGTCGAACTCTTCGAACGTGCCGGGATCGACCAACTGCTTGATACGGGTTCGCGAATCGATTCGGCGGTGATGATCGCACTCCGGACAGACGAAACTGCGCTCTTCGACCTCCTTCTCGTAGAGCATGTGCCCACAGCTCTCGCAGCGGGACCAAAGACCGGGCGGCACGCCTCCTTTTTCCACAGGTGCTTATCTCTCAGTTGGTTAGGTTGCTCTAGTCCGTGACCTTGGACGTGGCGGCCAGATCCGAACCGCTGGCAGCGGATGGCAGCGGAACCCCCGGACCGGTTATCCCTGAGTCCGTGATGTCATAGCGTAGCGGTTCGGCCCCGCCCATCGAACCCAGCTCGGATAAGTCCGCCGACTCGATCCAGCAACGGGTCAGGGCGAACGCCATGGGCCCCAGGACAACGGCGCATGGACCCTTGCCCGGTCTCCTGGTCAGTTTTTCGACCGGCGGGCGGAGCCGCTCGACGGCGTGCTCGAGATCCTCGCCTTCGGGCGGCGAGACGCTCGAGGGATCGCTTTTCCATTTCTTGAAGATCTTCGGATAGCGCCGCTTCAGCTCCTCGCTGGTCAAACCATCCCAGAGCCCCAAGTCCACTTCCGCCAGCTCGGCGATCGTTTTTTTCGACGCCCCGGTTCGCTTGGAGATGATGTTGGCGATATCGAGCGAGGTTTCCTGGTTACTTGTATAGACTGCTTTCAGGGCCGACGCCGCCAGGCGATCCGACCAGAATCGGGCCGTCTGCACGCCGGCTTCGGTAAGAGGAATGGCGGTGCGCCCGGCCAACCGTCCGGCGGCGCTCCACTCCGTCTCTGCCCACGGAACCAGTATGAGTGCCTCCACCTTAACACCTCTTCTGAACGGCTAGACGCCAATCGCGAACAGATCATCCATGTAGGTCGAAGTCACTACCGGCTACAAACCGGCCAAAAGACGCAGACGTCGCTCGCCCGTGACGCGAACAAATAACCCGCAACCAGCGACTCCGCAACAAAAAATCCCGGTCGAGGACCGGGACATTGATAGAAATACCTCGGCATCCACGCAGCTAGGCTTTATTTCTCTTTAGAAAGGCCTCGGACGCCAGTCGCTCAAGCTCTCGCAGGGCAGCGGGAGGGTCTGGTCGGCGGAAAACGGCCGTCCCAGCCACGAAGAGATCGGCCCCAGCAGCCGCGGCGTCCCCAATGGTATTGGCATCGACCCCCCCGTCGATCTCAAGCCGTTGATGCTCACCAAGCCGTTCACGAAGTTCACTCACCTTCTCGAGCACGTCGCGGATGAACGCCTGCCCGCCGAAGCCGGGCCAGACGCTCATGACAAGAACCAGATCCACGCGGTCGAGGATGGACTCGATCGCGCTCACCGGCGTCGTCGGGTTGAGGGACACGCCGACCGACGCGCCGAGACTTCGAATGTGGTCCACCAGCTCGACTGGCTCTGTCGTGGTCTCAATGTGGAAGGTGATGTGATCGCAGCCGGCCTTCACGAATGATTCGGCGTATCGCCGGGGATCGGCGATCATCAGATGCGCGTCGAGAAACGACTTGGTGCGTGGACGAAGCGAGGCGATCACCGGGACGCCGTAACTTATGTTCGGGACGAAGTGTCCGTCCATCACGTCAAGGTGAAGCACCGTAGCACCGGCCGACTCGACAACGGCCACATCTTCCGCAAGCCGCGAAAAATCGGCCGACAGCAGGGAGGGGGCGATGCGCACACCGGGGGAGGCGAGGGCGAACTCACTCACTGCCTTTGGCCTCCAGTTCGTTCGGCGTTTCGCAGTTGGCGCGGGTGGCGGCTAACCGGCAGTCAGAGTACAACTTCCGCAAGGCGTCGTTCTTCAGCCATCTCCGAAACACGTCAGCGGGAGCATCCCTTACGATCCTCGCAACCACTTCACTTTTCTTGCGCCCGTTACGTTGTGCAAGTTCGTCGATGGCGTGTTTGACCACGCCGGTACGCTTTTCTGGGTCCGCCAGCTCTGCGGGCGGACGATTGAGCGAAGACGCCAGATGGGCAACATCCAGCGCGAGCCATTCCTCAGGGTTGTTCACGGCCACGCCGCAGATCCAACTCGACCTGGCCTCGTCTGGCACACGTTGGAGTTCGTCTCGCTGAGTTTTTTGCCACCGCTTCCCGTCAGCATCCGTGAACCGGACAACGAGGTCTACACCCTTCTCCTTGAAGCGGCGCCACGCTTCCTTGGCCTGCTTCCGAGTCAGGACGCGTTGCTTGCCGATGGCCGCGGGTGGCGGTACGAATTCGGCCGTGCATCCGAGTCGGTCCCTCAAACCCTGAAGGAACCCGAGGCTGTTGAGGTCTTGATAGATGATGCCAATCTTCGTGATCAAGTGCCGAATAGCTCCATCGAGTATTCTTCCGCGAGCATCGGGCGGTCTGGATCAGAGTCGTCGGGTTCTGGTACCGATTCGATTTCCGTACGGTCGTTACTTCTCCGAAGAAGCGTGACCGCTGTCCGACGCGCGTCGAAGAAGTTGATGAAATACGGGGAGTGAGACGTGTACAGGAATTGACCAACTCCGGGCGTATCCTCAAGGCTATCGAAGAAGGAGCGCAACTGTGCTGGACAGATTCCGTTCTCCGGTTCTTCGATAGTGACCAGCGACGACACCGTAGGCTCGTTGGGACGCGAAATCCCGCATAGGATTTCCGTGATAGAGGCCAGCGCCAGCGTTCGCAACGTCCCGTCGGAGAGGCCGTTCCATGACGCCTTGGGCTGGTTCTTCAGGGCCACAAAAGGAACGGCCGCTTGGTCGGGCGTGGGAATAAAGTTGATCGCCTCCAGGTCCGGCTCGACGATGCGCACGTGCTCGATGACTCGTCGGTATCGAACTTCGTCCATGTTCTTAAGCTGGAACAAGATACGTGCGAGACTGCCCCCATCCGAACGAAACCCCCAAGGTGGCGTGTTGGCCTTTTGCCAGCCATATCGCATGGCATCGGGGTTCAGAGAGAAATACATCCAACTCGCAAGGTAGCGACGAAAGTTGATGGCCCGGCGGTTCGTGTCCAGTTCATGAAGGATGGAGAGCATCGTCGCATCACGCGGTGCTAGGGTCTTCGGCGTGAAAGCCTCGTCAGAACCCTCGTGCAGCATGTGCGCTTCATGCCCATCGTTTCTCAACAGAGCCACTCCGTTGAAGCCTGGACACGTGACCAGGAGGGTTTCCTTCACGACCCGTAGGGATGAAGCCCCGACTGTTCCGCTGCGGTGCCCATCCTCGACCTTGACGTGGAGTTCGTACGTGTACTGGCAGGGTTCGCTGTCAAACGGGACTTCGCAAGAAATGGACAACTCGAACACAGGGTTGTCGAGGGCCCAATTCCGTAGTTCCCCTAGTCCGCCTGGAACGTGCTGAGCCGACGATTCGAGGTTGCGGGTCGCGGTCGCATGCAGGAACCTCAGCGCAGAGCAAAGGCTGGTCTTTCCGCTGTTGTTCCGGCCGATCACCAAGTGTCGATCTTGGAAGGAGACCTCAGCGTTCAGGAAGGTGCGAAAGTTGTGGAGCCGTAGTTTCTTGAGCACGAGCTAGCCTCCGCGGGCGGCAGCGTCCGGACCATCAAAGGTCTCAGGCGTCATCCAGGACGTCGATCGCCGGGAACTGTTTTCCTTCCATCAATTCTAACGACGCACCGCCGCCGGTGGAAACGTGCGTGATTCGATCGGCCAGACCGGCCTGGTCGATGGCGGCCGCACTGTCCCCGCCGCCGATGATCGACACCGCGCCTCGGTCCGTTGCGTCGGCCACCGCCGCCGCCATCGCGAGCGTCCCGGCGTTGAAGGGCGGAACCTCGAACACGCCCATGGGGCCGTTCCAGAAGATCGTGCCGGCTCTGTCGATCACCGCTTTATAGGCATCGATCGTCTTCGGGCCGATGTCGAGGCCCATTCGCTCGCTGGGGATCGCGTCAGTATGCACCATCGTCTCAGAACCCTCTTTGATCTCCTTGGCCGTGATCGAATCAATGGGCAGGCGCAGGCGGTCGCCGGCTTCGGCGCGCACGTTGCGGGCTGTGTCGAACAGGTCGGGCTCGACGAGGCTTCTGCCCGTTTCCATTCCGTCCGCGGCGAGGAATGTGTAGGCCATCGCCCCGCCGACCAGAATCGTGTCACATCGCGCCAGAAGCGATTGGACGACGCCGAGCTTGTCGGAAACCTTGGCGCCGCCCAAGAGGCAGACGAAGGGCCGGGCCGGGTTTGTAAGAGCTCCACCCAGGATTTCGAACTCGCGCTGAACGAGGTAGCCCATGACCCGGGGCTTGCCCGCCATCATCCGAGGCACCGTAAGCATGCTGGCGTTGTCGCGGTGGCAGGTTCCGAAGGCATCGCAGACGTAGACCTCCGCGAGACCGGCCAGGTCGGCGGCGAAGCGATCTTTCCGCTCCCGCAGGCTGGGGTCGTCGGCAGCCTTTCGATCCTTGATGGTCTCCTCTCGATGAAACCGCAGGTTCTCCAGAAGGCAGAGTTCCCCGTCTGCCAGCTCCTCGGCCGCAGAATGGGCGGCTCCCCCGACGCAATCGCTGACGATGCGGACCCGGGCGTCCAGCAGCTCACTCAGGCGAGCCGCCACGGGAGCCAGCGAAAACTTGATCCAGTCGTCGGGGCCCTTTCCGGGGCGACCCAAATGGCTCATCAGGATCAGCCGCCCACCGCCGGCGAGCAGGCGCTTGACGGTGGGAAGGGCCGCACGGATTCGCTGGTCGTTGGTGATGGTCTGGCTGTCGTCCAGCGGGACGTTGAGGTCGAGCCGAACGAGCACGCGCCGGCCACGGACGCCGATGTCATCGATTGTTTTTTTCATCGCGAGTCAGGTGAAGCGCGAGTACTCCGACGCGCACGAATTCATGGGTGCCATGCTCACGCTTGCGTGAGCATGTTCTTGCGAGCCGGCACGCACATGGCCACGCAAGCGTGGCCATGCCACCCCCGGGGGAAAGGCTGAGAAACGCTTCCTTACCGGCACGGCTCGGAACGCCCATCGCTTCGCGCGTGTCGCAGCGCTAGAGCGCCGCGACCCTGGCGACCAGGTCGGCGGTTCGGCTGGCGTAACCCCACTCGTTGTCGTACCACGACACGACCTTGACCATGTTTCCACCATCGGCGGGCATGGTCATGGTGCTCAGCGAGTCGATGATCGAGCTGTGCTGGTTCCCGATGATATCCGAGCTGACCAGCGGATCCTCGCTGTACTCCATGATGCCGCGCATCTTCCCCTCGGCCGCCGACTTGAGCGCGGCGTTCACCTCGGCCGCAGTCACCTTTGTCTTGAGCGTAGCCACCAGATCGACGACCGAGCCGTCGGCCACCGGCACGCGCAGCGCGAAGCCGTTGAGTTTGCCGCTCAGGTCCGGGATCACCTTGCCGACGGCACGGGCCGCCCCGGTCGTTGTGGGAATGATGTTGACGGCCGCCGCTCGCGCCCGGCGGGGGTCGCTGTGGATCAGGTCGCCGACGCGCTGGTCGTTGGTGTAGGCGTGGACGGTGGTCATCAGCCCCTCGACCAGGCCGAAGGAATCGTTCAACACCTTGGCCATCGGCGCCAGGCAGTTCGTCGTGCAGCTCGCGTTGGAAAGACACAGATGGGCCGCCGACAGTTGGTCGTCGTTGACGCCAAGCACGACCATGAGGTCTGGGTCGTCTTTGGTGGGCGCGCTGACGATGACCTTCTTCGCACCCGCGCTGAGATGGTCGCCGTAGCCGCCCTTCTCGCCGCTGCGAACGGTGAACACGCCGGTGGATTCGACGGCCACATCGATGCCCAGCTCGCCCCAGGGAAGCTTGGCCGGGGCACGCTCGCTGAGGACTCTGATCTCGCGACCGTTGACGATCAATGCGCTGTCCGTGGCTTCCACCGTGCCCGGGAAGACGCCGTGGACGGAGTCGTACTTCAGCAGGAGCCGCAAAGCCTTGGGGCTGCTGAGGTCATTGATGGCCACCACCTCGAACTCGCCGGCTCGACCGGCCATCACTCGAAAGACCAGACGACCGATGCGACCGAACCCGTTGATGCCGATTCGTACTGACATCTTCTCAGACTCCTTCCAAAGGTGCCGCGCTACTTGCGCGAAAGGATCAGCAACCGCGTTACGCCGGGGCAGCAAGGCTCGTCAGGCTCGCCTAGCACGCTGCATGCCCCGCGCGCCGGTACCGTACGGTTCCGGTGGTTTTGGGTCAAGAAGCATCTCCTGCGGCTCTGCACCCCCGGCGACCGCCGTAGTTAATGCTGGATTGGGTGTTCGCCGGTGATATACTCGGGCTGCGATGATGGCCCGAGAGTTCGACGTCCTGAGCTTCCTTGAACACCCGACGCTTACACTCCGCCACCTGATCGCACCGACGATTCTTCGTCTTGCAGAAACGCAGAAGAAGTGGGTTACCGGAACTCGACATCTAGCCGTCCTGTTCCGACCCGCCGTTGGGGAAGAAATCCACGAAATCGGCGTCACGTTCCGCTGGGCGCTGCGAGAACTTGAACCCCAATCGCGGTATAATGAATATCGCGACGAGCTACGGAAGCTCAAAAGGACGATGAACGAGCATTCCGTGACCGAGCTGGCTGCGCTGGGCGTCGCGTTCGGCCTCGTGAGCGTCCTCTTGCCGAAAGACGCGGTGACCCGCGTGGTGCCGCTCGGCGGTCGCGGGGACTACTATCTCAACGGTCGTCGGGACGAGATGATCGAGATATCCGGTGTCGCCAAGGGAGCGATCGGCGGCCGGTTTGCGGCCAAGCGAAAGCAAGTACTTCTCAACGCGGACCTTACCAGGGCCTACGTTAGCGTGACCGGGTTCTCGCCACCCGAGTCGCGGTTTGAGCGCGTAAGATGATACAACGAGCACAGTCCAACTCGCGGCCAACGCTAGAGGAACTGGAGACGCGGTCATCGAACCTCATGTTGGAGGCCACCGGACACGCCGCGAAGAAAGAAGTGTTTGACGCTGCCATCGATTGGATGTCCGCCGGTCGGACCCTGGCTGAACTCGCATCAAGGCTGCTCCAGGAAGATTCTTGGGCGGAGGCGGCGCAAGAGATTCTTCGCGCTGCGGGCTGCTTTCTGGAAACAGGTGATCCTCGTCCCGCGGATGTACAACTTCAGCGGTTCACGACGCTCCCCAAGTTGCAGGAGGCCCTCAAGGCGCACGCACACCTGCGTGATGAGCATGCCGAGCTCGCTCGGCGGTCCCGCACGGCCCAAGGCACGCTAGAGCCGGTGCGACAAGAATGGGTAGAGTGCGTTGGCGGCCCCAAAGGAGCATCGGGGCTGAGACGCAAGTGGATCGATACCACGCTGCGAAAGATGCCCGGTCTTGCTGAGGTCCATTGGTTCGCATCTGACAAGTACTGGCTGGAGGGCGAGAAGAAGGGCAACAAATCGTCCTTGCTCCTCTCTGTAAGACACAACCAGTGGTGTGTCGGACTGATGCCCGAGCGTCTCGGGTTACGGATTGTCTTGGTTCACCGGCTTCTGGATCTCAGGCGTTGGGAAGATGCCAAGGGATTGGCCGGCGAAACCGTGTCGAGGTTCCCGAACGTCGCTTCTGCACATTTCTTCTCCGGTTGGACCCTCGAAACCTGTGTACGGCGTGGATGCGGTCCGAAGCGGTTGCTCGATGACGCCATCGCGCACCTTCAGAAAGCGGTGGATCTACCCGACCAATTGACGCTGCAGCAACGCGTTGGGATACGGCTTTGCGTCGTCGGCTGCTACAGAACGAAGGGGCAGGAAGGGAAAGCTCGTGACGAACTGCGACAGATCGTTACGGATTACCCTGCTGAAGTCAGCGACATCGCAGTCCGCCTCTTGGAGTCCCGAGGCACAGCTTTCGCGCAACTCCTGGAATCCTCTGTTCGACTCGCGATAGAGGATCTGCAGAATGAAACTAACCCATCTTTGGCTATGGTGGCCGAGGCTGCCTGACGCCACGACGGTCGTGCCCCTCAGTTCCGGCCCAATCACCCACAAGGCCCCTCGCTCATCATCACCGGCAGCGGAATCCCCGCGCCGGTTGTTTCGTTGGGCGGGTTGTCTTCCCAGACGCCGGGGATGGGCTCCTCGCAGAACGGGCAGGTCGATCCCTTCATTCGGTTCTCCTCGACCACGAAGCCGCGGCGGCGGATCAGGAGCTTCTCGCACGAGGGGCAGTAGGTGTTCTCGCGGGTGCCGATGCCGCCGGGGAGGTTGCCGAGGTACACATACTTCAACCCCGCGGACTTGCCCAGGTCGTACGCGCGGACCAGTGTCTCGGCCGGCGTGCGCGGCGGGTCGGTCATCTTGTAGTCGGGGCGAAAGGCCGTCACGTGCCACGGGATGTCGGGCGAGACGGACGCGACGAAGTCGGCCATCTGTTTGAGTTCGTCGTCGCTGTCGTTGAAGCCCGGCACCACCAGCGTCACGATCTCGATCCAAAAATCCATCCGTTTGATCAGGCGGATCGAGTCGAGGATGTTCTCGAGCACCCCGCCGAGCTTGCGGTAGTTGCGATCGTCGAAGCTCTTGAGATCCACCTTGTACAGCTCGACGTAGGGGCGGATGAACTCCAGCACCTCCGGCGTCGCGTTGCCGTTGCTGACGAAGCCGCAGCGGATGCCCTCGGCCGTGGCCAGCTTGAAGATCTCCACCGCCCAGTCGGCCGTGATGAGCGGCTCGTTGTACGTGCTCACCATGACCGGCACGCCGCGCGTGGTGGCCAGCTCGATGAGGCGATCCGGCGTGCAGAAGTTGGGTCGAGAGACGGCCGCGTCGTCGCGAAGCGCCTGGCTCGTGACCCAGTTCTGGCAGTAGCCGCAGTGCAGGTCGCACCCGAGCATGCCGAAGGAAAGCGCGTCTCGCGCCGGATGGACGTGGTAGAACGGTTTTTTCTCGATCGGATCGATCTGAACGCCGGCGACGTATCCGGATGGGGCGCGGAGCGCACCCTCGGTGTTGAACCGAACCCGGCACACGCCGCCGTGCCCGGGCTGGATGGAGCAGCGGTGTCCACAGGCAAGGCAGCGGACCCGTCCGCCTTGCTCCGCGACGACCAGCTCGGGCGCCGAGGCCATCGTGTTGTCGCCGAGCAACGCCTTGAGTCGAATGGATGCGGACATGACGGTTTGGCTCCCATGAGCGCCGATTGACGCGGCTCCCGCAGGATTATACCGCGTGTGAGATGCCTTGGCTCGATGCTGGCAATACGTATCATGCGCACGGATGCATGGCGCTTCCAGCGGGACGTGCAATGCCATCTGGAAGGCGGCATGCCGTGACAGAGCCGTGGGCGCAAGCCCACGGACACGATGCGAACAAGGACTGCGCTTCCGCTGTGCCGGACTGGTCACAGGGCTCGCGCCCTGTGCTCTGACAAGCGTCCGCCGATTCGGTCATGAACTCCACGCACACGGGGGGTGCTTGATTTGCACCCAGGCCGGGAATCGGAATAATCCGCGAGCGCGACCGCCTCGCGGCACAGCCTCACCCGGAAGACCTTTCAGGACGTCAACACTTGTCCACGACCCATGAATCCGACACGCCCAGCGACCCAAAGCACCATATGGGGGAGCGCGCCAAGGAAGGCGCCAAACCGTCGGCGCTGACCATCGAGCTTCGCGAGCACCTGCCATTCTCCGTCTCGGCCGTCGCCATCGGGCTCGTGGTGACCGGCGCGATCTGCATCCTGGTCTCCGACGCCTCTCTCGTCGCAGGCACCGGCGAATCCGGGGCGGCGACAGATTCCCAGCACGAGCACGGCCGTCAGACGGCTCAGCTCTTTTTCCATCTGTTTCACGCCTCTCACATGCTTTTTTCCGCGGCCGCCACCACGGCGATGTTTTGCCGGTACGACACAAACACGGCCAAGGCGATCGTCGTCGGGCTCACCGGTGCGATCGGCGTGTGCGGCGTGAGCGACATCCTGGTGCCGCACGTATCGGCGGCCTTTCTGGGCGCGCAGATGCCCTGGCACATCTGCGTCTACGAGGATCCCACGCTCGTGCTGCCGTTCGCGGGCGTGGGCGTGGGCATCGGGATTGCAGCGGCCGGCGGCGTGATGCGGAGCACCATCTTCTCGCACTCGCTGCACGTGCTCGTATCGACCATGGCCAGCATCTTCTACATGGTTGGCCCGCTCGGGATGGTCGCCTGGATCGACGAGCTGGGGATGGTGTTCTTGTTCGTGGTGGTGGCCGTGATGGTGCCCTGCTGCGTCAGCGACATCGTCTACCCGACGCTGCTATCCCGCGCCGCCCGAACCCGGTACGAAGAGGCGGGGCACCAGCACTAGTGCAGCGGCCATTTTGATTTGGCGAGCCGGGTAATCCCATGAAAGGCTGTCTCCCGCCGGAGTATAAGATCTCCGGCGTGAGAA
>CBDUXT010000097.1:0-20006 GCA_965371245.1 uncultured bacterium | reverse complement strand
TGGCAACCTTGCTACACGCCGTTCAACAAGCGGCATAAGTGCGAAACTCGAAGTAAGAGGGTGTATCAGAAGGGTTCTGACAAACACCGCTTCATGGGCGGGAGCGATATCGTTTGCGAAACCAGACCGCTACCTCACGGGCGCGGCTCTGAAAGAGCCTTCTTAAACCTGCTCCAGAACCTGGGGTCAATCGTCGGGCGTTTCAGGCAGGTCACTCTGCCCGAGCGGCTGGGCAAGAGAAAAACCCGCCGACGTTGCGAGAACGCGGCGGGCCGAAAAGACGAAATCATGAGGGTGTTTGTCTACAAGCCGGTGGGGAAGAGCAAGGCGAGCCCATCGAGGAAGAATAGCCAAAAGGCTCCAAGGCCTAGCAGTAGTGTTTGCATATCGAGAATCTCCAAAGACTGACCGATCCGGTTCGCCCCACGCGGGGTCGAAGACATTCGCATACGTATCGGGTTGCCGCGGACCGCGGGGTTAATGTTTTCGTTTCGGCTCCGGGCGGCGGAATCTCGCCATCGGTTCCGCTCCGGAAAGAACGGTTCCCCGAGGGCCGGAGACGCTGTTGAGAGTGGGAAGCCCTGGCTCGAAGAGGGATACGCGCCGAGTCAGGCAAATCTTGCGCTTTTGGCCCGCGTCTATCGGACGTCGCCGCGAATTACGCATCCGCGCGACCCGGCAACTTTTTCATCAGCCGGAAGAACCAAAAACTCAGCCCGGAAACCAGCGCGATGATCAGGCCGACAAACAGGGCTCTTTCGAGGTTCGCGCGCGTCCCCGGGTCCACCTGACGGACGTAGCCGGGGTTCGCCAGGGGCTCGGACAGCGACACCGCGGCGAACCGGCGAAGCCGAGCGTGGTCCTCGGGGATGAGGTCTTGCAACTCATAACGTGGGGTCTTCGTGCCATCGGCGCCCACGAACAGGTGATAGGTGCGGCCCGCCTCCGGAACGAAGTAGAGATTCCTGCGGATCCACGCGATCTCGACGCCGCGGATTCGCAGTGGCGGATTGTCGTCGTTCCGAACGCGCAGGCGCAGATGACGGGCGGGTTGATCGAATCGGATCGTACACCGCGAGTCGATCATCCCCGGAAACTTGTAGATCACGCCGGAACCGACGGGGTGGTAGCGATCATCGCGAGCCGCGTCCGCGGCCAGCAACTCCACGCGACGATAGTAGTAGGCGTTGTCGATACGCATGGTGATTTCCGCGACCGGCACCCTGCGGCCGAGATGGACGACTGTGTTTCCGGCGTCGTCCGTGGTTACCCTCGGATCCTCGATGTCGATGCGATCGTAGTCATGGCGGGCAGCCTGGCTCTCACCGCCATGCCCGATCACGCGATCGATCCGGAAGGGCCCGGCCTTGATCCGGTCGGTCCAGAACTCGAGCCCCTCGAACCGAAGCTTCATCTCACGCCCCGCGTCTTGGGCGGGCGCCTGGTCCGTCAGCGTGAGGCGGACCACCGGGTCGCTCGTTTCGGGAAGTCGAACCGTCGTCTTGCGCAGGTTCACCCTGGAGGTGAAGTCGAAGATCGCGTCCGTGGCCACGAGGCGAAGCGTTTCCTCGTCGGGTCCGGTTTCGACCTGCACGCGTTTGTTGAAATCCCTTCCCGAGATGACCAGCTCGAGCACATGAAAGGAAGCCGCCCGATCGGGTTGCTTGACGACAATCACCTCGGAAGCCTCGCTGCCGTCGAACGAAACGATCTCGAACGTAAAGGAAACGGGTGTGCGCCGCGTCTCGGTTTGGCGGTACACGACGTAAGGCGTCTCGCGGCCCTGATCGTCGAACACACGAAGGTCGGCGAAACGCGGGGCGGCGGCCTCGATGATGCCGGCCGGCAGCGGCACGCGCACGGGCAGGTCGGGTGTCAGTTCTCCCTCGACGGCACAGCGGAGCCGAAAGGCGGCCGGCGTCAGCTCCAGGTCCGACGCGAAGGCAGCCTGGGCAAAAAGAGCTGTCGCCAGCATGACGAAGTGTTTCACGGCGTGACCTTCTCTTCGGACGATGGAGGACGAATGTGAGCCTTGAAGCGGTGGTACAGGAAGGAAACGCCGACGAGCATCAACCCGAGCACGAGAAAGGACAGTATCCGATACGGCGTGTTGACGTTGGCCATGTCCCGCAAGAACACCTTGCCCACAGTCACCGCGAACAGCGCGAGCGAACACCATCGTAGGAAGGCTTGATTGCGCAAGAAACCGAGCGCCATCAACACCACGGAGAAGAGAGTCCACAGCACGGAGATGGACGCGAAGCGCGCCTGCGGCACGAACTCGTGGAAGAGCGCCGCCACCTCGATGTTCAGGGTGATAAACAGCACCACCGCAAACGAACCGAACAACATCGCAGGCGGGCTCCGCCGCCAGTCCGGATCATCCAGCCCACCCGCTTTCGACATGCGCCCACCGAGGAACAGCGTCGCGAGCACGGCGGCCGAGGTGATCCCTCGCTCAACCAGGTCGAGCGCAAACCCGCGGGGGTAGTACAGGTCAACCACGCGCAGTTCGAACACGACCGTGTAGTCGTAGAGGAGGAACTTGAGCGTCGCAAGCGACATCAGGACAAGTGCGCCGCCGCGGAGCCGCTGGTCGCCCAGGCGAAGCGCCGCCCACAGCAACGCAACGGCTTGGACGGCCCAGAACACGGTGATCCAGTTCGCGGAGAAAAGGATCGGAATGGTCACGACCAGAAAGAGCTGTCCTTTGGCAAGAAGGAGGATGAATGCCTGCACGTTGGCTTGATGGCGGCGGCGAAGGTACGTTGCCAAGCCGAAGAACAGGGCCGCATAGGACACGGTGACGACGCTGACGAACTCCAGCGAAGCATAGGCCCGGATCATCGCAAAGGAAAAGCCCAGCGCGATGAACGCGTTGGGAACCGTGATGAAGAACCCGGCGATTCGCTGCGGGCTCACTCGCAAGAAGTAATACGCAAACGGAACCAGCGTGTAGATCAGGAAAAACACGTTCAGGAACACCGTGGTGACCCAGAACTTCGGCTCCGCATAGTGCCGGGCGTACCACCCGGCGAACAACATCCAGGTGAACACAAAGCCCAGGTAGGTCAGAAGGCTCCACTGTTTGAAGGCCCCGACGACCAGAATGCCGCCGCTCAGGATCACCATGTACGTCATGAGCGCAACTTGGTTGTCCACCCCCGTGCTCAAGACGACGGGTGTCAGGAAGCCGCCGATGATGCCCAGGACGGCCAGCCACTTGGTGTCGTAGACCAGCGACAGCGCGCCGGCCAGTGCGGTCACCAGGACCATGAGCCCGAACGCAACGGTTTGCCCGATGAGGTCGTAGATCTGAAACGCCGCGTAGGTGGAAAAGTACAAGACCGCAATACCCGCCCCGATGAGATAGAGACCAAAAAGGGCGAGGCTGCGTTGTCGGAACAACTCGCCGGCGATCAGCAGCGCCGCGGCGGCTACGTAGGCGAGCGCGACTCGCCCCGTCGGACCAACCCAGTTGCGGTCGAACGAGTATTTCAGGAAATACCCAACGGCCAACACGGTGATGACCAATCCGCAAATAAGCAGCCATTTTTGCCCGAAGCGGATCTCGTCGATCCCGCTGAAGGACGGGGCGCGGGCGAATGGAGCCGAAGGTCTCGGATCGGTGGGAGGCGGGGCGGTCGGAGGCGTTGGCGCGGCCCAGGGCGGCGCGTGATCGGAACGAGGGGCGACCGGGGGGGTCGTGGGCGGGGTGACCGGCTCGGTTTGCTTCTCAGCCGCCGCCCCCGGTTTCGCTGCCGCGATCCTGTCCTTGATCAGCGGCACAATCGAGGAGAGCTTCTCGTCCAACTCTTTGAGGCGTTCGGCCATCCATTCCGAGTCGGATCGGGTGCGCCGGACCTCGCCCTGGAATTCCTGAAGAGATCGCAGGGCGGAAACATCGGTTCCGCAGCTAGGGCAACTCGTGTGTGTCGCGTCAACCCAGAGATCGCAGGAAGGGCACTTCATGGCTCGTGCCTCGTGCGTGAAGTCGCGAGGACTCTCCGGTTATCTGGCCGGGTCACCCTCGCCATCGACGTTGGAGCAATGATCCAAGGAGCCGGCTGGACTGTCAACAGCGCACCGGTACCCAGGCGGTCACACAAAGAGTCCGAACCGTCCGGCTCGTGAGACGCTACTTATCCGGAAGCTGATAGAGACCCTGACCGGAGTACTTGAGCCGACCCTGCGCGACGAGGGCGTCCCAGACGGCCTTTGGATACTGATTCGGCGCCATGACGGCCACGATGCTCGAAGACTTGCCGCCCGACATCGGCCCGCCCCCGAGGCTCGATTCGTCGTCGAGGCGGGCGAGTTTGAGCCGCTTCTTGAACGCCTTGAGCGCCTTGCGAAGCTCCTCGGCCGGCGGTGAGTCGGATGGTGATGACGGGTCGGAATCAGTCACGATGTGCAGCTCCTTGGGACTGGGATTCGCATTTGTGATATCTCAACACGGATTCCCCATTTCTTGCACGCCCAAAGGGGATGTGCGTTGAACGTCTTCCGCTGCTGCGCTTCCGGATGCAACAGTTCGCTGTTGAGTGTTCGTTTCGCAAGGCCACGCTGGTGTGGCGGCATCGACCCTATATCCGCACTGGAAACGAATATAGAACGGGAATCCTCATGGGCCGTGCAGAATCTCGTCTACCTTCTCAATCAGAGCCTTCGGTTTGAACGGTTTTTGCAAGAAGCCCGCGAGGCCCTTCCCGGCGAATCGAGAGATGGCGTCCTGCTCGTTGTAGCCGCTGATCAGAAGCACACGTGCACTGGAACTGATTCGGCGCAACCGGGCGAACGCTTCTTCCCCGTCCATGTGCGGCATGGTCAGATCCAAAATAACGGCCACGATGTCTTCCGCGCGCTCGCCAAAGATGGCCAAGCCCTTCCGGGGATCCTTGGCGGTCAGCACCGTGAAGCCGATCCCCTCAAGGATTCTCTTGACCACCACGAGCGTGGTGTCCTCGTCATCGATGACGAGCACCGTTCCGCTTCCTCGCAAGTGCCGGACGCTCGGTGTTGCCTCGACGGCAGGTTCGCGCTCGTTCGTCGATGGAGGAAACAGCACCTTGAACGTGGTGCCTTTCCTTGGCTCACTGTAGATCTTGATCGTGCCGCCGTGCCCGCGGACAATACCCAAGACCGCAGCCAAACCGAGACCTCGTCCAGCGAACTTGGTGCTGAAGAAGGGATCGTACACCCTTCGTTGCGTCTCCTCGTCCATCCCGACTCCGGTGTCCGAGACCTCAATGTAGACGTAGATCCCATCTGCGATGTCCTCCTGAAGGTATGTTGAACGGAGATACGCCCTATCGACCTCCACAAGTCCGGTCGAAATCAGGATCACTCCGCTCTTGCCCTCAAGCGCATCGGACGCATTGGTGATCAGGTTCATAACCACCTGACGGATCTGCGTGGGATCGGCCTCGATCGGCGGCGTTCGCGAATCAAGGTTTAGCTTGAAGACCGCCTTCTTCGAGACGACCGTCTTCAGCAAGTGCGTCATCTCTTCGATGAGATTGTTCAAGTCGATCGACCGCAAGACGAAGCGACCCTTCCCGGAGTAGGCGAGCATCTGGTTGGTCAGCTCGGCCGCCCGCTGGCCCGCACTCTCGATATCCTCGATGAAATCCCGCACCGGGGATTCCGGGGACAAGCGCCTTAGCGCGAGCCCGGCGTTTCCGAGGACTCCGACGAGGATGTTGTTGAAGTCGTGAGCGATTCCACCAGCCAGTACGCCCAGGCTCTCCAGCTTCTGGGCCTGCTGGACCTTTTCCTCGAGTTTTCTTCGCTCCTCCTGCACTCGCTGGCTCTCGGTGATATCGCGGATGAAGGCGACGAATCGTGGTGGACCGCCAAGATCAACACTGGTGACGGTCACCTCGATGGGGAACTCCCGACCATCCTTGTGAATCGCTTTTCGCTCGATACGTCTGCCGAGGACCGTCGTCTCGCCAGTCTCGAGATAGCGCCGGAGGGCGGAGTTGTGTTGGTCCCGAAGATCCGAGGGCATGAGCTCGAGAACTGGTTTGCCGAGGGCCTCCTCACGGGCATACCCGAACATGTATTCCGCAGTTCGGCTAAACTCGAGCACGTTGCCGTGGGCGTCCATCCCGACGACGGCGTCGAGCGACGAGTCCAGCATGGCGCGCACCAAGGCGTCGCTTGCGTTCGGATCGTTCTCATTCATGTCGAGACCCGGCGGACTGAACCGACGTTTTTCCGTTTGACGTGTTCTGGAACCATTGAAATCGAAACCTCCCGAACGGTAGTTCGCCGAGTGACCACCTGTTCAAGATACCATGTCGGCCTCGTCCATCCAACAATCTTGGGGCGCCCGAGACTGCGCGCGACGGTCGTTATTGCCCATGGCAGTTGCGACTTGGTCCGCGCGAGCGCAACCCGACGATTTCGGCCCACTCCGGGCGTACCTCAGTCCCCTCAGCGCTGCTTTGCTACCTTGACAGCAGCCATCCCTGTCGCTCAATCGGACGGGTGGCGGTGGCCGGCGCCAAACATCTCCTGTCTTCATCTACATCAGGTCAGGTCGGCGGCCGAGCCCGTCCGTTGAAGCCGACGAATGCCACACAGGCACCAATCAGCTTTAGTCTTCGGTCCACGCCTGATCAACGCGACGAATGTTGAACAAGCGGTTGTTGCCGTCGAATTCGACCACGCCGTCGTCACGGACTTTGTAGCCTAGCGACTCGAGCGTCTCACCGGAGGTGTGACCGTCAACCCACAACACCATTCCCTTGCCGCCGTGGCGCTCGTGCAGCGCCGTTCGGTTCGCGTGGTCGCTTTTCAGGCTGGCCATTTCGCCGCGCATCGGATCCACTCGGGGAGGGTCGAGGTTGAAGCCCTCGTTTCCTCTGGCTTCCAGCGTTCGCCCGCTTCGACTGTCGCCGAAGTCGTTGTCCTCGTAGATCCGGCGCTCGAGGCGCGGATAAGAGGCGGCCGTGCCCAGGGAGTCGGCCGCGGCAACGCATTGCGCCGGGCTGCGCACCCAGGAAGACTTGACCGGCCAGTTCTTGTAGGAGGTGAGCCGGTCGTCGTCGAGCAAGCGGGCGTTTCCGAGGAACTGATAGTTGTATCCGAATGCGCCGTTGCGTTCATCCACCCAGTGCGGCACCTCGGGGCACAGGTACATCTCGCTGGAGAAGTTCTGCCGATCGCCGGGCTGGCCGAGCCGGTCCACCGCGTCTTTCGAGGCCAGCGGCTCCTCGAACGGGGGAAGGCCGACCTGACTCTCCATCATGGTTAAGAACGTCGGGCGATACTTGTATCCGCCAGCCACCTTGAGGCGCCAGCGGGTGTCGTCGATTTTGGGAAGCCGACCGGGAACGAGCGTATCCCTGTTTTCGTTGGCGTAGAGAACCAGGCCCTGTCCCGCGGTGCGTAAGCGCGTCATGCAGATGGTGCCCTTGACCTGTCGCCGGGCCGCCGCCAACGCCGGCAGCAGGATCGAGATCAGCAGGCCGATAATCGAGATCACCACAAGTAACTCGATCAGGGTGAACGCGTTCCTCGTCTGACGTGCGGCTGGTAGCATGATCCGGTGGTTTCCTCTCGCGGCAGGGAAGAGCGATGCTTCACCCCCGCTGACAGCCTGCAACCAAGCCGGCGCTTCCCATCATACCGCGAGAAATGGCGATGGACCACGTCAGAAACCGTCAGATGTCGATCGAACCCGATCCCGCGACTCTTATCGGGGTTGAGGTCGGCACGCAACCTGAAGATGCGACGCCAGCGAGAGGGCGTGCTCGTCGCGCGAGAGTTTTTTTTCTATCGAGGCCCACGTTCTCCTCTGCTGCGATGTGGCCAGGAGCTTGCGATGCCGCCGTAGCGGAAGAACCGTCTTGCCCACCAGGTCGAGCAGTTTGAACCCCGTCGTCTCGACGAGCCGGACCAGATCGCGCGGGGTGAAGGTGACAATCTCGAAGCGTTCGTCTTTGTCGCGTGTCAGCCAATGCGTCCGCCCGTCGCGAAGGAAGCGAGCCAGGGTGGCCGGGTCGCCTGATTCCACATAGTACTCGATGCCAGACAGCCGGTTGTCGAACGACGCGACCAGCGTCCCGCCGTCTCGAAGAATGCGCTTGATCTGCTTCATTGTCTTCCGGGGCTGCGGTGTGCATCCGATGGGCTCACCCAAGGCCACCGCCAGGCCGAAACGACCCGCTGCCAGCTCCGACAGGTCCGACAGGTCGGCTTGAAGGAATGAGGCGCGGTTGGAATCGCCGTGTGGCTCGACCTTCGCTCGGGCCTGATCGAGCATGCGATGCGAGATATCGACGCAGGTGACCCGGTAGCCGCTCTTGATGAGTCGGGCGGCCCATTTGCCGGTTCCGCACCCAAGATCGACCACCTCGACACCTTGATCGCGCGGGAGGAAGGGCTTGAGATAGTCCCAGGTGAGCATGTCGTGCCACTGCCAGAACTCGTCGTCGTAGCTGTGATCGTAGCGCGGCGCGACCCGGTCGTGGTAGCGCTGTACGGCGGTTCGTCGAGGCTTGGGCATGCGTACCTTTCCGTGTACGTGACAGAATAGACGTTGGGCAGTGATCAGAGCACTGGGCGCAAGCCCGGTGACTTGTTGACGCGGGGGTCCGCAGGCTGGCGCGTGCGGCTCTGACTCAGCGTACCCGTCTCGCCGGAAGTGTCACGGACCCTTCATATCCTACGGGAACGGGGATGGTTGACCACCCGGTCGGCCTGTGAGACGATGCGGCGCTCGCAAAGACGGATAGCAACGGTTGGGAGCCGCGAACCATGATCAAGGCCATTGACCTCCGCAAGGGCAAGACGATCCTCCATGATGGAGCGCTCGTCACCGTCCACGAGGCGCGGCACGTCGCCAAGGGGAACAAGGGCAGCTATATGCAAACCAAGCTCAAGGATCTCAAATCGGGGACGATGCGCGAAGTTCGTTTCAACGTCACCGATCGCGTCGAGATTCCCTTTATTGAATCGAAGGAATATGAGTTCCTGTACCGTGACGGTGCTGATTTCGTTCTGATGGACACGGAAACCTTCGATCAGTTCCCCGTCCGCGAGGAACTCGTCGGAGACGCCGCGCGTTGGCTGACGCCCAATCAGAAGGTCATGTGCCAGATCTACGAGGGACAGATCATCCAGCTTGAGGTGCCCTTCACCGTAACGCTTGAGGTCACGGAGACGCCGCCGGTGGTCAAGGGTGCGACGGCCACCAACCAAAGCAAGGACGCCGTCCTCGAAACCGGTGCCAAGGTGCGCGTGCCTCCGTTTATCGAGCCCGGTGAGCGGATCAACGTCGATACGCGCACCGGCGAGTACATCGAGCGGGCCAAGTAGGCCGGTGGTCCGCCGTTGTTATCAGACTTCCCCCCAACCGTGTCCTTCCGAATCAGCCGATCCTAGAATAGTTAGCCGCTACGCGCCCGCGCGGCGTCGTTGGCGATGTCTGACGCGACCCCGACCGATCGGGGTATCCATGGTGTAGCGGAGTTCGTGATGCAGCCGTCATCAATCAAGAACGGAGATAACCATCGGTACCGGCCCACCGATGCCTGGACCGGCCGACGAGGGCAACTTGCGCTCGCCGGCGCCGTGATCGCTTGTTGGATCGCCGCGTGTGCCTCGATCGAGGCTGACTCCGTCCGCGCGGGTGAGACACCCTTGACCACAGTCCGCGTGGCCACCTTGCTCGATCAGCCACTCTTTGTCACCCACGCGCCCGACGACCTCGATCGTCTGTTCGTCGTCGAGCAAACCGGGCGGATCAAGATCATCGAGGCCGGCGCAGTGCTTCCCGTGCCGTTTTTGAACATTGACCCGATCTCCGCCTCGAACGGGGAGCGCGGGCTGCTCGGCTTGGCGTTCCATCCGGGGTACGCGGACAACGGGTTCTTCCTCATCAACTATACCGACACGGCCGGGAACACCGTCATCGCCAGGTACCGGGTGTCCACCGACCCCAACGTGGCCGACGACGCGAGTCAAGTCGTCGTACTGACGATCACTCAGCCCGACCCGAATCATAACGGCGGGTGGATCGCGTTCGGACCCGACGGGTATCTCTACGTGGCCACGGGTGACGGCGGTGCTGCGTTTGATACCGGCGACGGTCACACGTTCGAAACCGGCAACGCGCAGGACGTCACGAACAACCTACTTGGCAAAATCCTTCGCCTCGACGTGGACGGCGATGACTTCCCCGAGCAGGCCGACCGAACCTATCGCATTCCACCGAGCAACCCGTTCGTGGGGCTTGCTGGGGACGATGAGATCTGGGCGTTCGGACTGCGCAACCCCTGGCGCTGCGCGTTCGACAGCGCGACGGGCGACCTCTACATCGCTGACGTCGGCCAACAAGACTGGGAAGAGATCGACGTTCAACGCGCGGGCGCCGTCGGCGCAAACAACTACGGCTGGCGATGCCTGGAGGCGTCGGCATGCACGGAGCGAAGCGGGTGTAGCTGTGCGGATGAGTCGCTCGTGCGGCCGGTCCACGAGTACGGGCACGGCGGGTCGCCCTTTCGCTGTTCGGTTACGGGCGGCGAAGTCTACCGAGGCTGCGCGATCCCCGACCTCCAAGGCACCTACTTCTTCGCCGACTATTGCAGCAATCAGATCTGGAGCCTGCGATTCGATGGCAACGTACGGGATCTGCGCGACCGAACACTGGAGCTGGCGCCGGGCGGCGGTCTGACTATTCGAACCATCTCCTCGTTTGGGTCCGACGCGGCCGGCGAGCTGTACATCTGCGATCAAGCCGGCGGCGAGGTCTTCAAGATCGTGCCCGACACCTTGCCGGCGGCGTTGCGCGTCAGCGCCACGAACCCGCCGAACGCCGCGATCGACGCCCGTCAGCCGTTTGAGCCGGACGGGACGCATGCGTCTGGATGGCGATCGGTGGATTTCATCTTTGACGGCTGCGTTCCGCTACTTGAGCCGGGTGATTTCCTTCTCGAACGGACGGGCGGGACCGGCGATGCCCCCACCATCGAGGCGCTGGAACTCATCAACGGGAATTCCGTTCGCGTTCGTCTGAGTCAGTCGATCGATCCGGGCACCCGATGGACGTTGACCCATCTGGCGAGTGGCGACGCCGTGACGATCGCGAGCCTGCCCGGAGACGTCAACGCCGATGGGCACACCGGCGTTGCGGACATGGCGGTGTTGATTGACGCCCTCGTCGGTGCGGACGCGGCGCTACCGCTCTGGTCGATCGACATCGATCGTTCCGGCGCCGGCGCGCCGTCAGATCTGTTGCGCCTCATCGACTTGTTCGCCGGCGCGGGTGACTACCTCGCCTATGTCGGTCTCAGCCTTCCCTAGCGCAATTTTCGCCGCACCCGACAAACAACACACTGTCGAGGCGCGACGATTGGCCCGTGACTCGATGCTGCATGACCTCAATCAGTCGACTTCCGCGCCGCGCGAACCATCAAGATCGCCACTCGAATCGTTGTTGAGCTGCACGCCTCATCGCGCGCAAATGCACAGGATGCTTCTTCTTTGATCGCGCGGCGCGCAAGTTTTTCGCAAGCGCGCGCGAAATGTTTGCGCGAACGCGCATGACAGAGGCGCGGTCGCGACGCGCACAATTCGTTCAACGGGCGCGTCGCCACACCTCCCGGCAAGAAAAAACTGAATTTTTTTGAGTTTTTTTTCGACGGATTCCGGCGACGGTTCGTTCCCGTTTTCGACGGCTCCACACGTGTCGTCGATACGCCGCATCTGGTCGGACATGATCATCGGAGCCAACCGACGGCGCGCTTTGTCGAGCAGCCGGCGACCATCGTCTCGCGTCGGCGCCGCCGCCGACAGGCGCCGCTTCGGGTTGCGACGTGCCTCGCCGACACCCGCCGCGTGGTTCGCTCAAACTCAGCCCGCGTTGAGCAAGACCGCTGTTTTTTGCGGGTAATTCGCCACTTTTGGCCGAACCCCATGCGACCGGATCGTTCGCTTCCGCCGTTCAACATGACCGACGGCGGGGTGCTCCACAAGTTGGGATGGTGCGGCGTTCGCCGGGCCAACTCGCTGCGGTCAGGATGCATGCCATGCTCATGGCACTGCAATTTGTATCGTCTTCGTCGGCCTTGGTGCCGGCGATATCGTGCGCGACACGTTACCCGCGCGCGCGCGCTGACTGTCGCGCGGTCGCGTCCTCAACACTCATCCGAGCGAGTTTTCTTTTGACAGAGCGCCATCATGGTGTAGGCTTTCGGTCAGAAAGGAGGTGATAACCATGGCAAAGAAACGCAAGGCCGCCAAGAAGGCGAAGAAGACCAAAAAGGCCAAGAAGGCTAAGAAGGCCAAGAAGGTGAAGAAGGTCAAGAAGAAGGCTAAGAAGAAAGCCGCCAAGAAAAAGACCAAGAAGAAAGCCGCCAAGAAGAAAACGAAAAAGCGCAAAAAGAAACGTTAGGTCTTGATGCGCCGCCCGACGGCGCGGCGGAACGTACAACCGTCAACCGGCTCTCGCCACGGCGGTCGGTAGGGTTGTCCGTCAACGTCGATCGGGCAAGACATGAAGGGTGGGAGGTATCCGTCACGACACGGGTGCCTCCCGCCTTTTTTTGCGCGACGTCGTCCGATTCCAGGCCCACGGCGTACAGGTCGCTCCTGGGACATCAAGTCCGATGTCGCCAGCGCTTTGAGGGGTCGTTACGGCGTGGTGCGTGCGCAAGGGCAACTCAACGGTACTTGGCCGCGTCGCTCTTGACGGCCGATCGAGTGCGCCGCTCACGCGGAAGGGCCGACGCCGGTGCTGCTACGCTTCGGTCGGCCCGTCCGAATCCTTGGCAAAAACGAACTGAAGCCCGATCAGATATTCATCGGCCACAGCCGTGCAGTGACGAACCACGGCACGTCCGTGGAAGCTCACCTCCGGTTCGTGGATGGCGACGGCGAGTTCGAGCCCCGCTGGAAGTGATTCGTCGCAGCGAATGCCGGCCCCTTGCAGGCTCAAGTCCAGCGAGGTAGCAAGCGTGTAGTGTTCGATCCCGTTCTCGTCGGGCACCCACAGCTCCACCGTCCCAGGGAAGGGCCAGCGATGCAACGCGCGCCGGCGTGGGGCGTTCCGGTCGGGTAACTCTGCTTGGCGACCCCGGAGCAGTTCCTCAAGAGCTGTTGCAGTAAGCGGACATATCTCAGCGGCGTTCATGATGTGCTCCTCGCCCAGGTGTCCAACGATCGCTTCGTGGCCGACGTCCAGCCACGGGCGCGCATGGTGCCGAGTTCGATCGGCCGCGGTGAAGCGAATGTCTCTGTACCGTACAAATACAATACGATACGGGCGGGAGGCGAGGAGGGTCTCAAGCCCCGCGGGGTCGAGCGACCGCGACGCAGGAACCGTGCCCAATTCTCGGACGCGCGGAGGCCCGTTAGGTTTGCGAGGGCGGATTATCCCCAGATGCGCACGACGTCGTTGAACGTGACGATCACAAACACGCCGATGATCAGGAACAGTCCGATCATCTGCGTGGCGATTTGGACCTTGAGACTGACGGGTCCGCCTTTGATCTTCTCGATGAACAGAAACACCATCAGGCCGCCGTCAAGGATCGGAAGCGGAAGGAAGTTGATCACCGCGAGATTGGCCGAGATGATCCCCATGAAGTAGAGAAAATCGACAAGCCCCCTTCGGGCCATCTCTCCACCGACGCTGATGATCCCCAGCGGACCGGACACGTTTTCCACGCCGATGCTACGGCTGAACAACATGCGCTCGATCATTGTGTAAACCTGGCGCATGAAGGAATAGGTCTTGTGAAGTCCGATCCACATCGCGTCGAAGGCGTTTTTGCCCTTGAGCAACGTGAGTTCGGCCGCTCGATCGATGTTGGGGACGAAGACAATCCGACCGACCCAGGGATCCGCCATGTCGGTATCGAGATCGACCAACGCCGTTTCCAACGGTGAAAGCGGATTCCGGCGATACTCCACCGTCACCCCGGTTCGTCCGTCGAGCGACTCGACGGCCGCCTTGATACCCTTTCGATAACCGATCGCGACCTCTTCCATGCCTCGCGGCGTGTCGATCATTATTTTCCGCTTGCCGTCGATGCTGACGATACGCGACTCGGGCCCGACGCCCAGCAGCGTGCGAAGGCTGTGCGGCACCGCGATCGTCGTGGACCGCTGCACGCCGTCGGCATCGACGACCGTGACCTCGACGCTCGTGCCCGCCGTGCCCCGCAGAACGTCAACGAGTTCGCGCCAGGTTGAAACAGGCTGCCCGTTGAGCGCGGTGATCTTGTCACCCTTGCCCAATCCGGCGACGGCGCCCGGGCTCGGTTTGCCGTTGATGGTCGCCACGCTCTCGCCCAGCCGAAGGAGATCATGGGCGACGAACCGGTAGGCGGCGTCGATGTTGCCGGGGGCTTCAGGCTCCACGGAAAGAACCCGGGCGGCACCGTCGGCCTTTTGCACGGTCAGCGGCACAAATCGCCCCGCGTTCGTGCGGATCGCGCGGTTCACATCGGCCATGGTCGGGTTCGACACGCCCATGCACGAAAGGATGCGGTCGCCGACACTCAGCCCCGCCCTTGCCGCCCGCCCACCAGGTCGAACGATCGTGCATTCGGTCCGCGGACCACTCGAGACCCCTTCGGCGGCCTCCATCGATGCAAAGCTCGCTTGGATCGTGGCCGGACCGCGCTTGTGGCGCTTGGGACGGACGAACCCCTCGACGGAGCGACCGTCGAGCTTGCGCACTTTGAAATGGATGTCGCGTTCGGGGCACTCCTGAATCGCGCGGGCAATGTCGATCATGGATGGGTAGGCAACGTCATCCCAGCTCAGGACGGTGTCGCCGGCTTCCAGCCCGGCCAGCCGCGCCCGACCTCGAGGGTCGGTGAAACTGAAGCGCGCCAACGGGGCGAGCCCCAGCACGCTGACCGAGTTCCCGGCCTTGTCGTCGGGGTAGAGCCTCAGGACCGGCGGGATTTTGACGACCACCCGTCTCGCCGGGGCGGCCGGGTCGTCCGGGTTTTTGCGCTCGACGACGACGTCGCCCTTGGTGTAGGCGAGCATGTTGATCAGTTCGCTGGCGTTGTCGTCGGTGATTTCGACGCCGTCAATCTCGACCAGCATATCGCCGACGCGCGGATGGTCCTCGCGCGAGGTATCGAACTCACGCCCCACCCCGCGGATCTCGCGCGTCACGCCGGGGCTGATGCCCACGATCTGGCGGCGTGTGTCTCGCGTGCCCTCGGGCGGCTGATAGCTGGGCTCGACGGTGAACGGTTTGAGCTCGCCGTCCCGCTCGATGATGAAGTCGATCGACTCATGGCGCGCCGTCAGCACGACCACGGTCATCACATCGCGGAACTCGAGGATCGTCTCCCCGTTCATCTTGCGAATGATGTCGCCGGGGATGAGACCGGCCCGCTCGGCCGGGCTGTCTTGCTCGACAAAAGCGATTCGTGATCCGATGCTCTTCATTCCGATGAGGAACACGACCATAAAGAGCAGGCACGCAAACAGGATGTTCATCACCACGCCGGCCGAAACGATCACCATGCGGTGCAACACCGGTTTGTTGACGAACGATCGAGGGTCCGACTTGAACTGAAGCTCTTTGGCCTTGTCGTCAAAGTCCTCCTGCCCGAGCATCTTCACGTAACCGCCCAGGGGAAGCATGTTGAGCGAGTATCGCGTCTCGCCCCGGGTGAATCCCACGAGCTCGCGCCCGAATCCGACGGCGAAGCGTTCCACCCGTACACCGGCCCACTTGGCGGCGGCGAAGTGACCGAGTTCGTGAACGAACACGATGACGGAGAAGCCCAGGAGCATGATCGCATAAGGCCAGACCGAACTGAAAAGGCCGACCAACGGCGAAGCCCCCAGCAGGGGCGAAACGGTGTGTGCTAACAGGTCGTGCATCGAGCTACCTCTTGGCGCGCCCAGCGATCGGCCTCGAGCAAGACCTCGAGCGTGGGCACGGCTGTAAACGGATGCTCCGCCAGCGCTCGCTCCGTATGACGAGCGATGTCGCGGTAGCAAATGGCGCCTTCACGAAAAAGTTCGACCGCCGCCTCGTTGGCGGCGTTCAGGACCGCGCCGCTCGTGCCGCCGCGGCGGGCGGCGTCATATCCTAGGCGCAAGGCGGGGAATCGGTCCAGATCCGGCGCCTCAAGATGAAGCGACCCGACTTGCGTGAGCTTCAGCGGCTCCGACGGGCAGGACAGACGCCTGGGATACGTCAAAGCGTACTGGATCGGTGTTCGCATGTCCGGCGTGCCGAGTTGGGCCATCAGCGACCCGTCCTTAAACTCCACGAACGAATGGATGATCGATTCCGGATGCACGACGACGTCGATGCGTTCGGGCTCACAATCGAACAGCCACCGCGCTTCCACGATCTCCAAGGCCTTGTTCATCATGGTGGCCGAGTCGATCGTTATCTTCGGGCCCATGCGCCACGTCGGGTGACGAAGGGCGTCCTCGACGGTGGCGCCCTCTATCGCCTCGTCATCCCACGTGCGAAACGGACCGCCCGAGGCCGTCAGGTGAATCTTACGAACATCGCACGCACGACCGGCGTGCATCGCCTGGAAAATGGCCGAGTGCTCACTGTCGATTGGAATGATCTCGGCGCCGTTTCGCCGCGCCAGCGGCATCAGGAGTGACCCCGCGATTACCATGGCCTCTTTGTTGGCCAGCGCGATGCGCCGGCCCGCCTCCGCGGCACAAAGCGTAGCCTGGAGCCCGCCCACGCCGACGACGGCACTGACCACGCAGTCGGCCTCAACGCCCTTGACCAACTCGACCAGTGCCTCGGCCCCTGTGTAGACGACCGGTGAGTAGGCCAACGCCCCGTCAAGGGCGTCCGGACCCGACGCACCGGCGAGAGCGATCGCCTCGGGACGCCATCGGTTGGCCTGCTCACAAAGGGCCTCGGAGCGGGAGCCGGCCGCCAGACCGACGATTTTCCACTCGTCCTGCATTCCTTCAAGAACATCGAGCGTGTTGCCGCCGACAGAGCCGGTCGATCCCAGGATGATGACTCGTTTCTTCATAGGTGTTTGGCCCCGCGCGGTCGAGTCGGGCGCAGGTGGGCTCGGCATCTTAGTTGCGGCGTCCCAAGCGGACAAGCCGTCCACCGATTCATCGGCCCGGGCGACCGCTTTCGACAACCCCGCTCAAATTGTCCGGCCGTGGCAACGGACCTATAATCCAGCAGGTAGGCTATCCCTTGCACAGACGCTGCTCACCGGGGCCATTCATGCATAAACCGCTGCTTACGACCCGCTTGTTTACCGTTGAACAGAGGTCGTACACGAACCCGGGCGGTGACCCGATCCATCGCGACGTCGTCGTGCATCCCGGCGCGGTGGTGACCCTGCCGCTTCTTACTGACGGGCGGATCGTGATGATCCGCAACTTCCGCTACTCTGTTGACCAGGAGTTGTGGGAGCTGCCGGCCGGTACGATCGAGCCGAACGAGCCGCCGATCGAGACGGCCTGCCGAGAACTCGAGGAAGAAACCGGCTACCGCGCGGGGACGATGACGCCGCTGATGGAGTTTTTCACCTCGCCGGGCATCTGCACGGAACTCATGCGGGCGTTCGTCGCCACGGAGCTGACCTATGTCGGGCAGGATCTTCAGGGTGGCGAGCGGATTGAAGTCGAACGCATCACGGTTGATGAGGCCAGACGCCGCCTTCTGGACGGCGAGTTTCGAGACGGGAAAACGATCGCCGTGCTCGGGCACTATTTTCTGGCGGCAATGAGTCAAACAGGCTGACAACACATGGGTTGGCAAGATCGAGATTATGCAGCGGGTCCGTCGCACCGGCCGACCTGGTCTGCCGGACCCGTCCGCGGACTCGGCGGGCGAAGCATCGTCACCACGCTGATCATCATCAACGTGGCGGTCTTCGTCTTGTGCAACATCACGAGTTCACGAGGCCAGGTTGACGGAAGCCCGGTGTTTCAATGGGGCGCGATGTACACGCCCCTTGTGCTCAAGGGGCAGATTTGGCGAACGATCACGGCCGACTACCTCCATTGGGATTTCAGGCACATCCTGATGAACATGATCGGCCTTCACTTCCTGGGCCGACCGCTTGAGCGGGACTGGGGGCCGCGAAAGTTCCTGGCCGTCTACACGATCGCCGGGCTGCTCGGAAGCGTCTTCTACATCGTCTTGTGCAAGGCAGGCTGGTTGCACATGGAGAGCATCGCGGCCGGTGCATCCGGGTGCGTACTCGGGCTACTCGGTGCCTGCGCGGTCCGATATCCACAAGCGCAGCTTCTGATCTTTTTCATGTTCCCGATCAAGATTCGGACGGGCGCTCTGCTGTTCGGCGGATGGTACGCGCTGAACGTGTACACCGGCGGCAAGAATTCCGGTGGCGACGCCTGCCACCTCGCGGGGATGGTCTTCGGGGCGTGGTGGGTGTGGAAGGGCGATGCGTGGTGGACCCGAACGGAGTGGCGCCTGCCGCTCGTGGGCCGGTCGATGCACCGGAAAAGACCGGGCGGCTTCCAAGCCAAGATCGCCCAGCGCCGCGACGATGAAGAAACCATCGATCGGATCCTCAAGAAGGTCTACGACGGTGGCATCCACACGCTCAGCGAGAAAGAAAAAAGGTCGCTTCAAGACGCCACCGAACGGCAACGAGCGCGGGAGCGCGACGCCGGGCGGATCGATCGCCTCTAGTGGGGTGGACGCCGACGCTTGCACGTGGGCGAGAGCCTAGCCCGGAACGGAATGCTCTCTTATCCGAGCCGTGACCGTAAGGGAGCGCTGTTTCGCGGAGAACAAGACGTTCCCTCACGGTCGCGGCTCGGAAAGAAACTTCTTTACGCACGGTGAAAGGGGCCGTTGTCGGCATGTTTCCAACGGAAAGACCACAGGACAACCCGGTCAACTGGTCGTTCCCTGTTGGCCGGCTGTTCGGCGTGCGGATCAAGGTCCACGTCGCGTTCATCCTGTGCGCGGTCATTCTGGTTTGGATGGAAATGCCCAAGGAGGGGGAAGTCGGACCCGGACTGACCGCCACGCTGATCGACGCCCTGGGCATGTACGCCATTTTGTTCCTGATCGTCCTGTGTCACGAGTTTGGCCACTGCTTCGGCGCCCGCTTCGTCGGCGGTGAGGCCGATGAGATTCTCCTCTGGCCGCTAGGCGGGCTCGCCTACGCCAATCCGCCGCACAACGCCGCCGCGCACATGGCCACCACCGTCGCCGGGCCGCTGGTCAACGTGTTCATCTGCATGATCTGCACGCTCATTCTGGTTGTGTGGACGGGGAGCCTCGGGGCCGTTCCGTGGAACCCGCTGCACCCGACCTGGCCGGTGGATGCGACGATCATTCCCTCCACCGGGCAACACTGGACGATGATGGTCTTCGGTTTGAGCTACTTCCTGTTGCTCATCAACCTGCTCCCCATCTTTCCCTTCGATGGCGGGCGGATCGTTCAGGCGTGGCTGTGGCCAAGGAAGGGCTACACCGCATCAATGGCGATCGCCACGACGACCGGCATGATCGGCGCCGTAGTCGTCGGGCTGTTCGGTCTGTTCGCCGAGCAGAGCTGGTTGCTGTTGATGATCGCGGTCTTCGGCTACCTCACCTGCTACCAGACGCGGCGACAGCTAAAGGAGCAAGGTGAGTTCGGCGCCGGCGAGTTCGGCTATGACTTCTCGCAGGGCTATTCCTCGCTCAATCGCGATGACGCCAAGCCGGCAAGAGGCCCCGGTTTCTTCGAGCGCCGCCGGGCGCGAAAGGAGGCGCTCAAGGTCGAGTGGGAGAAAAAGCGCCGCGACGAACACGACCGGGCCGTCGAGCGCATCCTGGCGAAGATTTCCGCGACGGGGATGGATTCACTAACCCCGGCCGAACGCCGCACCCTCGAACACGAAACCCAGCGCCAGCGGTCGGAGTCCGAAGACGGGTAGGAAGCAGTTGCCGGCGGGGTCGGTCTTGCATCGTCAACGGTTTCGCCAGGAAAGACGGCGATGCGGGTGCCCCATCCTTCGTTTTTCACGAAGGGTGGGGGACGGACGGCGAGAAAAGG
>CBDUXT010000096.1:0-20656 GCA_965371245.1 uncultured bacterium | reverse complement strand
CTAGCCCGCGGACTGGTCCCGCCGCTAGCGCGGCAGGCTCTGATTAGCACGACCGATCGCGGCGTTGCAGGTAACGAAAACCCGCAGATTCAGGAGTGAAGATGCACTAGCGCGGCGACCGACGCGCAGCGACGGGCCGTTAGGGTTTCGTAAGCACCAAGACTTGTGCCCGCTTCCAACGCCATCGCTCGCCTCGTTCTCGAAGGCATAACCGAGCCAGTCGATCTTCGCGACAACGACGAAGCCTACAAGAAACGGGCGTGAACGGCCAAGAGTTAGCTGGCTCCAGATGAGGAACACCCGCCGCCAGCCGGAAGTAGGATCCAACGTTCGACCCACCGCCGGGGCGCAAGCCCCAACGCGTTCAACAAGAGAAGCCGATTCTGCTCCCCTTGGAGCTCTCGTCCTTGCGGTGAGCGTTGAAGCAACCATCAGTAACCAGACTCGTGGAATCATCGGAGCTGAATCGGTATCATGCGCGGTCGGTCGTCCAGGCAAGAGACATCTGGGAATTATTCGTCGCCATGCCACAAGAGTTACCCGGTGACAAACTCGACATGGACAAGATGCCCGGACACTGGGTCTTGGCGCAGGTCGGCAAACGGGTTCTGCGACCCGGAGGGCTCAAGCTGACGCATCGCATGCTCGATGTCCTCTCGGTTGGACCTGGCGACGATGTCGTCGAGTTCGCTCCGGGCCTGGGGATTACGGCCAAACTAACTCTTGCGGCCAATCCCACATCGTACACGGCCATCGAACGCGACAAGGCTGCCGCTGCCACGGTGTCGAGCTACTTGTCGGGTCCCCATCAACGGTGCGTGATCGGCACAGCCGAACAAACGGGGCTGGGCGACGGTTGTGCTTCCGTCGTCTACGGTGAGGCCATGCTCACCATGCAGCCGCTCCAGCACAAACAGCGAATACTCCGTGAGGCCGCCCGGATACTGAAACCGGGTGGTCGCTACGCCATGCATGAAATCTGTCTGGTCCCGGAAGAGATCTCAGCGGATGTGGTCGAATCGGTCGAGCATGATCTCGCGCGCTCCATCCGATCCGGCGTACGCGCTCTTCGCAAGAGCGAGTGGAACGAGGTGCTCGAATCAGCGGGTTTCACTGTCAAGAAAGGGTTCACCGCCGGTTTTCAGTTGCTCGAACCGAAGCGTCTCATTCAGGACGAGGGTCTTCGAGGGGCGCTGCGGATAGCATGGAATGTGCTCGGTAACCGTGCAGCGCGGAGACGCGTACTGGCCATGCGACACGCTATCCGTAAGCACGCCAACCACATGCAGGCCATTGTCCTCTATGCCGTGAAGAGCCCTCTGGAGGACTAACGCCATCGATGATGTTGGTGAGATCGCCGGCTACCAGGCCGCGTGGAAGCATCGCGGTTGACAGAAGCGATGAGCAAGGGTTTCATCGGGCGTACGGAGTGGCCGCTATCCCGAAAGGAAGATCCAAGATGATTGCAGCGTTCCTGAGTTTGCTCCCCGTGCTTGCGTGCACGGATCCCGCGCCAAAACCTGAACTCCTGCCGAAGACGCCCGCCGATTGGCGCTACGAACGGATCGATTGTCCGTTGCCCTTTGCCCCCGAGTTGAAGTACGACGGTTTCGAGGAACTTCGCTTCGCGCCGGGCATGTTCAACGCCGAGTCGGACACGTACTTCACGTACATCTTTGCGATGAAGATCACGAACGATGCGACGTTCGATGCAAGGCTGCTGAAGTCGTTTCTGGAAACGTACTTCCGTGGGCTTTGCCGAACGGTGGCCGAAGGGACCGACTTTGAGATCGACCCATCGAAGATTTCCGCGACGGTTCGTGAAGATCACTACGAGGCGAAGAACAGCAGACACTTCACGGTGACGCTCGACAGCTACGACCCGTTCGTGACGGGCAAGCCGCTCAAGCTGCGCCTGGAGATGCTGCTGGTCCGGAAGGCCGAGAACGATCACCGTGTTTTTGCAACCGTTTCTCCGAAGCCTCCCGACTCGCCCGTTTGGAGCGTCTTGCGAAAGCTCAAGAAGCAATTCCAAGAGCAGGCCGCTGGAACGGAAAAATGACATCCGTGACGGAGCGTAACACGCTGTTGTTGAGAGCGGATATCACGCTGGCGGAGTTACCGGGCGGGCACGCTACCGGGACGTCCGTCTACTGTGGCCGTCACAATCCGAAAATGGTTGCGGACGTTTGCACGGCGATCCGAGTCGCTTACGAAATCGAATAACGAAGGGACGCAAAACTAGGGAGCTGGCTTTGGTTGTCCCAATACAGGAGGTCGAAAGTAGGATCCAAAGTACGACCCACCCCTAATATGACAGCGCTTACCCGGTGGCGCTGCGACCCACGTTGTGCGACGGGGTGCTCGATGTCTACTTCCGCACCCAGCGTATCGGCTGGATCAACGAGCGTACGGGCCGATGGGGCTGGACAACGCGAGGAGACGAGACGGGCGCGGGAGGCCTCGAAGAATCGCCGACCGGCAGCCAGGCCTCCGTTCGCTCCGCTCACTCCGGCCCGGCTGCCGGCGGTGTGTCCGGGGGCGAGGGAAACGATAGGATGTGTTACCCATGTCCCCGAACGGGTGTAACCCTTGTTCCCGGTCCAAACACTTCGCAAGGATGGGGCACCCACCCTCGGAAGACGGCCCAACGCCGATTCCGTCCCGCACCCATTACAATGTTGGTCGGCGATTCAACTTGTCGGTTCCCATCCGGCGTCATACAATTTGATTGCGGCGTGATCGGGAGCGTCCGCGCAGGCAGTTCTGGCGAGGAAGCCACTATGGTACACCCCCCGATGACCATCCGACACGAGCGGCGATGGGGTCTATTCTGTTTTTTGGCTGCGCTGGCCCCGTTGGCGACCAGTACACCCGCCTCGGCGCAGACGACCGGCCCGGCGATACCGGTCGCACGGACCGCTGCCATCCTGCCGATCAGAGGGGAACTCAACGACATCACGGTGACGAGCCTGACGCGCCGCGTTGAACAGGCCAAGAGCCAAGGTGTCTCCGTCATTGTGTTCGACCTCGATACGCCCGGCGGTCTCGTGAGCAGTTCCATAGCCCTGGCCGACCTCATCAAGAACGACCTGACGGACATCAAGACGGTCGCCTGGGTGAACCCCAACGCGTACTCCGGCGGCACGATCATCGCCGTGGCGTGCGACGAAATCGTGATGGCCCGGTCGTCGCGCATGGGCGACTCGCAACCGATCATGATCGGACCAGGCGGTGCGGCTGCCGTGGACAAGACACTTCAGCCGAAGGCCTACACGCCGGTACTCAGTGAGTTCCGCCACTCGTGCCGGCTCAACGGATACGACCAGTCGCTCTGCGAGGCGTTCGTTTTGCCCGAGCGCGAGGTCTGGTGGATCGAGCACAAGGAATCCGGCGAACGGAAGTTCGTCTTCAAAGACGAGAAGATCAAGCTGGTCGGCGGCGACGACACGGATAACGACGCTCCCAACGACGCCGTCGAGTCACCCGGAACCTCGAAGACCGGCGGTTCGGTCACTCCGCGCGAGCCGAAATGGAAGCTCGTTGAAAGATACTTCGACGCACAGGTCGGCGTCGAGGTCGATACCATCCAGCCGGTCGTGCGAGACGATCAGCTTCTGGAGATGTCGGCCGGCGAGGCGATCGCCTACGGATTCTGCAAGGGCATTGTGGCTGACGAGGATTCCTTACAGACGCGGTTCGACGTGGCAAGCCTGGTTCGGATCGAACGAACCTGGTCTGAATCCCTTGCGTACTGGCTGACCTCCATGTACGTTCGGGGCTTCTTGCTCGTCATCATCATGCTCGGCGCCTATGTGGAGTTCCACACGCCGGGCGTGGGCGTGCCCGGTCTGGTCGCGCTGGTTTGCCTCGCCGTGTTCGTAGGGGCCCCCTTCCTGGCCGGCTTGGCCAACATGTGGGAACTCCTGTTCATTGCGCTGGGATTCGGTTTGATCGTGCTCGAGGTGTTCGTGATCCCGGGCTTCGGGATCGCGGGGATATCCGGCCTCGTGTTCGTGATCATCGGCGTGCTCGCGACGTTCGTTCCGGATGAGCCGGGGCGGAGCTTCCCGCTATACATCCCGACGCTTCCGGGCTCGCTCCACTATCTGAAGATGGCTATGCTGACGTTCATCACCTCGATGGCCGTCTCGGTGGTGGGAATGGTCATGCTCAGCCGGTTTCTGCCGCGCATGCCGTTTTTCCGGCAGATCGTGCCAGCCAACCCGACGCCGTCCGAGGTGCGGGTGGAGGATCCCTACCGCGGGCTGGCCCGCGTGGGTGACCTCGGCGAGGCGTTCGGCCCCCTTCGGCCCGCGGGCAAGGCCCGTTTCGGCTCGATGCTTGTGGACGTGGTCACCCAGGGGGAATTCCTTGAGGCGAGCGCGCAGCTAGAGGTGGTGGAGCGCCGCGGTAACCGGGTCGTGGTTCGTGCCAAGGTTTGACCGCGTGCGTGACAGAATCGGCTTTGGACAAGTTTCAGAGCATCGGTAGAACCGGCTTGCCGGCGGGCTCGAGCCCGGTGAGATGCTGACGCCGGGGTCCGCGGGCTGGCGCCCGCGGCTCTGACTCGTCGTACCCGTGCCGCTTGAAGTATTGCGGATCCGGGTTGACCGGCGCCACGCGAGGAAGGTTCAATGTCCGACTTGGGTATCTTGATCGTGCTGTTCGGCGTGGGAACCCTCATGCTCGTGGTGGAGATTTTCATCCCCTCGCATGGCATTTTGACCGTCGCGGGGCTCGGGTTCCTGGTGGCGGCGGTGGTCAAGACGTTCGACTACGGCGGCCGCAGCGCCGGTATTGTGGCCATCTTGACCTGCGCGGTCTTGCTCCCGACCTTCGGCTTCCTGGCCATCAAGTATTGGCCGCAGACGCCGATCGGAAGACTGATCGCGCCACCCAACCCGGTGCTGACGTCGGCGGACGCGGGCATACCCATCGACCGGCTTCAGGCGATGGTTGGTCAGAGCGGGCGGGCGATCTCGCCGCTGCGATCGGTGGGCATCTGCGATTTCAACGGTCGCCGCGTGTCGTGCGTGGCCGAAACGGGTATGGTGGACGCCGGCGTGGATGTCGAAGCGATCGGCATTCGCAACGGAACCCTGGAGGTCCGTGCCAAAGAGGCATGAGGGATGGGACGGCCGAGTGCCGACCCTTGGTTATCGACGGGCCGGGACCGGTCTTGAAACCCGCGCTCAATGAAAGGCTTTAACGATGATTCCAAACATGGACGGTCTTACTACACTCGCTCAGGGGGGCATCGATTACGGTTGGGTCATCGGCATCGTCATCGGGATCGTCCTGCTGGTCATCGTCCTGGTGATCGCGCAGTTTTTCCGCCTGTGGTTGCAGGCCTACATGAGCAACGCCGACGTCAGCCTGTTCGATTTGATCGGGATGCGTCTGCGAAAGGTCGATCCGCATCTGGTTGTGCTGGCGAGGATTCAGTTGGTCAAGGCCGGCATCCATGATATCTCGGCCAATGATCTCGAGAGCCACTTCCTTGCCGGCGGGCGTCTGACAAACGTGTCACGGGCTATGATTTCGGCGAACCGGGCCTCCATCGATCTGGACTGGAAGAAGGGCTGCGCGATCGATCTGGCGGGGCGGGACATCGTCGATGCCGTTAACACGAGCGTGAACCCCAAGGTGATCGACGTGCCGAACCCCGACCTCGGCAAGCAGTCGATCGACGCGGTAGCGAAGGATGGCGTTCAGCTTCGGGCTCGTGCCCGCGTGACGGTGCGCACCAACCTCGCCCAACTGATCGGTGGCGCCACGGAAGAAACGGTGGTGGCGCGCGTGGGAGAGGGCATCGTCAGCGCCATTGGATCGGCCGGGTCGCACAAAGAGGTTCTGGAAAACCCCGACAAGATCAGCAAGGCCGTCCTCGCCCGCGGGCTCGATGCCGGAACCGCATTCGAGATTCTCTCGATCGATATCGCCGACATCGACGTCGGACAAAACATCGGTGCCAAGCTTCAAGCCGACCAGGCCGAGGCGGACAAGCGCCGCTTTCAGGCCGAGGCGGAAAAGCGCCGCGCCATGGCCATCGCCCAGGCCGCGGAAAACCGAGCCGAGGTCGAGCTGAACAGGGCCAAGGTCGTGCTCGCCGAGGCCGAGGTTCCTCTGGCGATGGCCGAGGCCTTCCGCAGCGGCAACATGGGCATCATGGACTACTACCGCATGAAGAACATCCAGGCCGACACCGGCATGCGTGACGCCATCGGCCGCGACGACGGCTCGACGGAACCGAAGACGTAGGCGTGGAACGAGAGGTAGGTCGGGTATGGGTCGCGGGTCGGTAAGAGAGCGTCGGCGGACGCGAGCCCGGCCCGCTAACCCGGCGCGGTGAACTTGGATAGGGCAACGGACCCATGACTGACACCATTCTGGCACAAGGCAGTAACCTGGAGGGATGGATTCAGGGCATTGTGGTGCTCCTGGTGATCGGCGGATCCCTCCTCAAACCGATCACCAAAGCGTTGATCGAGCACTTTGGCCCGAAGGATTCGGCATCCCCCACGGGTCGCGCTCGATCGACCGGCGATTCCGCCATGCCGCGCCCCGCCGGTCGATCCCCGGTCGCGCCTACGCCTCCCGTCGCGCGGGCGCCTCAGGCGCGTCCGGTCACATTGCCGCACCAACCCGCGCTGAGCCGACCACGCCCACCGGCTCGTCCGAAGCCTCGGCCGGCGACGCAACGTCCGAGGCCGACTCCTCGGACGGCCGAACCCAAGAGAGCGGCGCTACGGACGGAGGACCGCCTTGGGCATCTTGTGCCGACCCTCAAGGAACACCTTGGCCATATCGACTCGGTCATTGAGTTGCGGGACGACCAGATTGAACAGGTTGTCGAGGAACACCTCGGCCATCTGGAGCCTAGTACGGCACCGACGGCGTCAAAGAAGCGCGTTGTGAGGGAAGGGGAGTTCCTGGCGAAACCCACGCGGAGTTCCCTTCGCCGCGCTGTCGTGCTCAGTGAAGTTCTTCAGCCGCCGCTTGCCTTGCGGAAGCCGGAGGGCTGATCCCCCGGCGCATGTCCTATCGCAGGCCGTAGTCGCGGAGCTTGCGGTACAGCGTCCGGGCGCCGATCCCCAGCGCCTTCGCCGACTTCTCGCGATTGCCCCCGAAGAGGCGAAGTGTGTTCATGATGTGCAGCTTTTCGACGTCGGCCATGGTCATCCCGCCCATGCTTGGGGGGCCGGCCAGAACGATGTCCGTCGAGTTGCGCAGCGGGGCGGGTAAATCCTCGACCCCCACCACCGGACCTTCGGCCTCCAGGCACATGCGGAAGATGACGTTCCGCAACTCGCGTACATTCCCCGGCCAATTGTGGTTCACCAACTTGCGCATCACCTCGGGCGTCACGCCGTCGATGCTCGTGTCCTGTTCCGCGTTCCCCTGCTCGAGGAAGCGTTGCACCAGCACGGGAATGTCCTCGCGGCGCTGGCGGAGCGGCGGAATACGGATCGCGCCATGGGCGTGGACGCGGTAGAAGAGGTCCTCGCGGAACTCACCCCGACGAACCAATTCGGAAAGGTCGCGGTTCGTGGCCGCCACGAAGCGAACATCGGCGTAGATCGTATCGTTCGTGCCAACCGGCAAGACCTCTCCGGTCTCCAGCGTCCGGAGGAGCTTGGCCTGCATCTTCACCGGCATGTCGCCGATTTCATCCAGAAACACGGTGCCCTTGTCCGCGGAAAGAATCAACCCCTTGCGATCCACCACCGCGCCCGTGAAAGCGCCCTTGGCGTGGCCGAACAGTTCGCTCTCCAGAAGCGTTTCGCTGACGGCGGCGCAGTTGAGCACCTTGAACGGCTTGCCGGCGCGCGGCGAGTTCTCATGGATCGCCTGAGCGAACAGCTCCTTGCCGGTGCCGGTCTCACCGACGATCAAAACCGTGCTCTTGCTTCGCGCGATCTTCCTGAGGCGCTTGAGTTCTTTTTTGATGGCCTCGGAGCTGCCGATAATGCCGCAAAAGGTGAAGGCTTGATCGACCTGCTTGCGAAGCAGCCGAGCCTCGCGCGCCGCCTGCGCTTGCTTGGCCGCCCGGCTGACCTTGTCACGGAGCACGTCGATATCGATGGGTTTGATCAGATAGTCGTAGGCGTGGTCCTTGTTGTCCTGGCTGAGCGCCTCGCGTGCCAGCGCCTCACTGCCGTAGGCCGTGATGAGAATCACCTCGGTCTCGGGGCAGGCGCGCTTGGCTTCGCGAAGCACGTCCATCCCCGTGACCTTGCCGCCGAGCTTGTAGTCGGTCACGACCACGTCGGGCGGGCGTTGACGGATGCTCTCGATCGCGGCGTCGCCGGTCTCGACGACGTTGCACGCAAACCGGGAGCGTGCGAACGCCTCGGCGATCGCCTCGCCGTGGGCGGCCTCATCCTCGACGATCAGTACAAACGCCGTGTCGCTCATACACCCTATCTTAGCTTGTAACGGCGATCGCGTCAGCGCTTACGCGCGGCAGAGTCCTCCACCGGGTCGCAGAAGGGGAGCCAAACCAAGAAGGTGGTCCCTTCGCCCAGCATGCTTTCCAGCGTCAAGGTGCCCCCGTGTTCGCGTATGATTCGCTGAGTGATGGACAGCCCCAGCCCGCTGCCATGTGCCTTTGTCGAGTAGAACGGTCGGAGGATGCGTTCACGATCCTCGGGCGCAATGCCCGGTCCCGTGTCGGAGATGGCGACCACGGCCCCATCCGCCTCGCAAGTCGTTCGGATGCCGAGGACACCACCATCCGGCATGGCCTGTTGGGCGTTGATGAGGATGTTGAGCAATCCCTGCCGGATACGTTGCTCATCGACGCGGCACATGAGCGGAGCATCGGCCGGGGTAAACTGGACTTCGATATCCTCGCCTTCCGCCGACCCCTCGAAGAACTCGACCAGACTGCGCACGATCTCGTTGAGGTCCGACGGCACGGGATCAAGGTAGTAGGGGTCGGTCAGGTGCAGGAACTGGTCGAAGAGCCTCTGAAGCCGCTTGGCTTCATGCTGCAGGGCCTGCACCTTGTGCAGCCCGCGCCGCCGGGCATCCTCCGGATGGATTTGTATGTCCTCCAGATCTTCGGCGAGGAGCTTGAGGTTGACCATCATGATGGAAAGAGGGTTGCGCAGCTCGTGGGCGAGCCCGCCGACCAGCTCGGCCATCTCGGCCACAATCCGGCGCGGTTCGTTGGTGCCTGGCTCGAGTGGGCCGTCGGTGTCGTTTGCAGGTTCCACGATCGGTCGGCAGGCGGTTGAACAAGTTGTAGCGCGGTCTTCCAGCCAGCGTTTTATACAGGGCGCGACCATGCGTCGCCCCTGAGCCGCGGGCTTTAGCCCGCGCGGACGTCCGCGCAAGCTAAAGCATGCGGCTCAGGTATTCGTAAAGTTTGTACGACGCGCTGCTAGTTCGCGCCCGCCTCCGCAGGCTCGGGCACGCCGTCGGACTCGGCCTCGGCGGCCTTGCGCGACAGCTTGATTCGCCCCTGGTCGTCGATGGACAGGACCTTGACTCGAACGATATCACCGATCTTCACCACGTCGTTGACCGACTTGACGTATCCGCTATCGAGTTCGCTGATGTGGCACAGCCCGTCCTGTCCGGGGACGACTTCGACGAAGGCGCCGAAGTCTTTGACCCCGCTGACGCGACCCGTGTAGATCTTGCCGATCTTCACTTCCTCGGTCACCGACTCGATCATCTCGATGGCACGCTTGGCGCTGTCCAGATCGACCGAGGCGACCAGGATGGTGCCGTCGTTATCGATCTCGACCGTCGCACCGGTCTCGGCCTCAATGGACTTGATGAACTTGCCGCCCGGGCCGATGACCTTACCGATTTTGTCCGGAGAGATCTTGATTCGCAGGATTCGCGGCGCGTTCGGGCTCGTGTCGGAGCGCGGTGCTTTGAGCGTCTGTAGCATCGTGCGAAGGATCTTCAGTCGCGTATCTTTCGCCAGGGCGAGGGTCTCGGTGATGAGTTCCTGCGACAGCGAGTGGCCCTTAAGGTCCAACTGAACCGCGGTGATACCGCGCTGCGTGCCGGCCACCTTGAAGTCCATCAGGCCGAAGTGGTCCTCTTCGCCGAGGATATCGACCAGGAGCTTGCGCTGTCCGTCGAACTCGGCCAGGCCGATGGAGATACCCGCCACGGGCTGCTTGATGGGTACGCCGGCGTCCATCAACGCGAGGCACCCACCACAGACCGACGCCATCGACGAGGATCCGTTTGACTCCATGATCTCGGAAACCAGGCGGATCGTGTAGGGGAACTCATCCGGAGTGGGGAGCACGGCCTCCAGCGCCTTTTCCGCCAGGTTGCCGTGTCCAATCTCCCGGCGGCTGGTCGCGCCGAGCCGGCGCACCTCGCCGACGCAAAGCGGCGGGAAGTTGTAGTGCAGCATGAACTTCTTACTGTACTCGGCGCCGATTCCATCGACGATCTGCTCATCGCGGCCCGTTCCCAGCGTGATGACACACAGCGACTGCGTCTCGCCGCGCTGGAAGATGGCCGAGCCGTGTACGCAGGGAAGAACCTGGACTTCACACTCGATCTCTCGCAAATCCGCGGCCGTTCGGCCGTCGGAACGCTTGGAGTCTTTGACGATCATTTCCGCGATGACGTCTTGCTCGATGTCCTGCATCAGATCGCGAATCGTGTTCCAGGAGTGCTCCGGCTTCTCGACGTCCTCTGGACAGTGCTCGGCACGAGCCGCCTCGTAGACTTCTTTGACCGCATCGTAGCGATTCTGTTTGCCCGAAGTTCCCCGGGCCTCGCGCAGCGGTCCTCGGTACTTGCCGCGCATGTCGGCGGCAAGATCGTCCAGGGGCGGCGGCGGTGTCCACTCGATCGGCTTGCCGGCTTTTTCGCGGAGTTCGTCGATCATTCCGCAAATTTCAACAATCGCTTTTTGCCCGAACGCGATGGCCCCGGCGACGACGTCCTCGGAAAGCTCCATGGCGCCGACCTCAATCATGTTGACGCCGTCGCGATGGCCGGCGAGCACCATCTCCATCGTGCTGTATTCCATCTGAGCGCAGGTCGGGTTGATGACGTACTTGTCATCGACGTATCCGACGCGGCAGGACGCCGACGTCGTCTCGAACGGCAACTGCGAGACCGCCAGGGCGGCCGACGCGCCGATCATCGCAGGGATGTCCGGATCGTTTTCCTGGTCCGCGGCCAGCACCATCGTTTGGATCAGCACCTCGTCCCGGAACGTCTTGGGAAACAGCGGGCGCAGCGGCCTGTCGATCATCCGCATCGTCAGGATCTCTTTTTGCGTGGGGCGCGCCTCACGCTTGAAGAAGCCCCCGGGAAACTTACCGGCCGCGTACGTCTTCTCGCGGTAGTCGACCGTCAGGGGGAAAAAGTCGATCCCCGGTCGGGGCGCCCCCGTCACAATGGATGCCAAAATAACCGTGTCGCCGTACGAAACCACGACCGACCCGGCGGCCAACTTGGCCAACTTCCCGGTCTCGATCTTTAACGTACGACCGCCAATCTCTCTTTCAACACTGTGGTATGCCATGTTCTTCTACCGTCTCTTTTTTTCCAACAAGCCAATATCATGCCGGGCACAACTCCCGGCGCCGTCAACAAAATTTTTCGATTCCGCATCTGTCCGCAGGGCAACGCCCTTGACTGAACCGCAAACGGGCATAAGCGGATTCCCTGTGTTTGGCCAACGTGTCCGACTCTGTCTTGCCCAAGCATGTGCCGTGTGCAGACGCTGGATTCCGCCGGTGGGGCGTTGGCGGTGCGTAACTGGTGTCGTCAGAAGGGCCGATGCCGGCCGGGCTTTCGCGGAGGTCCGGCACATCCGATGTGACGACGCTGGCTGCGCGGCTGGTTACTTGCGAAGCCCCAGCCGTTCGATGAGCCCTTTATACCGGGCGCGGTCCAGCCGCGTGAGGAACTTCAGGAGACTGCTGCGGCGCCCAACCATCTTCAGGAGGCCGCGACGGGCCGAATGGTCCTTCTTGTTTTTCTTGAGATGCTCGGTGAGTTCGCGAATGCGAGAAGTGAGCACCGCGACCTGAACCTCTGGCGAGCCGGTATCCTGCTCGTGGGTGCGGTAGTCGGCGATGACTTCTGTTTTCATAGTGGCCGTGATCGACATCCGACAGTTCTATCCAACCTATCCCCGTCATCCGCATCCGACCGAATGACGCTAAGTTCTTGTAAATAAACAACTTACGCTTATATCAGGCGACCGCTCCTGATGCCGATGGGCGAATCTACGCTGTCGCACGAGACAATGCAAGCCCCAATCCGGCTCGCCTGGTCCCACCGAGCCTGGGAGGCCGGGGATCCACGGCGCCGTGCGTGCGGGGCGTTCAGCGGCGGTTTGTCGCCAATCCTCGGATGAACGCCGCGTTGCTAGGGTGTTTCTGCATCGCGTCAAGCAAGAGGAGCAATGATTGCTCCGGGTCTTTGTCGCCCAGGTTACGTCGAATCTGGTACGACGCTTCCAGGGCCTCCTTGGTCAAAAGCAACTCTTCCTTGCGCGTGCCGGACTGCTGAAGGTCGATCGCGGGCCAGACGCGGCGGTTGGCCAGCGATCGTGTCAACATGATCTCCATGTTGCCGGTGCCTTTGAACTCGTTGAAGATCACCTCGTCCATCCGGCTGCCCGTTTCGACCAGGCACGAGGCGATGATCGTCAGCGAGCCTCCATTCTCGACGTTACGCGCGGCGCCGAAGATGGCCTTGGGCTCAGTCAGGGCGCGAATGTCGAGCCCGCCCGACATGGTCCGCCGGCTGCCCTGCGTATTGACGTTGAACGCCCGTCCCAGGCGCGTCAGTGAATCGAGCAAGATAAACACGTCCATGCCGGCCTCGACCATGCGCTTGGCCTTTTCAATCATCAGCCGGGCGATCCGAACGTGGCTGGCGATGTCCTCGTCGTTGGAACTGGCCACCACCTCGCCATGGACCGTCCGTCGCATATCCGTGACTTCCTCCGGACGCTCGTCGATCAGCAGGACCATCATATAGACGTCGGGGTGGTTCTTCGCGACGCCCTCGGCCATCTGCTGGAGAAGGATGGTCTTCCCTGTTCGTGGAGCGGCGACAATCAGCCCGCGCTGTCCGAGGCCAATCGGGGTCAAGAGGTCCACCACGCGCATCGCTACCGGACCGCCCTCGGTCTCGAAACGGACCCGCTCGCGCGGATCGATCGCGGTCAACTCCTCAAACGGAATCCGCTTGAGATGCTCGTCGATGGACAGGCCGTTGATTGATTCCACGTCGGCCGACCGTGACACGGCCGGCGGGCGGCGTCCCTTGGATGGACCGCAGGACGCGATGAGCGTCTCGCCCCCACGCAAGCCAAGCTCTTGGCAGAGATCGCTGGTGACGATCACGTCGTCCTTGCGGGACGCGTAATTCGATTTGGCCTGCCTAAGGCGACCGCCTGATTTAGCGTTTCGTTCCAGCGTCCCAGTTACAGTTGATGCCATGTCTACACGGCCTCTCCGTCATGCCTTCGACAGTTGAAAATCCGATGTACGGGTCGGGCTTCACGACGACGGCTGGCCGGCCCAGGGCCGTCGCAGGAAGTTTGTCAGTGATTCGCAAGGTTGACAGCGGCACGGTGCCGGAGCGACTGTGGCCGGGGTGCCCATCAGGTGCCGCTGTCAAATGAGATACTCGAAGCATATCCGCAGTTGTCGGCGTTGGGTAGTGGGGGCCATCGGGTTTTTTGCGCAAAAATCGGCCCGTCGGTGTCTGGGGTCGCCCAAACCTCGATCCGGGCGATCCCGCGGGATCATTTACCCTGGGTCTAGAGGTCCAGCGCACGGGCGACGATGGGACGCTCAACGGTTCCGTCCAGGACGGCGCCGCCGACGGACGGGTCGTGGGGAAAGGCCAGGGACAGCCCATCCTCGTTGCAGCGGCGGTAGATGGTCTGCTTTTCACAGATCGTCGTCATGGGGGCGACGTCGTAGGCCATGACCCATCCGAGTCTCAGGTGCGCCACCGTGGGCACGATGTCGCCGGCGAACAGCACGCGCTCGTGGCCCGTGCCGAAGATTGGATGAAGCTGGAACGGCGTGTGGCCATGCGAGACGAACCACTCGACGCCGGGAATGGTTGACGCCGGCTTGTCCCCTTCGACGAACTCCAACACGCCGGCATCGGTCAGAGCTGTGAAATCATGCTCGAGGAACGACGCGCGGTCCTTGAAGGATGGGTCGTTGGCGTGTTGCCAGTGCCCGCGGTGGATCCAATGGCGGGCGCGGGGATACCGCAGTGTGGTTCTACCGCCTGGGTCGTCGAACCAATCCGTCAGACCGCCGCAGTGGTCGAAGTGCAGGTGTGTGATGACCAGGTCCGTCACATCATCTGCCGAGAGCCCCGCGGCCGCCAATGCGCGAGGGATGGCCTCGGCGTCCGACATGATCCCGTAGCGGTCAGCGTCCTTTGCCGACCACTTTGACCCGCACCCCGTGTCCACCAGGACCGTGCGTTTGGCCTTGCGGTCGATGGCAAGCAACGTCCGGGTGGCCAAGAGAATTCGGTTCAGCGCATCGACGTCAGATACTTTCTCCCACAGAACCCTTGGGACGACCCCGTGCATGGCGCCGCCGTCGAGACGGATCGTCCCGTTCACGATCGAGTAGAGTTCAAAGGGGTTCGCGGTGATCACAAGGCCGACTATACCGCAATGAGCACCGATCTCCAGGTCAAGAGGCAGCTCGGCCCAGGTGGTAGCTGGGCGTTTGATCCGAAGGTTGAGGTCCGCTACAGTTTTGCCCGAGGGCTGAGCGCTCCGTCGATGCACCCTCGTTCGGTGCGGCACCGGCGTCCTCCTGTGGCAACGCGCCAGCCCGTTGTTCCAGCTCCAACGACGGGCGCAGCCCTGCCTATGGTTGTGGCGTGAGGTGATGCCCGCGCTTAGGGGTACGCACGGGCACGCTCGATCGAGCATCTTGTTTCAACGACTGGCGGGGATGATCGCCATGAACGGGACCGCAACCAAAGAGCAACCGCTTATGGCGAGTCCCTCGTTCCTCGAGTCGGCCGCATTACCCGGCCTGTGGGAACGTGTCTCGTTCTCGCTCTCTCACAAAGCACTGTCGTTGTTGCTCTGGCTGTTGGGCCCGACCGGGCTCTACCACTTCGGGCGGATGTTCGGCACCGTCGAGTGGCTCATCAACCACAAGCGACGGCGCAGATTCGCGCGAGCGCTGTCGGGGGTTCTCGGGCATACGCCCACTGCGTCTTTGAGACGTCGCGCCACCCGCGACTTCTTTATGCGAAGCCGTGGCGACAAGATTTTCTATCTGATATTCGACCGGTTTTCACCTGACCGGGCGGCCGAACTGCTTTCCATCCGCGGGCAGGACCTTCTCGACGAGTCAGTGGCGCGCGGCCACGGCGTGTATCTGGCGATGTCGCACCACGGGGCGCACCACGTGCTTTCCATGCTCCTCGCTGTTCGGGGCTATCGAACGGCCTGCGTACGCGATCGCCGCGAGGGGGCCATCCGGCGGTACGTACAAGATCGGTTCGACCGGAGGTACCCGGAGTTCTGCAAGATGCGGGTCTTGTTTGCCGACAGCTACCCGCGTGAGATTTTTCGCTGTTTCGAGGAGGGGTATGTACTGGGAAGCGCCATGGACGTCAGCCGCCGGCGGGATCCCACCCAGCGGGGCGAGATGGTCGAGATCTTCGGCGAGCAGCGCGTCTTCCTGACGGGTCCGCTCCGGATCGCCATGCGTTGCCGGGCGCCGGTTCTGCAGGCGTTCATCATCCCGGAGCGGAACTTTCGGTACCGCTTGGAGATCGTCGATGTCCTTGTTGACGTCGAGAAGGTCGAGGACGAACGGGAGGCCATCTCGCGGGCCATGGTCACCTACGCCGCCAACGTCGAGACACACGTCCGGCGGTTCCCGAGCCTGATTTCGCGGGTATGAGCCGGTTCGGCCGGGTGTCGATGCCCCGACTCGGCTCCGGCGACGGTTGACGATCGGACGGACTCTGCTACGGTGGTCGCTTCAGGGGACGTAGCTCAGTTTGGGAGAGCGTCGCGTTCGCAATGCGAAGGTCGAGGGTTCGAGTCCCTTCGTCTCCAGTACCGCGAAACCGCATTGGCGCCCATTTAGGGCTGTTTCACTTCTCGTTTTTGGTCCGACAACAAGATCGAAATCCTCGGAGTTGCCCCGATCGAGTCTATCTTGGGTCTACAAGAGCATTTCTCTTTTGTATGACCCGCTTGCGCCGATGATGCGCTTGCCAGGATGGCGGGAGAACCAAGCGATCACGCCCGCCGACTGACTTACGCGTAATCAAGCAATGCCGGGTCGATGACCCGACCTGCACGATCATCGCTTCATCGAATGCGAGCTGGGGTGTGCCACCTCCCATCACACCGTGCTGGTATACGGGTACATGTTCCGGCGAGCGGGATCGCATAAGCCGGCTGTGTTGTATGGTGCGAGTAGCTCGGCCGTTCGGCGGGCGAACTCTACAGCGTCGGTTGGTCCGGTCTTCGCGGCGGACTCACACAACTCGGCGGCGATCGCGCGGAAGCGCTGGTCGTGGGCCAGGAGGAACTCGTCATCGGGCGTGTCGAGCCCCGCGCGGATGCGCTCCTCGCTGTAGATCGCGGCGGCGAAGTAGGCCATGGTCAGACTCACCATGACGTCGAACCGGTCGAAGCTCTTCAGGCAAGCGGCGATGAGTGAATCAGCCAGGTCGAACACGCGGGCGAGGGCGTTTCCGTAGGCAGCCAGCCGCTCAGTTCGATCGGGCGCGGCCCACCCGTCGGTCAGCACGCGGGCCAGCCGCTCGATGCCGAAGAGCGTCTGGGCGATGCCGGAACTGAACCACGGATCGACAAAGCCGGCCGTGTGCGGCAGCATGGCCCAGTCCTCCCCCACCGTTTCACTCCACCGCCGCTGAAGCCGCTCCACGCGCACGAGCGGCCTGACCGGCGCTGCGGCGCGGAACTGGCGGGCGATGGATGGATACGCTGCTAGCAGCGCTTCCCACTGCGCTTCGGGCGACCTGTGGCCAACCGGTGGATGCACCTGTGGATCAAGCGAGAAGCCGGCACTGGTGATGCCGTTGTCGAAACGCAGTACCCACATCCAGCCGCCCTCGATGACGTGATGCAGCGCGGCCGCGTCGCAGGGGTACGGATGATCGTCGATCGAGCCGCCCAGCTCGCGCAGCACGTCGGACCACAGGGCCACGTCGCGGAAGTGGCCGAAGAGCCCGCTCGTTCGTGTGCGCAGCGTATTGGTGGCGTCGGTCGGGCTCATGCCGAAGAGCTCTTTCTCCGACTCGCGACGGTCAAGGGGCGCACTGGAATCTGGAAAAGACCGCTCCCTTACGGTCGCGGCTCGGTTTGAGGAAGCATCTTCTGAGCACGCACCTCGCCGCAACGCATCGGTGACGTCGCCTGGTCTCAACGCATCGCCAAGTAGCCGGCCGTTGCCGGTCGCATCAACAAGGAACGACGCGCTCACCTCGATCGGGCCGTCCTCACACCTGCCGCGCAGTTTCCACGGCGGGCCGTGGTGCATTTCCGCGACCTCGCATCGGTCGATGTAGACGACACCCGCCTCCTGCGCTTGGGTTACCATAAACGCATCGAAGTCGGCCCGGTACCAATGAGTGTCTCCCTGCTCGGCGCTGGGGTTGGCGGCCACGAGAAGCTCGTTGGCGTGGTTGGCATCCGGCTCGAACGGTTCGTCACGACGATGGTGGAAGAAGCTGAACCCGCGTTTCAGACCACACGCGATTTGCGGATACGTCCTTTTCCAGGGGCCGTACTTGCACAGCGGTTTGATCGCGGTCAATCCGTAGCGGTCGGCCAGCATCTCCAGCTTCAGGTTGGCCAGCGGTGTGGACGACTCGCCGATGGCGAAGCGCGGGTGCCGCTTGCTCTCCAGCAGGACCACGCGACGGTCGGCGGTTCGTGCGATCTGTGCGAGGAGGCTCCCGCCGAAGCCCGCGCCGAGAATCACGATGTCGCACGTTTCACGCCTTGTCATCGGCGGCCATGGTCGCACGGGTTGCCGACTTCGACCAGCTTCCCTGGCGCCTGGCCGATTTTCGTGTAGTAGTCTGCTCGCCGATGGAGGCCCATCGACGGACGAAAGGTCTTGCGGGCTGACGGCCGCGCGGGCTGAAGCCCGCGGCTCGGGGATGCGGCATTAGCTCGGCGCGATCGATCACCCCGACCCGCATTGTTCACAGACGATCACGGGTCGAACGCGCTGAGTCAGGTTCATCTCGCAAAGCCGGTCGATGCGCGCTTTGGCACACCTGCTACAGGTTGCGAGGTTCTCGATGTCCCACAGGTCGGCGAAGACCCGGCCTCGTGCCAAGCCGACGCCGTAGTCGAACACGGCCTCAAGCATCGCCAGTGACGGCGGGACGAAGTGACCGCGCTCGGCCAACTCTTCCATGGCCCCGTTGCCGCCGCGCGTGGGGATGAGTGCGCACGCTTCCACGCCGGCATCGAAGGCGAAGTCCATTGAGCGTTTGGCCCATTCCAGCCCGGTGGCCTCTGTCATGAAGGGCGGGCGCACCAAGATGAAGGCACGCACCGGCACGTGTTTGTCGGTCAGGTTGGCGACGGCGTGCTCAAAATCCGACAGCGACATTCGCTTGTTGAGTTTGGCGAGCACCTCGGGGTGGGCGGTTTCAAGGCCCATGGCCACGTGAAGATCGCCGGCAAGCAGGTCTTGGAACTCCCAGCAGCGGCGGCCGATCATGCTCGGGTGCGACTCGACGATGACGGTCTTGAATCCGGAGACGAGCTCCGCGATGGCCGGGTAGTCGTCGGGTGGAATCGCGTTGGGGTCGAAGAAGTTACCGCTGTTGTACAGCTTGATGTGTCTCGCGGGCGGAAGCTGCCCCAGCGCCCATCGAATCTGCTCGGCCACCGCGCCGACCGGCACCGTTTCGTCGGTCGTGTTGCGCCAGAGGTCGCACATCACACAGCGGAACGGGCACTCGCGGTTGGTGATGAAGACGGTGGCGACGTCCTCGACGCGGCCGGTGATGCCGTGCTCTTTCTCGACCAGGAAGGCGTACGGGCGGTTGGGCACCACGAGGTTCTTCGGCGGCCGATGACTGAGCACCCATGCGTCGGAAAGGGCCGGTGGCTTTTCACCGGTACGTGGCATCGAACGCACTCCGAAACTCGTTGGGCGTTGCCGTGAACAGAGCCAATTCGCTCCGGTCGGCGATCGCCCCATGCTGAAACCGCCGCTTCTCGAAGACCGGCATATCCAACCCGGTGACGGCGCGAACCCCGCGCGACACGATCTGCCCCTTGAGCTGGTAGAGCCGATCGTGCCGCCAGCCGGTCAGTTCGATGAACGGAATCGCCTCGGCCACCTCGATCACGGCGGGCGAGGTGAAGGGGCTTAGCGCGCGGAAGCCCAACGAAGAGGTCGGGGCGTAGGTTCGAGCGTAGCTTCGGCTCTGGCCGCCGGAGTAGGTGAGCGAGTGCTTGATAGAATCCACGCCCCAGCCTTCCTGATAAAGCATGGAGTTGTTGAGCACGCTGCGGATGGTTAGCTCGGGGTTCTCCTCGATGGGATAATCCTTGAGGTTCTCGTCACCGCCATCGCCGTCGAGCAGGTATCGCCACTCGGGATACCGGCCGCGGATCCCGCGACAGAGCGCCAGCAACATGGCGCCGGCCTGCACATCGAGCGGCTTGTAGTCCTCGATGACGCGAATGGCGTCGTCCACATCGATGTCGTCGGCCGCCGCGTCGATCTCTTCTAGGAACAGCTCCAGACCGACCTTCTTGAGAAACACCCGAGCCTGCTGAAGGTCGTCTCCACCGCCATCGACACTGAGAACAAACGCCTTGAGCCGGGACGGGTTCTTGCCCATGCTCAGCATGGCGCGGTAGGCAAGGAGGAAGACCGACCCGCTGTCGATTCCACCAGAGAAGCACACGCCAACCGGCTGGTCGTCGGGGATCGATTGCAACCACTTGCCGACTTCACTGTAGACGGCTCCCACATACCGTTCGCCGATCACATCGAGATCGGGCGGGAGCACGCCGCGCTCAGGCGCGAAGAAACGACGGTAGGTCGGATTCGGATCGGGACAGCCCAGGAGACGTAGCTCGACAAGATGGTGCGCCGGAACCATGCGCGTGTAGGACGGGTGAAACTGATCGTCGAGCCCCTCGGATTTGAGCCAGTTGTGAATGGTGTCGATTCGGTCGGCGACGATCAGCACGGGTCCGGCCTCACGCTTGGCGATGAAGTACCGCATCAGCCGGCCGATCGTCCTGGCCATCCGCACCGTCTTGCCCTCCTCGGCAAGCAGGGCGAACTGCCCGTCGATTCGCCGGATGGCCTCGGGATCGCCGCTGCCGACGATGGCACGGGCCTCGGCGTCGCTCATGTTGAAGATGGCGTTGGTTGTTGGGTCCAGCAGATCCACCACACGCGAGATTGTCTGCGCATCGTGCATTGACGGTGTCTCCTTAGGGGCCGGTGCTGGCTTGCGCATGGCTGACGCAAGCAAGCGGCCGTGCGTTGCTGGAATCTCTCGCTACAGGTCGATCAAGCCGCAACAACGGACGCTCAGTACTGGCCTGATCGTTCCCCCGCATGCTAGCAAGTTTTGTAATCCCATGAAAGGCTGTCTCCCGCCGGAGTATAAGATCTCCGGCGTGAGA
>CBDUXT010000095.1:0-20943 GCA_965371245.1 uncultured bacterium | reverse complement strand
AAAAAGAGCGCGGCTCAGGGTCCAGAGTGTCGGGTGCGGGTGCCCCATCCTTCGCCGGGTGCCCCATCCTTCGCTTTTCGCGAAGGGTGGGGGACGGACGATCGGAAGTCCAACGTCCACCGTTCGACGTCGTGCTCCAATTCGCTTGCCCACGGGTCCGGCATCGTCAATCGATACCCGCCGTCCGTCCCCCACCCTTGCGTCGCAAGGATGGGGCACCCGCTGCGCCTCATGCCCGCGCGATGGCGTAGCGAGACATCGCGCGGGATGACGGAACGTTGTGACTCTGGTCCTAGCCCGAAACCGCTCAAAAATCCTCGACCCGGGGCTTGCATCCGCCGAAAGTTTGGTATATGTTAGGTATAGGCGATGCGCGCCGTCGGGCAAGGCGTGCCTTCAGGGTGCGGTGGCCTTTCGGCGTACGCGCCGGGGGTTTGGGTATCGCCCGCCCGTACGGAATCGATCTGATGGCCAAGCTGACGGATGGTGGACGGCTCGACGATGTTGCGGTCGAGGTGGTGGCCGATCTTCGAAAGAAGCTGGAGGGCTATCGTCGGCGTTGCGCCCGGCAGGCGGGGTGGACCCGGCGGTTTGTACCCACGGGGCTTGTGCCGCTGGATGCCGTGTTGCCGCACGGCGGTCTTCCTTGCGGGGCGATCGTCGATATCTGTTCGGCCGGTATGGGTGCCGGAGAGATGGCACTGGCGGTCCGCATCGCCGGGCGCTGCGGGTCGGGCGCTTTCGAGCAACGCGCCACGGGCGCCGTCGAGCAACGCGCCGGATGCATCGTGATCGTCGATGGGCGAGGTGATTTCTACCCGCCGGCCGCCCCGCGGCACGGGATCGCGCTGGATCGCCTCCTGGTCGTTCGCCCATCGTGTGAGAAGGAGGCCTTCTGGGCGACGGAACAGTCGCTGCGCTGCCCGGCCGTGGTCGCGGTGATCGCTCCGCTGAGCCGGCTCGACGAGCGAAACTCACGTCGTCTGCAACTGGCGGCCAAGAGCAGCGGCTGCGTGGGGTTGGTCCTGCGACCATCTCATCGGCGAGAGAAAAGCTTTGCGGCCGTGCAGATGTTGGTGGAAGGGGTGGGCGTTGGCACGGACCCGCGATCGCCCCGGCCGGTCGGGCGGTCCCGGCTGCCGTCTCATGCTCATTTGTGTCGGATTACGTTGCTCAAAGTTCGGGAAGGGATGCCCGTCGAGTCGTTTCTTGTGGATCTGCATCATGAGACGGGCGCTGTGTCTTCACTTTCCGTTCCTGTCAACCGACCGCTTGCGAAACGCGCCTGATGCGTCGGGCGCCGCCAAGGGCGCGCCCGTCGCCACCACGACGCCGCATGCCAACCTTCTGCGCATCGTCCGCGTCGATCGAGCGGCCATGGGTCTTCGGATTCGTCCGGGGCAGACGCTGGCCGACGCCAAGTCCATGGTTCCGGATCTGGTCACCTTCGATGATGATCCATCGGCCGATCGCCGCCTGCTGGAATCGCTGGCCGTTCGGGCCGGCTGCTGGTCGCCCCTTGTTCACATCGAGGGGGACGACACGCTGATTCTGGACATCACCGGCTGTATGCCTCTTTTCAGCAGCGAAGAGCACCTGCTTCGTTGTGCCATCGATGACATGACCGCCGAGGGGTTCACCGTTCGCGGTTCGGTGGCCGACACGCCGGGTGCCGCCTGGGCGCTGGCTCATGCTCACCCGGAGCCGGCCTTTGTTTCCCAGGTCGGTCAGGCGGCACCTGATCTGGCGCCGTTGCCGGTGTGGTCGCTGCGGATCGACGCCGCGTGTGCGAAGTCACTCGCTTTGGTGGGCGTGGAGACGGTGGCATCGTTGTGGCACTTGCCACGTGCTTCGCTGGCCTCACGGTTCGGCGAGGCGCTGTTGACGCGCATCGATCAGGCACTGGGCGAGACGCCCGAGGTTCTCACGCCCCATCGCCCCAAGCCGACGATGACAAGCCGGTGCCACTTCGGAGCGCCCACGACGCGCATGGACACCCTGCAGGAAGGCATCCGGCAGGTGCTGGAGCGGTTCTGCGATGATCTTGCGCGACGGGTGGCCGGTGTGCGTCAGATGTTTGTCACTTTTTACTGCCCGGATGTCGAAGGCGAACATGGCCGCGAGACGAAAGCCGTCACCCTGCCGGTGAGTCTTTCACAGCCCACGCGGTCGGCTACGCACCTCTACAAACTTCTGGTCGTGCTGCTCGACGGGCTTCGTTTGCCCGCCCCGGCCGACTCGCTGTGCCTGTGGACCTCTGAGATCGAAAAGCTCGACGGCTGGCAGGACGGGTTGTTCGCCACCGATGCCGGCGACGCGCGACAGCTCGGTGATCTGGTCGATCGCCTGACGGTTCGGCTGGGGTCACAGCGGGTCGTTCGCCCGGAGCTTGTCAGCGAACATCAGCCCGAGCGGGCGTTTCGCTATGTTCCGCCGGGGCGCGGCCAGGTCGCCAAGCGGCGATCCGGCGCGGCGACGGCCGCAGGCTCGTGCGGACTGAACCCGCCGGACGACACGGCGCCGCCCGGTCCTCGACCGTTACGGTTGTTGCCCAGCCCGGTGGAGATCGCCGCGACCGCGATCGTGCCGGAAGGCCCGCCCATCGTCTTTTGCTTGCGTGGAGACCGGCACGCCGTGGCGAAAAGTGTCGGTCCGGAGCGAATCGAGACCGGTTGGTGGCGGGGGCCGCATCTGCGGCGCGACTATTACCGCGTCACCACGGACGGTGGTCGGCGATGTTGGCTCTTTCGAGATCGCGACGCGGATCGATGGTTTTTGCACGGGTGGTTCGACTGAGATGCCCGCCAAGCCCAACTATCGCAAGAGAGATCATCCCAGCAAGATGACCCCGGTCGAAGCATCCGGTGCCATGGGGCGGCACGGGGCGCGCCGGCCGCGATACGCCGAGCTTTGTTGCAAGAGCAATTTTTCGTTTCTCCGCGGCGCGTCTCATCCGGAGGAACTCGCGAAGACGGCCGCGAGCCTGGGGTATGCGGCGCTGGCCGTGACCGATCGCAACACGCTTGCGGGCGTCGTTCGGATGCACTGTGCGGCCAAGGCGTGCGAGTTGAAGCTCATCGTCGGGGCCGAGATGACGCCGGTCGATGCACCGCCGGTGACACTCTATGCCACGGATCGCGGCGCCTACGGTCGGCTCTGCCGAATCATCACCCAGGGCCGGCTGCGCGAAAAGAAAGGCCACTGCGCGGTGACGCTCGCCGACATCGCCGAACGAAACGAGGGTCTCATGGCGACCGTGGCCGGCGCCGCGATCCTTGAAGCCGCTCCTGTTTTTGCGTGCCAACCCAACGGAAAGATTTCGCCGCCGCATAACACAGCGTCCGGCGGTCTTCGTGTCTCGAACCCGTCGCCGACTGATTGGCTCGGCGTATACCGCGACATGTTCGGCGATCGTTTGTATCTGGCGGCCAGCGTACACGGCGGCGCGGATGATGAGCGGCGCCTGGCCAAGATGGACGCCCTTGCCCGTTCCGGCGGTGTCCCGATGATCGCCACCAACGACGTGTACTACCACCAGCGGGAAAGCCGCTTTCTTCAGGACGTGTTGACCTGCATTCGCGAGCACTACACCCTTGAAGAGGCGGGTCGAAAGCTGTTCGCCAACGCCGAGCGCCATCTGAAACCCATCGATGACATGCAGCGGCTGTTTTTGGAATATCCCCAGGCGATGGCGCGCACGATGGAGATCGCCGATCGCTGTCACTTCAGCCTCGATGAACTGCGGTATGAATACCCCGAGGCGCTCTGTCCGCCGGACAGGTCGCCGACTGAGTATCTGGCGGCGCTGACGTGGGCGGGTGCGCGCGAGCGGTACCCCGAGGGACTACCGGAAAAAGTTCGCCGGCTGATCGACTACGAGCTGAAGCTGATTCACGAGCTGGCGTACGAGCCCTATTTCCTGACCGTCTGGGACATTGTCCGGTTTGCCCGGTCGTGTGATATATTGTGTCAAGGGCGTGGCAGTGCGGCCAACTCGGCGGTCTGCTATTGCCTGGGCATCACCAGCGTCGATCCCGACCGTGCCGAGTTGCTCTTCGAACGCTTCGTCAGCGCCGAACGAAACGAACCGCCCGACATCGACGTGGATTTTGAGCACGAACGCCGCGAGGAGGTGTTCCAGTACATCTACAACAAATACGGCCGAGAGCACGCCGGCATCGTCGCGGAAGTGATTACCTATCGACCGCGATCGGCCATTCGTGACGTGGGCAAAGTGCTCGGTTTGTCGCTCGATCGCATCGGGGCACTCGCCAAAAAACACGAGTGGTGGGATCACGACGCCCTGCCGGCGGACTTCGTGCGCGAGGTCGGGTTCGACCCCGGCGATCGAACGCTGCGCATGTTGCGCAAGCTGATCCGCCGGATCGTCGGCTTCCCGCGCCATCTTTCGCAGCACGTCGGTGGGTTCGTCATCACACGGGGCCCGCTGTGCGAGATGGTGCCCATCGAGAACGGGGCCATGGAAAACCGCACGTTCATCGAATGGGACAAGGACGACATCGATGCCCTGGGTATCCTGAAGATCGACTGTCTGGCGCTGGGGATGCTGACGGCGATTCACAAATGTTTCGGCCTGATCGCCGACCATGCAAGCGCGGCCAAGCGAAGCGAGTCACCAATCCCGGCCGGCGTTGCTTATCCGGCGGCGCTTCACGAGGTCCCGCCCGAAGACCCGATCGTCTACGACATGGTCTGTCACGCCGACACGGTGGGCGTGTTTCAGATCGAGAGCCGCGCGCAGATGAGCATGCTTCCGCGGCTCAAGCCCCGCACGTTTTACGACCTGGTCATCGAGGTGGCCATCGTCCGCCCCGGCCCGATTCAAGGGGGCATGGTCCACCCGTACCTGCGCCGCCGCGCCGGCGAGGAGCCCGTTACCTATCCCAGCGACGCGATCAAGGGCGTCTTGAAGCGGACGCTCGGCGTGCCGCTCTTCCAAGAGCAGGCGATGCGGCTTGCGGTCGTGGCCGCCGGGTTTACGCCCGGCGAGGCCGACCAGCTCCGCCGCGCGATGGGCGCCTGGCGGCGCAACGGCGACATCGCTCATTTCAACACGAGGCTGATCGAGGGCATGAAGGCCAACGGTCTGTCGGAGGAGTTCGCCGAGCGTTGCTACAAGCAGATATGCGGGTTCGGCGAATACGGCTTCCCGGAAAGCCACGCGGCCTCGTTCGCGCTGTTGGTGTACGTGTCGGCTTGGCTGAAGCGGTATCACCCGGCCGGTTTCTGCGCGGCGATTCTCAACTCGCTTCCGATGGGGTTCTATCAGCCGGCGCAGCTCGTGCGTGATGCCCGAGAGCACGGCGTCCGGGTCTTGCCTGTTGACGTCAACCACAGCGGATATGACTGTCGATTGACGGATCGTTCGCCATCCCCTGCGCCGCGGCATGCGGATGGACCGAACCACGGGCTTCAGCCATCGCGAACCGGCGAGGGCAACCGAGCCAACGGACATCCCCGTACGCACTTGAGGAAGGTTGCGTCGAACCGAGCCGCGACCGTGAGGGAGCGGAGCTACCAGCGTCGGTCCCGCCGCGAACAACCACTCCCTTACGGTCGCGGCTCGGAAAAAAAAGAACCGTTCAAATGCGCCCTCAGTGCCACGAGGCCAACACCCCGCAGGCTGGGCGTTTTCTCCAACGACCCGTCGTTGTGGGGCATCGATGGTCCGGCCGTTCGCCTTGGCATGCGACTGGTGAAGGGTATTTCACAGGCCAAGGTGGAAGGGATTCAGCGCGCCCGGCGAGACCGACCGTTTACGTCCGTGGCCGACCTGGCGCATCGATCCGGCATGTCGCGGGCCACGCTCGCTCGGCTGGCAGCGGCCGATGCGATGCGCTCGCTGGGCTTGGACCGTCGTCAGGCCCTCTGGCAGGTGCTCGCCCTCGGGGTGGATCCGCCGATGTTTGTCGGTCAGGAACCCGACGAGCCGACGGCCCGTCTGCCGAAGGCGTCGCTCGCCGATGTCGTCCTGGCCGACTACGACACGATGGGTTTGTCGTTAAACGCCCACCCGATCTCGCTGATCCGCCGCGACCTGACCCGTCTGCGCGTTCAGACGGCACAGGTGTTGAAACACGCCCGAAAGGGGCAGTGGATGCGCGTCGGCGGGTTGGTGTTGGTGCGCCAGCGACCGAGCACGGCCGCGGGCATCGTTTTTTGCACGCTGGAAGACGAGACGGGGGTTGCGAACCTGATCATCCGCCCGAGCATCTACGAACGGTTCCGCCGCACGGCCCGCGGCGCGGTGGCGCTGTTGGCCGAGGGCCGCGTCGAGCGACAAGGCGAGGTCGTCCATCTCCAGACCGCGCGATTGGAGGACCTGTCCAAGAGCCTGACCGAGCTGGGCAGCGTGTCGAGGGATTTTCGGTAGGGGGGAGGGCTGAAACAGCCCGGCGGGCAAAAAACGCCGGGTCGAAATGAAGCGGATGAACCGACCTTACGAAAGGACCGTAGCAAGCTATACTTGGGCAAGGAATTGAGTGGAACCGAGGGGGTTGATATGTCCAGACGAAAGAATCCAACGCTAGATACTCGAACGCAATGCTGAAAATAGCTCGATTGGAGGATCTCAGTGGCCACCGTGAACGTGCTTAAGGAAATCCTCGACTGGTCAGTCGATCGTCCGCCCTGGCAACGCGATGCCTTGCGCCGCCTGGTCGTGCAGGGAGAACTCAAAGAGTCGGGCATCACGGAACTCGCGGAGCTATGCAAGGCGAGCCACGGCTTGGCCGGCAAGAAAGACGCGGAGCCGATCGGCCCAAGCCATCTGCCTCATCCGGGAGTCGCGACCAAACGCGTTTCCGTGACATCGTTGACGCACCATTCCGGAGTCAATGCTCTTGCGCAAGATCAGACAGTGGAGTTCGGACCGTCCTTGACGGTTGTATATGGTGCAAATGCGGCTGGCAAATCCGGCTACACTCGTATTCTGAAGCGAGCTTGTCGAGCACGCGGCGCAGAAGACATCCTCGGAAACGTCGTATCCGAAAGCGCCCCAGGTAGACCGTCTGCGACCGTCAAATTCACAGTCGACGGAACGGCGCATGATCTTTCGTGGGACGATGACAAGCCCGCGGACAGATTCCTGTCGAGGGTGAGCGTGTTTGATCGGCATTGTGCGAGCGTGTATGTCGCCGAACAGACGGACGTTGCATTCAGACCGCATGGACTTGACCTGTTCGACAAGCTCTCTCGTGCCTGTGAAGCGATTCGGCGGGTTCTGGAGAGGGAGCGAAAGGAACTCGAAGCAGCGGCGCTTCATGTCCCCGAGGTCACCGACGGCACGAAAGTTCACGAACTCCTATCACACCTAACTTCGCTCACGAACCCGGAAGATGTAAAGCAACTCGCCTCGTTGTCTGACTCAGAAAACGTACTCACGGAAGACTTGCGAAAAAGACTGCGGGATCTACACTCGGACGATCCGCAAAGGACTGCACGCGGACTGCAGATTCGCGCGAAGCGTGTTGAAGGTTTGGCCGGAAAGGTCCGGACAGTCACTCAAATTCTCTCGAAGGCCACTGTCGCCGAGTGCTTCTCTGCCCGCGACCGGATGAATCAGGCACGAACTGCAGCAGAAGAAATACGTTTCGCCACATTTGAGAAGCAGCCGCTGCCGAACACAGGGTCGGAGGCGTGGCGGGTCCTTTGGGCGGCCGCTGAGCGATTCTCGACCACGGACGCCTACGCGAATGACACTTTCCCGGTGACCGAGGCAAATGCTCGGTGTGTCCTTTGCCAACAGCAACTCAAAGACGACGGGATCGAAAGGCTTCGGGGCTTTCATGATTTCTTGAATTCTGAAGTGCAGCGCGAGCGCGATGAAGCGTCCGGACAGTATGAGCGTCTGCGAACGCAGCTCAGCGAACTTCTTCTAGCGGATGAGGCAACGAATGAAGCGCTGGATGAGCTTCAACTCGAAGATTCCGGTTTGGCCGATGCAGCCAGAGGATGCTTGGAGGCGGCTCAGCACCGCCGAGTGACCGTGATGAACGCGCTGACCGACGATTCATCCTCATCCTCGGATTTGCCTGAGTTTTCAGCCGAGCCAGAGGCACTGAGAAGGCATGCCGAGACACTTCGCGCCAGGGCGACCGAACTCCTTGGGGCCAATCGTTCCGCGTTGACAGGCCAGGTGGAAACACAACTTCGCGAACTCGAAGGGCGTAAGGTGCTGGCACAACACCGTGAAGCAGTGCTCGCGGAGATTGAACGAAAAAAGCGGCTCGCGGCTTACCAATTGTGCCTAGATGAAACGAAGACGACCGCTATCACCCGGAAGAGCAGCGAGGTAACAAAGCTCGCGGTGACTGAACAACTCGCCAAGAGTTTCAAACAGGAACTCCAAGCCTTGAGGTTCCAACACGTCGAAGTTGAAATGGTAGCTGCCGGAGGTTCCCGCGGGGCGCTATACCACAAGCTCCAACTACGCCGTGCGCCCGGTGTCTCTGTGCCGAAGGTCGTCAGCGACGGAGAAGCGCGTTGCCTGTCGATTGCATCGTTCTTCGCGGAACTCAGTACTGCGGCGCACCGCTCGGCGATTCTCTTCGACGACCCCGTATCCTCACTTGACCAGAACTGGCGCGACAATGTGGCCACGCGTCTGGTTGCAGAGTCGAAGTCGCGACAGGTCATCGTCTTCACTCACGACATCGTGTTTCTCGTAGCGCTTACCGAGCATGCGAAGACTGCCAGCGTAGATGTCAAGCACCAGAATCTGCGAAGGGGGTCCACCGTTGCAGGCCTGTCCGAGCAAGGCCCTCCTTATCGGGGGATGAAGGTATCCGCTCGCGTTGGCTTCTTGAAGAGTCTCCTACACCTAGCGGCGAAACTGCACAAGGAGAACGAGCCGCGGGAGTATGAGCACGCGGCTACCCGTATTTACGCCCTTCTCCGACAAGCATGGGAGCGAGGGGTCGAGGAGCTCCTCCTTTACGGCGTAGTTATGCGGTACAGAAGCAGCGTAGACACTAAGAAGGCGAGATTCCTTGAAGACATTACCGTGGATGACTGCACAGGATTGAATGCCGGTATGACAAAGAGCTCTAAGTGGGAAGGCGGCCACGATCATGCCGCGGCCGAGGGTGCGCCATTCCCGCTGCCGGACGAAATTGAGAAGGATATCACGGCATTGGAGGATTGGGTCAAGGGGTTACGGAAACGGCGCCCTTGAGCCAAGTAGGTCGGGCTCCGCCCGACGAAACGTCATCCAATGCGATCATGTCGGGCCGAGCCCGACCTACTCGGGTGGCAATGTGTCGCCGACGCTCGTTGACTCATCCCGCTATTCACTCCAACTCCACACCCAACCCATCGGCCAGTCGGTTGACGAAGGCGTAGTAGGCCGCCACCTGGCAGATGTCGAGGATGGCCGCGTCCGTGAAGCCGGCGTTGCGAAGCGCTTCCACGTCCTCTGCGACTACGGCCGCGGGTGTTCGCGTCAGCTTCTCGGCGTAGACCAGCATGGCGCGGTCGGCCGCTTCGATCGGCGCGGTTCGATAGTCGGCGGCAAGCGCTGCGGCCAGCGCGCCGTTCTTGGTGATCCGGCGAAGACCCGCCGCGTGATGATGCAGTCAGTAATGGCACTCGTTGATCGACGAGACCACGATAGCGATCATCTCACGCTGGGCGCGCGACAGGTCGGGCCGGCCGCGCATCACGGTCGCGTAGAGCTGGTAGTGCGCCTCCAGGCTCGGCGGGTTGTGTCCATGGATTCGCAGCACGTTGTCCACGTGCCCGGCCGGCTCGCGATAGCGATCGTAGAGCTGACGAAGCTCCGGCGAGGCGTCGTCTTCCGCGATGTAGGGAATGTAAGCCATGCGTCAGTATCCGTAGACGAGCCTAACAGTGATGGGTGGCCCACCTCTTCAGAGGTGGGGGACTCGAATGGTTCCCTGATTCGCCTCCCCCCACGACTAAGGGCATGGGGCACCCACACTGGGCAAACACGGGCTGAAAGCCCATGCCGCACATGGTCGATGGGCCTGCGAGACGCAGGTGAACGCGGCTCGCGGCAGCTCCGTCTATTGCAACTGATGAACAAACAAGAAATCGTTCGAGCGGACGCCACCGTGGCATGCGCTGCACGCCGCGATCCTCCCCTGGGCGGCGAACACGCCTTCCGGCGTCAGGTTCGCCCAGAACCAGTCGTTGTTGTCGGGATCGAAGCCCTCGACCTTCCACATCACGGTCAGCTTGGCCTCGGTGACGGCCGGATCATCGCCGATGTTCTCCTTCACGATGATCGAGCCGCTGGGCAGTTGGCCGGTGAAGTCGGCGAGCAACGCGGCCTCGACCTCGCTACTGATGAACACGCGCGAGGTTGGCCCGTGCGGTAGGTTGCTGTCGATTATGCCCGGAGCGTCGGGGAAGCGGCCCCATTGCTCGAACGGTTCTGTTTGCGTGATCCGCTGGAGAAGCTGTTGGGCCAAGGCAACCTCGTCGAACGGGTCAGTATCCGCGGGCGCGCCGCCCGGGCAGCCGGCCACAAGTGGGATGAGCGCCATCGGGGCAACGAACAAGACCCGCGTGACGAGCGATGAGTAACGAATGACTCGCATGAGCGTCTCCTTCCTGTGAATTCCAACCGATCCAGAGCCCGCAACCGCTTAGCGTTCATGCTATGAGGCCGCTGGCAGGCGGTCAACGTGGGCGAAAACGGGGGCGCGGAGACGGGTGCAGGACAGAATCGGCGACGTTCAAAAACGTAGGGCAGGTCGTTGTTCCGCGTAAGCGGAACGTTGAGCTGTCATGGGGCGAGGCAGGTGCACCCCCCGGGCATGGCCGGGAGAACCACCTGCCCTACGTTGATGCCGCCCAAAGTGTCATGCACCCCACGGAAACCGGACAAGACCTCGGTCCTACACAGAGCCCGAGCGTCGCCACGGTCGCGCCCGTGACACTTCCGGCCAAGCGGTACGCCGAATCTGTGACGCACCCGCCAGGGTTGGCCACTTCGCCGTTTACACCCACCCGTCCGTTTGTCTATACTCTGGTCAGTCGATGGGCGGCAGGATGCCCCTCAGCCCTCGCGCGGCGAACGGCCGGCAATCGGGAAAGGAAGACCGATGCGACGTATGGCGGTGATCAACCAGAAGGGCGGCGTCGGGAAGACCACGACGACGGCCAACCTCGGGGCGGCCCTGGCGCGATCGGGTTCTCGCGTGCTCCTGATCGACCTCGATCCCCAAGGACACCTCTCACTGCACTTCGGCTCCGAGCCCGCGCCGGGCACACCGAGCGTGTACGACGTGCTGACTGATTCTCTCCCGATTCGCGACGCGCTGATCGATGCGGGCGACAACATCGCCCTCCTTCCCGCGGACATCGACCTGGCCGGCGCGGAGTCGGAGCTGTCATCCGTGACCGGGCGGGAAGTGCTGTTGCGCGAGGCGATCGAACCGGTCAAAGACGACTTCGACTATCTTCTGATCGACTGCCCCCCGTCGCTTGGCGTCTTGACGGTCAACGCCCTGGTCGCAGCGAACGAAGTGCTGATCCCCCTACAGGCGCACTTCCTGGCGCTGCAAGGGTTGAGTCGTCTGTTGGGTCGAACGGTGACACTCGTTCGGCAGCGGATCAACCCGATGTTGCGGGTCGAGGGCGTGGTCCTGTGCATGCACGAGCCCGCGACGCGCCTGGCCGGCGAGGTGGTTGACGACCTGACGAGATTCCTCGAGGCGGCCCGCGGCACCAACGTGGCATGGGCCGACGCCAAGCTCTACGAGACCTGCATCCGCCGAAACATCAAGCTGGCGGAGTCGTCGAGCTTCGGCCAGACCGTCTTCGACTATGCGCCGCGAAGTAACGGTGCCATCGATTACGCACGGCTGGCGCGGGAGATCTTCGCCCCGCGCAGCATCTTGGAACCAGAGGCTCATCACGGAAGGCCCATCGTTTCTGCGCCGCCGGCGGCACCGGCCTCGCCGCCGGATGCCGGACCCCCGCCGTCACCAACCTCGGTCGCGCCGGTTGGTGCATCGGTGGACGAAAAAAAGGGCGTCCCTGGGGATGAGCCGCAACCGCTGGAGTCGCAGATGCCCCCCTCGATCGTGCCGCCGGCGCCGGTCGAAACAGGGTCGATCGAGCCTGCCCCGGCGCCGACTGCGACGGCATTCGTCACGATAGGCTCAGGTGCCCCAACGCCGATTCAAGTCGCGGAGAAGGTCGAGGGAAGCGCGCGGGTTCCCGTCGATGCGCCGCGCGCGCCGGTTCCTTCGGCCGATCCGCCCGAGGTGATCGACCGCAGCTCGCTGCCCGTGCCCACATACATCGAGCGTCCGCCGGCCGAATCCCTGCCTCAAGATGATGTGGCACAGCCAGCCCGTTCCGATGACACACTCGCGCCGACACCCGTTCCAGGCGACACATCCGACCAACCGCCCGTTTCGGATGACGCGTCGAAACGACAACCGTCTTCGGCCCCAAGTGCCGTCGCCGCGGCGCCATGACCCAGCGATGACCGTTGGCCGCCGGCACACCACTGGGCGTTCGTTGCGGTTCTGGCTGTGGACCGGCTATTGGCTCGTTTTGGTTGCGGCCACCCACGTGCCCATCCCGCCCGGCACGCCGACGGGCTTTCGCCACTCTGACAAGCTCATCCACTTCGCGGCTTACTTCATCCTCGCGCGTCTGGGGGCCTCGGCGATGCTCGCACGTGGGCGTCGGTCCGTTGTGACGCTGATCGGCTGGTGCATGGTTTACCTGTTCTATGGCGCCGCGGACGAATGGCTTCAACAGTTCACCGGTCGAGAAGCCAGCCTGGCCGACTGGCTGGCGGATGCGGCCGGCGTGATGACGGCGACGCTCCTCGTGTTGCTCCGAGCACGGCGCGAAAGGATATCGGAACCTGGCCCCCAGGACGCCCCAGGCGAAGGCGGGACGAATGTAACGCGAGATTCACGAGCGAGGTGAAGAGTTGCTCGCCGTGGTCGGTCGGGCCGAGTATGATAGGGTAGCATGAGCGTTGTCGGGTGACCGCCAGCGCTAGGCATCATCGGTCACGCAACTCCACTGGATGGTTCCGATGGCCAGAAAACGAACGGTCGTAGTGGTTGAAGACGAGGCGCCCATTCGGCGCGGCGTGGTGGATGCCCTGCGCATGGCCGGGTTCGAGCCGATCGAGGCCGCCGACGGAGAGGCCGGTCTTGCGGAAGCCCGTCGCGCCGGCGTCGATCTGGTCCTGCTCGATTTGCTCCTCCCGAAAAAAGACGGGTTTGACGTGTTGGCCGAGCTGCGCGTGACGCATGCGTCGCTCCCGGTCATCATCCTGACGGCCCGCGGCTCGGAGGACGACCGGGTTCGCGGTCTGCGCGGCGGGGCCGACGATTACGTGGTCAAGCCCTTCTCCGCGCGTGAACTTTTGGCGCGTGTCGAGGCCGTCCTGCGGCGCACCCCCGAACGACCCACGCCCGTGGTGCGCATGAGCGGCGGAGAGACCACCGTCGATTGCGCCCGGCGCGAGATTTGTCGCCATGACGAACGCGTCGCTCTTTCCGAGATGGAGGCGGACATTCTTCAACGACTCGCCGCCCACGCCGGACGAGCGGTATCGCGTGAAGAGTTGTTGGCGTGCGTCTGGGGGCTCCGCGACGGAAGCGTCGAGACGCGTGCGATCGATATGCACGTCACGCGGCTCAGGCAGAAGCTCGCGGGGGGGGCGTCGGATAAGCCCCCGGAGTGGATCGTGACCGTGCGCGGCAAGGGCTACATGCTCGGGCCCGACATCGTCGTCGTGCCGGAAGCCGAATCGTCCGAGAAGACGCCATGAGAAGTTCACAGCGAAGCAAGCTGGCCGCTTTGATCGTGTTTGTTCTCATTGCCGGAGGCGTGGTCGGCGGTATGGCCTGGGCCACCGTGGCGACCGTTCAGCTTGCCGAACTCAACGTCACCCAGGAGTACCGCGGGCAGGTGCTTCGCGCCGTCACCCTGATGGACAGCCACCTGCAAGGCATTCTGAACTCCGAGTCGGCCAGACCGTACACCGCGTACGGACCCTACTACACCCCGGCCGCGATTTGGCGGTTCGACGGTCAGCGGCTCCGGCAGGCGGAGTACCGCTTGCAGTCGCCCCTGGTCAACGCCCGGTACGATTGGCTCGAAATCGATTTCCACGTGGAGGGCGGACGCTGGCGCTCTCCGCAGATTCCGGATGACAGCGGGCCGCTGCCGATCTCGACCGTGACCCCGTTGGAACCGGACCAGCGACGCCTCCAACAGATGCTGGACTGGCTCAGTACCGTGCTTCCCGCCGCGGAGCTTCCCGAGCGTGTTGCGCGCGCCCTGGAACGCCAGCGCCTGTGGAGTGGAGAAGAGCCCGCAACGGTGGACGATGGCGAAGTTCCGGTCACGATGTCCGAGGAGGTCTTGCTCGCTTCGCAAGCCTCGGTCGATGCCGAATTCCAGAAACGCCTAAAAGGTCAGTGGGAGTCGCAGTCGGGCTATCTGCCGAGCGAACGCTGCGATACACCGGAGGGCGTGAACGTGGAGCTGTCGAGTCTGGTTGACGACACACCGGTCTACGCGACACCTGTGTCCGCCGCCGATCCGATCGCCGTTTCGGTCGAGCGGTTCGGTCCGCCCGTCTGGCTGGAGAGCCCGAGCGACGATCGCCTGAAGCTGGTCTTTATCCGGCAGGGTCAAAAGGATGAGCGCGTCTTCCACCAGGGCTTCATGGGCGACTGGGGCAAACTGAAAGCAACGCTTCTCGAACAGATCAACCACCTGTTCGCCGAGGCCGACCTGGAGCCCATTCGAGACGACGCGGACGCCTCCGCCGAAATGAGCGAGGCTCGCATGACGCGCCTGGACGCTCGCCTCCGCGTGCCGGACATCCCCGGCGGCGCGACGGCCGCGGCGTGGGGCTCGGTCCGCACCAAGCTGATGGGCACATGGTTCGCGGCCGCGGCGGTTCTTTTTGTGGCCGGATTGGGTTTGCGCAACCTCGTCGCCCTGACCGAGCGCCGCATGCAGTTCGCCTATGCGGTCACGCACGAGCTGCGCACACCGCTCACCACGGTCCGGCTCTACTCGGACATGCTCAGCGCCGGCTTGGTCCCGGAAGAGTCAAAGCAGGACTACCTCGACGCCCTCAACCGTGAATCCCTTCGCCTGTCCGACCTGGTTACGGGTGTGTTGGAATACTCGCGCCTTGAGAACCAGAAGGTCAAGCTCAACTCGACGGATACCGACGGCGCGGCGCTGCTTGCTCTCGTCTCGGAGACGTTGACGAAGCGATGTGCCGAGGATGGGCTCGACGCACGAACCGAAAACGGGGTCGGCGGAACCCAGCGCCTTCGGACCGATATCGACGTCGTCAACCGCATCGTCAGCGTGCTCATCGCCAACGCCTGTCGGCATGCACGCGGGGGAGACAATGCCACCGTTCTGGCACGACTGGCCGTCGAGGGCGGAAACGTCCATGTCGATATCATCGACTCGGGCCCCGGCATCGACCGGGCCGACACGCGGGCCATCTTCAAACCGTTTCGCCGCGGGCGCAAGGCCGACGAGAGTGCCCAGGGCGGGATCGGTCTGGGCTTGGCGTTGGCCAGCAGTTGGGCACGCCTGCTGGGTGGGCGATTGGAGCTGGCGGCACGACATCACAGCGAACTTGGCGGCGCGCATTTCCGCCTGACCATCCCCAATCAGATCAAATCGTAACCGCAGCTCCCGCCCCGCTTGCACGATCCGCTCCTGATTTGACGCTCTCCCGCCCCAACGTCTACCATGCCCACCCGCCGGACCTATGTAGAGACCGGCGCTGGTCCCTCGGAAGCCTGTATGAGTTGTGATCTGTCCCATTGCGTACGCGCATTCTCCGACCGGCGCGCCCTCCTCATCGGAGACCTGATTCTCGATCGCTACCTCTACGGCGACGCCGAGCGGATCAGCCCGGAAGCGCCCGTGCCGGTTCTTCGCACCGTCGAGCGGCGCGAGGCCGTCGGCGGCTGTGCCAACGTGGCCGCCTGTTTGCGCGCGCTGGGTTGCCAGGTGACTTGCTGTGGCGTGATCGGTCGTGACCGACACGGGGACACCCTCCGAAGGCTTCTCGGTGAGATTGACGTCGATACGGAGGGGATCGTCGCCCTGGAGGGACGGCCGACCACGACGAAAACGCGGCTGATCGGGCTCGCCCAACATCGCCACCGCCAGCAGCTCATGCGGGTCGATGAGGAGGTCACTGATCCGCTGCCCCCCGACGCGGCCGAGGCGCTGATTCGCCGCGCCGCCGAGTTGGTCGCGCGGCACGACGTGATCTGCATCGAGGACTACGACAAGGGCGTGGTCACCGAGGCGTTGGTTCGTGCGATCGTGACCGTCGCGAAGCGAGCAGGGACCGCCGTCCTCGTCGATCCCGCCCGCCTCACGGACTACCGTCGCTACAAGGGTGCCGACATCGTGACACCAAACCGCGACGAGCTATCGATCGTGACCGGCATGCGGTTGTCGTCGATCGAGGCCGTGGGCGAGGCGGCCCGGAAGCTGATCGCGGACAACGACTTCGGCGCGGTCGTCGCCACCGTCGATCGCGAGGGCGCGGTCTGGGCAGAGCGCGGAAAAAAATGGGCACACGTCCCGACCGTCCCGCGCAGCGTATACGACAACACCGGCGCCGGCGACGCCGTCCTGGCGACGCTGGCGGCAGCCGTGGCGACAGGTGCCGATCTCTCTAGCGCCACCCGGCTATCCAACATCGCCGGTGGGCTCGAGGTCGAGCGGTTCGGCTGCGTCCCCATCACGGCCGACGAGATGCTCGCTGAGCTGCGACTGGAAGATCGTGCCCGAAACGGCAAACTTCGCGGTCAAGAGGAGCTGACCGCCGAGCTGCGTCTCCGCCGCGATCGAGGTGAAACAGTCGCCTTCACCAACGGGTGCTACGACATTTTGCACGCCGGCCACGTCGATTTTCTCACCCGTTGCCGCCGCGAGGGTTCGGTCCTGGTCGTCGGGCTCAACAGCGACGCCTCCGTCCGCTCTCTGAACAAGGGTGCCGATCGCCCGATCAACACGTTCGCCGATCGGGCGATCGTGATCGGTGCGTTGGCGTGCGTGGACTACGTGGTGGGATTCGAGGAAGCGGACCCCAAAGAACTGATCCAAACGGTCCGTCCCGATGTCCTCATCAAGGGTGAAGACTGGGCGGGCAAGGGGGTGATCGGTCGCGAGTTCGTCGAGTCGATCGGCGGGCGTGTCGTGTTGCTGCCGCTGGTCGAGGGGCTGAGCACCAGCCGGCTGATCGAGCGAATTCGCGGCGAGGGGCGGTAGGCGCCTGACCAACGAGTCGCACCGCGAGTGATTGAATGAAAGATCAGATTGCCGAACATCAACGCGTGGTCGAAACACTTGCGGCCGACGTCGAACTCTTTGAGCGCATCGCCGACCGTCTCATCGAAGGGTTCGAGGCCGGCGGGAAGCTGTTCCTGCTTGGCAATGGCGGCAGCGCGGCCGACGCCCAGCACATCGCGGCCGAACTGGTCGGGCGGTTCAAGCACGACCGCAAGGCCTTGCCCGCCATCGCCCTGACGACCGACACGTCGATCCTGACGGCCGTGGCCAACGACATCGGGGCCGAACACTGCTTCGATCGGCAGGTCAAGGCCCTGGTGACCGACCGTGACATCGTGTGGGCACTGAGTGTGTCAGGCCGATCCCCCAACATCATCCACGCCATGAAAGCGGCTAAGCGGATCGGCGCGTTTCGCATCGGCTTCACCGGCCGGGGCGGCGCCGCCCTTCGCGAGTTGTGCGACCAGAGCTTCGCAGGGGACCACGACGCCAGCGACCGCGTGCAGGAGGCCCACCAGCTCGCCTATCACCTCATCTGCGAACGGGTTGAACGAAGTTACCTCTAATACCGCGCTTCACAAGCAAGACGACGATGCCCCATCCCCGAGGGCTTCAGCCTGCGCGGCCATCGGCGCAACCGTAAGCATGCGGCTCAACTATTCGCGGGAGTTGTGACACGCGACATCTGTTCGCTGTGCTCGCGGTCGGCCTTCCGCCCGTTGCCCGACAAAACCAGGGCCTTGCGCAAAGCCGCTTCCACCTTCTTTGCGTCAGTCTGATGGACGGACGCCAGAACCTTGTTGGTCTTTGGATCGACGAATGTGATGGTCCCCATCTTCGAAAGGTCGCCCGTCCAGAAACTTTCGAGGCCCATCGCGGCCACCAGCATCGCGGCCTGCTTTTGCGTCGCCTCGCTGGTCAGGTCGAGGGTAACGAACAGCACCGCCAGGTCGCTGGTCTGACGAATCAGCTTTGGAAACTGAGGGTCAAACGCCTTGCAAAAGGGGCACAAGTCGTGGCGAATGCGCACGGCGATGAGCCCGGGCGGCTCGACAGTCGCGTTGACCTTCATGTCGGCGCCCTTCGGGGCCGCCACGGCCGGCGCGGCCGAAGTCGTAACCGTCGCCAAGCACGCCAGTCCCAAGAGCCCGAACAACCTGCGTTGATGGTTCATTCCTGTTTTCATCTCTGATGCCCTTTCAGAAGCCGTGCCCATGAGAAGTCTGTTTCCCAGCCGTGCCAACAATCGCGTGGCCCCGGCATTTTGCCGCGGTGTTCACGGGCCGGAAGCGCGTACCACCCCAGCTATGGGGATAGGTTGCCAGAGCAGGATCACTTCTCGTGTACCGAGCCGCTCGCTCTAGCCCGCGCGGCTTTCCTGATGTTGACCCATTCTCGGCATTCACCGAACGCTGCAACAAAACGTACTTTGCAGTAGTGTATGGTCACGCCTCGTTTTGCGGGTTCAGGTCCACCCCGTTCCGTGTGCCACTGCTCTTGAGCAGCGCCTACGGCGGCTGTCGTGGAATCCGTGCACTGCCCGAGAGCCGTGGCCCACCCGCGGATTCAGGCGTGACGATGCGCTAGTCCTTGATGCGGCCGGCCAGCCGCGCGATCTGCAGTTCGAGCCGCTTGATCTCGCGCATGATCGCGTTCTTGTTGAGCTCCATCCAAAACCAGATCTTCAGCATGGAGACGCCCGACATGCAGAAGATAAACGCGACCGCCCACAGCAGCCGTTCACGTGATTCCTCGACCGAGAAGAACCTTACCGCCGTGAAAATGCTCAGCCCGAAAAAGACCAGCGACCAAAACACGGTCAACATCGCAAGCCAGCGGTGCCGCCCTCGAAAGGTCTGCATGACCAGATCGAACATGGACGGTTCCCCGCCGAAGTCCTTAAAGAGTTCGGCGTCTTCGTCTCGAAGGGCCTCGCGGATTTTGTCGTCGAGTTCGCTCATGATTCCGTCCTTTCCATCGCTTGCCTGAGCCGGTTTCTTGCGTGGAACATTCGCGATTTCACTGTTCCCTCCGGTAGGCCGAGCGTTCGGGCGATCTCCCCGACACGCATCCCGTCGAGGTAATGAAGCGACAGGATCGCCCTTTGCTCGTCCGGCAGTTTCGTCAGCGCCTCACGCAGCCGAACCACCTCGCCCTCCGCGTCCGTTTCATCCGATGAAACCCCGCCGGTCGATGCCGCGGCCTCACGCATGTCGTTTACGACGTTTCGGCGTACGATGTGTCGCCGGGTCCAGTCGGTACACTTGTTGGTCACGATGCGGTAGGCCCACGATCGAAACCGCGCGGGGTCGTCCAATCGCCCGATCCCGCGCACAATCGCCAGCCATGCATCCTGCACGACGTCTCGGGTCGCTTCGCGCTCACAAGTCAGTCGCCACGCGAGCCGTGTCAGCCGCGGCTGCCATCTCGTGATGAGCGTCCTCAAGGCCTCGTTGTCGCCCTCCTGGCACTGAAGCACCAACAGCTCGTCATGGATGTCTTCGGGCGTCCTGCTCATCGGCATCGAATATACAGTCGCACGGCCCGACCCGGGGTTCAATCGTTTCGGGAGAAAAATGGTGCCGTCCGCGAATGCCCGCCCACGAGGGCGTTATAGCGACCTTGGAACGCATCCAGCCGTTCGGTGGGCCGCCGCCGTTGCTGCGGCGTGAGTGACCGTCGCCTTGGAGCGAAATCTTGATGACCCGGGCGGAACACGGATCGCCACTACGTGGAAACGGGCCGGAAGCGTCGTCCCGGAGTCATCACCGGCAGGATCGACACGATGGAGCAGCCAGGCAGGCACGACTCGCGGCAAGAGGGGGCGTCTTGCCTGAAACGAACGGTTCGTCGGGATGTAACCGTTCACGGCTCGGCGAGGAGGAGTGAGGGAATCGGTTGACGGTGGAAGTGAGCGTTGACGGCTTCGTGGAGGTATTGGAACACGGATCGCTGTTGTTGGGTGCCTGTGGCGATCACCGTCCCAGTGCGTTCGCACCATCGCTGGCCGTGCCCACTACGGGTGGCTTGGGTGATGCGCCGGTCGATGACCACGAGGCGTGTGGCTTGTTCCGCCAGATGGTTGGTCGGTTCGACGCCCGGTGTGGTGATGAAGCGGAAGTAGGCATCGCCGTGGAGGCGAAAATGCCGGGGTAGGTTCTCGGCCGGCGAACACCGCGGCGCCTAGGCCTAAACCAAGCGTAGTTTGAGCGGTGATGTCGGGGCGGGCGGCGGAAAGTCCGGAGCCGCGTGGTGGATACGTAGGCTTCCCTTGGCGTTGTTCAGGCCGTCCGGGTCGGCGTGCAGGATCCGCGCGCCGGGCTACGCGACGACGATGAGGCGATGGAGGCACAGGGTCCGCTGCTTCCCATGCCGTCTCGGCAGCCTGGCGATCGCGCAGACGGTATGCGCTTGGACGACACCGTGCCACCGGTACGGGCCGACAAGCTCCACGTCCCCGTCATCGACCACCGCCACATAACCCCGTCTCGGGGGTATCTCGATCATCGCTTCCTTCAGTTCTGTCGGAGACGTGCCGGCGCCTAGCGTTGGTCACGTAGGTTGCCGTTCCGTCGGACCGGAGTCTTGCCGGTCGGAACCACACCGGCGGCGAAGGCGGCCATGTCGTCCGCG
>CBDUXT010000094.1:0-21145 GCA_965371245.1 uncultured bacterium | reverse complement strand
GTCCGGGTCGGAGGCGTCACGGAACGCGAAGATCTCGAACGAGGAGACCGCCGTCTCGCCCAGCTTGAACCCACCGCCGAACACGGCGCCGTCGGCGTGGAAGATTCCGGGAACGGTTTGCACCGGCGAGAAGCAGTCGTCATCGAGACCGCCCGGGCAGTCCCCGTCGGGCTGCCCGTCCCCGCCGCCGATTGTCGTCTTCCAGTTGAAAAAGAACGCCGACTGGTTGTTCCGTCCCTTGCTGAAGTTCTGGTACACGAACGTTTCAGCCACGTGCGAAGTCACCCGGCCACGTGCCTTGGTTGCGTCATCCAGAAGAACGATGGTCGGCGCGTCGGCCGGGACGTCCTCTTCCACGATCTGCATATCTCTGACGCGCGCGAGATCGATCCCCTGCAGGATCCCTCTGTTGGCCAGGGGCTTGCTCACGCGACCACGCGAGCCCGGCCCGGGCTGGGCAAGCGCGGCCGCGGACGCGACCATCGCTACGGCAACACCCATCATCCTATAATTTTGAAGCGAAATCGTCATGGCTCGTTCCCCCTCTTGGTTGCTACGGCGAACACGGATCGCTTGCGCCCGGACCCGCGAACGGGTAGGGCGCGCCCCCGAAGGCGTCCAGCACCCGGGTGATGTCGGTGATGTTGATGAGCTGATCGGGCAGGCCGGGCTCGAGGTCGGCCCGTGCCTTGGTCACCGCGCCGGGCGCGTTGCTGAACTTGTCCAGCAATGCCACGGCATCGAAGGCCACACCCACGACGCCGTTCGGCGGCGTGCAGGGCGTCACCACGCAGTGGCCGACGAGGTCGCCCCAGCGGCTCATGGTCAGCGATAGAGCCGGCGAAACTTCAACCGGGTCAGACAGCGGACACGTCGCGTCGATCTCGCGAATCTCGTAGACACCGCCGGGAATGATGCCCTCGTGGTAGATGTGGATCGTTCCCAGGGCGCTCCAGTCGGCCGTGAACGGTTCGCATTGCAAGCTCGCGGCCTGGAAGGCGGGCACGCCGGGGGCGTCCTCCGGCAGAAGTCGGCCGGAACTTTCGGAAACAACCGTTGGCGGTCCCAGCCACATCGTGCGACCGTTGGCCACGTCGTGGGGCGGCGGCAGATCGACGAAGGTCACCTGGACGGCCGTCTCGCGCTGCGGGTTGCCGGACACGAACGAGAGGTACCGGTTCTTGGCAGTGAAGATCGGCTCTTTGGTTGGCGGCGCGGCGACAGGACACCGTGGGCACGCGTCGGCGCAGGTCTTTGTGGTATTGAACTCGACGTCGGCGCCGATCGCTTCGCCCAAAGCCGCACAACCGCCCACAGAGACCTGATCGCCCAGGCACGTCCCCGGGTCCACGCTGACGTCGCAGCACTGGCCGGTTTCGACGGTGATCCTGGCGGGGACGAAGCCGAGCAGATCGATGAACCCACTCTGGGCATCGAGTAGCAGGCTAAGCGGAACGGGCTTGAGGTTGAGCGTAAAGGTGCCAGCGGCGTCGGCCGACGTGGTCATGATCAACTGGCCGAGGTTCAGCCCCCTGGCCGGGAAGGGATCCCGCGGCCGAATGGCGGGGGCGTTCAGCGCACTTCCCCAGGTGAAGTCCGGTGAGTGGGTGCGAACGGCTGCTAGTTCGGCGAGCCCGTTGAACACATAGTCGCCGCGTTTGCTGTTGATAAAGACCATCTCGCAGAACCCGACGTGGCAGGAAGGACCGTCGCAGGTTTCACGCGGCACCGCGCAGTCGTCGGCACTGAAGCACGCGTTGCCCAAGAACGCGCAGGCACCGCCAAGCGCGGCGACGCAGTCGGCGTCGGTCGAGCATGACATTCTCAGCCTGGTCATTTCCCCGGCGAGACCGCTGGTGTAACCGGCCGAGTCAACCTCGGTCTGCCATGCCCGCATCTTGAGGCCGCAACCAAAGCTCGGAGGGTCGGCCTCAGGATCCGCGCGGCCGCAATCGGCGACCTCGGTGGCTTCGGTGCATGGCGCACCGGGGAAATCACCACCGACACAACGTAGCTCTGTTAGCGGAGTGGTGTCGAAATTACTGATCTGAATGTCCATCAGGACATTCTCACCGCCTGCCACCATGATGATCTCGTTGCCCTCGATACGCGCGCGCGGCACCAACGCGCCAAAGGCACCGTTACCCGTCGGCTGGAGGGTCATCGTGATCTCCGCCCGCGCCATCACGTTCAGCCAGAAATTGGCACAGTTGTCACTGGGTGCGGAAGGGTCGCCACTGCAAGTTCCTTCTAAAGTCCCAAGCGTTGCGTCTTCGGCATCGCCATCGACGCACATGTTTCGGATGCCCTCAGGGTCGCCGCAACATGGACCTTCCGGTCCATCAAGATCGCACGCGGCGCCGTCACAGTCATCGCCGCAGCAGACGCCGAGGCCGTTGGTTGCGCCGTCGCTGTCTAGCTGGACCTCGAACGTTCCGGTGGTGGATCCGGTCAGCGCATTGAGACGCTCTTCGTCGTCACTGCCCACGACGGGGCTATTCCGCGAAAGCATCCATCCGAACCGACACGCGTCGGACGTTACGACCACCCAGACCCGGCCGTGCGGCGTCACCACCGGTGGATCCAACTCGCCACGGAAGACGATCTTGGTGTTGACCGGCACGTCGGAGAAGGTGACCTTCGTGCCGGGGATGGGCGCGGCGGTGAAGTGGACACCGCACACGCCCCCGAGTCCGGGGTCCGCGATATTGCAATCGGCGTCGGTCTTACATGTTCCTTGGATCGAACTGCGGTTCACACGGCGCACGTTGTCGCCGCCGATACACTCGCCGACGCCGGTCGAATCAAAAGCGTTCAGCGGGTCACCGTCCCACAGCTCCATGGAGACGAACGCAACATCCTGCGTGTCCGGGTCCGAGGCGTCACGGAACGCAAAAATCTCGTACGACGTGATCGCCTGTTCCCCGGCCTTGAAGCCGCCGCCGAACACGGCGCCGTCGGCGTGGAAGATTCCGGGAACGGTAACGACTGGCGTGAAACAGTCGGGACCGTCCGGGCAGTCCGGATCGTTCCCGCCCGACGTCGTCGCCCAATTAAAGAACAACGCCGTCTGGTTGTTGCGTCCCGCGCTGAAGTTCTTGTAGACGAACACCTCGGGCACGTGCGTCGCCGCCCGGCCTCGCGCTCTGGCTGCGTCATCCAAGAGAACGACGGTCGGCGCGTCGGCCGGTACGTCCGCCTCGACGATCTGCAGGTCTTTGAAACGCGAGAGGTCGAGGCCCTGTAGAACCCCCCTGTTGGACGGAGCCTTGGTCACGCCATCACGGCGGTCCTGCGGCTTCTGCGGTGGGCCGTCCTGACCTCGCGCGGCGGCGCTGATCGTCAACAAACCAATGGCAAGAGCACCCGAACACAAGCGTTTGCGTAGTTTCATCTTGGACCTCCTGCGGGGATCGTGCCCCACGCGTGACCGATTGATATGGCAGCAACCACGGTTCTGCAGGCCTGAAGCGAAATGGTCATGACTATGTATCCCCGGATCTGCGCGTACCTCGTCCCAGCCATTCGACCACGTGCATCGACATCGCGCCGACGTTCAGGACGTTGCTGGCCAAGTGGCCGTTTTGGGGAGATCCCGGCATTGCACCCTACGGCCCCGTGCCTTGGGTGCGGGATCCATCATACCAAGTTAACCCGCTTGGCGCCCGGATTTATTCCACATTTCCGGTCCTGACAGGAAAAATCGCCTCGGATCGCGCCAAGAATCGTCCGGGCGGCTAGAAAACGACCCCTTTCTCCGTAGGTCGTGAATATAGGCAGCAGGCGTTCGGGGTCTGGATGGCGCCATGGATTGGCTGCTGGACCTGGGTCCGCCGGGATCAGCCCGGCGCCTGCGGTTCCAAGTCGAGTTGCCAGTGCCCCGGGGGCGTAACGCGTGCCCCCAGTTGTGGGGGCTCTTGGAGAACCCACGACCTCATGGTCTTGATGGACAGGTTCGAGGCGGGCCGCGAGTCGGTGTCTCGGTGTTGGGAAAGGCGAGGGCGGGTCATGAGCCGCCGATTTTTTCCTTGCAGATGGGCGAATTAGATATATAATGATAGATATATGGTTGAAAGCCCGGTGCGATGCTGACCCTCACGAGCGAATATGCCCTTCGGGCGCTGGTTTTTCTGGCGCAGCACGCGGAAGAGTGCCCGATTCCCGGTCGGCGGATCGCGGAGGAGGCACGGATTCCGGCCAAGTATCTTCTGAAGGTGCTCGGAGATCTCGTCCGGGCCGGTGTCCTGGAATCCACGCCCGGAAAACACGGCGGCTTTCGGCTGCGACGGTCGGCCAGGCAGACCACGCTACTTGATGTGCTGTCCCCGTTTGAGCCGTTTGAACACGGCCGGTGCCCTTTTGGGCACGGAAGCTGCGATGACGATCAACCCTGCGCGGTCCACCACACCTGGAAACGCGTTATCGAGACCGAGCGACGATTCCTCAGGGAGACCTCGCTGTCCGACGTAGCAGCCAAAACCGGCACGGGGGCCGTGGACTCCGTTCGATACCGCAAAAACCCCGTTCCAAAGCGCAGGAAGCGACCGACGTAAGGAACGGGCAGCCTCGGCAGAGGCGGGCCGCGAAGGTTGAAGTTTGGCATGAGAGTTGCTCCTGAGAATTCGACGGCCGATGGCGCGTGGTCTGTCGCGGGGCTTTGTTTTTGCGAATACGACCATACATCTATCCTGATATGGTAATCTAGCGTGACGCTGGAACGCATCCAGGTTGAGGTTCCCGACGACGACTACTGGCGGCGCCAGATTAAGTGCCAGTACGCCTGTCCAGTGGGCACCGACGCGCGGGGGTACGTTCGCGCCGTCGCACAGGGCGACTTCCAGTCGGCCTACCTGATCGCCCGTGGACCCAACCCGCTGGCGAGCATGTGCGGGCGGGTCTGCGGGGCGCCCTGCGAGGCGGCGTGTCGCCGCGGGGAGATCGACGACGCCGTCTCCATCCGCGCCCTGAAGCGGTTCGTCACCGAGCGGTTCGGGCCTGAGTCGTTCACGAAGGAGACCCTCAAGCCGATCGAACTGCTCCGCCGCGTCCTGGGCAACGGGCACAAACGCGAATGCGGCGGCGTCGAGGAGCTACGCGCCCTCCGGGCCGACCTGGCCGGTCTTGAGAAGCCCGCGCCATCGTCTGAGAAGGTGGCCATCATCGGGTCGGGGCCGGCCGGCTTGGCGGCCGCGCACGACCTGGCGCTGCTCGGGTTTCGCCCGACCGTCTTCGAGATGGAGTCAATACCGGCCGGCATGCTGGCCGTGGGGATTCCCGAATATCGCCTGCCGCGCGACCTGATCGAGGCCGAGGTCGAGGTTATCCGAGCGCTCGGTGTCGAGTTCGTCTGCAACACCCAGGTCGGCAAGGACATCACGATCGAAGAGCTTCGCCGCGAACACAAGGCCACGATCATCGCGGTGGGAGCGAAGCGATCGCGGATGATCCCCGTTCCGGGTGCCCAGGGGCGCGGCGTGGTCGGGGGCGTTGAGTTCCTGCGCGACGTTGCGGTGAGAGACAACACGGATGAATCGACGCTGAACCAGCTCGGTCGGCGCATCGTGGTGATCGGCGGCGGCAACGTCGCCTACGACGTCTCGCGATCGATGATTCGCCAGATCGGCTACGACGTGTCTCGCAGCGCGCTTCGACAGTCACAGGTTGCAGAGGTTCATCTGTGCTGCCTCGAAAGCGTCGAGGAGATGCCGGCCGATGACGTGGAGATCATCGAGGGGCAAGAAGAAGGCGTCCTTTTGCACGCCTCTTTGGGCCCCAAGGAGATCATCCGCACGAGCGACGGCGCGGTCTCCGGCGTCAGCTTCAAGCGCTGCCTGAGTGTTTTCGGCGCCGACGGGAAGTTCGCTCCGCGTTTTGACGAGACAGACATCACGACGATCGAGGCCGACACGGTCGTTTTCGCCGTCGGTCAGCAGCCCGACATTTCCTTCCTTGATCCCAAGGGCGACATCAAGCTGACCGAACGGGGCATGATCGACTGCAACGCGGACACGCTGCGCACGACGGCGCCGGACGTGTTTGTGGCCGGCGACATTGCCTATGGTCCTCGTCTGCTGATCGATGCCGTGGCCAGCGGAAAGAAATGTGCCCGCACCGTGCATGCCTTCTTGACGGGGAAGCCGTTGGCGCCGCGATACGACTTCGTTCAGCTCGATCTTCCGGACTACGCGCGTGAGCGCGACTACGAGAAGTTGCCGCGGACCGCGGTCCCGACGGCGCCTGCGGAGGTGCGCAAGCAGAGCCAGGCGGCCGTGGTCGAGTGCGGCTATGACGAGGCGTCGGCGGTGACGGAGGCGTGTCGCTGCCTGGACTGCGGCGTCAACACCATTTTCGACTCCAAGAAGTGCATCTTGTGCGGTGGGTGCGCGGACGTCTGTCCGGAACTGTGCCTTCGTCTGGTGTCGTGCGACCGGCTGATCGGCGACGGCGAGATGAGCGACCTGGTGTCCGCTCGATACGGCGGCGCCGACCTCTCGGAGATGTCCGCGATCGTCAAGGACGAGACCCGGTGCATCCGTTGCGCGCTCTGCGCCGAGCGGTGCCCGGTCGGAGCCATCACGATGGAGCGGTTCGGCTTTACAGGCACATGGGTGACCGCGGGTGCGTAACGGCTTCCCGCAGAGGAGTGTATCAGCGTGAACGATCCACTACAGGTCAGCGAACGGTTCAAGGCTTCCACAACCCGGCGCGATTTTTTGGGAATCGCGGCGGCGTGGTCGGCGATCGTGGCGTTCGTCATGGCGATGGTCGGCGCGATGCGTTTGCCGATGCCGTCGGTGTTTCCGGAGTCGAACTCCCGCGTGAAGCTGGGTCCGCCGTCGCGTTTCGCCGCGGACACGAACACCTATTTTCCGAAACATCGCCTTTGGCTCTTTCGTCGAGACGAGGGCTTTCATGCCGTTTCGTCGGTCTGTACGCATCTGGGATGCATTGTCGAGCGGGCCGACGATGGGGCGTTTTCCTGTCCGTGCCACGGCTCCAAGTTCGACAAGTACGGGACCGTCAAGGGCGGTCCCGCGCCGAAGGGCCTGATGTGGATCGAGCTGACTGTGTCGCCTGAAGGGTCGCTCGTGGCGGACACGTTGAAAGAAGTAGAGACGGGAACCGTTTTCCAGGCGTAGGCACGTTGTCTTGATGGACTGAACCGAGTCGAGGGATTGCTGAGAACTTCGGGATGGCTGAAACAGACACTGACAGAGCATCGACACAGCGGAACAATCGGCCGCGCGCCATCGGCGATCGCGGGGCCATGAAGGAGTTCAGCGCGAACCTGTTGGGGACACCCCGCATGTTCCGCGACTCGATGATTCGCCACGGAAAGCCCACCTCGGCGCGGGCAAGGTCCCAGGCGATCTTTTCCAACTTTTTCCTTCACATCCTTCCGACCCGGACCCATCTTCACGCGATCAAGGTGGCCACCACGCTGGGGCTTGGCGTTGCGACGCTGGTGTTGTTCATTCTTCTTTGCGCCACCGGCGTCCTGTTGATGGTGTACTACAAGCCGTCGGTCGATCAAGCCTATGCCTCGATGCTGGACATCATCCACGTGGTTCCCACCGGGCGGCTGATGCGCAACGTTCACCGTTGGTCCGCCCACGCGATGGTTGCGTGCGTGATGCTTCACATGGCACGCGCGTTCTACACGGCCGCGTACAAGAAACCGCGCGAGTTCAATTGGATTGTCGGGATGGTTCTCTTTGTCCTGACGCTCGCGCTGAGCTTCACCGGGTATCTTCTTCCGTGGGACCAGCTCGCGTATTGGGCGGTGACGATCGGTGCCAACATCGCCCAGTCGCCGACGGAGCTGACCGACGCGCTGGGCATCACCTCGGTCTTCGACGTCGGGCGCATGCAAAAAGAGTTGCTTCTGGGCGCACACTACGTGGGGCAAGAGGCACTGATCCGCTTCTACGTCTTGCATGTCATCGTGCTGCCCGTTGCCCTGACCGTGCTCTTGGGTGTTCACTTTTGGCGGATTCGCAAGGACGGCGGCCTCGTTCGCCCGTCCTCGGCGGACGAGTTGCCTCCTTCCGCGAGCGGTGGCGTCACGGGCGCTGTAGCCTTGAGTTCCACCGATCAGCCCGCGCCGCTGAAGACGTATGGGCTGATGGGGTTGATGAAGGGGCGAACGCCGGCGGTCAACCGCGAACTGCACAACACCATCGCCACCTGGCCTAACGTCATCTACATCATCATGGCCGCGTCGATGGTTACGGTTCTGGCCATGCTTGTTTTGGGCATGTTCTTCGACGCGCCGCTCAGCGAGATGGCCAACCCGTCCGTGCCCGAGAACCCCGCCAAGGCTCCGTGGTATTTCCTGGGCCTGCAAGAGCTGGTGTCGTACTCGGCTTTTATGGGCGGCGTGGGGATTCCGGCGATCGTGGTCATCGCGCTGGCACTGGTTTCCTACCTGGATCGTGAAGAAGAGGATGCGGGCGTTTGGTTCAGCGGACGACAGGGTCGGCGGGTCGCGCTGTTCAGCGCGGTGTTCGCCACCGTCTCGGTCGTGGGGATGCTCTGGTTCACCGTTAGCTACGGGTGGTTGCGCGACTGGGAGGCAACCAGTGCGGTGCCGCAGATCGTGATTACGTTTTTCAACCCCGGTACGGTTTTTGTCCTCCTCTTTGCCGTCTGGTCCATCGGCGCCGTCCGGGTGACGAGTTCGACGCGGATGGGCGCGATTGCGCTGTTCACCTGTTTTCTGGTCGGCTTTGTGATTCTGACTTACTTCGCAACGGTTCACAGAGGCCCGAACTGGGATTTCTATTGGTCACAGAGCGACTGGCCGGTGCATTAGTTCGTTCGGGCAAGGACGAGGCATGGATTCTCGACAAGTCAAGATGATGAAGGTTGTGCTGCTGATCAGCTCGGTGGCCTCGATGTTCGTGCTGGGCTCCGCGGCGTTCGATGAGAACTTCCGCGGCGACTGGCGCAGCGAGCAGCGGCGGTATCACGGCTTGCTCGTTTCGACGGCCGACTCCGATGCGGCCCGGGCGGCTGCGGAAGGATTCGTGATTGAGCACAAGCAGCTCTACCTGCCGGACCTCGGGACCATCGATCGCTGTACGACGTGCCATCTGGGTGTCGAGAACCCCGCGATGGCGGATGCTGGTCCGCCGCTTCGACGGCACTCCGGCGACTGGCTGATCGATCACCCGACGGATCGATTCGGCTGCACCGTCTGCCACGAGGGGCAGGGCCTCGCCACCACCGAGCACGCCGCCCACGGTCGGTATGCCGACGACACGCCCGTTCCACACATGGAGCACCCGCTTCTTCGAGGTGAGGCGGTCTACACAAGTTGCGGGCGCTGCCACTACGAGGTGGACCTCTACGGCGGTGAGTCGGACCTCTTCGCCAAGAGGGAGGCGGTCGGTTCACAAGAGGCTGCCAGGTCAGTGATCGATGAAGCCTCGTTGCGGCTTTCGTTGTCCGGCGCGGATGCGCTGGCAGAGGGTAAGCAGTTGGTGGTTCAGTCGGGATGTCTTGGGTGCCACCAGTACCGTGGGCGCGGCGGTACACTGGGACCCGAGTTGAGTTTTGTCGGCGATAAGACGAAACACGACTTCGACTTCAGCCGCATCGCGGGCGAGCACACGGTCGAGCAATGGCTCTACGAACACTTCATGCTTCCGTCTGAAGTGTCGCCCGGTACGCAGATGCCCGACATGGGTTTGACCCCGGGCCAGGCACGTTCGCTGGCGCGGTACATGATGAGCCTTCATCGCAAGAGCGCCCCGGCGAGCCACACGCCTTCTCCACACCTGGCGTCTGCCGGTGGCATCGAGCCGGTTCGCGGCGAGACACTGTACAAGATGTTCTGCTCGGCATGCCACGGCGCCGACGGGCTGGGCACGACCATGCGGTCGGGTCTGTGGCCGACCGATGCCGATCCGTGGGGACACGACTGGGACGTTCGCACGGTGGTCGTTGAAGTGCGCGGTGACGTCGAGGTCATCGTTCCATCGCTCAACCATCCCGACGCGCTCGCCGTGGCCAGCAATGAATACTTGCGGGAGATCGTTGCCCGCGGTCGACCGGGTACGAAGATGCCGGCGTGGGCAACGGAGGGAGGGCTTTCCGAAGACGAAATCACTCTTCTGGTCGGCTATCTTCGTGCATGGGATCCGCCGGTGCCCGATCTGGATTCGGTGTCCGCCGGCCGCGGAGACGCGCGGGTCGGCGGGGCACTGTATCGCGCGAACTGTGCTTCGTGCCATGGGGTCGATGGCGAGGGCGGGATCGGCAATTCGCTGAACTCGCCGACGTTCCTCGCGGTGGCCTCCGACGCTTTCCTGCGCGACACGATTGTCTACGGTCGCGCGAACACGGCGATGCCGGCCTGGCGGCAGTTCGATGCCCGCGAGCTTAGCGACCTGATTGCCTTTTTACGCGGCTGGCAACCTGCGCGCAGCGATGCGGCGACCGTTTCCGCGCTGCTTATCGAAGAGTCATCGGACGTAAACGTATCCATAGGTCGTACGCTGTACAAGGCGAATTGCGTCATGTGCCACGGGTCCGATGGCGCCGGCGACCTGGCGCCCTCGCTCAACACACAGGCGTTTCTCACGGCCGTTCCCGATTCGTACCTGATCACGACGCTCCTTGAGGGTCGTTCCGGAACAGGGATGCCAGGCTGGAGGCACTTTTCGAGTGAAGACGTTGCCTCGATCGTTCGGTTCCTTCGCACATGGCAGACGCGGCCTGCCAAGACGGCTCAGTGGCACGCCCAGGGTGTGCCGCAAGGCGATGCGGACGGCGGCGCTCGCCTGTTCGGCGGTCATTGTGCCGGGTGCCACGGGACAGACGCCGAGGGGGCGACGGGTCCGCAGCTCAACAACCCCACGTTCCTCGCCGGCGCGACGGACGTCATGCTGCGCGAGTGGATCACATTCGGCAAAGAAGGTACGGAGATGCGGGGATTCCGCAAGGGCGGGCAGGGCATCAGCGAGTTGAGCGGCCGCCAGATCGAGGATCTCGTTGCGTTCGTGCGTTCGCTCGAGCGGAAGGGTCCCGGCGAGATCGTCCGGGTGTCGAAGTCTCCACACGGTCGATCCGAGCGCGGCGCCTCAATCTACACGAGCAACTGTGCCGCATGCCACGGTGTCCGCGGCGAGGGTGCCAGCGGTCCGGCACTATCGAACCCGGACTTCCTCCGGCACGCATCCGACGGGTTTCTGATGGCCACCATGGCGATGGGGCGGCGGGGGACGGAGATGCGACCGGTCAAGCGGGGTCCGCAGTCCATCCTCAACCTGACCAGCGACGAGGTGAACGACGTCGTGGCCTACTTGCGCTCCTGGGAGCACGAGTCGCCGTTCGATTCACCTCGGACCGGGGAGATTCCACACCGTTTCGTCGTACCCTGGGATCTCGCCCGCGGACGTGAACTGTTTCAGTCGAACTGTGCCGGATGCCACGGCGTGGAGGGGCGCGGGCTCTGGGCACCCGAGCTGAACAACGAGGGCTTCCTCGCGGCCGCGACCGACGGATTTCTGCAAGCGACGATCATTCGTGGCCGGAAGGGCACGGCCATGCGTCCCTTTGGGCGCGGCGCGCAAGGGCTGGTTGACCTGAGCGGCGACGATGTGGATGACATCGTGGCCTACATGCGCCACTGGTCCACGCTGGCGCCGTCGCCGATGACGCTTCCAGCGCAGCGTTCGCTGCAACCGTTCGACGTGTCGGCTGACGATCGCACGACCTTCCACGAAGGACCGAAGACTCAAATGATCCCCAACTCAGTGGCTGCGGCGCGGCCGCGCGCACCAGGAGACTAAGTGATGACGGACGTCAATTTGCCGGTGTTCGACGACGCCGAGGAAGTTCCCTGCACCATCCACCGTGTGGTCAAGAACGGAAAAGCGTTTGACCGGCGGGGGTTTATGAAGATGGCGGCGGGCACGGGGGCGGCTGTCGCGGCGACGTCGCTCTTGCCGGAAGAGTTCGTGGAGGCGCGGGCCGCGGCCGCACCGGGTCAGGCCGGTGGCACGGGCGTCAAGCTGCTCCAGGCCGCGTGCCCGTATTGCGGTGTGGGCTGCGGCACGCTCATCAAGGTGGAGAACGACCGCGTGGTCGGCATGGTGCCGGACAAGAAGCACCCGACCAACCGGGGCATCCAGTGCATCAAGGGCCTTAATGCGCATGAGCCGATCTATCGCGACCGGCTTGAAAAGGTGCTCGTTCGTCGCGACATGAGCGATCCGCTCAACGGGCATATCTCCGCATCGAAGGGCCGCTTTGCGGACGAGGTGTTCCGCGAGGCGACCTATGAAGAGGCCGAGGAGATCGTGGCCGATCGCATCGCGGCCATCGTCGCGGCCAAAGGACCCAACGCCGTCGGGTTGAACGGTTCCGGACAGCTCACGATGGAGGCCCAGTGGATCGAGAACCTTCTGATGAAGGGCGTCATCGGAAGCAACTCGATCGAGGCCAACGCGCGGATGTGCATGACCTCGGCCGTGACGGGGTACTTTTACTCGTACGGCTCGGACGCGCCGCCGACGAGCTACGAGGACATCGAGGAGGCCGACCTCATCACGTTCTGGGGACACAACGCCCGCGAGGCGCACCCGATTCTGTTCTGGCGCGTGGCGGACCATAAGGCCAAGAACGACATTCCGACGTGCGTCGCGGACCCGCGTCGCACGGGCACGGTCATCGGTTTGGAGGACATCAACCCACGCAACAGCTATCACATTCCAACGCTCAACGGAGACATCAGCTATCTCAACGCCATCGCGCACATCCTCTTGAAGCGATACCCGGAGGCGTGCATGCCCGAGTCGTGGCTCGACGAGCACACGAACGGATGGAAGAAATACCGCGACGGCGTGCTCGCCGACTACTCGCCGGAGCAGGTCGTAGAGCGGGTCAAGGCCATCGACAACGGGCGGGTGAGCGTCGAAACGATCGAGAGCGTCGCCCGAGTGTGGGCCGAGGCGTCCATCCGCGGTCGGCGCCGCGGGCGCGGCGGCGTGCTGAGCTTTTGGGGCATCGGCTACAACCAGATGCTTCACGGTCAGCACAACACGATCAGCATCATCAACTTGCACCTGTTGACCGGCAACATCGGTCGGCCGGGCTGCGGCAGCCACTCACAGACCGGACAGCCCAACGCCATGAGCGAGCGTCTGATGGGCGGACTCACCGGGCGCCTGCCGTTCAACGAGCCGCTCAAGAACGAGACGTGGCGAAACCACATCGCCGACGCCTGGCGCGTTCCCCGTGAGCGGCTGGCTCAGACGTCCGTGCTTCCGAATCCGGGCATGGTCATCGGCATGATGGAACGGGCGCTGAAGGGCGGGCTCGACGCCATGTTCTGGATGTATACCACACACATCCACATGCCCGACGTGGAGACGTTGGTCCGTCCCGCGCTGAGCAAGATGTTCGTCGTCGTTCAGGAAATCTACCGCCATGCCCCCAACAACCTCTACGCCGACATCATCTTCCCCGCCGCGACGTGGGGTGAATGGACCGGCGGCACGTACATCCAATCCGAACGGCGCATCTACATCTGCGACGGAACGGCCAACCCGCCGCCGAACTGCCGACCCGACATGGACATGGCCATCGACAAGGGCAGGGCACTGGCCGAGAAGTTCGGGCTCGACGCCGACCAAATCTTCCCGTGGAAAAAGACGGTCGAGATGGGCAACGGGATCATGGCCTACAACCCGGAAGACGTGTTCCGAGACATTCTTAGAGCCAGCGAAGGCTCGGACGCGGACCTGACAGGCATGCTCGAGGTCGAGCAGAAAGACGGCGTTTCGCTTTACGATCAGCTTCGCAGCCTGCGCGGCATTCAGTGGCCGGCGCCGAGCTACGCCATCGCCAAGGCCGGGGGAACGCCGCGGCGCTACCTGGGTCAGGAGGGCTGGGCCGGGCAGCCGTACGGCGACTTCCGGCACGCCGACGGCAAGGCCAGGTTCAAACTGTGCCAGCAGGACTACACGAAGCTCGCCGCCGTGACGGCCAAGCTGATGAAGTATGGAAACAAGAATCGTCCGGGCGAAGGGCCGTTCTTGATCGACGACGTCTACACCGACGGACCCAACAAGGGGAGGCCGAAGATCCTCGTCGAGGCCCGCGACGCCGGGCTTGTGCCCGAGCTTCCTCACCTTGAGGCATACAATGACAAGGTTCTGTCGTTGAACGATCACAAGGATAAGGACATCTACCCGTTCTGGCTCGGTCTGGGTGTTGTGTATGAACACTTCCACACGGCCAAGACCATTCGCGGGGCGACGACCATGAAGCTGGTGCCGGAGCAGTACGTTGAGGTGAACGTGGACGACGCCAAACGGTTCGGGCTAAAAGACGGTCAGCGCGTTCGCCTGGTGACCAGGCGGGGTCACTACGAGGGGCGCGTGTCGGTCGGGCAGAACAGCATGATCCGTCCGGGTCGCTCGGAGGTGCCGCCGGGGTATCTGTTTAGCCCGTGGAACCTGTCCGTCGCCGACAGCGCGGACCCGGTCAAGAACAAGTGGCTGGTCAACGCCGCCAGCCACCGCGCCTGGGACCCGGTCAGCGGGCAGTGCGACTACAAGAAGCTGGCCGCCCGTATCGAAGTGATCTGACCAGCATGGGAATGAGTCGCCGTGAGTTCGTGAAGCAGTCGGCCGCGCTGGGCGTGGCCATCGGAGGAGGATCGTACGTAGCGGGGCTCGGCGAGCAAACAGGTGGGGAATCGCCGAGTCCCCTACGACCTCCCGGCGCGCTTCCCGAGAGCGATTTTCTTTCGACCTGCATCCGTTGCATGCGCTGCATGGATGCGTGCCCCAACCACTGCCTCGAACCCATGCCTTCTTCCGCACGTGCCGCCGGACCGGGAACGCCGACGATGCACATGCGCAAGGCCGCCTGCATGTTGTGCATGGGGGCCGACGGCGATTATCTAAAGTGTACCGAGGCGTGCCCGAGCGGTGCGTTGCAGCTTGTCGAGAAAACGCGCGAGGACATTGCCGCGAAGGTTGCCATCGGCGTGGCCCAGATCGATTTCGACCTGTGCTATTCCTATAACAACTGGAGCTGTGGCGCTTGTTATCGCGCGTGTCCGCTGGCGGGTGAGGCCATGACCGTGGGTTTATGGGAGCGCCCGACCGTGCATCCCGAGGCGTGCATCGGGTGTGGCTGCTGCGAGCGCGCCTGCATTCGCTATCCGCACGCCGTTCGCGTGAAGGCGGTGAACGCATGATGCCCCTGACGCGCCGCGACATCGTGCGCACGGTCGCCGCCGGACTTGGATTCCTCCTGACCGGTAAGCTGCTTCATACGCTGCTTGGCGCCGGCGCCTCGCACTTCCCAGCCGTGAAGCGCCCCTACGCGAAACTCGCCGGATTGCTCCGCCCGCCGGGTGCGTTGCCCGAGCCCGATTTCCTCGCCGCGTGCATTCGCTGCTATCGATGCCAGGATGCCTGCGAGCCGGGGGCCATTCAGTTCTATACCGAAGAGCACGGACAGCACTACCACACGCCCTATGTCGATCCCGCAAGGGCCGGTTGCACGCTCTGCATGAAGTGTGGTCCTGCCTGCCCGACAGGCGCCCTGCCCACGCTGACGGACATGAGCGAGGCCGACATGGGCTCCGTCGAGCTGCGCGAGGATCTGTGTCTCTCCTTCAAGGCCAAGCGCATTCGCCGCGAGCAGGCCGTCCTGATGGAGTTGGGTCGTGATCCAACCGAAGCGGGCGGGCCACTCGAGCGCCGTGGGCCATGCGGCGAGTGTTTCATGGTTTGCCCGCTGCGCAACCGGGCGATCAAGCTGGAGCCCGGCGCGTTTCTCGCCCCCGTCGTCTTCACCGACGTCTGCGTCGGTTGCGGCCTGTGTGAAGACATCTGCCGAACGGTCGTGCGCGGTGAGCCGGCCATCCGCGTGGTCCGAACGCGCAAGGCCATCGTCCGGGGGGCCGCGTGATGTTGCTGCAAGTCATCCGCCGCGGGGTTCAGGCAGCGGTGCTGGTCATCGTCGTGGGCGTTCCGCTCCTGAGTCTCTACGCCCACTATCGCGCCGCGCGGGTGATCGACGACGAGCAGCTCATGGCCGGCATGCGCGGCGAAGTCGTCACCAAGATGGTGCATCCGCTGGTCGATCGTCTGGACGATCCACAGGCCTTCCTCGACGCCAACAAGGGTACCGTCTGGTCGATGCGGCTGATGGGCGTCGAGCTGACCGATCCACTTGCCGCCGCCGAGATGCTGGCCGCGTCGAAGACGATTCACGTTCCGCTTCTCGTCTCGATTCTCCTGCCCGTCCTTGTGACGCTGGTCCTTGGCCGGGTGTTCTGTAGCTGGATCTGCCCGGGCTATGTCTTGTTCGAGCTGTCCGGCAAGCTTCGCCGGCTGCTGCGCTTCGCGGAGATTCAGCCCGGCGACGTCAAGTTCTCCTTCGCCAACAAGTACATCTTCCTGCTGGTTGGTTTGGTGTTGGCCGCGGTGACGTCGATGCCGCTGTTCGCCTTGATCTATCCACCGGCGGTGATCAGCCGCGCGGCCCACGCCTGGGTCTTTGGTACCGGACTGACCGGTATGTTGGTTCTTCTGGGGGCGATGGTTGCTTTCGAGGTGTTCGTTTCGCCCAGATGGTGGTGTCGAACCATGTGTCCCGGCGGTGCCCTGTATGCGGTGCTCGGCTGGAAGCGGGCCGTTCGCGTGAAGCTGGTGACCACTGCCTGCACCGGCTGCCGGGAGTGCATCCCCGTGTGCGAGGCGGGCATCAACCCCATCACCGAGTCCGGCTCGATCGAGTGCGACAACTGCGGCGTCTGCCTTCGCCACTGCGGCCCTAAGGCGCTTTACTTCACGATTGGTCTTCCGAAGCGACAGAGCCACGGCACCGTCCGTCGCTCGCGGGCGCTTCCTAGAAAGGTGGCGGCCGCCGCCGCAGCGCTGACGGTTCTGCTGTCGCCCTCACCGGGGTTCGGGCATCACATCCTGGGGCTGCCGCACTATTCCTACAAGGAGAACTACCCGCAGCGCCCGACGCTGGAGTACCCGGCCACGACCGGACCGTACGATGTGCTGCTCACTTCGTACCCGGGCATCCCCACGCCGGGCGAGCCGGCCAATCTGGCATTCTATATCAAGAACCGCGTAACAAAGAGCGTCTTCGCCGAGGCGATCACCGTTCGCATCCTGCAGACCAGCACGTTCGGTGACAATGTGGTCATCGTACCGCCGACGCGGCGCCGGCCGTTCGACAATGAGCACAAACTCCAGGTGACCTTCCCGATCGACGGTGAGTACGTCGTCGAGCTTACCATGATGGTCGAAGGTCGCCAGGAGGTTATTCCGTTTCTGATGATCGCGGGCGACCCGTCGTCCGCGTCGTCCGTCGTGCTGACCGCATCGTTCGGCTTGATCTTCGGTCTTGTCGTGATACGGGCAGTTCAGAAGAAACGGTTGCGCCGACGCATGGTCTCGGCAAGAGCAATGCCGGGTCGATGACCCGACCTACTCGGCTGATGGAAGTCCGCGCGGGCTGAAGCCCGCGGCTCGGGACATGTGACTGGTCACTGCCTGATAGGGCATGGGGTTTATGGATCGTCTCAAGCTATTGTTTCCTTATCTGCTGCTCGGCGCGGTGGTCGCCGTCGTGGTCGCGACGAACCTGCCGGGCGATCGGTCGGCGGGCCTATCGGCGTCGGCCTCGGGTCGATGGATCGACGTCGTCTGCCGGATGGAGGTGAACACGAGTTGGGGGATCGAGGCCGCCTATCAAGGCACAACGTACCATTTCTGCAACGAGCGATGTCGCGAGCGATTCCTGGCCCAGCCGCAGCGCTTCGTGCAGCGTCGCTGCGTCGTCTGTGACGAAGCGGTGGCATCCGATCATCAGTTCACGGCCACCTACCTGGGCAACAGCTATGAGCTTTGCAGCGCCGACCACCGTGCCATGTTCAAGCGCGATCCCGCGGCGTTTTTCATGCACAGCATGTGGGGCATCCCCACCTGGATGTACTACGCCTCGATCGCGGCCGTGTTGGTCGTCAGCTTCGGGCTCTTCGACTGGCTCAGTCGCGGCGCTCGGGTGGTGACGCGGGCAAGGAAGCCCGCGCGGTCCGCGGCGCGGATGACGCGCGAGCAGATTCACGGCGAGGGTGAGCGAATGGTGGCGCGAACGATGCCGCCTGGTGCCACGGCGATGGCCGGCGCCATCGCACTGCCGATTCACCCCGTTCACGCGGCCATCGCGCCGCTGGGTTCCGTTGCGGCACACGCCGTCCGCGGCGACCGTTTCGATTTGCTGTCCATCGCGTGGGTAAGGACCGCGCTGTACTCGCGCATGTTCCGCTTCGTTCTACAGGCCGTGGTCAGTGCGCTCTTTCTTCTGGTCATCGCGGCCGGGTTGTTCGGCCATCAAAACCCGGCGCTGAACATCGCGCCGATTCTCACCTGGACGATCTGGTGGGGGCTCTTGATCATCTTCATTATGTTCGCGGGCAAGGGCTGGTGCTATGTCTGCCCCTGGGATGCCATCGCGGGCTGGACCGAACGACTGCGATTCTGGAAAAAGTCCGACGACGGGCTGAGCCTCGGATGGAAGTGGCCGAAGATCGTCCGCAACATTCTCATTGCCACCGTGATGTTCGTGGGGCTGACCTGGATCGAGCTGGGCTTCGGGGTCACGATGAAGCCACGAGTGACGGCCTACCTGGCGATCGGCATGCTGCTGATGGCCGTCGTGTCCGCGCTCTTGTTCGATCGAAAGAGCTTCTGTCGATACGGATGCCTGGTCGGACGCGTTAGCGGCTTGTACGCCTTGTTCGCCGGTACCGAGGTTCGCCATAAGAGCGCAGCCGTGTGCAAGGCGTGCAGCGGAAAGGAGTGCGTGACCGGCAGCGAGACGGCCTACGGCTGCCCGACGTTCCTTTACCCTGGGAAGCTGTCCACGAACACCTACTGCATCCAGTGCATGGAGTGCGTGCAGGCATGCCCCCACGACAACATGGCCGTCAACCTTCGCCCCTGGGGCAGTGATCTGGTGGTCGAGGGCAAGCCCCGTGCCGACGAGGCGTATCTGGCGCTGCTCATGCTTGCCATCACGGGATTCCATGGGCTGACCATGACACCGGTGTGGCAGCAGTTTGTCGATGGCATCCGAGACGTCGGGGGGTTCGGGCGAATCGTCGGTTTCTCCATCGGGATGGGTGTCCTCATGCTCGCTCCCATCGCGATCTACGCAGCGCTCGTCGGGGTCTCCGTGAAGGTTGGCCGGGTACATGCCACCAGGCCGCTGACCTATCGCGACTACTTCATCCGCTACGCCTATGCTCTGTTGCCCATTGCGCTCTTTTACCACATCGCCCACAACCTCGAGCATCTGCTGATGGAAGGCCCGAAGGTCGTCGCCATGATTTCCGACCCGTTTGGTTGGGGATGGAACGTGCTCGGGACGGCCTCGTGGACCGTGCCGCCGATGATTTCTCTGAGTCGCCTCTGGGTGCTGCAAGTGTTCCTGGTTCTGGTGGGCCACGTGTACAGTCTGTGGATCGCGCAGAAGACCTCGCTGCGACTGTTCGGCACGGCGCGAGGCGCCTTTCGTAGCCAGTTGCCCATGCTCGTGGGCATGATCTGTTTCAGTGTGTTCAGCCTTTGGCTTCTCAAGCAGCCGATGGAAATGCGCACCTCGGCCATGTGACGGGTTGATCGATGGATGTGTCGCGCAGAGAGTTCTTCACGCGGTTTTGTGAGTCGGTGCTCACCAACGTGAACCCCGCGCGCATCCTCGACCGCGCCAGTGACCTCTTCGAGCGGGCTCACAGGGAAAAGAGCGCGCCGCGGAGCTGGCTTAGACCGCCGGGCGCGCTGCCCGAACCGGCGTTTCGCGAGGTCTGCACGCGATGCACGGCCTGCCAGGAGGCGTGTCCCTATCAGTCGATCCGGCGGCTGGGGCCGGAGTTCGGCGACGACGCCGGCACGCCCGCGATTATCTGGGATGAATCACCGTGCTATCTTTGCGAAGACCTGCCCTGCGTCGCGGCCTGCGAGCCGCTGGCCTTGCGGGTCGAGACGATCGCCTCGGTGGCGATGGGCACGGCCGTCATCGAAGAAGCAAAGTGCTATGTGACGCAGGGGCAGCCGTGTGACTACTGCGTGGCGCGATGCCCGCTGAAGAACGAGGCCATCGCGTTCGACGCGAAGGGCTTGCCGGTCATCAACGAAGAGGGCTGCGCCGGTTGCGGCGTCTGCGCGTATCTGTGCCCGCCCGACGCCATTACGATTCAAGAGAAGCGAGTCCTGTGAAAGGCTGAACGAGATGGAATCGACAAATCAGATCGACAAACCCACGGCGGTGTTAAAGAGCGAGCACCAGGTCATTCTCCGCGTGCTGGCCGTCCTACGCCGGCTGATAGCCCGTTACGAATCGGGCGAGGGATTCGAGCACGAGGCGGCAGGGCGGTGCGTGGAGTTCTTCCGCCTGTTCGCCGATGCGTGTCACCACGCGAAGGAGGAGGATCTTCTGTTCCCGGCTTTGGAGTCGTGCGGCATGCCGCGTGACCAGGGACCCATCGGCGTCATGCTCTACGAGCATCAGGTCGGCAGACAGTTGACGCGCGACATGGGCGAGGCCCTCGACGCCCACGGTCAGGGCGACGCCGACGCCGCACGGCGGTGGCTCCGCGCCGCCGGCGACTACGTCGAACTACTGACCAATCACATTGCCAAGGAGGATGATATTCTCTTTGTGATGAGCGATCGCATGCTGCCTGACCAGACCCAGAGCACGCTGTGTAGCAAGTTCTGTGAGGTCGGGTGCCAGCGGTTCGGCGGCAAGAGCCGCGAGGAACTCGAGCAGTTGGCCACGAAACTCGAATCCGACTGGCCGGCCAGCGGTTGACATCCGCCGCGCTGAGCGTCGTCGGACGCCACGATGGTCGACTTGACGGACGGCCTTATACCGGTCGAAAGCCGCGCCTTCGGCGAGGTCTGTTGCCGCGTTGCGAACAGGCTAGTGTACGGCCAGCCTTGAATCCGCGGGTCTTGCTCGGTGGGTGGCCACCCCTTCAGCGGGGAGGCTGGAATGGTCGCCGGATTCGCGTCCCCGACGGCTAAAGCCATGGCCCACCCAACTAGTATGACAGCGCTATGACGTGTCGAGTCTTGCGGCCGTTCTTTTTCGACTC
>CBDUXT010000093.1:0-21256 GCA_965371245.1 uncultured bacterium | reverse complement strand
TCCGTGGGCTTGCGCCCACGGCTCTGACCCGGCGTGCCGCCCTCAAGATGGCTTTATTGTCCCGGCAGCGTTGTGCAATTTGAACCTCCCCGAGTAGGAAGTGGCGCAAATCGCCCCCCCCCGATCGACCTTCTGACCCCGAAGCTACCGTTCCTGGCAGCCTGAGCACGGGCGGCTTTTCGTATCGTACGGGCTTTCCGCGAGAACCGTGGGGCAGAGTGAGCCGATCGGTCGTTCTTGTGGGTAGGATACGCCCGCCAGGTTAATCCGCCCCCATCTCTCAGATCGCATGGCTCGGTATTCTCTGACCCCAACAATCCGGATTGGCCCCGAGTGAGGTTGTCGGGATTGACAAGGTTTCTCCGCGCGCGTTCCGCTTTGATGGAGAGCCACGTGCTGAAGATGGTCGTCCCGAGCAGGACGGCGAACACGACAACGACGGCTCCAACGAGCGACCTGTTCCGCCGGGAGAAAACGCGAACGTGATAGAGCACGCTCGCCGGCCGCGCGCTGATCGGCTCATTGCCCAGGTAACGCTTAATGTCCTGCGCGAAGTCGGTGGCCGCCTGATATCGCCGGTCGCGGTCTTTCTCCAGCGCTTTCAGCGCGATCGTTTCCACGTCTCCGCGAAGCCTTCGGTTGAACGTGCTCAGCTTGGCGGGCGGTTCCTCACGGATCATCCGCGTGGCCTCGTGGATGGCTTTCCGCGCCAGGTTATACGGCAGCCGATCGGTCAACAGTTCAAAGAAGACCACGCCCAGCGCGTACACGTCGCACCGAGTGTCGATGTTGTGGGGGTCGGCCTCGCACTGCTCCGGAGACATGTATTGCAGTGTTCCGATGAGCTGGCCGACGTCTGTCTGAAGCGTCGTGACGGCCATGTCGGAGTCCGTGCCGCGGGCGACGCCGAAGTCGATGATCTTCGGATGGCCATTCGCATCGACCAGAATGTTCGAGGGCTTCAAGTCTCGGTGGATCACGCCCTTCTGGTGGCCGTGGTGAACCGCGTCGCAGACCTCGGCGAACAACCGCATCCGGTCGCGCGTGCCGAGCATCTTGTCTTGCGCGTACCTGGTGAGGGTCTTGGCGTTGGGGATGAACTCCATCGCGAAGTAGGGCATGGTCCCCGATTCGTCACAATACGTGCCGGCGTCGTAAACCTGCGCGATGCCGGGGTGGCGAAGCCGACCGAGAACCTGGGACTCAAACTCGAATCGACGCAGGGCAGACGGGGAGGCGATGCCCTGCTTGATCAGTTTCAGCGCGACGGTTCTATGGGGTTTGTCCTGAACGGCCTCATACACCGTGCCCATGCCGCCGGAGGCGATGACCCGCGTGATACGGTATCGCCCGATCGTTTGAGGGATTGCGGCGCCTGCCCGTCGTTCGGCCGTTCCGGTGGATGTGCGGCTGAGCGTTTCCGTACCCGCCTCGCCAAGCTCTTGGCGCAGTGCCGCCTCGATCAGGCGAGCATCGCTGTCAGAGGAGTGTGGGTCGTCGGATGCGGTTGCCATTGTTGAGTCCAGACTATCGTTCCATCGCGCAAGGAGCACGCGCCTACATTCAGATAGCCGTAAGAAGTGCTATTCAACTCACGCCGAATCGCTGAAATAGTTGGTCGTTGCGCCCATCAGGTCGTGTAATCGGTCGTGGGCCCGCGATCGGAGCATGTACACGGCGCCAACGCTACGATGGAGCGCCGCCGCCACTTTCTGCACCGGCTCCCCTTCAAGATCATACATCTGGACGACAATCCGATAGTCGCGGGGAAGACTGCTCACTGCCTCTTCCACCGCCGCGCGAACCTCGTCGCGTGCGGCCGCTCGGCTGGGCGTGGTGCCGGTCAGGCCAAGTACGTCGAGCAGCCCGGCGGATTCCGAGTCGCTGCGTGCGTGAACACGGCGGCGCGACCCACCCCGTTTCTTCGCTTCCAGCGTGCGGAGAGCGTCGCAGAGGTTGCACTGGGCAAGGCACGATAGCCAGGCGGTGAACTCACCGTCGGCCGTGCCGGAGAAGCCGCGAATGTCGCGGACCGCATCGGCGAACGTCTGTTGGAGGACATCCTCCACGGAGAGCACCGACTGCCAGCGCCGGGGGATTTTTCCGGCCAACGTGCCACGAAGGGTGCGCACATGGCGCTTTAGAAGCCGGCCTACCGCCTCCATGTCGCCGGCGGTGGCCTGTGCCAGCAATGCGTCGTCGGGCTCGCACATGACCGTGACTCCGACACTCGAGGTGAACTCGGGTAGGGCGGCGAGTCGATCCGACCCCAATGCCACCCTGACCAGCCCGATTGTACCTCGACGAGAAACAAAATGCCAGTTTTCCTCGTGAGCCTCACCGGTCCTTACCGGCTTAGTTAATGAGTCGAATGTTTTCGAGTCGTTCGGTCCCCACACCGGCCGGCTCTTGGAGCCGGGAGGCGTAGGGGGGCGGTCGTCGCCTATTCCGTACCTCCGTAGGGCGCCGGTTTGTCCCCCTTCGCCGACCGTCATGCACAAAGGAGAATCCTGATGAAGAAAAGTCGATCGAGCAACGTGTGGACGGTTGGAATGGCCGCGGGCCTCGTGATGGCCGTTGTGGTCGGTCACGCGAACGCGGAGCCTGCCATCCTGATTCCAAGTCTTACAGGTCACACTGTCTTACGATACCACGGTGAAACGGGGGAGTTTGTCGGAGTACACATCCAGCGCGGGCGGCTCTTTCAGGTTAACGGCATTTCGATCGGCCCGGACGGGAGCCTCTTCGTCGCCAGCGGGACGATGGACGAGATCGCACGATTCGATCTCCATACCGGAGCCTTCATGGATATCTTCGTGCTGCCGAAGAGCGGGGGGTTGGCTGTGCCGACACATTGGGCGATCAACTGGCCGGGCAGCGCGGCCGACGGACATCTCTACGTCACCAGCGGCCCTCACGATACGATCATGCGCTTCAAGGGACCGATACCCGTGCTGCCGCCGGAGCTTGATCCATGTCCGGCGGACGCACTTCCCGGTGATCCGTGCCCGGGACCTCTGGCGCCTCCGGGATCGGCCATCCTCGTCCCCAGTTTCGAGGTGCCCGGACCCTTTCCCGCGAACCCGATGAAGCCGTTCTGGGATGACGAAGGCAATCTCTACGCCAGCTACCTAGACCTTGGCATTCTGCGTTTCGATAGCAAGACCGGGGATTACATGCCGGGGCCCTTGGGAGACCCCGAGACGGCCGAGTTCGTCCCCCTGAGCCTTTTCGGCGCCACATGGCCTGGCACCGCCGCCTTCGGACCGGATGGTAACATCTATGTCATCGCCACACAGAATTGCGGCTCAGTCGGTGGCACGATCTGGCGGTTTGCCGGTCCGACCCCCGGAGGAGACTGCACCGGGCTTACACCCGGGTCACCGTGCCCCGGTCCGCTGACCGATCCGGATAGCGCCCTGTTCGCTCCCGGAGGCTGCTTCCCGTTCGCCGCTGCGATCGGTCCACGCGGCAACGTGTATGCCGGCAGCCTATTCGGCAATACCGTGCTGCGCTTCGCCGGTCCGCTGCCGGATGGCGAGGACACGCGCGGACCCTGCGCCGGGCTGCTCCCGGGCTCTGATTGTCGCGGATCCTTGGGGACGCCGGGCACGGCCGAATTGTTTCCGCCGGGCCACGGCGGGCTCGCATTGCCCTATGACATTCTGTTTGTGGATCTGCCGCCGTTTGTTCCATGCGAGGCGCTAAACGACGATTGCTCCGCGGCGGCGATGCTTCCGAGTGACCAGGAACTCCGTGTGGCGCTTGACACGACCTGTTCCACGACGGACGGACCGGCTACTGTGGACTGTACCAGAGGATCCGGCCAGATTCTTCCGGATCTGCCGTTCGGCCTTGATGTCTGGTATCACTATGTCGCTCCGATTGACGGTCGTTTGACGCTCAGCCTCGTCGATTCAGTGGGTTGCGGCGGTGATGATCCCGGGTGCGCTTGGGACACCATGCTCGCCGTCTACGGCGGTGGACCGGAGTGCCTCTGTCCGGCGGATAATAGCGCGCTGCTGTTTTGCAACGACGAGGTGATGGAGCCGGCCATCGGCGGACCCTCCGAGGTCCGAATGCCGATGACGGCGGGCATGTGCTACACGATCCGGGTCGGCGGGTTCGGTGAGCCTGGTGCGACGAGCTCCGGAAACGCGGAACTGCATTTGAAGGCGGAGTCCTGCTTCGCGGAGCCGCCGAGGCCGGCCGAAACGGTAGTTGCCAAGAACCGCTTCCTTACCTTCGCGGCCGGCGCGGTCGGCGAGACTCACGCCGTCCGCGTGACGTTCGTCGATCTTCCGGGTCAGCACGCCGCGTTGAACGGAACATCGATGTGGGTTGGAGAACCCGGAGAGTTCAGCGAACAGAGCGGCAACGCGGCACCGATCGCGGGCTTCCCCACGTTCGTAGCCTCCCCACTTGAATGCCAGCCAAGCTTCTTCGACTTCGGCGCGCAAGGCGACTTGCACGTGTACCATGAGTCCATCGTTCCCGGCGGCGTCTATGATGTTCAGGTCATCTTGCCCGACTGCGCCCTCGGCGCCGAAGAGAATTACTCGCCACCGCTGACCGTGGGCACAGGCCGGTGGGGCGATGTCGCTGGAGCGTTCACCGACGGTCATTGGTCCCTGCCCGACGGCAGCATCGACGTGGTGGTGGATGTTGTGGCGCTGTTGGACAAGTTCAGCAACCGTCCCGGTGCGCCGAGCAAGCTGCGCGCCGACCTCGAACCGGGGGCGCTGGACTTCAAGATCAACATTACCGAGGTCGTTCTTGCGCTTGACGCGTTCGGCGGGCGCGCGTTCCCATTTTCGCCGCCGGCCTCATGCTCGACGACACAGAGCGCTGCGGCCTCGACCCAACCTTCGCAAACCCGCGCCGCGGATCTTCAGCCGTTCGAAAGGGATGCGCGAATGATCCGCCCGTCGCCGACGGCAGCTTCTGTCAACGTAAGGCTGGCGGCGACCAGCACGCGGGTGACTCCGGGCGGTACGGTCACGATCCATGCATATATCGAAGACGTTCGTGATCTTCGCTCCTATCAGCTTGCACTCGATATCGAAGGAACCGGTACTGCGCAACTCTCGGTGGAGAAACTCTGGATCGACACGCAGCGACGAGACTATGCCTTCAGCGCCGCTGAATCGATGGAGGCAATCGACGAAACCGGCGCCCGCCTCGGTGCTCTTCGCTTCCTGGGGGGAAGTGACCTGGCGCGAGCCAGCCATTTGGGAAGTTTCACGCTTCGCGCCTCCGAGCGCGCGACGGGTCGGTTCGTGATTCGCCTGGATGAAACCGCGACACACGTGCGGGACTCGAGCAATCAGGCGTACACGGTCCTGTCGGACGCGGTTGAGTTGGAGGTGTCACCTCGCGAATTGCGGGCTGGAGCCAAGACCCGAACCGAGAAGGGAGGCAGGTGAAGAAGCGTAGCTCCGCAACCGAAAACCCAGCGTGACGCGGCAAGATCGACCGTTCCTGCTCTTGTGCCGGGATGCCCGCATGAGAAACAACTTCCGCGGTGGTTTGGTCAACTGCTGGCCGAACGGTACCAGCGAAGGGCGAATCTAAAGACGATCGATGAAAGCCCCAGTAGGAGGAAGCCGACCAGCAGCATATGAACCACCATCAGCGGGTTGAATGTTCGCATCATCACGTTGGCCGGCAGGTTGGACACCATCAGCACGGGAATCACAAACACCAAGCCGAAATAGAGCGCGCCGCCCGCAAAGCGTTCATAGATTTCGGCCGGGTACCGCGCCAGGCTGATGGTGTAGAACCAAAGGTGGTCCACGCCCGTCTGCCGAATGAGCCAAACACTGGTCACCGCAAACATGAACAGCAACGAGTAGAGAATCAACACGCCCGCGGCGATCAGCAGAAAATACAACCCGACTTGGGTGGCCGTTACCGAGACCCCCTGGATGCTCAAGCCATACAGGCACAGGGCCGCCCCCACCGGCAGGTTCGCCAGCGGCGCGAAATCCACTCGCTCAAACGAGAGCAGGAACTGCGCGCTGGCCGGTCTAAGGAGCACGAAGTCGAGGTCGCCCGTTCGCACCAGCTCGGCCACACGCCAGCAGTTTCCAAAGAACAGCGACTCGAAAATGTTCGTGACGATCATGTGCGTGCCCATGAGGAACAGGTACTGCGCCTCGCTCCACCCGCGCACGTTGGTCGTGTTGGTGAAGATGACCTTCACGAACAACAGCAACAGCACGACCCAGATCAGCTCGCCGACCACGTTCATCAGGAAGTGTCCGCGAAAGGTTATCTCGCGGATCAGGCTGTTCTTCAGGAAGCAAGCCAGGATGCGACCGTAGTTGGCACGCACGCGATCAACCTCCGTAGGCGGCATATCGCCGCAGCCCGCGGCGCCACGCCAACCGAGCGGCCACAAACAGCACGGCCACCCAGCCGGCCTGAATGAACAGAACGCGCACGGCTTCGGCGGTGTCGAGGCGCTGAAGCAGGATCAAAGTTGGATAGTAGGTTTCGTAGGCGAACGGCAGCCACGTGACCACGCCCTGGACGGAGTCGGGCAGCAGGCTCAGCGGGAACATGTGCCCGCTCAGAAAGTATTGGCCAACCATGAAGACGTGAAGAAAGCTGCGGACTTCCAGGAACCAAAACGCCAGCAACCCCAGCGTGCAATTCACCATGAAGCCCAGCAGAAAGGCAAGTAAAAGCGATGCCACGGACAACACGAGCGAAACATGGCTCGGCCAGTCCGGAAGAAAGTCGCGACAGAGCCAGAACACCATCGCATACGGCCCGGAAGCCATCACGAAGTAGACCGACTTGTGTGCCGCGCGCAGGGCCGCGTGGTAGGTGATGTAGTCGATCGGTTGGAGGAGATACTTGCGCAAGCCGCCGTCGCGGATGTCACCGGCCACGTCCGTCGATAGCCGCGGCATGGAGCCGAAGGCCCGCGAAATCATCACGAAGAGATAGTAGCCCACCATTTGACTGTAGAGCAACCCGCCGAGGACACGCTTCTCGCCGCCGGCCCCGTCGTCCGGGGCGCCGTCGTAGATCGCCCGCCAAAGCAGGATCGTCGTGATGATGGGGATGAAGCGCAGGAAGGTCGAGATGAAAAAGTCCGCCCGGTAGACGAGCCGTTCAGCCAGGGCGATACGGAAGACGACCCAATACTTACTCATTCGCCGTCCGCCGGACGTTGCGGCGCGGGCTCCTCATGGGCGACGGCCTTGTACATGGCGCCGATGACCTCCTCGATCGGCGGGTCCTCGACGCTGATGTCGTCGATGTCGTAGGCGGTGAGCAGGCGTCCGGCCTGTTCGGCGACCAACTCGCGCGGCAGGCGAAGTTTGACTTTGGGCCCGTCCCGCTCGAGCACCTCGCAGACGTCGTCGAACTGAGCGGGCATCTGCCCGTCGTGGAAACGAAGCGTCACCACTTTGTATCCGCCGAAGCGATCGATGATGTCGCGCAGGGGGCCGTCGTGAACCAGGCGGCCGTGGTTGATAACCAGGACCCGATCGCACAGCGCTTCGATGTCCTGCATGTAATGGCTGGTGAGCAGGATCGTCACGTTGCGCTGGCGATTGTAGTCCCGCAGGCAGCGGCGGATGCTTGCCTGGGCGACGACGTCGAGCCCGATGGTCGGCTCATCGAGCAGCAGGATGTCCGGCGAGTGTAGCAGGGCGGCAATCAGTTCCATCTTCATCCGCTCCCCGAGACTCAGTTCGCGCACCGGTTGGTTTAGCAGATCGTCGACATCGAGCAGCTCGCAGAGGTCGCCTCGCACGCGCTCGAACCGGTCGTCCTCGATGGAGTAAATCTCTTTGTGCAGGCGGAACGACTCGGAGGCCGGCAAGTCCCACCAAAGCTGGTTCTTCTGGCCCATCAGCAGGGCGAACCGGCGGCGGTAGGCGTTTTTTCGCTCTTGCGGAACGAAATCGAGGACGCGAACGTTTCCCTCGGTGGGGAAGATCAACCCACTGAGAACCTTGAGCGTCGTGGTCTTCCCCGCGCCGTTGGGGCCCAGGAAGCCCACCATCTCGCCGGGCTCGATGTCGAAGCTGATGCCGTCCACGGCCCGTATCTGTTTGTACTGTCGGCGAAACAGCGACTTGACCGAGGCGGTCAGCCCCTGCGCCTTGCGGTGGACGCGGTAGAACTTCTTAAGATTTCGAACCGTGATCGCGCTCATGGCGCGACATCGTAGCAACCTCAACGCCTGCCGGTAGAGGCGAACCCAATGGGGCAACCATCGGTGAACGCGCCCCATTTGTAAAACGTGACCGCACCGGGCGGATGGATCCCGCCAACGCCGCGTTCGCGGCGCCGTGAGGCAGGAGCTAACCGAATAAAAGGGACATCAGGGCGCTTGCCTTGGTAGCGGCGGTGGTGCCGCCCGCGTAGACGAAAAAGGCCAGCGTACCCGCCAGGACGGCGTTGGTGATCCAGCCGTTGCGATACTCGCGCCCGACCCAGGTAGCACGATTGTTCATGATCAGCAGTGTCAACGCCAGCAGCGGCATGAACAGTGACCCGATGACCGCGTAGGAAAGCTGGATCGTCCTGAGTGGGAGCCAGAGCAACGCGAGCGGGACAAGCGCGAGCGCGACAAGGTAGACACGGTAGGCCGTCGTCCGTGCCAAAGCGCCCGGCGCGATAGGCTCATCCGCCATGCTGCCGGAGAGCCTGCGGAAGTCCGCGAACAGATAGGGCACGCTTTGCCAAACCCCGAGCAGACTGGAGAAAACGGCTCCCCAGAAGCCCACCAGGAACAGGCGCCGCCCCCACGGCCCGACGACGTTGGCAAGCTGCTCGGCCAGGTCAAGCGCGACCGTCGCTCCCTTCTGTAAGTCCACGCGTGACCCAATGATCACCATGGCCACTCCGAACACGGCCGTCATGGTGTAGCCGATGCCCAGATCAAACCGGCACGCGCGCCACCCGGAGGCCTTGGAGCGATTTGTTTCCTGGATCCAGTACCCGTAGGAAAGCAGCGTGACCGTTCCGCCCACGCCACCGAGCAGTCCGAGGATCCAAATCATTCCGCCATCCCCGCTGGGAATCGAAGGTGTGACAAGCCCGCGCGCCACCGCGGACCAATCCGGGCCGATCAGACCGGCCGTCAGCACCACGGTGACGAACATCACGGCGATGCAGATGGACATCAACCTTGCGAACAGTTTGAACCCGCCGATCAGAACAAGAACAAGCCCCGTGAGCGAATGGATCGTCCCCCAGAGAATCTTGGACGTCTCCACGTTGTCGCTGAGTGCCCAAAGACCCGTGCCGGCCACGCCGCAAGCGTTGACCAGCGCCCCGCCGGTGAAGAACGACCAAATCAGAAGGTAGACGAGGAACACCCAGCGGATCCACCCACCGAGGCGAGTGATCCAGCCTTCCAGCAGGGTCGTGCCGGTGGCCATCTGCCAGCGGGCGATGCCTTCGTTGAGAAACCACTTCAGCGCTGCCCCCAGCACGGCCGCCCAAAGAATCGTCATCCCAACCGCCGAGCCGGCGAGACTTGCCGTCAACAGGTCGCCCGCTCCGACGCCCGTAGCGGCGACGAGGATCCCTGGAGCGATCACGGCGAGCGCCGAGGTCGGTTTCACCTTGCCCTTGGCTGTTGACACGAGTCGCCGTCCTCGTTTTCGGGTTGTGGGAAACGATTCCAGGAAGCGATGGCGAGTGTACGGGCAGTCGGGTAGGGCTGTCACGCCCGTTGATGCATCGGGCGATTCTCGTCTCGAGCGGTCACCTGTGGTCTTTTCCGCGCGACGGTTGACGTGGGGCGTCACCGCGCGGACCATGGTCTGCGCCATGGTACGCGTTCCTTTGGCTAACCAACCCGCCCGGAAGCGAAGGGGATAACCGTGAACGTGCTCATCGCGGACAAGTTTGAACCCAGCGGCATCGACGCACTTCGTGGCGCCGGCTGTCATGTGACCGTCGATGCCAACCTCAAGGACTCGGCCCTGGTGGACGCGGTGACGCGGCTCGAGCCGCGCGTCCTGGTCGTTCGCAGTACGCGCGTCACGACGGCCGTCCTGCAAGCGACGCCGGCGCTGAGCGTCGTGGTCCGCGCGGGCGCCGGGGTGAACACCATCGACCTCGCCGCCGCCTCGCGGCAAAGCGTGCTGGTCGCCAACTGCCCCGGTCGAAACGCGGTGGCGGTCGCGGAGTTGACATTCGCGCTGATCCTATCGCTCGACCGGCGCGTGGTGGACGCCACCGCCGACCTGCGCGCCGGCGCGTGGAACAAGAAGGAATATGCCAAGGCTCGCGGGCTGAAAGGGCGAACGCTGGGCATCGTCGGCATGGGCACCATCGGTCGTGCCGTGGCAAAACGCGCCCTTGGCTTTGAGATGAACGTCGTGGCCTGGAGTCGCTCGTTGACGTCCGCAACGGCCGACGAGTTCGGCGTGAGCTGTTGCGAGAGCCCGGGGGAGGTGGCATCGAAGTGCGACATCCTCACGATTCATCTCGCCGCATCGCCCGAAACGAAAGGAATCATCGGTGCGAACGTCTTCGATCGCCTAAAGCCGGGTAGCTTCGTGATCAACACCGCTCGGGCCGATCTGGTGGACTACGGCGCACTGACCGCCGCAGTCGGCAAGCTTGGCTTGCGTGTCGGGCTCGACGTGTTCCCGGATGAGCCCGCGTCGGGGCAGGCCGAGTTCTCCAGTGAGATCATCGGTGCGGACGGCGTGGTCTACGGCACGCCGCACATCGGCGCATCCACCGACCAGGCGCAGGCCGCCATCGCCGACGAAACCGTGGGCATCATCACCGACTACCTTCGAACCGGGCGGGTGCGAAACTGCGTGAACCTTTGCGACAAGACGCCCGCGAAATATATCATGATCGTGCGCCACCGGAATCGACCGGGCGTGCTGGCCCACATACTTCATGCCATCAGCCACGCGGGGGTCAACGTCTCGGAGATGGAGAACCTTCTCTGCGCGGGCGCCGAGTCGGCCTGTGCGCAGATCAAGCTGGATGGCGATTTGAGCCAGGATGTCCTTCGGCAAATCAAGGAGGGCAACGAGCACATCTTCGGTGTGACGTTTGGCGCGTTGACCAGCCGCTGAGCCGCGCGAAGTCACTGCCAACAAGAACGAGCCCGGCCCACGGATGCGCGGGTCGGGCTCGTTTCGATTCAAAGGTGGGCGGTCGCCGTCCCCCCGGCGCCGACCGCCCGTAAGGATCACACGACGCTGACCGGTGGGTCGGTCGCGGATGCCTCGCTCATAGCGTTCACCTCGCACGTCTCGTCCATCTCGTTACCGAGCAAGTTGCAGAGGTCCTTACGCATCTCCTTCATCTGACACGCCATCGACTCGAGGGCTTGTCGACAGGAATGATCGTCGCTGTCCATGGCGGTCTTGGCACTTTCCAACATGTTGTTGAACGCCTCGAGTTCTTGCTCGCGAGAGGACGTCATGAAATCGACCGCCTCCCTGAACCTGGCGTAGAGCTCCTTGAACTCGTCCTTCTTGCGAAGGTCGCGCATCTTCGGGAACCGACCCTCGGCCAGTGCCTTGAAGTGCTGCTCGAGCACATACATGGGGCCGCACATCCGATGCGTCATCATGATGCACCACGCTCCAATGCCGCCGGCGGTGATGAACGCGAACGCCAGGGCGAAAAACAGCACGGCGTGGCCGGCGCCGGCCGAGTACCCCATGGGGTTGATCAGGCGCATGCGCGCCTGATGGTGCAGCACGCCGTAGAGCACCGAGCTGAGGACCGTCGCGACCAAGAAGACCATGGCTGCGATCGAGAGTGCGTACCGCCACTGTACGGATGGATTGATGACATAGGTGGCACGCCGATTGGAGGACGGCGCCTTCGCGCCCGACGTGGAATACTTGTTGGCTCTCATGAATAGCCCCTTCAAAGGGAAGATGATCCGGTCCTGTTCTTAGCAACGATCGGTGAAGTATACGTTACGAACGGAAAGGGCGCCGGCCGAGTCAAAATCGCCCGACCGTTATCGGGCATGCCCACGTCAGCCGGATCAGTGCCGACACTCCGGCACGCGCGCCAACACGACATCCGAGCGCGCGGGGCTCACTTCGTCCTCAAAAAACCGTCTCGAAAGGCGAAACTTGCATCGGGGCAGGAAATCTTCCGGTCGCGTTTGTCGCGGGCCGTACGCAATCGTAGGATTGACACATCACCCGAAAGGCAAACCATTCGTAAGGGTGGGACGCAAAGCGTCGAGTCCCGGTCATCCGGGATGGTCGTGCTGCCCAGGACCGCCGCCGGAGCGAGGTCCTGGTTAGGGAGGGGAAAGAAAGTGGCTCCCTAGGAGAGCGTTCCATGAATCCATTCCAGACACATGAACAGTTTCGAGAGCGACGCGGCGTTGTGGCCGTCGTCGTAGTCGTCATGCTCACCACGCTCCTAATGTTCGGAGCGCTCGCGGTGGACGTAGGGTACATTTGCGCGCTGACCGCGGAGATGCAAAACACCGCCGACGCCGGGGCGCTCGCCGGGGCCTCGGCGCTGCGCGCCGGCGTGTACGATGAGTGGGATGATCGGGCGTATTCCGTGATTTCCATGAACCAGGAGCATCAGGGTTTCCAGTCGTTGGACACCCAGACCGTCGAGCTTGGCCGGTGGGATAAGCCGACCATGACCTTTACGGCCATGGACCCGACGCTAGCCGCCAGCGCCAATGCCGTGCGCGTGGTCAGCCGGCGCAACGACGTCTCGCTCTTTTTCGCACCCATTATTGGGCACAACGCCACGGACGTCGCGCGGGAGGCCGTCGCTTTGGTGACCCCGAGCTGTGCGGGCCTGTGGGGACTCAGCGACGTGACCGTCCCGGGCAGCGTATCAATCGACAGCTTCAACTCAACGGGAGGCGACTACGATGCCATGGCCGCCAACGCCGACGGCGACCTGTGCAGCAACGGGACAATCACGGTCCAGGGTAACGCCACTATCGAGGGTGACGTCCTCGCCATCGAAGTCGTTCTCAATGGCGGGTCCATGGACATCAGCGGCGTTTCCGAGGAGGCCGACCTAGCCGTCACGGCCGATGCAGTGGACTTCGGTGACGTGGCCACGGTCAACGACAACGCCCTGATTCCGCTGACCGACAACGGCGCGGTCGCGTTCAACGCTGCGGATAAGTTTCTCAAGATCCCCGCGAACGACAACCTGACGTTGCCCGCCGGCACGTACTACATGAAGAACATTACCTTCGACTCGCCCTCGACGCTGAGCATTGCCGGGCCGGTCACGATCTACATGTACGGTGACTTCGATGCCTCGGGCAGTGGAACGATCAACACGACGATGAACCCGGCCGACTTCACCATCATGTCGTCGGGGACAACCGTCACCATACAGGGACAGGTGTCGTTCTACGGCACGATCTACGCCCCGAACGCCACGGTCTTGCTTCGCGGCAACGCGGACTACTACGGCGCGATCCTGGCGGACAGCATCGACTTCGGTGGAAACTTCAGCTTCCACCTTGACGAGTCGATCAACCTGGTCGACTCACTTCGAGGTCCGGTCGTGTTGGTCAAATAGCGCCGGGATTGGTGGGACCAACACCGCGCGGACCCGAGCACGCGGCCGAAGCCCGCATCCTGTGATAAGAACCCGTCGCCGCATGGCCGCGTCGCCCGGCTCTGAGTCCGAGAACACATCCATCACTTCTTCGCCCGACGCCCGGCCCAAATCGTATGGTTAACATAGCATCCTGAAGGGCAAACCAGTCGCGAGGCTGGGACGCAAAGCGTTGAGTCCGCACGTTCGCGGATTGTCGCGCCGCCTGGGAGATCGCTCGGACGATCACCCGGCACGGATGGGGAAAAAAGAAGCACTGTTGGAGGGCCCCATGCAGCGACTCCGTACACACAACGATACCACCCGTCGTCGAGCCGTGGCGGCCGTTCTGGTCGTCGCCAGCACGCCCGTTCTCATTGGCTTCGCCGTCTTGACCATCGACGTCGGCGTGATGTACTCCACCCGAGGGGATCTTCAGAACGCGGCCGATGCCGCCGCACTGGCGGGCGCCGCCGCACTGGGCACGGACACCATGACGCAGCTTCGCTTCGGCGCCGAGAACAGCAACCTGCTGGTGGACGTACGTTCCGACGTCGCGGGTGGAATCAAGATCGTCTCGGTCCTGAATCAGTCATTCGGCGTTGCCCGTACCATGATCGAGGAGCGAGACGTTCGGATCGGCTGGATCGACCTGACCTCGGGCGAGACCCCGCTTCAGCCAGGCGTAGCGCCTTCCGCCTGGAACGCAATCGAAGTCGTGGTACGCCGCGGCGCCAACAGCGTCAACGGACCCGTGGCGTTGATGTTCGCTCCCCTGTTCGGGAAGAAGTTCACCGATGTCACCGCGTCGGCCGTCGCCGCTTTCGACGACCGATTCAGCGGCTTTGAAACCGGCTCGCCCGGCACCGTGATGCTTCCGCTCAGCATGGATGTCGATGACTACGACGACGCAGTCACCGCCGCGACCGATGACTACGGCTTCGATGCAAACGGTGATGTGACGCCCGGCGCGGACGGCAGCCGTGAGGTCATCGCCTATCCCGGTAACCAGGCGCCGGGCAACTACGGCCTGCTCAACATCGGCGTACCCAACATGAGCTTGCCCGAGCTGGGTGACCAGATCGAAAACGGCGTGCAGCCGGAGGAGTTCGAGATGGAGACGGGCAGCTCCGAGCTCTCCTTCTACGACGAGTTCGGTGATCCGGAAAGCTACACCATCAGCGGAAACCCGGGCCAGAAGGCAGCGCTCGAGGACTCGCTCTTGATGCACGTCGGCGAGTTGGTGGCCTTCTTCGTCCACGACGGCATCTCCGGGGGCGGGGCCAACAGCGAGTACAACATCGTCGGCATGCGGTTTGGCATCGTGATGCAGGCCAGCATGAAGACCGGTAAAGCCAACAAGGGGCTCTGGATTCAGCCGGTCACCTACGACGGTGTCGGCGTGCGAACGAACGTCAACGCGGCCAGTTCCGGCGGCGTCGCCGGTCGGCTGGTTCTCGCACGGTAACTTTCACGTCGGATACAATGACAGAGGTGTCACATGCAAAGTGAGCACGGGAAGAACGGGAAGAGCATGGTCGTGGTGAAGAACGACTCCGCCGGCTCGAGCATGTTCAAGCCCCAGGAAGGCGTGGACAAACGTGGCGAGCCGCGACGCAACATCCGCGCGGATTGCAAGCTGTGGCTGTTTCACGGCCCGGAGCCTTTGGCGCGCCACGCGGAGGGCGTTGCCCGCAACCTCTCTTTCAAGGGGATCGCTCTGGTATCCGACGTGTCCGAGCCGATCCCCCCGGGTCGTCCGGTCGAGGTTGTCGTCGATTCACCAAACGAGCCGCGCACCCACGCGGCTGGAACCGTGGCATACTGCTCGATGATCGCGGCAGGCTGCTTCGAGTTCGGGATCCGGGTGGAGGCCGCCGGTGCGGATCCGATCCTCATCGGTGACCCCGCCGAGGCCGCCAAGACCTACGATTGGTTCGCCGCAGCGCTCAGAGTACCTCAGTAGGCCCGTTACCCTCGTGTGCCGCAACCCATGTAGCGCGAGACGGGCAGGAAGGACCAAGCGATGATCCATCACAGTCGCCGCGAGGCGGTCGTCAATCGCGAGGTGGAAGGCATCGTGCCGACGGGCGTACCGGAGGCCCATGGAACCAACCGCCACAGCAGCCGGTTCAACGTCGGGATGCAGCTCGATGTAGCCAAGGACTCGGCGGATCGTCACACCGTAAGCGCGGCGACGATGCACGAAGTCACCGAAGACGGTCTTACCTTTTGGTCGCGCGCCGACATCAGCCCCGGTGATATTCTCTTCATTCGGGAATTCGACGCGAGTGCGCGCGGGGGCTGGATCAGGGGGCGCGTTCGCGACCTGACGCGCGGCCTGCAGGGCATTCTGGTAGCCGTGGAATTGGATCGCGAGCAGAACGACGAGGCCAAGAGCGCCGTCGAGCCTGCGCCCCGGTTTGATCCGGCACCTGCACCGCCGCCAGCCATACCGCCGACCATGCCAACAGCGGGCCTTCGCGCGCCCGGTCCAGGTCGGCGACGTCACTGATTGCGCCCAAGAGAAGACCGGCAGAGAACTCCACCTCACAGCCCGCCCGACGACGAATCACGAATCAGAAGATGACCACGTGGCCCGGAGCCGGGACTGCTTCAGGCGACCCTCGTTCACGCAGCGCTAACGATACAACAGCGCGCCGATGCACATCGCCATGCCCGCGGATCATTCCACCGTGACACTCTTGGCGAGGTTGCGCGGTTTATCGACGTTGCAGCCGCGGAGCGTGGCCGCATAGTAGGCGATGAGTTGGAGCGGAATCGTCGTCACCAACGGTTGCAGCGGCTCAATCGTGTCGGGCACGTAGAGCACATGTTGGGCGAGTTCGCTGATTTCCCGGTCGCCCTCAGTGGCGATCGCGATGACGCTCCCTCCACGCGCGCGCACCTCGGAAATGTTGCTCATGATCTTTTCGTATTGGCTGCCGGCCGTGGCGATGACCACCACCGGCATGCCCTCGGTGATCAGCGCGATCGGTCCGTGCTTCATCTCCGCCGCCGGCAGGCCCTCGGCGTGAATATAGCTGATCTCCTTTAGCTTGAGCGCCCCTTCCAGCGCGACGGGGTAGTTGTAGCCCCGACCGAGGTAGAGCCAATTGTCACAGGACACGAACTGCTCGGTGACCGCGAGAACTTTGTCGGCCTGCTGGAGCGTGGTGGCCACCTTCTCGGGAATACGCGACAGCGCGGCGATGAACTGGCCCCCATTGGCGGGGGACATGTGCTTGCGGCGCCCGAGGTAGCAGGCCATCATCGCCAGCACCGCCACCTGCCCCGTGAACGCCTTCGTGCTGGCCACCCCGATTTCCGGACCGACGTGCAGGTAGACGCCGGCATCCGTCTGGCGGGCGAGGCTGGAGCCGACGACGTTGACCACGCCGAGCGTGAGCGCCCCGCGCTGTTTCGCCTCGCGCAAGGCGGCAATCGTGTCGGCCGTTTCACCGCTTTGTGACACGGTGATGACCACCGTGCCGTCGTCGATGAGGGGGTTGCGATAACGAAACTCGCTGGAATACTCCGTCTCGGTCGGCACGCGCGCCAACTCCTCGAAGAGGTATTCCCCGACGAGTGCGGCGTGCCACGCCGTCCCGCATCCGCACAGGATGATCCGCTTGGCCCGGGTCAACTCGCGCGTGCAATCGACCAACCCACCGAGGTGAACCGCGCCCTCTCGTTCGTTGAGCCGTCCGCGAAGACAATTCTCCAGGGCCACGGGCTGCTCACAGATCTCCTTGTGCATGAAGTAGCTGTAGCCGCCCAGCTCGATTTCCTCGAGCGAACCCTCGATCTCTTCGACGTCCTTGGCCACGGGGATGGCGTCCAGCGTGGTGATGCGCAGGTCGTCGCCGGTCATGCGAACGATTTCGCCATCGCCGAGGTGGACGACCTGTGTCGTGTGCGACATGATGGCCGACGCGTCGGAGGCGAGCAGGTGTTCCCCTTGCCCCACGCCGATCAGCAGCGGGTTGTCCTGCCGGGCGGCCACGATCACGCCGGGCTCGTCGGCGCACACCACGGCGATGCCGTAGGGTCCCGACACTTCGTGGAGTGCCTGGCGCACGGCTTGTTCGAGGTTGCCCTCATAGAACCGCGCGATCAGATGGGCGAGCACCTCGGTGTCCGTTTCGCTGGCGAACGCCACGCCTTCCCGCTTGAGGAAGGTTCGAAGCGCGCGATCGTTCTCGATGATCCCGTTGTGAATGACCGCGATGCGGCCCGCGCCGTCCGTGTGCGGGTGGGCGTTGACGTCGGTCGGCGCGCCGTGCGTCGCCCAGCGCGTGTGCCCCAGCCCCGTGGTCTGGGGGCGATCCCAGTCGAGATCCTGCTCCAGCACCGAAAGCCGACCGGCCGACTTGCTGACGGAGATGCCGTTCGAATCCACCAGCGCAACTCCCGACGAGTCGTACCCGCGGTACTCGAGGCGGCGCAGTCCGTCGATCAGAACCGGAAGCGCCGGTCTGCCACCCACGTACCCGATGATGCCGCACATCTTCCGGTTCCTTTCCTCGTCAGCGCCAGGTCACAAGAAGGGACCAGCCTTTCTTCTCGACCTGCTACAATAGTATAGCGTGGATGCCCCATTCTTGCGAAGCAAGGGTGGGGAATGGATGGTCCCAAGGCTTCTCGGGGCTCATCCGGCCCCCCACGCTCGGCAGCGGTCGTGACCGGCGACGCCCGGCGCCGTATGATCGTCGGTCTGGGAGCACCGCCTGTGGACCTCTTCACCGATCAACGCGCCAAGAATCGCCAAGGAGCCCTGCCGCTGGCCGTCCGCATGCGCCCCCGTTCCATCGACGAGTTCCTCGGGCAGCGAAGCTTCATCGGCGAGGGGAAATTGCTGCGGCGCATGCTCGAGGCCGACAGGATCACCAGCGCGTTGTTCTACGGCCCCCCAGGCACCGGCAAGACGACGCTGGCGATGCTGGTCGCACAAGAAACCAACGCGCACTTCGAGCAGATCAACGCCGCGGCGGTCGGCGTGAAGGAGGTGCGGGCGATTCTCGTCGCGGCCCGTGGGCGGCTCGATGCGGCCGGTCAACGCACCATCCTCTTTATCGACGAGTTGCACCGCTTCAACCGTGCCCAGCAGGATGTCCTGCTGGATGACGTGGAAGACGGTGTGATTATCCTGATCGGCGCGACGACCGAGAACCCATTCTTCGCGGTGAACGCCCCGCTGATCTCCCGTAGCCAGGTCTTTCAGTTCGAACCCCTCTCGGACGAAGACATCGCTGCCCTACTCCGCCGCGCCGCGGCCGATGTGGATCGTGGGCTCGGCGCCTACAACGTGACGCTGACCGACGAGGCCGTTGACCACCTGGCCACCACCTCCGATGGCGATGCCCGGCGTGCCTTGACCGCACTCGAGGTGTCCGTGCTCTCGCAGGCGGGACACCCGTCGTCGAAGCAAGAGGGCCTCCTCGTGGATCTCCAGACGGCCGTCGATTCGATCCAGAAAAAAGCCATTCGATACGACGCGACGGGCGATGACCATTTCGACGCCATCAGCGCGATGATCAAGTCCATTCGCGGCAGCGACCCGGACGCGGCCGTCTATTGGCTGGCTCGCATGCTCGAAGCCGGCGAAGATCCGCGATACATCGCCCGACGAATCGTGATCGCCGCGTCCGAGGACATCGGAAACGCCGACCCGCGAGGGCTCGTCCTCGCCCAGGCGGCCGCCGACGCCACCCTGATGATCGGGGTTCCCGAGTGCCAGTTGCCGCTGGCTCAGGCTGCGATCTACCTTGCCTGTGCGCCGAAGTCGAACGCCTGCGCCGAGGCCATCTGGGCCGCCGGCCGCGACGTTCGTACCGGGCGGGTGCTGCCCGTGCCCAAAGCACTTCGAGCGACCGGGTACGCCGGGGCTGAGTCCCTCGGCGCCGGCGACGGTTACCGGTATCCTCACGACGCCGAAGACGGTATAGTCCCGCAGGATTATCTTGGAGTGGACAAGGTTTACTACACTCCGACCGACCGCGGCGCCGAGGCGGCGATTCGAGACTACCTGAGCAAGGTCCGACGGCGGTCGGCGGTTGGGAAAGAAACCTGAGTCCCAGCCATTCCCGCTTGCGAGCGAGTGAATTGTCCAGCAAGAAGGAACTACGCCAGCGTCTTCGCAAGGTTCTGGCCGACATCCCGCAGGAGGAAAAGGAGACCAACTCTCTGCGCGCCTGTCACCGCCTCTTTGAACAGCCGGAGTACATCAAGGCCGAAGTGATTATGGTCTTCCTCTCGCTTCCTTCCGAGATCGACACCGCATCGATCGTGCTCCGCGCCTGGCAGGCTCGCAAGCGCGTCCTCGCCCCCAAGGTGAGCTGGAGTCAGCGGCGGATGATGCCGGTGGAAATCCGCTCGATGACCGAAGACCTCACCGTCTCGCCCCTGGGTATTCGCGAACCCATCTCCGGCATCCCGTTCCCTGTTTCCATGCTGGATCTGGTCATCGTCCCCGGGTTGGCGTTTGACGAATACGGCAACCGCCTCGGCCGCGGTCGCGGCTTCTACGACCGCTTCCTCGCCCATCCCGACTTCCGCGGCCATGCCTGCGCTGTCGCCTTCGAGGCGCAGATGGCCCCCTCGGTTCCGGTCGGCCCCCTCGACCGCACCGTCGATCTACTCGTGACCGACGAGAAAGTGCGGCGTTTCAAAAGGCCCTCCGCCGACAGCAAGTAGGAATCATCGCCTGCCGAGACCGGTACCGGGACCGGGGTCGTTCGACGGGTTCTTCGCATCCGAGCCGCATCCGTCAGGGAGCGGTGGTCCGTGCATGGGTGCCTCGTCCTTCGCTCTTGGCGATGGGGGACGGACGCTTTGCTCTGCGGGTGCCCCATCCTTCGCTTTTCGCGAAGGGTGGGGGACGGACGCTTTGCCCTGATCCTAGCGCCGCGGTACCTTGACGTTGTCTCGTAATCTGCTTCCGCCGCATTCGGCATACATCACTTACAGGGGAACTCGCTGGGTGCCCCATCCTTCGCTTTTGGCGAAGGGTGGGGGACGGACGCTTTGCCTCGATTCCCTCGCCCGAGTACCTTGACGCTGTCTCACAAAGAACCTCCGCCTTATTCAACGTACGCAAGAACAGGGGAACTCGCCTCATGGCCGACCGACCATTCCACATGACCGCGCCCGCGGAAACCTATCGAAAGCGCCGCGCCCGACTCGCTGAGGCCATCGCCCGACCCCTCGTGATCTTCGCCGGGCAGCCTCGCCCCAAACAGTATGCGACGAACCTGCACGTGTTCCGTGCCGGAAGCAGCTACCTGTACTTCGGTGGTCCGCCGGTCGCGGGGGCGGCGATCCTGATCGAGCCCGGAAGCGACGGGGCGGCGGGCTGCACGCTCGTGCGCGAGGTCCTCGGTGTCGAAGACGCGGTCTGGACCGGTGAAGCCCCAGCCGATGCGGCGCTCTCGGACGCCTCCGGCATCGACGTCGGTGCGTTCATCGCACCCGACGGCCTGAAGGGCAAACGGAACGGCCGACCGACCGCCTATGTCGCGCCGCCGTGCATTCCTACTCGTGAGTGGATCGCGTCGCTCGGCCTGTCGCCCGCAACCGAAGAGGAGATGCTCGCTATCATCGATCTGCGACTCGTTCAGGACGAGCATGAGCTTGCCGCCATGCGCCGGGTCGCCAAGATCGGGGCGGCCGCTCATGTGGCCGCGATGAAGGCAACCGCACCGGA
>CBDUXT010000092.1:0-21966 GCA_965371245.1 uncultured bacterium | reverse complement strand
GCCACGGGCGAGTTTCCTGCGTATCCTGTTGTTCACTCGAAATGCCTCCTTGCGTGAAAGTGTCGTTTGTTTGACACCGCACTCTAACGCTTTACAGAAGGCATTTCGAGTCTTTTTTTCCGAAAAAGCGCTCAAACTACGCTTGACTTAGGCCTAGGTACGATCGCAGCTTGACGTCCAACGAACAGCGGAATCCTATTTGATAGGGAGAAGAAACGATGAAACGCATGATCGTTCTGTCGATCCTGGCAATCTGCCCGGCCACCCATGCCGGTGAGAAGCCAGGGGTCGCAATCGGGATCTTTGATTCGCGTGCTGTCGCGATGGCCTGGGCAAGAGGCGGAACCTTCCAAAAGAAGTTCGTTGCCATGAAGGCTGAACGCGATGCAGCCAAGGCCAAAGGCGATGACAAACGCGTGGCTGAATTGGAAAAGGAAGGGCCCGCACTTCAAGACCGCCTGCACAGGCAGGTCTTTGGCAACGAGCCGATCGACGCTGTTCTCAAGGTGATCGAGAAGGACCTGCAAGGAATCGCAAGAGCCGCCGGCGTGGATATCCAAGTCAGCAAATGGGAGATCGCTTATCAGTCTCCTGATGCCAAGATGATCGACGTCACATGGGAACTCGTGAACCTGTTCAAGCCCGATGAAGAGACCAGGAAGCTCATCAAAGAACTGTTGAAAACTCAGCCTCTTCCAGCTGACGAGCTCAAGCATGATCATTAGCCACGGCTCTTCGCTGTCGAAGTTGCCGAGTATAACCACGGCCGCGGTTTCTAATCGCTCAACGAAACACGACCGCTATCCTCGGCGGGACGGTTCTTCTGGTAGAATCAATCCGACGTTCCCGAAGAGACGCTCGGCCTGCCCGAGATGCGGCAACGATCTTCGTGTTATCCCCGTTGGTCGGTGCCCTGGATGCGTCCTAGGGCGGAGTGATGAAACCAATGTGTGCCAAGGGTGTTCAACAAGAACACCCGTTGCCTTCTTGGAGTGATGGAGTCGAAACGATGCGTGAGGTTCATCCCTATAAGACTCAGGGCGGCTTGTTGAAGGCCCTGGACAACGGCGGGCGGTTCTTCAATATCTTCACGAAGGCCGGTGACGATCGGATTACCCGAGCGGAGCTGGCTAAGGCGGCCGGCGTGTTTGGGTCGATGCCGAAGGCCGTCTTGTTTTTCGAGATGGCCCAACAGGCGTTGGCTCCTCCGGAACGACGTAGAGCGGTTGCAGCGTTAGGGCCGAAGGCCCGAAAGGACCATCAGAAGTTCCTGCCGGCGAAGCTCCGTCCTTCCTTGGTTGAGGTGAAGGGCAAAGCTGGGGGGTGCGTGATTGTCGAAGGCTACCCACGGTTCCTGAAGAACAAGAGCCAGTTTACCGGCATGTTGATGATCCCGATCGTTGCCGGCTCGGTCACGACGTTCGTCATGATACCGCTCTACGATCAATTCGACGTTTACGAAGTCTTCGATGACCAGCGGATGCGGAGGCCCTTCTGCGTGCTCGCAACAACTCGCGGCGTAAAGTTCCCGTCTGGAGACCCGGTCCGACTCGGCGGCATCCTCCGCAAGATGGAGGCCAAGAAGAAGGCTGAACGCCAACACAAGTTCTACCTGGAGGCGTGCTACTACACCCGGCTGGATAGAACGTAGAGCGGCTCCACTGGATTCGATCGATGTCGATGTCCCCGAGGGGTCGAGGCTTTGGACCTACTGCTGGGGCTGTTCCTCATCTGGGTCAGCAGCTTGGGTCCCGAGTGCCCGCCATCTTGCGGTCACCATGCCCGCCGTGATAATCAGGGCCGTTCGGCGCGTTGTTTGGTCGTTTAGGAAATGTCGGACCAAGACACTTCGGCCTCAGGAGAATCATTCATGCTCGCAGAGCAAGTCTTGCAGAGAATCCTTGAGCTGCCGCAGATTGCTATCATCGGTGGACTCGGCATAGGGTTGCTGATCTCGGTCGTCGGCATCATCGCCCATTATTGGTACAAGGCTCAGCAGGTGCGGTCTGAAAACGAGCTGAAGCGAACGCTCGTGGAGCAAGGATTGTCAGCGGACGAGATCGAACGGATCATCGCTGCAAAGGGGAAAGAACCACCAGATCCCGACTAGGTGGCTAGTTGCCACGTTCGAGCCCGTGGTGCCACAACGGGGTCGTGGGTTGCAAGCGTAGAAGAAGCCCACGGACGACACGCGGACAGGCAGGGTCCCGGGCTACCGCCTACGACAAGGCCTGACCACTTCGACCCACCCGGATTCAACCCAGGGCTACCGTCATAGGGCGAAACGCATAATCGACGAGGAAACCGGTTCGAAAGTGTCACGGGGCAGGTTAGAATCGGCCGCTGATGGGCGGGTTGGAACCGGCCAGTGGTTGTTGCCTTCTTATACCTCAGGGCTTCTTTTCTTCAAGCCTTTTCCTTGGCGGGACGTGTTGGGGCGGCGTGGTCGTCGCCGGTTTTGTTGCGTAGTCGGTAGCTCCTGCCGGTGATCGTGATGATCTCCGCGTGGTGCAGGAAGCGATCCAGGATGGCTGTCGCCGACGGCACGTCGCCGATCAGCTTGCCCCAATCTTCCAGTGGTCGGTTCGACGTCATGATCGTCGAGCGGTTCTCGTATCGCCGCATGATGATCTCGAACAGATACTCGCCCGACCGCTTCGGTAGCTGCTTCATGCCCATGTCGTCGATCACGAGCAGCTCTGGTTTCAGGTAGCGACTCAGCACCTTGTCTTCGCCGCCCAAGGTTTCGTCGTGCAAAAAGTCACGCACCACGTCGAAGATCGACCGGTACAACACCGTGTGACCGACCTTGATGGCCTGGTAACCCATCGCCTGAGCCAGGTGACTCTTCCCCGTGCCCGGCGGGCCGAGTAACAAGACGTCCCGCCCCTCACGGACATTGCATCCAACACTTCCGCCGTGTCCCGCGTGCCGGGACGACGCAGATATTCGACCCTCCCCGAGTCCGATGCCTCATCCAAGAAGATGCCGATGACGCGGACGCAATCCGCCATGCCGTTCCCGTCCTCGACGATCACGCCGTCCAGGTGGCGTATGACCGCCGAGCAATCCAAACCAGCCGCCACCGCGAAAGCCAGAGAAAACTCGGCCATGACGGTAACCAGCGGAACTCCCGACCAGCCAAGTTCAGACAACCGCCTTTCGACAGAAACATTCGTGCTGCACATCCTCTCTGCTCCCAAATCGGCACGCCTCCGGCGTGCCTTCCTTCCGCAAGTCGCCGCTCACAGCAGGCACAGCTTCTCGAACACTGAGCGCAGACGCTGGATCGCCGCCTCGAAATCAGATACTGAAAGCATCCACTCTTTGCTCTCGCATCCGTCCTCAAGCTCTGCCTCCAGAGCCTGCAACAATTCCCCACCACGAATGTGGCCGTCGTCCTCCCAGAACCTCACCTCGTTTAGGCTATCCAACAATGCAACCAGATTCTCTCTGGAAACATCTGGGCAGGCTCCCACCGCCCACCGGGCGATCACCCGGTACGGGGTGTTTTTTTCGACAGCTTTGAACCAGCCGACCGGGTTCCGTTCGCCGCGTCGGATCATCGCCCTGAATATCTGCACATCCTGTCTTGGGTCGGTGCTGTCGTTCTCTGCTGCTTTCACCTCGTCTCCGTCGTCGGCCACGGGCGATACGGCAACACAATCCAGCAAACCCTCGCACGCCAGTCGTGCGACAACCTTCCCCGACGCGACTTGGCGCAGCCGAGCCCAATCAGAAGTTCCGCACGCGGGCCAATCCTTGGTTGATCCCAAGCCCTCGAACACGGAAACCAAGAGTTCATCTCCGTTCAGCACTCCGCCGTCGGGCAGCGGGATGACCACATGCGATGCCGTCTCAAAAACAGCCTGGCAGATGTGATCCTCGTCGCCGCGATGCCCCAGCCTTCTGAGAGTGTCCCACACCATCGACGTTTTCCTGCGCCGGCCTTGCCCAGACTCGTCTTCTCGTGCCAATAGTCACCCCCTGTTCGATATTGCCAGCGCCCCCAACTCGGTGACGCTTTCAACCGCCATCCGAGCCGGGTCGCCAACCAACCTGAGCCGACCCGGCAGGGTGCCTACGGAATATGCTGCGTTTCACAATCAAAACGGCACATTTTTGGAGCTCGTCACGAGCTCCGCGCCAGCCGGGTAATTCTCGGGCGTCCGTTAGAATGTCCTATGTCAGGGCAGGGCAAGGAGAAGGCCAAAACCGATGCTGCACGGGCTGACATCAGCCAGCGTATGCGTCCCGGCGCGATCCAAGTCCGACCTCCACGACCACTGGTTTATTCTCTGTCACATATCTGCACGCGCCGCTTTCAGGCTGAGATGGCCGGGACGGTCATGCGCCTCACCGCACCCCCGGCACCTCTCCCCGGACATTCGGCTCCCGAACGCCGGGGCGGGGGAATGCGCCGTCCGGTCTCGGCGTTTTCCAAGTCCAGCCAGCGCCGTCTTCTCCAGACCCTGCTCGCCATCGAATGGGGGCAGATGGCAGCGGACGGCCTCGTCTGGATCGGATTGACCTATCCCGGTGAGTCCCGGTGCGTCCCTCAAGACGGCGGGACGGCCAAGCACCATCTACGGAAGTTCAACCTCAGATGGGTGCGGCGTTACGGTAAACCGATGGGTATCTGGAAAATGGAATTCCAGCGGCTCGGTGCGCCGCACTTTCATCTACTACTGGCCAAGCCGGCCGCGGTGGACATCAAAGAAATCCGTGAGTGGATTGCCCGGTCGTGGTGGGAAGTCGTGGGTTCGCAAAACCGCGACCACCTTGAAGCAGGAACCAGTGCGGCGGTGTGGGACGACGCTGGCATCCCGATTGGCTACATCAGCGGCTACTCCGAGTCAGACCCCACGGCGAAGGCATATCAACACAAAGTCCCCGATGGGCTCGAGGAACCCGGGCGCTGGTGGGCGTGCTGGAACATCAAACCGGACTGGCGAAAGGTCGAGCTAAGCCCTACCGAGTGGTATCAGCTTCTTCGGAACCTGCGTAAGCTGTACGAATCCCGTAGCGGGAAGCGCAAGCGTGGCGGTCGTGGGTTCCATACGGGTATGTGGGTTACGACCTGAACGAGTGATCCGGCCAGCATCATCGCCCGGCTGCTCGGTCGTGACCTTTTCGCCAACGACCGTGCCGACCATCAACCAGATGATGACACTGAAAGACACGACGCCACACGCTGGTCGCCACACCATCCGCCGCCAGCACGACCGACCGCCGATTGACCGACGCCTCGCTTGCACGGGCCACCCTCTCACAGCCAGACCCCCTCCCCCCCTCTCTCGATACCACTGTCCCGACGGCGTTTTGATGGGTAGGCGGCATCCTGCTTCGGGAGGGCGTCCCGGCGCCAGCCGGGGCGGCCCAACAGGAACCTCTACGCTGACCGTCTCCAGTGGCCGTACTCGTCGGGGAGGAGATCGAGGAACTGCTCGGCAGTGAGACCGTACAGATCGCATGTGCGATCCAACTGGTCAAGCAACTCTTTCAGCCGACGAAGGTTCCCCGGTCGTGTCCGCGTGACGGCACCCCGCTTCTGAGACCAAGCGCCGTCGCCATCGCGTTGAAAATACAACTGTACGACCGCCTTGATGAACTCGATGTTGGTGATGAGATCCTGCCTAGCCGCAAGCTGCTCCAACAATCCGGGTGTTTTTCGATTGGCCCCCAGAGGAGAGCCTGCGACTGTTGACCGTGCAACTGCCTAATCCGATAAGGCCCAGCAATCAGATGGCGGTAGTAGGTTCTGTAGGCCAGTAGCTGATCGACCTTCGGCGGGATATAGAGCTGCTCCTTCAAGGGGTGGTGCTTGCCCTCATCGTCGGGCGGGCAGAGGTGGGGGAAGTAATAAAGTGCCAACCAGCCCCAAAGCCCCTGATTGTAGTCTACAGATCCTCTGGGCAGGTCAGCAAGGCGTTGCAATATGTAGTCCGCCAATTCGTACTTGCTTCCGAAACCACGGTTGTCGATTTGACCTGCCTGCGGAAACGCCGTCGATGTGGCATCGTCGGTCAACAGGTCGATGGGCCATTCGACTTCATCACCCCGGCGCACGGCCTCGATATAGCCACGGAACCCGGAAATTCCTTCCTCCGTCAGAGTCCGAATGCTATCCGCCATCCTGCACCTCCGAGAGGGATAGTCGGTACCTGTCCGACGCATGAATCTGCATACTGAATGCCACGACGACTTGTTCGATCCACTCCCGTCTCTCTGCATCGACCTCGTCTTCGTCGTCATCACTCTCCGGCGGGCGCGAGCCAGTCAGTTCGCTGCTCCATCTCAGCCAAAGCGCGATGGGGCCATCATCAGTCCAAGGATCGCCCGGTTCTTCATCGAGGAGAATCCTACTCAGAATCTCGCGGATCGCGGCGGGAAATACCAGCGAGAGCCACACCGGATCAGTCTTGACGATGTCCATGATTCTCGGGCTGATCCGGTTGTTCACCCACAGGACGGGCTGTCCCGTGTCGAAATCCACTCGCCAGGCAAGCTCGCCCAAGTCATACGGCTGCACCGGGAGCAGGGGTATTTGTCTGACCTTCGCAGTCTCGGGCGCGATTTTGTCTGCATCCGCAAGGATGCGTCCGAAGCTGGAAGTCTCATCGACGACCTTGACACGGAAGTAGACGATGTCGCCCGCGTCCACCTCCGTCAGACGCCGCTCGTCATCGGTCAGGCTCAGTCGCCCGGCCACGGTTCCAAGATCGAAGCGCATGTAGGACGACTTGTAGTAGGCTTCCACATACAGGCGTGCCGAGTCCGGCAGATCGAGGCCATCGAGGTCGACGTTCGCGTCGAAGACGCGATGGCCATCACCGTCCTCGGCAAGCGCGAGTGGCGTTGCTTGCATCTGAATGGGGAGGGGATTGCTACACCAAACCGCTTGTTGCGTTGTGGCGCAGCAAGAGGGCGGGATCGGGATGCCACCGCTCCGGCAGTTCTATTCTCGCGCCGTGATAGCGTCCAAAGAACTGGTCATAGGGGGTGGCGCTAAACCGCTCTACCAGACGAGGGGAAAACTGGATTTCGTAGTCCGGAGTGATTGTCAGCAAGCCGCGATCGAAGGCTCGGTCGTAGATGGCCGACAAGCACAATCCATTTCTGGGGTTCAATCTGTTTGCGGCATCGGCGGCCCACGGAACGACATGGCTGGCGACGAGGAGTTCAGGATTGTCGATACCGCTAATGCAACAACGCGTGTGATACCCAGCCATTATCATCTCGCGGAAAAACGATTGTCCGATGCGAGCGCGCACGATCGTCTCGCGAGTTGCACCAGTAGTGTCGCGCTGCTCGGCATCGTCCTGTGGAACGACTGGCTCCACAGGTTGCTCGTCTTCCATCGGGCTGATCGCTTGCTTTGATGAAATCGCCTCGTCCAGGAATCTGTCCCAGTCTGCGTGCGTGGACTCCCACACTTCTCGATCCATTTTGCTTGCGTGCTTCAAGCCACCCACGCCGCGCTTCTGGTGGTGCGGGTCGAGCGACGCCATGTTGCAGAGTTTCATGGCAACAGACGAAGGCGTCCGACCAAGAAGCTCCGCAAGTGCAATCACTTCGGGCGTCCCGCGAAAGCAGCGCCCGAACGGCAGGCGGCAATACAGGTCTAGCGCCAAGACGGTCTCTTCACGCGACCAGAGACGGTTCTGTGCCATCCGGGAATCTCCGCCGATGCAGCCTGCTCGGCCAGCCGACGGGCGTGGCTGCGCCTGGGCGATCAAAGCGTCTTCGTGAACACGGCTCGCATAGTGTATGGGCTCATGCACTGGCATGCACGCTGTCCCGTTAGCACCAGATTCCGCCCGCGGTTTGATGTCGCTGGATTCGAGATTGTGGACGGCATCGAGTCGGCAGCCGTACCTCACGCGACCTATGCAGCCAACTTCCACGGGGCCAGCGTGTCCCACAAGCCTCGTGACATCCGCCAAGTGGATGCTGCTGAGTACGAGAGTTCCCGCGTCGATGTCGTAATCGGTGGCCCGCCTTGTCAGCCTTTCGCCCGGATTGGACGCGCGAAGCTGAGGGCGATCGCTGGCGAGCGACTCGCTCACCTGAGCGACCCCCGCGTGTCTTACTACACACATTTTTTTCGGTTCGTTGAAGACCTGCGTCCGGCTGCGTTCGTGATGGAGAATGTGCGGGATATCGCTCGATTCGGTGGCCGCAACATTGCCGAAGAGATTGCGGCGACCGGGGCTGCTTTGGGTTACGAAGTTCGATACGCGATCCTGAATGCCGCGTGGTTCGGCGTGCCGCAGATGCGCGAGCGGCTCTTCCTCATCGGCGTGAATGGAGATTTGCAGCAAACGCCGCAGTTTCCCAGCCTCACGCATACGGTTGACCTCCCTGTCGGGTATGCCACATCCCGACACGGGCGCGATGACAGCCTTCCCGTACTCGAACCTCACGACTACTACACGGAGGACTTCGAGCGTGTGCTGAATCCGGCGTCGGCGATCACGGCAGTGCAGGCTCTCGGCGATCTGCCAACCATTACGGAGCATATGCGGCACATGAAGTCGAGGGCGGGCGCTCGTCGATTCCTGACGGAAATCGCGTACACTCGTCTGCCACGGAACGGCTACCAGCGGCTGATGCGATCATGGCCCGGTCTGGAGGAGGCTCCACCTCCGGCTGACCATGTGATCCGCTATACGCCGCGCGACTATACGATCTTCCGGAACATGAAGCCGGGCGATCAGTACCCGGAGGCCCACCGGATTGCGGAAAGCCGCTTCGCCCGACGACTTGCCGCAGAGGAGCGCCGGCGCGGCAAGAGCCTGCGCAGCCATGGAGAGCAGTATCAGGAACTGCGCCGGGCATGTGTGCCGCCATACGACCCCTCAAAGTTTCCGAACAAGTGGCGGAAGATGGAGGCGGATGCCCCCGCGCGGACGGTTACGGCTCACCTTGGGAAAGATACCTACTCGCACATCCACTACGATTCTGACCAGGCACGAACAATCTCGGTACGGGAGGCCGCGAGGCTCCAGAGCTTCCCCGACGGTTTCCGCTTCTGTGGCGCGATGAACGATGGCTTCAAGCAGATCGGCAACTCGGTGCCGCCGTTGATGGCCTATGCGATTGCGTCAGCCCTCCGCACGCAGCTAAAGGCGGCTGGCGTGATAACGGAAAAACGCCGGCGCTCGGGGCAGACCGACTCCCTCCGCCTGTTTGTGCGTGTGGCATGAGGCCGTCAACCGGGTAGTCCGCCGGATGCCCTCTCACGACGCGGGTCAATCGAAAGGGATACAGCAGGATGGATGTCCTGACGCCGGAGCAGCGATCCTATTGCATGTCGCGCATCCGTGGTGCGGACACCAAACCGGAGCTGGCCGTGCGACGGGCCGTCCACGCAATGGGCTACAGGTTCCGCCTTCATCAACGCGATCTCCCCGGTCGGCCTGACTTGGTACTGCCACGCCACGGAAAGCTGATCTTCGTCCACGGTTGCTTTTTCCACCGCCACCGATGCAAGTACGGTCGGCCCCGTCCCAAGACCAATGCCCGGTTTTGGGCCAAGAAACTGGCAGGGAATGTGGAGCGGGATCGGCGGAACCTGCGAAAGCTCAGACGCGACGGATGGGCCGTGTGCGTCGTCTGGGAGTGCGAGACACGCCAAGCAGACCGTCTTGTGAAAAAGCTCGAAGCTTTCTTGGAGCGCCCCTGATGAGTGCCACGGGTCACGCAGCACGGAATCGCAGAATGGGCTTCAAGATGGCGATTTCAGGTTGTGCATATGGCGTCGTAGCGTTCTCGGGGAGGTTGACGTAAATCGTGCTGAATCCCGCACTTAGGGATACCCGCCAACATGGCGGAGCGGTCGTAATCCAAGGTCGAAAACGGGTAGTACTATCCGTTTTCCGATTGGAGGCCGTTCCGCATGAGCAAGAAAACCACCCACAAGACGCCATCGCTTCGCCACCACAAAGCCACCGGACAGGGTTTCGTCGAGCTGGACGGACGCCGTGTTTACCTCGGCCGCTTCGATCGCCCCGACACGCGCGAGCGCTACCACCGGCTCATCGCTGAATGGTTGGCAAACGGTCGGCAACTCCCGGTCGATCCGCATACGATCACCGTCGCCGAGCTTATCGCGCTATTCTGGAAGCACGCCGAGAACCACTACCGGCGCCCCGATGGATCGTTCACGTCAGAACGAGACAACGTCCGGCTCGCACTGCGACCGGTTCGCGAGCTGTACGGAAGCGCCACGGCGCGTGACTTCGGACCGCGTGCCCTCAAGGCGATCCGCCAAGTCATGGTTGAACACGGCTGGTGTCGGCTGAGTGTCAACCGCGCGGTCGGCCGCGTTCGTCGGATGTTCAAGTGGGGCGTCGAAAACGAGACCGTACCGCCCGACGTCTTCCATGCGCTGGCGGCCGTTTCCGGGCTCACACGCGGCCGTAGCGAGGCCCGAGAGTCAGAGCCGGCAACCTGTGCCCGATGCAACGGTGGACGCCACACGGGCTCATACGACGCCTAGCGCCCGCTAGAACCGCCGTCGCACCCAGCCGACCATGCCGGGAGCGGGGATGACGGGAGAAGCGTCCAACCTTCGCAAGAGAACGCCCAGCTTATAGACCCCCGCGTTGTTTTGTGTTGATGCATGCCGCTATCGGATGCCAAGGCTCTGTCAGGTTCAGCATGATCCCGTTGCCGTCCCCGGTCTCCGTGCCGCACATTACCGTGGCCTCAAGGCTTGATCGCCCGAATCTCTGCCGCCCGCTTCTCGAACCCTTCGGCCTCTTCACCCCGATTCGTTGCCCGGAAGAGTTGTGCCATGTTCTCGAGGCTCGAGGCCACATTGGGATGATCCGGGCCGAGGGCCTTCTCAAGGATCGCCCGCGAGCGTTTGAAGAGCGGCTCGGCCTGCGCGTATTGGCCTTGCGTGCGGTACAGCAACGCGAGGTTGTTCAGGCTCGTGGCCACATCCGGATGATCCCGGCCGAGGGCTTGCGCGGCGACTTCGAGCGCCTTCCTCGCCACCACGATGGCACGCTCGTAACGACCCTGATTGTAGAGCGACACGACCTCATCGTTGAGCGTCTCCCATTCGATGCCTTGCGCATGGGCGGTCGATGCCGAAAAAGATAGTAGAAGCACCAGCAACGCAGCCGTGGTTGTTCTCATGATTCGTACTCACTAGCGGGGTCAGCGAAACTCGCTCAGAGAAGCCAAAAGCTCTTGGGTGCTAATCGTTGAGCGCAGCTCAGCTTCGGCCAGGTCGAGCCGGTCGGGGTCGATCGCTTTTCCCGGCTTGCCCACCGTCCGATTGAGCAGCTCACGAGCTGCCCCGATGTCACCGGCTTTCGCTCGGTCCACTGGTGCCCGATCGGGATAACCCCGGACTCGGATCCGACGCCGCCGTGGAGACGCGCGCCATACATGGCCACGCTTGGCTTGGCCATGCCTCCCGTCAATTCTCTCGAGTCGGAGTATTACCGAATCAAGATCTCCTCCGGCATCATCATCACCACGCCCTCGTTGTGGATCAGCTCGATCCGTTTGAGTGCCCGATAGATCGCCTTGGCGCGAAGCGGATCGAGGGAGGCCGCGACCGGCAGGAATGTGCGGAAGAGCGGTAGCTTGGCTAGTGAGAGTTTCCCAGTCGGCGCGGCCGAGGCGTACTCATCCTTCTTGACCCCGCCGAACATATCGAAGATCGTCGGGGGCTCGGGGATCACGCGGATATCGTAGTCGGAGAGCTTGGCCCGCTTCGCCGCGTACTTGATGGCGTCCTCGAACCCGCCAAGCTTGTCCACCAACCCCAACTCGAGTGCCTGCCGACCGGTGAAAACGCGCCCCCCCGCCAGTTCGTCGATCGGCTTGGTGAGATGGTCGCCGCGGGCGACCGCGACGTGCCCCTTGAAGACATCGTAGACCTCGTTCATGTACTTGCGGATCTTGGCCCGCTCGGCATCGGAGAACGTTGAGGCCGTGTGCATCATGCCGGCCATCGCCCCGCGCTGGTTGGAATGCCAGTTGATGCCGAGCTTGTCCCACGCGCCGGTGGTCACCAGCTTGCCGCCGAACACGCCGATCGACGCCGTGATCGTGCCGCTGTCGGCGAAGATGACGTCGGACGCGCATGTCACATAGTAGCCACCGCTGGCCGCGACGTTGCCCATCGAGATGATGAGGGGCTTTTTAGCGGCTACGCGCCGGGTGGCATCGAGGATGATCTCCGACGCCAACGCCGATCCGCCCGGCGAATCCACACGCAGGACGACCGCCTTGACGGAGTCGTCCTTGGCGGCGCGATCGAGCGCCTTTCGGATGGTGGTGCTGAACGCGCCGGACGCCACGCCGAATGGGCTGGTCTCGGCCGCACCCACCTGGATGGCGCCCTCGACATAGACGATCGCGACGCTCGGCTCGGTGTACTGCTTGGGCGTGGGGTTGAGCATCTGCATGAAGAACTCGACCATCGCGAAGAAATTGTCGTCGGGAATGTCGAACGCATCGCGCTTGCCGTAGTCCGAGACGATGCGCGTCTTCTTGCCATGTCGCTTCTTGATCTCGGCGATGAAGTCCTGGCGATGCTGGACCGAATCAATCAAGCCGACCTTTCGAGCGGCCTCCGCGCTGTACGGCCCATCGTCAATCAGTGAGCGAACCTTGTCCTCCGACAGCCCACGATTGTCGGCGATGAGTGTGACCATTTCCTCGTAGATACCATCGAGCAGCCACTTGGTCATCCGCCGGGATTGCTCGGACGGGCCGGTTCGCGTCAACGGCTCCGGTCCGGTCTTGTAGTCGCCGCAATGTTCGAAATCCGGCACCACGCCGATCTTGTCGAGCATGCCGCGCAGGTACGGCGTCTCACCATAGAGGCCAACCAGCCAAACGTCGCCCGTGGGGACCACGCTGATGTGAGAGGCGGCGGAGGCGGCCGCCAGCGTCCCGGTGGCCAACGAGTCGGCGTGGACGTAGACCTCCTTGTCAACGGCGGCGAACTTGCGCATGGCCTCGCTGATTTCCTGTAACTGGGCCAAGCCCAGGGCGGCGTGCTGAAGATCGACAATCACAGCGACGACGTTGCTATCCAGCCGGGCCTCTTTGAAGCGCTCGAGCAGCGATTTCAAGGACAACGGCGGATCCCCACCGAACAGCGGCGGCATGCCGGTGGGCGTCTCGGTCAGCGCCCCCTTGATCTTGAAGTGGGCGATCTGCTTGGTGATGTCGGGGGTCGAGCCGCCGAGTGCGAGCCGCTTGAGCGCTTCGAGCTGCGCGGCGGCGGGCGAAGTCAGCATCAGCGGCGTAAGAAGCACCGACGCAAGGGCTAGTTTGTAGATCTTCATTTGATGTCCTCCGCGGTGGAAGTGAGTACGACCAATGTGCTATCCATGATGCTATCTCTCTGATCGGCCCCTAGAAAGCGGGCGGCAGACAACAGCACAACTACTTACACGTCCGTACAAAGGGCGGCAGCGCTCCGACGCGCGCGAAGCTTCTCCCAAACGGGAAGAATCGCCACGCCCGCAACCAGCATGAGCAACCCGCGCCACTGTAACCAGAGAATCGGGCTGCGGTAGTCATGCCCGCCGGTGCGGAGCAGGATCAACCCATCCAGCAAGATCGCCAAGGCGAACAGCTTCAACAAAAGGCCGGTTCCTCGTCCCAAGAGCAGGAACCAGAGCACGGCAATCAGGACCAGCTCGCGACCCAGGGGAAACGCGGCCACCCCATACGCCATGGCACGGGGCAGCTCGGCCAGCGCGCCAAGCTGAAGCTTCGGGCCTCCCGTCTCGGCGACGACAGCCTTTTGCTTGCCGGGTCCCATGGTCTCGCCCTTGTCGGTCTTGACCCAAACATGGGCGAAGTCCGTCACGATCTGAACCTCAAAACCCAGGTTACGGAGCAGCGAAGCCGCCACAACCGCCCGACCGTCGCAGTCCTCGCGACCCATTTCGATCGCTTCGGTAACCGTCGGCATGTAGTCGGCCGTTCCCCACGTGTTCCAATCCCAGTCGTAGGGGATCTTCTCGTACACGAATCGCTCAACCCGCTTCAACACCTCCGGCGCGTCGAGATCGTCCGTCAGCTTCGTTTGCAACTCCTCAACCAGCGGCGCGAGGGCGGCCGCGTCGGGTTCGATCAGAGCGTTTGGATCGCGCCAGTGCTCGATGTGCCTGAGCAACACACCGGGGTACGGGAAACACACCGCGAGCAGCGCCAGCCCGAACACCGCCCACTTCACCGGGAGACGCAGGTACCATCGCCAATCGTTCCAGACGAGAAGCTTCTGCATAACGATTCGTCTGCCTCTACGACTTATTTGCTCGTGCGGCCGCGGCGATACGCTTCCAACGACCGCCTTCTTGACCATCGACGGCTTTCGTCGCCAAGTGATGGTACGTCCGAAAACCCACTGCATCAAAACGAGGCTACGATTCCATGAGCCGGTTCCTCGTAAGGGTTCTACTAACCCCATCTTGTTTTCGTGACCTGCAAACCCTGATACTGGGCTTGGAGGTGCATGATGACCGAGCGGGCGCGCTAGGGGATGCGACATCTGTGTCGGCGGGAGCGGAGCGGTCTTTCGCAAGCGGCGCTTTGTCATCGACACAGGCTGAAGGCCGTTACGTTTGGCTGTTGGAAACGGAAGCCGGCGAAGGGGCGGACGCGCACTCTCATCCAGCACCACCCACGGCCTTGGCGCAACGCGACGCAGTCGCCCGTGACACGCCGGCTCGCCCCAGCCGTTCTGGTTTCGGCTTCGGGCGGGCGAGAACCCCATAGGCCTTCCCCGCCGCGGCCAATACGGACAACGCTGCTCCTGAGGAGCAAAGAAACGCCTTTGGACGGACGACCAACGTTCCCTGGCGCTGCAGCGGTTCAGGAGCCCCGTCGAGACAAGCCGCCGTCCAGCCCCGGTTGACGTCAAATATGGCCCAGATGCAACAGAAGAACGGGCCGCGACTGGCGACCCGCTCGTGGTTCGTCGAATGGTGTTGGCTGTCTATACGGTCCGTCCGAGACCGCGACAAGTCACGCTCGCAGCGCCGGATCAGGGTAGCATAATCTCCCCAACGATCGTGCCGGTCGCGCCGATACTTGCCGGCGATCGCACTTCGGCCCAGTCCGCTCTACGGGCAAGGCGTCGTCGGATCGGCCGGCGCGAACGGAAACGGAGCCCCGGAGAAGGCGTCCAACGCCCGTGTCACATCGACGATGGTGATTTTTGCATCGACGGGGTGCGGTTGAATGTCGGCACGCGATTTCCGCGGCGCGGTCGGCGCGTTCTTGAACTTGTCGAGAATCGCCACGACATCGAACGCGACACTCACCGTTGCGTCCGGTGCCGTCCACGTCTGATCGACGGCGCTGAACGGACCGGCCACATCTCCCCACCGTGATGTGTCGAGTACAACCGTGCTCTCCGGCGGGAAGCTGTCCTCCGTTGTAGTATTGCACGCCTTGTTCACTACGGCGATTTCGTAGGTCGCACCCGGAACGATCTGAGGCCCCGTGACGTGGATCGTTCCTCTGCTCGCCCAGTCGGTCAGGAACAGCGTGTCCGTCAGCGCACATTCCACCAGAGATCTCGGGAACGTCGGCGGCGTGTTGTCATCTTTACCGCTTAGTTCGCTGAGCTGGGTGGGAACGCCGACCCAGAAAGTGGAGCCGATCCAGCCCTCGAACCCGGCGGGGACGCTGATGGTCTTGATGCGGATCGCCTGTTGCTGACCCGGGTTGCCGGCCGTGAACGACAGGTACCGGTTCTTCGTGCTGTCAACCTCGACGCCAAGGGCATTTACCACCTGCTCGATCCGCGGCGCGCTCGATGATGGACAAGACGCGGTAAAGACGTACGCCGTGCCGGAATCGATGCCGCTATCGTCGTCAAAGTTTGCTCCCACCAGTATCGTCTGGCCCGAGACGGACACGCCGTGCCCGAATCGGTCGCCCGGCGCGCCGTCGGAAGGTAGCAGCGTCTCCTTCTGGATCCATGATGTGCCGTTCCAACGGAACACGTAAGCCGATCCGGATTCGGAGCCGTTGTCGTCGTGCTTGTATGCCGCGGCGACAATGAGATCACCGGAGACGGACACGGAAACGCCGAAATTGTCATCCGCCGCCTCGTCCGCCGCTACGAGCTCTTGCTCTGGTACCCACAGGGAACCATTCCAGCGGAACACGTACGCCGACCCAGAATTGGGACCGCTATGGTGGTCGTGGAACACGGATCCGACGACAGCCACTTCGCCGGAGACGGAAACAGAGTTTCCGAACAGAAGCTCGCTCGCCCCCGGGTCCGAGGGCAGCAACTTCTGCTCCTCGCACCACCATTGCCCGCAAACTGTCCGAGAAGCGTCATATCGAAACACGTATGCCGAGCCGGAGTTGGTGCCGTTGTCGTCGTCCCAGGTCGCCCCGACAATGGCCACGTCACCGAAATTGGACGCGGACGCACCGAACTGGTCCGCAACCACTCCGTCCGAGGCCAGCAGCTTCTGCTCCTCGCACCACCACTGCCCGCACACTGTCTGCGAAGCGTCATATCGAAACACGTAGGCCGCGCCGGGGTTGATCCCGATGAACGAGCCCGCCCCGAGTAGGACTACGTTGCCCGAGATGGAGACGGCACGGTCTGCCGCTAGTCGGTGATTCACCGCTCCGTCCGACGCCAGCAACTTCTGCTCCTCGCACCACCATTGCCCGCATACTGTCTGCGAAGCGTCATATCGAAAGACGTAGGCCGATCCGGAGTCCGCCCCGTTATCGTCGTCCAGCGTTGCCCCGACGATTCCTACCTCGCCGCAGACGGAAACAGAGTTTCCGAAACGGTCGTTTGCCGCCCCGTCCGAGGCGAGGAGCTTCTGCTCCAGGACCCACGACGAGCCATCCCAGCGGAACACGTACACGGCGCCGGAATCGGAACCGTTGTCGTCGTCGTAGGGTGTTCCGATAAAGGCCACGTTGCCCGAGACGGACACCGCATTGCCGAACGTGTCACCCACCGACCCGTCCGAGGCGAGCAGCTTGGCCGATTCGTTAAGAACCTGCCCGCCCGCAACAGCGGCTGAGCCCAACACAACAGACAGAACCCACAAAGCCTCGTACCCTCTCATGGTTCACAGTCCTCTCAGCAAAATGACAAGAGACGCCACATAGCGACTCTCTCTTTCTCCCGCCGTATGACCGGTTCCGGCGCTGGCTGTCCCTAACCGGCGCGGAACGCCCGCATCTCGCTTCCCCGGAAGCGCAATACCCCAGATTCTTTGCCCCTTTGACATACGTCGAACGCATCCGGCAACTGCAGCGGAACAGAACTTTTTTTTCCGCGAGTCTCCTGGTAGGATGGGGTCGCTCTCGACAGCAGCGTTTCTTGGCTTCTCCGACGGGGGCCGGAGTACACCTTGGCAACATGGGCAAGCATGAAGAAACACCCGTTACGGCGCTGTTGAACGCTGTCGCGCGTGGTGACAGTTCCGCACAAGACGGTCTGTTTGAGGTCATCTACAGTGAGTTGCACAAGATCGCCCGAAGCCAGATGGCGGGCGAGGGGACGGGACGAACGCTCCAGCCAACGGCGCTGCTCCACGAGGCCTATCTCAAATTGTTCCGCCAACGGTCCGACGGATTCCAGTCGCGCAAACATTTCTTCGCCACCGCCGCACGTGCGATGCGGCAGTTGTGCATCGATGACGTTCGTAGAAGGGGGAGACAAAAACGCGGTGGCGGTTCCGCACGCGAACCGCTGGATACGGACGGCCTGCTGATCGATCAGGATCCGGCGGAGGCGCTCGCCGTTCACGAGGCGTTGGACCGTCTGGAACGACACGATCCGCAAAAGGCGGAACTGGTCACCATGCGTTTCTTCGCAGGTCTGACGATCGACCAGTGCGCGGGCGTACTGGGAGTCTCCTCGCGGACGCTGGCGAATGAGTGGCGATTCGCCAAGGCTTGGCTTCACAGAGAGCTGAGCGGCGGCGCCGCGACTTTGGAGACCGAAACGGACTGCTGACGATGACTCGATGGGGACAGGTGGAACAACTCTTCGAGCAGGCTGCGTGTTTGCCTGCGACTGACCGCGACGCGTTTCTGGACCGAGTGTGCCGCGGCGACTCGGAACTCCGAGCCGAAGTGGCTTCGCTTCTCATCCATGACGCCCAGGCCGACGCGCCGTTTCTTGAACCTGCGATCGCCGCACCTCCGCTTGAGATTGAGGTGGCCGAGGGCGGTGGCGGAACCCTGCTCGGCAAGACGGTGGGCGAGTGTGAACTCCTCCGCGTCTTGGGTTCCGGGGGAATGGGGGTGGTCTACGAGGCCCAGCAAAGACGACCATTACGCAGGGTCGCCGTGAAGGTTCTTGCACGATTGGCATGGTCTCGCTCCGCCCGCCGCAGGTTTGAGTTTGAAACGCAAATCCTCGCACGACTGACGCACGCGAATATTGCCCAGATCCACGCCGCCGGCACGTACGAACGTAATCCCTACTTTGTCATGGAATTTGTGGCGAACGCCCTTGAGATCACCAATTACGCGGTCACGCACGAGCTCACCATCAAGCAACGACTCGACCTCATGCTGCACGTATGCGACGCCGTCCAGTACGGGCACCAGAAGGGCATCATCCACCGCGATCTGAAGCCGGGCAACATCCTGGTCGACGGCGAGGGCCTCATAAAGATCATCGATTTCGGGATCGCCCGCTCGACGGACTCCGATGTGGCCACGACAACCCTTCGGACCGACTCCGGCCAACTCCTCGGCACGCTGCAATACATGAGCCCCGAGCAGTGCGAGGCCGATCCGCTTGGGCTGGACGTTCGTAGCGACGTGTACTCGTTGGGCGTTGTCCTATACGAACTACTTTGCGGCGAACTGCCGTATGACGTGACGAAGACCACGATAGTTCAAGCGGCGCGGGTGATCTGCGAACAGCCACCCACTCGGCCAAGCGCGGTTGCTCGGACGGTCCGTGGTGATCTGGAACTCATCCTCCTGCGGGCCTTGGAGAAGGATCGTCGGGAGCGGTATCGATCCGCGGACGACCTGGCGCGGGACATCCGTCACTACCTGAACCGTGAGCCGGTCGAAGCTGGACCACCGTCCATACGCAAACGCGTCGCGACGTGGATCATCCGTCATCCCGTGGCCACATCGATGGTTTCGTCGGCAGTTGTCGTTCTCCTCATGCTCTCCTCCGGAGTGTTGACGTCTTGGCTGGCGTTCCAAGAGCCCTACAAGGTTGTAGTTACGCCAGACCATCGAATGGTCCAATTGCTATCGTGGGCGGGGAAGCCTCTGGACGAAATCTCTTGTTCAGACGATTTCGCAATACCTTTTGCTAGTTTTCTACGCCCACGCGCGTCCACCGGTGGGCGAGCACTGGCAATCGTGGGCTTCTCGCGCTACGCGGATGCAATGTGGGCATGGCGGCTCTGCGCGTTTGATGTTGGCGATGGCACGTTCGGCGACCCTCTCTGGCAGGACCGCGTTCGATCTTCCGAGGTTCCGCCTGCGAATCGTCCGGGGTTCTCCGGGGGAGATTTTGATCCTCAGGTTCTCTTGGGCAACTGGGACATCTTTCCGAACTGTCGCGGAGCGGAGTTGGTTGTAGCGTTCGCCCACCGGTTCTCACGTCGGTCGTTGCGAATATACGGGCTCGACGGGGAAGTCCTGTACGAGGCCTGGCATGACGGACACATTGAGTCCGCAGAGTGGTTGAAGAATCCGGGCCTGCTGGTTCTTTCCGGAGACAACGCCGAGGTCTACTGGGAGGGCCGAGGCGTGAAGGGGTTAGACAATGCGCACCCTTCAGTCGTGTTTGCGATCCGTCCAGAGTTTGGCCGACGGCATCGCGCGTACATTCGATCCGAACAGAGCGCCGAGTCGGTTGAAGCTGTCTGGTACAAAGGCGTTCTGCCGCCACAAGCGTCCGATCTGTTTGAGATGCCCCGCGTGCGGCCGCAAGTGCCAAAAGAGTTTCGCGATGGTTACCACTTTACCGTGGGAATGAGATATCGTGCTGACGCCAGATTCGCCTTCAATTGGGTTGTCAACTCGGCTGGGGAGGTTGTCTCCGCCGATCAAGACGACGCATATTCTCGCGACTCGACCCTGCCAAGTTTGGAGTCGTTCCGACTCGACACACTGCCCCCGATTTTATCTGGATCGAAGTGAAAAAAGAAACGCCCGGTATGCTTGGAAAAGCGCGCCGGGCGCCGGTGTATCGAGGACACGCCTGTCGTCGGGCGACCGGAGTGGGTCAGTCGCGCGAGAGCGACGACCAACCGGTCGCAATTTGGGAATTGCGTAGGATCAGGATCACTGCTTTCGTTGGGTGCCGGAGGACACAGTGGGCTGGCCCCATTTAAGGGGGTTCTCCCATTGCCTGAAGGACCAGACCTTGGTGTTGGGGTCGGTGAACACGATATTTCCTTCGCCGTAGCTGCGTTTGCCGGTTAGCTGGTTGTCTCCATGGGCGATGACCTTCATGGTCTTGCCGTCGGAATCAAAACGCCCGGTCGCGTGCATCATGGTGCCGGTGTTGTCCGACCAGGCAAGGTGATATTCTTCGTCCCCGGGGTCCCATCGCCAGAGGCAAACGTCTTGGATCATATCTTGGCCGTCAACCTGTGTTTGGGAATGTTCCATCAAGACCCAACGGTCGCAGGTCCACTCGTAATGACTGCGCCCGGTTCCGACGGTCGGCTGATCCTGCCCGGGGTGTCGTACTTGAAACCGCCCTTCCCATCGTCCGAGGAACATGCTCAGTTTGTCCAGTTCGACGGGCCGCTGGATCCGGCTCGTGTCGCGTAGGATTGGTTGGGAGCCCGCGCATCCCCCGATCAACTCGGGCGCTAGACTGCAGATCGCCGCGACGACCCGCATGTTCATTGGCATATCGATTCCTTTCAGACGGGGATTCCGCGTTGACCGGACCCGTCGCCGGCATCCGGATCATCGCCTTGGACTTGGCGTTGAAATCACTACTGCTCGAAGACCTCCGCGATGGCCTCGAGGAGCGCCGTCCAGCCGCCTTCGGTTCCGTCGCGCATGGCGGACGAAAGGATGCCCTCGTGCTTGATGGTTACGTCGGTGCCGCCTTCGGCCTGGCGGAACTCGATGGTCACGCGCTCGCCGATGATGGGCGGATCGTGGTTTACGTTCCAGGTGAAGACGAGCCTCTGGGGCGGATCGACCTCCAGAAACTCACCCTCCATAATCCATTCGTAATTGGGATCTTCATTCGGCGATTCGCAGCCGCCTCCGATTTGCTTCATGCAGTAGCGTCCATGCACGCGTGCATCGATCTCGCAGGCAGTCAAGCCTGCGCCACTGTGTGTGCGCCACCACTTGCGCCGCAGCGCGGGTTGGATCCAGGCCTCGAACACCCGCTCACGGGGGGCTCGGATGAATCGCGACACGTTCACGCTCAATGTTTCAGGATTCATTTCGGCATTGGTTGCTGTCATGGTCTTTTCTCCGGTGGTCGTCATTTCTTGTTCTCCACGTGAAAGGTTGATTCTGAATCGGTTTGCTCGACGAATTGGGCCAAGGCGTCCAACTGCTCGGTCCACAGTCGGCGATAACGCTGGATCCAAACGGCGGCCTCCCGCAATGGGGTTGGCCGCAAACGGCAGCGCCGCACCCGTCCCTGGCGGTCTTGGGCCAGCAGCCCAGCGCGTTGCAGCACCCGCAAATGCTTACTGACGGCCGGCAGGGAGACGTTGAAGGGCCTGGCCAGCTCACCGACCGACGCGTCTCCTCGGGCCAGCCGGGAAAGAATCGCCCGCCGGGTGGGATCCGACAGAGCGGCGAAGGTGCTATCGAGCTTGGACGTATACTTAACCATCTGGTTAAATATTACGACATGATCAGGATTTGGTCAAGCCTTTTTTTGCAAAAATCGGGTAGGAGGGCGCCTCGCGGCGCCCGTCCTCCCACACCACCGGACATACTCACCGTATCCGGCGGTTTCCTTCAATGTTG
>CBDUXT010000091.1:0-22734 GCA_965371245.1 uncultured bacterium | reverse complement strand
GCACTTGACCCGGACATGCCTTTCATGGATAGGTCGGGTCATCGACCCGGCACCTTCCGACTCCGTTCACCGTCACACTGATGCGACGGAGCCTTCGCGCGGTTGGGTTGCCAACCGATACGTGATAACTTGGAAGCATATGTTCCTAGGCGAGACTGCGCGAAGGTAGGGTGACCCAGGGTCCAGCGTGGATGGATCATCCATCCGGGCCAAGCAAAGCCGGGTCGATGACCCGACCTACTCGGGTTTCGATCGCCCGACCCTAAAGGAGTGACGTATGAACCACGTGGTTGCGCTCGGCGTGGCGTTGGTGCTCAACGCGGCCGCCAATCTGATGATGAAGGGCGGCATGAACGCGGTGGCCGCCGGCGGCGGGATCCTCAAGGACGGGTCCATCAGTGCGATCAAGACCGTGCTGACGAGTGTTCCGCTGGTCGTCGGGTTGACCTGCTTCGGGCTCAACGCCTTCTGCTACATGTACGCGTTGCAGAGCAAGAGCCTCAAAATCAGCATCGCCTACCCGATCATGGTGGGCGGCGGATACGCGCTGATCGCCGTGGTAGCCCGGTTCCACCCCGCCCTGAAAGAGCGACTGACGGGGGGACAGGCCGCCGGCGTCGCGCTCGTGCTTGTGGGCGTGGTCTTGATCGCCACACAGTCGCCGCCGGTAGAAGCCTAAGCCGTGGCGTCAGCCCCGAAGAATCAGGAGTCCCGTCGATGACCAAGCCAGCCGACCCTAAGACAACGGGCGTGATCACGGGCATCGCGATGCGACCGACCAAAGGGGCACCGCTGAGCGAGGTCGAGGAGTGTCGCGTCCTTGTCAACACCGGAATTGAGGGCGAGAACAGGCCGCCGGGTCGCCGGAGCGTCACCTTTCTGTCAGCAGAGGCGTGGGCCAAGACATGCGCCGAGGTTGGCGCCGACCTCGCGTGGCCGTTGCGGCGGGCGAACTTCCTCGTGGAAGGGATCGAGCTTCCGCCCCTGATCGGCCGTGCGATCCTCGTCGGCCAGGTGCGCGTCTGGATCCACGACGAGACCAAGCCCTGTCGCCTGATGGACGAGCAGCACGACGGGCTCCGAGCGGCCCTGAAACCCGACTGTCGCGGCGGCGTGTTCGGGCAGGTGCTCACCGAGGGAACGATTCGGGTGGGAGATCGGGTGCAGCCGGCTCCACCGCTGGAAGCCGGCCAAGCGAGCCACACCGATCGCGATTGACCATGGTGCGGCCGGCGACCTACCCGGCTATGACACAAACAAGGCACTTCCGGGCCGATCCTCGCCGCCGATGTTCCCACAGATAGACGCCCTGCCACCTGCCCAGGCCCAGGCGCCCGTCGATGATCGGGATGGAGAGCGTCGTCGCCGTGAGAGCGGCCTTGATGTGCGAGGGCATGTCGTCCGGACCCTCGTGCGTATGGGTATAGAGCGGATCGTTTTCCACCACGAGGCGGTTTAGCCACGCTTCGAGGTCGCGCTTGGCCGACGGGTCGGCGTTTTCCTGGATGGTCAGGCTTGCAGACGTGTGCTGCACCATCACGGTACACAGCCCGCCCTTCGCGCCCGATTCGCGCACGACCGCCTCGACCTCTCGGGTCATCTCGAAGAGCCCTTGGCCGGTCGTGTGTACGCTGAGTTGCCTGGTCATGGAGACCCCCCGTGTGACTCGCGAACGGATGCCGGTTCGTCCCGGGGTATCGCGCAGGGTTCCGCCCAAGTCAAGCGAGATGGGGGTTCGCTGTTCGTGCCGGGCGCCAGGACACTGACTTGGCGGGCATTATCGGCTGATCGTTCGAGGTCCGATAGCCCTAACTTCTTTCGCGCCCCCAGGTATTCGATAGTACATGAGGCGGGCTACGTGCCGGTCCCGGGTGTTTCAGGACGCGGACGATTTCCATGGTCAACGCGATATCGAACAACTCGTTGATTGCGGCCCTCTTTGGAGCCGGGGCGGCGCAGCCGTTGCGCTCCACGAGCGGCGCCTCGACCCAGGGCTCCGCACAACCCACGCGATCGACCGACGGCCACGCCCAGCCGGTCGATACCATCGACATTTCCTTAGCCGGCGAACGAGCCGACGCGCCCAACGAGCCGCAAGGCACACAGGAATCACAGTCGGGCGACGCGCCGAAGGGACTCGGAGGTGAGACCCAGCTCACGGACGAAGAGCAGCAGCAGGTCAAGGAACTCAAACAGCGCGACGCCGAGGTTCGGCGTCACGAATCGGCCCACATGGCCGCCGCCGGCTCGAACGCGGCCGGTGGTCCCACGTTCGAGTACACCACCGGACCGGACGGGAAGCGCTACGCCGTTGGCGGTGAGGTGCAGATCGACACATCCGCGGTCGATGGCGATCCCCAGGCGACCATCCAGAAAATGCAACAGATTCGCCGGGCCGCCCTCGCCCCGGCGTCCCCCTCCGGCCAAGACCGCGCTGTGGCCGCGCAGGCTGCGGCAACGGAGCGCGGCGCGCGGGCCGAGCTGGCCGAAGAGCGTCGAGCGTCGGCTTCCGACGCAGACGATCCGCAGTCCGGACCGACGGTGGCCATCGACGCGACCGGCGCAACTGCCGCAGCCGGCGTGACCGATTCCTCGAACAACTCATCGAAACACAGCGATGCGACTTCCAGACCCAAAATCGCCACCGAGATCACCCAGGACGACGAACGGATAGGCGAGATCCTGGACGTGATTGCCTAGGGCAGCGTCACGCGTAACCGTGCGGGTCGGGTAGCCCGTGGCTTTAGCCGTGGGGGACGCGAATCCGGAGACCATTCGAGTCCCCCACCTCTAAAGAGGTGGGCCACCCACCGAGCAAGACCCGCAGATTCGAGATCGACCGTACACCAGGTCGATTCGCACCCACGGTGGACCACCACACCGACGTTCGATAACGTCAAGCTCCACCACGAAGCGCAAGTACACGTCGTCATCTCAACGAAGCATCGAACGGTTGGCGACGACCTACGCCGGCACGGTGGACGCCGCTTCGGCGGGCACCAGGTGTCGCTGTATCGTCTCGATCAGTTTTTTGCGATCGATGGGCTTGGTCGCGTAGTCGTCGCAACCGGCCTTGAGGCACTTCTCGCGGTCGCCCTCCATCGCGTGGGCGGTCAGGGCTATGATCGGCGCGGTGTAGTCCTTCCGGCGGAGTTGACCCGTAGCTTCATAGCCGTCCATCACGGGCATCTGCATGTCCATCAGAATGACGTCGAACGGGTTGCCCTCGTCGCGCGCGGCCAGCGCGGCATCCAGCGCAAGCTTTCCGTTCTCCTCGACCGTCACATCCGCGCCGGCCTTTTTCAGTACAAACGAGATGAGACGCTGGTTGTCCGGGCCGTCCTCGGCCAGAAGAATGCGGCGGCCTTCAAGGTCTGACCGGGGGGTCCGCGGGATTCCATTAGTGTCATGGGCCACCACGGTCGCCGACATGGGGTCATCCAACATCGCGACGCCGTCAAGGGGTCCGGTGGCCACGTTGACGCGAAAGGTCGATCCCACGCCTCGCTCGGTTTCGACAACAGCGATGTCGCCGCCGAGCAACTCCGCGAAGCGCTTGCTGATGGTCAGACCGAGGCCTGTTCCGCCGAACTCCCTTGTGGTTGAGTTGTCGGCCTGCACGAACGGCTGGAACAGTTTGGCGACCTGCTCGGGTGTCATGCCCCGCCCCGTGTCGATCACATCGAATTGCAGGCACGGTGCGTCGCCACTATCCACGAAGCGGGTGACAAGGCGGACGGCTCCAATTTGTGTGAACTTGATCGCGTTGCCGATCAGGTTGATAAGAATCTGACGCGGACGCGTGGGGTCGGTCTGGATGGTTTCCGGGGTCGCGCCGATGTATTCGATGTGGAACGGCAACCCCTTTGTGTCGGCCCGCACGCGCATAAGCGAAGCGACCTCGGCCATGATCCGGCACGGCTGAAAGTCTCCGCGCTCGATCGCCATTCTGCCCGCCTCGATCTTGGACAGGTCGAGGATGTCGTTGATGAGGGCCAACAGGTGCTCGCCGTTGCGGCGGATGGTGTGGACACAGTTCAACTTCTGCGAATCGGACTGCTCGACATCCAGCATGTTCTCGGCAAAACCGAGGATGGCCGTCATGGGCGTTCGGATTTCGTGGGACATGTAGGCCAGGAACTCGCTCTTGGCACGGTTGGCAGCCTCAGCCTGAGCTTTGGCTTCCTTCAACCCCTCTTCCGTTCGCTTGCGTGCGGTGATCTCCGTCCGAATGGCGACGTATTGCGTAACCCGACCGGCCTCGTCCTTGAACGGTACGATTGTCGTATCCACCCAATAGAGAGAGCCATCCTTTGCCCGGTTGCAGATCTCGCCGTGCCAAACTTCCCCCGCCCCGATCGTCTTCCATGTCTCAGCCCAGAACGCACGAGAGTGATGGCCGGAATTGACAATGCGGTGATCTTGCCCGATCAATTCCTCTCGTGAATACTTACTGATCTGGCAGAACTTGTCGTTGACGCGCGTGATTTTGCCGGCGGGGTCGGTGATGGCGACGATCGCGTGTTCATCCAGCGCATGCTCTTGACTTCTCAATTCGGCTAAGGCCGCGCGGACTTGGTTCTCACCGTGCCGACGACAATAGCCGAGCCCTCCGACGCCCCAAATCGCATAAACCGCTAACAAGCGGTTGGAAATGACCTTCCACGGCTCACCGCCGTCGGGAGAACCAAGATAGCCCACCAGCGTCAGTGCGGTGCAAACGAAAGCGGCGAGAAGAACATCGCGGGGCTGAGGTGACCACAGGCAGGCTAACACCACGGTGACATAGAACACACCGCCGGCCACGCCGAGGGGAACGTTCAGATCTACCGCTAGGAAAACGGCAGCTAGAACCGTAGCGATTACCCCTGTCTGCCAGCGCGTTCTCTTAGCACTCATTGCGGATCCACCTCGACGCCTCCGCTGCGCTCACGGCACCGGCATGGCGCGATTTCGATGGCTCGGCTCGGTGTTCGTTTCATACATGCCGAGTTCATGGATGCTCCGTGTCGATCGCTATCCGGCACCCGGGCATTGGGAGAATCGTCCTCTGAGTGCTCCATCACGGCGATGTGCGCTTCCCATAGTCCCATCGACCTAATGACGGTAGACCTGGACTCAGCGGTGACCCAAGATCGGCAGGCTGCGTCTTTGTCCGGTATGCTCCGCCGTCGCGGCCTTCGGAGCGCAAGCAGCCAGCCGACATCCGATAACCATTCCGAGTCGATAACCACCGCGAAATGACAATCGAACCAGCGAGCTGAGCCAAGCGCGCGCGGCGCCTATTGGGAAAGTCGTTCCGCGGCGTTTGTCCCGTTACTGCCAGGGACATTCAGACACGAAGTGCGACCCGCTCGCCCATGAGCCACGACGCGATCCGGGATGCTTGGGTAGCGCCCAGTGTTTTGACCATCATGGACGCGATCCACCCCTTCCATCCCGTTCTACGACGGGCCGCGAAGGACGCGGTTAATAGGGGCGCACGGTGCGGTGGTTTGGTGATGGCGACGAGCCCGGTGTATCCCTCGACCATCTTGAACTCGGCGCCCTTGAAGCGTCGAAAGTCCTTGCGTTTCCACGCCGCCCGGTGCGACTCGTAGGGATTCCCGAGCACGTTGTCGTTAAGCGCACAGTTGACCGGGAAGGTAAGCAGCACGCACTGGTTGGCGTGCTCGCATAGCTTCTCGATCAGTGCATACCCGGCCTGCTTGTCGAAGTGTTCGAGCACGTCGCCCATGATGACGACGTCGTATTGTCCCAGGGTGTCGATGATGGTGCGTACGTCGCCGACGTGTATGTTGTCGTAGAGGTACTCGTGGAGCGGCGTCACGTATTCCCGGGTGGCGTCGATCCCGTCGATTCGCGTGCGCCATCGCTCCTTGGCGTAGTCAGCGACGGTCTTCATGTCCCACACGTCGAGGTACTCGCGAAAGAGGAACCCGTACTTGCCGAAACCGATACCAACATCAAGCACCGACTTGGGGCGTAGCTGCCGGGCGACGCCGGCGATGATGGGTACGCAGTATGGAACGCTCGTGGGCATTGGGGCTTCGCTCTTCGTTGCGGTTCCTTGCGGTCGTCGTTCGTCGATGAACCACTGAGTTGGTTATCGGTCATCGTTTCTGTCGATCCCAATTCGGCCAGCCGTCGGCGTCGCGCTCGCGCGTCGCAACCACACCCGCCGATCGCTGATGCGATATCAAGCCGCCTCGCCCGCCGTCCGATAAGCGCTTGCGGGGCACAACCCGACGAGAATCCGCGCGACGCGCGCGGCCGGCATCGTTTGTACGGAGGAGGATCATGCAAACCCTGGAACCGGCGATGCGTTGGGCGCCGGCCGAGCAAGTCGCCGATCCCGTGGTTTGGGACCGGCTGTGGCGACACCGACCCACCGAGGCCAAGGATGCCTCGCTGCTGGACCGCGAACGACGCAGCACGCGGTGGGCACTGGTCGTCGATCGCCTTGAGGCCACGTTCGGCTCACTACGTGGTCTACGCACGATTGAACTGGGATGCGGACGAGGGGATCTATCCACCCTACTGGCGCAGCGCGGGGCCCGTGTCACCCTCTTCGACCGAAGTACCGCAGCCCTGCGCGAGGCACGCTGGCGTTTCGACCGGCTGGGGCTGGATGCCAACTACGTTGAAGGTGACATGCTCGGGACACTCGAAGGCGTCCGCGGGAACTTCGACGTGGCCGTCTCGATGGGCGTAGTCGAACACTTCGCGGGCAAGGCCCGCTCGGCCGTCATGCGCGCGCACCACGACGTACTCAAAAACCGCGGAGTGGCCGTGGTAAGCGTTCCGCACGCCCGATGCCTCCCGTATCGCGTTTGGAAGGCCTATCTCGAGCTCCGCGGCTGGTGGCCATACGGCTTCGAGAGACCCTACACCCACCGCGAGATCGGTCGGCGAGCGCGGGACGTCGGCTTCGCCCGCTCCGAAACGCACGGCTTGTGTTTCTTACAGTCGGTCGGGGACCAGTGGATCAAACGCTTGACCGGGCGTGCCCCGGGGTGGGTTGATCGGCGCTGTTCCCTCGACTCGCTCATGGGGCTCGTACTACTGATGTTCGCCTGGCGCGGCCGCTGACGGCGCGTGTCGGATCAAAGAAAGAGGGCGAAATGCCTTGGGGACACTGGTATTACGCAGTCTGCCAGACGCGGCTGGGGCACCGTCTCGCGCGTGCCGCGGTATCGACGGCGCGCCGCGTGGGCCTTGGCCGAGAGTTCCGTCTCCCGCTCGACGCCTTGACATTGCCCCACGCGCCGCTCGCGGAGCTGATGCGTCTTTGGTCGCGAATTCATTGGAACGCCGGTGACGGCATGATGCCACCGGAGCAGTTGCTCGCCATCTATCGGCTGGCCGCCACCTGCCCGGTCGCGGGCGCCACGGTTGAGTTGGGCTCGTGGGTTGGTCTGACGACGTGCTACCTGGCCGCCGCGTGTCGAGCGCGCGGGCGAGGACGCGTGTTCGCCGTGGACACCTTCGAAGGCACGAAAGAAGGGAGCACCCGCTACCGATCGATCGATCGATACAACGGCAACACGCAGCCCGCGTTTCGCGCGCGAATTCGCAGCGCCGGCGTGGAGTCGGTGGTTTCGCCTTTGGTCGGCTACACACAGGAGGTCGTAAGGACCTATGCCGGTGGTCCCATCCGGTTTCTTCTGATCGATGCGGATCACTCCCACGAGGGCGTTCGCCGGGATTATCGCTTGTGGTCCCCGCTCGTTGCCCCGGGGGGGTTGATTGTCTTTCACGACTATCTCATGCCCGACGTGCGCCGGTTCGTCGATGGAGAGGTGCAAGCCGACGATCGCGTCATCGCTTCGCCGGGTCTAGTGAACCCGAACGTCATGGCCGTCACCAAGGTCGGGGACAAGGTGATGAAGCGCCGGCGCGGGGATCTTGGGCTTACCGCACCCACGCGTCGGGAGGTACGGGTCTGGTGAGAATCGTTTTCGTCGTTCACCGCTATTGGCCGGCCGTCGGGGGAGTGGAGAAGTACATCCACGAACTAGCCGGCGCGCTGCTCTGCATGGGGCATGAGGTCACGGTCGTCGCCGGAGCGCACGCCGATGGCCTGCCGGAGCGCGATCGGCACGACGACGTACCGGTTCTCCGTTATCCGGCGTGCCGATCAGCGCTTCGCACCAGGCTGTGGATGCTTCGTCACGTGGCGTTGTTTCGGTCGGCGGACGTGGTTCACGTAAGCAACACGCATGTGTTGGAGTTGTTCTGGCGCATGGTCGGACCGCTTGTCGATCCGCGAAAAGTGTTCCTGACGCGACACGGCATGTCCTACCGATGCCCGGTGCCGGAATCCGAAAAGCGCCGCGCGCAGCGCTCCTTGGAGTTGGCTGCCGGCGTCATCCATGACGGCGCGTTCATCGAAGAGTGGCTGGGCGTGAAGTGCGACCGCTGCCCCGATCAGGGCCTGTCGCCGCCCGCGGACGAACTCAAACCCGTACCGGAGCCCCCACCGACGTCGGCCGCCTTTGTCGGTCGCCTCGAACCCGACAGCGGAATTGGGATATACCTCGACGCCGTGCGCCTGCTGGTGCAACAGTACGGTCGCGAGTTTTCGATGCAGGTCTACGGCGACGGATCGCTTGCCGGTACCCTCCGGCGGGTCGTGCGCGATCAGTCGCTCCCCGTGACGTTCCATGGTCGGACGCCCAACGCCCAGGAGCGCATCGCCGATGCCTGCTTCGCCTTCATCGATGGACGGATGGCCATGCAGGAAGCGATGGCGCGTCGTCGCCTCGTGTTCGCTGCGTACATCGACCCGTTGAAGCGCGACTACGTGGCCGGCGAAGCCTTCAGCCCGTACCTGATTCCCGTGGGCACCGCGGTGGAACTGGCCGAGAAGGTGGACTTCTATGCAGGCCATCCCGTCGAGCGGGCGAACGTCATCGAGCGGGCGTATGCCCATGCCCGGTCGCTGACGTGGCATCGGACGGGGGAGGCGTACGTTGATTTATGGGCTCATCGGTTGGCCAACCCTCGACCCGGACTGACGCGCGGGGCACTCCTCCGGCTGGTCGTCTCGCTCAACCAGGAGCCGAAGGCGCCCAAATCGCACTGGGCGGCTGGGTGGACGCCGCGAGTCGGCGAATCAAGCGGTCCCGTGCCTGTGGCATCCCGTTGAAGAAGTGTGGCACGGGCTTCCAACCCGTGTCTGCACCGGCTGGAGGCCGGTGCCACACTGCGTTCAAGCGTTTTTCAACGGGCTGGTGGGCGCATAGCATGCCGAGCCAAGCTTGGCGTCGTGCTCGCTCTGGACGGCTTGGCGCTTTTGTGTCATACTGACGTCCTTTCGCAAAACTTGACCCAAGGTGGAGGCACAGTGCCGGCGTGATGAATCCCGATTCGATGGCGGCGATGGTCCGAGACGGTCATACCGACCGTGTCGAAGAGGAATGGATGCGTTTGGTGGAAGCGGAGGATCTGCCCCCGAAGGAGTTTGGGGCCTATGCCAACGTCCTGCGCGAGCTTCGCCAAACGGACCGCAAGGCGGTTGCCGGCACGCTGGCCTGGGCGGCGGTCGAAACGGTGTCCGAGCGATGTGACCCTGCGGACGCGCTGTGCGTCGCGGCCCCCTTTCTTCTGGCCGTGGGGGAGAGCGAAGACCTCCGCAGGCAGGTGGCTACCTTATTCGAGGCCGCCTTTGCCGATCGGGAGGGCCTTTCGGCGCTCATGGAGGAAGCCGGGCTTCGTGGCGGTCGACCCGTGCGCCGCGCGGTGCGAACGCTTGAGGTATGCCTGACGATCGCCGAAGGCGACTACCTCACGGCGCGCGATGACGACGGCGCGGCACGCGTCAAAGGAATCGATCCGTCCGACTGGACCTTCGAGATTGATACGGGGGCCGGAACGAAGAACCTCGGTGCGGTTCATCTGGCCGATCAATATCAGCCGGCCTCGTCCGACGATTTCTCCGTCATGTTACAGTTTGCGCCGGACGAATTGTCAGACCGACTCTGGGCGGATCCCGCTCCCCTGGTCAGCCAACTGTGCCTGCGTAACGAGAGCAAACTCTCGCGCGACGCGCTGGAGGCCATCCTGGTTCCTGCGCTGATCGACGCCGGTGACTGGAAGAAGTGGTGGACCAAGGCAAGGCCTCTCCTTCGGCGCTGCCCGAACCTCGAAGTGGAGGCTCGGTCGCCCTTCTTCGTGACCTACGTCGAAAACCCCGTCGCCCTGGAAGACACCTTGTTGTCCGAGGCCTCCCGCGGACACGACTTGTTGGCCAGGCTCGGGTTCGTTGGAAAATACCTTCGCGAATGCACCGTGCGCGGCTCGAAGCCCTCACCCGACGGCCTGCGGGCCTGCTGTGAAAGTTTCTCCAGCCATGGGGACAAGATGGCTTCCAAGGTGCCGGCGCAGGCCCTGAGTTGGTGGCTCGCCGCGCGGCGCATCGCCCGAATGGCGGACATCGAACCGCTTCCGTGTCCGGCCGTTGACCTGTTCCGCCAGGCGACGGATCTCCGAGCGCTGCTGGCGGACATCGAGGATCCCGGCTTGCTCGACGCGGCCTGCGAATGCGTGATCGAGGCGTGGCCCGATGGTTGGACCGGCCACCTGGCGAAGCTGCTTCCGATCCTGCCTCTTCAGATATGCGAAAAGGCGGCCGCGCGGCTGGTTCAAGCCGGATTGACGCGCGACGGTTTCGAGCCGATCGTCGAGGACATCCTGGCTTCCCCGGTCGCCCACTTTGAGGCTCTGCTGTGGTTGTGGGACGGCCCCTCCGTAGCGGCGCACGTGCCGGGACCGGCGCTGGGCACGCTTCTCTCGCGGATCATTCGGGCGCTGGACCAATGCCGCCGCACGGACAGCATCTCAAAGGAGTTGAGTCGCAAGATTGGCGCGCGGGCGCGGGCGGTTCTGTCCGCCCGTAAGTACGAGCGTTTCAATCGCTGTCTCGATGAAATCCAGCCGGGGCTGGGGCGGGCGATTCGCTCCCAGATGCTCCCGCTCGACAATCTCGGCCGCTCCGTGCTGTTCGACATGGTCCGCGAACTGGACCAGCGGTTCCCATCCCTTGAGTCGGCTACCGAGGTTCGACCGTGGGAGTTGGAGGGCGTTCTGTGGGTCACGCAGGAAAGCCTTTCGAAAAAACAGCGGGAGATCGAACATCACGTGAACGTCAAGATGCGAGAAAACGCCATCGCGATAGGCAACGCCGCCCAGCACGGCGACCTGAGCGAGAACTCAGAATACAAGTTCGCTCTGGAGGAACGCGATCTTCTCCGTGCTCGTCTCGCCATGATGAACACCGAGATGGCGGTCGCGAAGGTGCTTGCTCCCGAGGACGTTCCCACCGACCACATCGGAGTCGGAAGCCGGGCCATCTTCAAGCGCGCCACGGACGATGCACCCTACGACCTGGCGATCGTGGGACCCTGGGAGGCGGACGCCGACGCGCACTGGTTTAACTACAAGGCGCCGCTTTCACAAAGGGTGTTGGGGATGACCGTCGGCGCCACCATCGACTTCGATCACGCCGGCGCCGAGGGCACGTACGAACTCATCGGCATCGAGAACGTCCTGGCGGCCGTGACAAACAGGAACTAACGTCGTTTCCACGAACGGCCCCCTACGTGTTCAGGCTGCGTGCGCCTGCCAGAGTTTCTTTCCGGACCGCGACCGCGAGGGAGCGATGAGCTCGAAACGGCACCAACCTTCTTGGAACCCGCACTCGCGCCGGTCGATCCGGCCGCTGGCGTCCAGCCTTACCCGCGGCGGGTCAGGGGATCACCCATGAAAGCGGCATTGATCGGCCTGCCCAAGTCCGGCAAGTCGATGGTTTTCTCGGCCGTGACGACGTTGCCCATCGACCCCTATGCTCCGCCCGAACCTCGCTGCGCGACCGTGCAGGTTCCCGACCCGCGGATCGCGTTCCTCACGGACCTGTGCAAACCCAAGAAGGTCGTCGATGCGACGATGGAGTTCATCGACGTGCCCGGTTGCAGTCTCGCCGACGCCAAGGGGCGGGAAGAATGGCGCCGACTGTTGCCCACCGTTCGACAGGCGGACCTGCTGGTGATCGTCGTGCGTGATTTCGAAAACCCCGCGGTCCCCGCCTATCGCGATCGCATCGATGCCCAGGCCGACTTTGACGCCGTTTGGGAAGAACTGCTCTTCGCCGATCTGGACACGGTCACCACCCGAGTGGAACGGCTGGAGACCGCACTCAAGAAACCGACCAAGACACACGAGGCCGAAAAGCGAGAACTCGCGCTCCTGCTCCGGTGCCAGGAAACTTTGGAGGCCAATCACCCGCTGGCCGCCGCGATCACCAGGGACGAGCGCAAGCAGCTATCGAGCTTCGGTTTCCTGACGGAAAAGCCGCTCGTCGGCGTATGGAACGTGTCGGACGATCGAGCGGACGAGCAAATCGACCGAAACACGCCGCATGTGGAAGAGTCGATGACGCTCAGTGCGTCCATCGAGGCGGAGATCGCGATGCTCGACGTGGACGACCGCTCGGCCTTTCTGGATGACCTCGGGCTCGCCGCGCCCGCCAGTCATCGGCTGATCCAGACCTGCTACCGAGCTGGGGGGCTCATTTCGTTCCTGACGATGGGTCCCGACGAGGTCCGCGCCTGGACGATCCGGACCGGAGACACCGCTGTCGCAGCGGCCGCCAAGATCCACAGCGACCTGGCGAGGGGCTTCATCCGTGCCGAGACCGTGGCATACGATGACCTGGTGGCGAACCACGACATGAAAGGCGCCAAGGCGGCCGGCCGGGTACGCAAGGAGGGCAAGACGTACGTGGTGGCCGATGGGGACATCTTGAACATCCTGGCGAACGCGTAGCACCGGGTTTCACAAACAAGACGACTACGCCTCGTCCCTGAGCCACGCGCATCAGCCCGCGCGGACGCTGGCGCAAGCGGAAGCATGCGGCTCAGATAGTCGCGGGATTTGTCAAACACGGGCCTTGTGTTTTGTCACAGATAACGCTTCAGGTTCGGCCCGCGCCGTGTCCAGTGCAGCGTCAGCCGTCGATTGACGCGTAAGAATTGGTCAAGACGTGTGCCACTGCTCTATGCGCAGTGCCCCTGGGGCTATGATTGGGGGTCAACCGGGCTCGCGAGCCGTGGCACACGAACCGGTCGATTCAGCGATGACAGAGCACTAGCCCCTACACTGCTCAAGAGCATTGGCACATCCGAAAACTTAGGCGTAGACGATGTACTCGTGCTTCGGCACGGATCAATTGAGGCGTACGACGGCCCGGCGCTCCAGACCCGGTCTTCGGACGAAGGACATGGCGGCGCTTCGCTTGGCCATGGAACCCATCCGATCACGTGCGTCGGAGTACCACCCTGCCGGCGCCGCAGACCGCCGCGCCGGCTACCACGGCATCAGGGTCGATCCAGCGGTTCCGCGACCTCTGCGGGGTGCATGACACTTCCGGCGGAACGCGGCCGATGAATCAGAGCCGCAGTCGCCGGCCTGCGGACCCCTGCGTCATCATGTCACCGGGCTCGCGCCCGCCGGCAAGCCGGTTCTACCGGTACTCTGAAAACTGCCCAACACCGATTCTGTCATGCACCCGCCTCTGCCCAGCCCCGCCCAACGGCTTTCGCGATCCGCACCGGTCGGTTAAGATGCACCCCTCGACGGGGCGTGGCGCAGTCCGGTTAGCGCGCTTGACTGGGGGTCAAGAGGTCGGAGGTTCGAATCCTCTCGCCCCGAATACCTAAACCCCCTTGTTTTCAGGGGTTTGTGGCTGTTTTGTGGCCTTTTGCGAGATCTCGCAAAGGGCCGCATTTGGGGTTGTTTGGCCGCATGTTTAACGCCCCAATTAACGCCCCAGTGGCAACCGCCGTGACGCGTCCCGATGCCCACGCGTTGGACGCGGTCGGTTTCGGCTGTCGCATGGGGCCTTGTAGCACGATTACTGTGCGGCTGAGGTGCGAAATGGCTGAACCGCTACGAGGAAGCCTGGCAAAGTACCAACCGATCGGAAAGCCTCTTGGCGAGGGCGGCTACGCGGAGACAGTGAAGGCCGAGGTTGTCGAAATCCTCGATACGGCACGATGGGATGCGCGTGGCGGGGTCTGCGTGGGCAAACATGTGGTCATCAAGAAGCCAAAGGCCATCCACGCGCGGGGCATCATTAAGAACCGCGACTTCATCCGCGATGTCAATGACCAGATCGAAACCGATTTTGCGGCACTCTTGAAGCTGAGAGATGTCGATTGTGTTGCGCGGATTTTCGATCACGGCGAAGTTGATTTGCAGATCGACCCCGACGACGAAAACGAGATCGTGTTCGCCAGATTCCTCGTCGAGGAGTTTGTTGAAGGCGAAACGCTCGATAAATGCCTCGTGGGTAAGTTCGGAAACGGCGGAGATTTCGCCGGAATCGCGGACGCAAAGGACTTCTATGACTTGGCCCTCGACTTGGCCATACAGCTTCAAAAGATACACCAGCACCAGATCATCCACGGTGACATCTGGTACACCAACATCATGCGACGCCCCGATGGACGGCTTGTATTCATAGACTTCGGTAGCGCCGTGTTCCGTGATTCTACTTTCCTGCGACCAGGAAGGCGTCCGGCGGACATTCACGGATTCTGTGCGCCCGAGCGATGGGACGGCGACCGCGAGGGTCGGCGGTCGGATATCTACTCCCTTGGAGGTGTGTTCTTCTACATGGCGACGGGGGAAAAGCCATGCGAACCCGTTTTGAACGACGACCGTCTCAAGCGGCAAACTACGGAACGAATCCTTGACCGGAATCCTCGGCTCCTTGAAGGCGATATGGGTCTTGGTGTACCTGACCTCATCGCAAGATGTATGCGGTCTAACAAGGAGGCGCGCATCCGTGATGCCAACGCTCTGATCTTCGAGATTCGTAGCATGTCGTTTGATCTTGCTCGGAGCGCGCGCGAGCTAGATCAAGAAAAAGTCGCCTCCAGTATGTCAGTATGCGTTGATGGACTCTGCGGGGATCGTGACGAGTTCTTTTGCGGGATGTTCCAGCTCAACCTGAGTATTCTCCTGAGTCGTGTCGCAGACATGTCCAGTGGAGTCTTCGACCTAAGCGGCGGCCACGAGGATATCGTCTCTGCTATGAGCATGTATCTGTCAATTCTCCAACCCGGTGACGCCTTTTTTACGCAATCATTTCCAATGTTTTGGTTTCCTGGAAACCTCGGCATAAATGGGCGATTCCTCACGATGAACCGAATGATCGCCCGGCGCGGAGTGTCTGTTCGACATTTGTTCCTGCTATGCGATGAAGATGAATTGGATAAGACGGTCTGTGCCATTCTTGCAACACACTTGGGTGTAATGAGAGATTTCCGGGGTACGGAGACGCAGAAGATCAGACCCGAACTACAGAAGCGTGACTTTCGAGCCTTCTATCGACTCGTCTCTAGCAAAGAACGAGAGGATTTGCGTCGCAGGGGTTGGCAGCGGTGTCTTGTTCTCAAGAAGGACAAGGCTACTGTGATTGAACCTGTGTACGACGAAAAGGGTGTCCTCCGAACATTGAGATTCCTCGGAGGAGGGGGTGCGGCGGTCGAGTGCAGAAACGATCTTGAACGGGAGCTAGCGTCTTTTCGGCCGCTTCCCGTGGCGTGGGATTCGGACAATTCGTGACGCGCGTATACGGGATGTGAGCAAGCCACTGGATGCCAACGGTGTGGCCTCCCACAGCGATGCGCACCATGGTCGGTATCTCTGCCAAAGAAGGCCGGATCCAGCCGCGCGCCTTTTCCGACGAAGGCGAGGGGGGTTTCACATGCTCCTTGGAATACTCGGACGATGTGCCAATGCCGCTAGGGGACTTGATGAGCGCGGCCACGGAAATGGATGCGCTAACTGCGTGAGAGTCGGTTGCGCGGATCATGGCTATGCCTCGTGGCGGGCGTCACCGATTCCGCCCAACCACGCCGGGCTGATGCGTCTGTCCGCTCTTCGGCGTCGGTGAAGAACGCGGTGTCCAAGCGCGAACCCTTGCGCACGAACGCCCTCTCCATCCCTTCCACGAGCCTCGCCGCCAGCGCGGGGCGCAGCTTCCGCTTGCCGTTCAGGAACAGCGAGATCGTCGTCGGGCTGACGCCGCTGGCGCGCGATAGCTCACCCTGCGTGATGCCACCAAGCAGTACCATCGCCATGCGAAGACGGTCTGGACTCATCATGCCATCAGCGTGATGCACGGGTGAATGCCTACGGCAATGGCTCGCCCATGATCGGACTCAGCTCTCCAGCCCCGACCCTCCGGGTCGTGGCCCCCTTCCGCAAGTCGCCCGCACCGCCTGTCCTCCGTCGCCCCCTCACGACGCACCGGATCGCGGCGGGACTCGCACGCCGTTGCCCCCCGGCACTCGCTCGGACTAGGATCGGCATCCGATGCCCCCTTCCGCTGCCCGGAAACGAACGGAAAGGGGGTATTCGCCCGTGGGGACGGCTTCGGGGCTGTGGCGGCGTGTCGCGGACGGGCGGAGCAGATGACAACGCGAACCTACTAACGCTATGCTGGCGGTGCCATGAGGCGGCTCACGGCTCGGGTTCGGCTTGCCGATTCCGAGCTGGCGACACCCCGACTCCGGATGCTGAATCAGGCTCCTTCGAGGTCGGGTCATCAGCTTAGGAGTCCCTATTGGGGAGATCGGCGAACGGGCGCTCCGACCACGTCTGATAAACCAAGATGCGAAAGCCTCGGCATCGCAACGCGCATTTGCGCCAAGAAGGACTCCAGCTCTACCTTGGCGCTGACGACGGAAGGGGAGGCAAGTCCGGCCCAACGCCAATAGCATCCCTGGGTGGGTTCGCGGGGTGGAGATGCCCCGTTGCACTAGCGGCCCCGGGCGGCTATCATAACGCTGATGCGGTTCTGGTCTGGGCATGGCCGGTTCGCGCCAAGGAGAAACCAAGTGACAGCGGCCACTTCTGGAGCCATCGGCTTCATGCGGATAGGGTCCGGAGAGGTTCGGCGGGGAGCTGCACGTAACGCACCTGTTGTCACTTGCTCGGAAGCGTATGGCTTCCTTCCTGAGGGGTAGCACGTGAACAAGCTAAGAACTGTGCCGAGACCACGTCTCCGCGCGACGCTCTGGCTAGCGGCTTCGGTCCTACCTGGGCTCCATTTCGTTACTACCGCCGCGGGCGTTGATTTTGCACCGATCCAGACGTTGCAAGGCGGAATCGGGTTCACGACCGCGCTCGACTTCGGGCCCGAGGACCCCGATCCCACGTCGGTGCGTGATGGATGCGTCTATGCGCTCAACGGACAGACAGGTGAAGTGCACCGCATCTGCTTCGACGGTGCCAAGTTTGTGACAAGCGATACAGTTGTCATCGATCTGAACGGCCCTGCGATGGTTCAACATGCGCTGGGACTGGCGTTCGATCCGAAGTCCGACCCAGCCGACGAGATTCGGCTCTACATAGCGTACTCGGTCGATGGGACAGCGCCGTTCAACGGTGCCATTGCGCGCGCCGTCAGCATCGACGGCGGCGCCAACTACATCGTGGACGAGACCTTCATTACAGGCCTACCGCGTGAGAAGAATCCGCCCGGGAACAACCAAACGAATGGCCTAGCCTTCGGTCCGGACGGGTGTCTTTACATTGCTCAGGGCTCCAATGCGAACAGCGGCTATTCAGCCGATTTCTCGGAATCACGCCTGGCAGGTGCCGTCGTGCGCGCGTGTTTTAACGACGCCAACGGGAATGTGGATCCGACATTTGACCGAAACTGCGGTTCCGGAAACTTCGTTGAGGCATGCGGACTCGAGGTTTATGCGTCGGGGTTCAGGAACCCGTACGACTTGGTATGGCACTCCAACGGCCTGCCATACAGCACGGACAACGACGCCTCCCTCGGCTTTGGACTCGACTGCGGCATGGAGTCGAACAACTACGGCTGCCCCTGTCAAGAGCCGACTGTGCAGCCGATCGGCGACGAACTCAATCTCGTGGAACACGGTCGATACTATGGGTCGCCGAATCCGTACCTAGCCATGCCGTCCGGGCTGCAGTGTCGCGGTGGCTCTAACGCAAGTGACGCGTGCACAACAGACGCAAACTGCCCGGGAGGCACGTGCGTTGATCTTTCCATTTTGTGCACCGACTCTCTTTGCGGCGACGTGGCGCAGTGCTACTACTTTGGCTTTGGTGAAGACCCGATCCCGGGTGAAGACCCGAACGGCACGTACAGGCAGCCACTGCTACAAACCGCGGGTTTGATGGATGGGATTACCGAGTACCGCTCCAAATTCGGCAACCTTCTCCCCGGTAGCTTCTGCTCCGACTGGGACGACAACTTACTCGTTACCGGCGGTCCCGGCCCTCTACGACGGATTGGGTTGTCTGCCGATGGGCGGACCGCGACAGACGAGGGCACGACTAACCTTGTCGGCGCGAACGGGCTTGACGTCGTGGTCGGCCCGGACGGCACGATTTACTTGGCCGACTTCACCGCCGGCGCCGTTACGTTCCTGAGTCCGATCGAGCAACCCGATACGATGGCCCCGGATTTCTTCATCGAGGCGTGCGGCGGCGGACAGTTGTTCGCTGACGATTTTAATCGGGCTTCGCTGGGCTCGAACTGGGTGGTCGATAGCCAGAGTTTCTCGATCATCGGCAACGAACTCGTCGAGGACTCGGGACAACGATTTCGAGAGGGACAGATGCGGTGGGTCGGTGGTGTCACCGAAACGATCGACCAGTTTGGGAAACTGCAGGTCACTGACCCCCAAACACACTCCTGGGGCTTCATCTTCCGAGCCGGCACGGTCCCCGGTGACCACTACGAAGTCCTGGCGATCGCTGGTACAAACGACTGGTCGTGGGCCCGTTACGACCCCACCTTCGCCGGCGTGCTCGCAACCTGCATGGGCGACGGAGCCGTCGGTGGTGGCAACTGGGTCGGTGCGACGATCGAGGGCGTCGGAGCCACGACAAGCGTCAGCACTTGGCGCTGGGACACCGATCCAGACTTGGGTGGCCCGGTAGACATCACCGCGAACTGGGGCCCGGCGGATTGCACCATGACGGGCATTGCGGCACCGTTTGATGATAATGGGACGACCGTCGGAATCCGCTCCTACACTGGTTCCTCAACGGCCAATTCGCTCGCCGACAAATGGACGAGCGGTGACCTAGGTGCCGGTGAAGGGACAGTGTCGTCCATCTGCACCGACGATGCGGATTGCGACGACGCCAACGTCTGCACAGACGATGTCTGTGACCCTCTCCTGGATTGCATGAACACAAACAACACGCTCCCGTGTGATGACGGCAACGCCTGCACCGGAAACGATACCTGTGGCGGCGGCATCTGCGCCGGCGGACCGCCAAACCACTGCGGCAATGGAATCCTACAAACGCAGTGCGGCGAGGAATGCGATGACGGTGGCCAGGTCGGCGGTGACGGTTGTTCGGCATCGTGCGCTCTGGAGGGTGCACCGTGTGCGACACAAGTCAGACTGGTCCTGGATGGATCGGGCACCGGGACGCCCGGATCGCTTCTCGATCCGGACGGCGTCGTCACGGACGCAGCCGGCAACGTGTACGTAGCGGCATGTGGAACCTCAACGGGAAACCAAGGTGTTTTCAAGGTAACGCCAGCGGGCGGAGTCACCAAAATAGCCGGAGGCCCGGGTGATGGCATGTCCTGCCCTGTCGGCATCGACGTCGATAGCGCGGCCAACGTCTATGTGGTCGGGTTTCTCAGCGACAACGCCTTCAAGGTCACGCCCAGCGGCGTGGTCACTCAAATCATTGGACCGAGCGGCGACGGCGCCAACGCGCTGTCCGGGCCGCTCGGTCTTGTCGTAGATGACTCGGGCAATGTGTTCGTAACCGGGAATATCAGCAACAACGTGTTTCGGATCACGCCCGGTGGCGTCATCACGGAGATCATCGATTCCGGGGGCAACGGCACGGATGTACTGTCGGCACCGTTTGGCGTAGCGGCCGACGGCTCGGGAAACGTCTTTGTCGCCGGGTTGGGGTCAGACAACGTGTTCAAGATCACGCCGGGTGGAACGATCACCCAGATCATGGATGCCACAGGCGACGGAACGGGGAACCTCCTCGCCGGACCCCACGACATAAGCGTAGACAGTACGGGGACTTGCTATGTGACCGGCAACGCTAGTGACAACGTATTCAAGATCACATCCGGCGGCGTCACCACGCGAATCATGGACAGTACCGGCGACGGCCTCGGGAACGCCCTCGACAATCCAACTGGAATCGCGGTCGATCAGTTCGGAAATGTTTACGTAGCCGCCTGGGTCAGCCAGAACGCTTTTCGGATCGCGCCGGACGGCGTCATCACGCAGATCATCGATGCGTTCGGCGACGGGGCAAACACGTTTGAGAGACCTGCCGACTTTTGCGTAGCCGTGGATCTGAATCAGAACGTGTTCATGACGGGGACGGCGTCGGCCAACACGTTCAAGATCAGCATCAGCGGCGTATCGTGCGGTGACGGCGTTGTCGACTCGTGCGAGGAATGCGACGACGCCGGCGAGTCGGTAACATGCGACGTAGACTGCTCATTGGCAGACTGTGGAGATGGCGTGCTTAATCTTACATCGGGCGAACAGTGCGAAGCGGACGGCGACTGCCTTGCGGCGGAGATCTGCGCAGCCAGTTGCAACTGCGTGCCAGAGCCCGTTTGCGGTGATGCCACCGTCGATCTCGGCGAAGAGTGTGACGCTGGCGCCCAATCCGCCACCTGCGATGCGGACTGCACTTTCCCGGCGTGTGGGGACGGCATACTCAACATGTTGGCGTCAGAAGAATGTGAGACCAACACCGACTGCGCGGCGGGAGATATCTGTCAAGCTTGCACGTGCACCGTTCCGCCGCCCGGTCAAGTCTTCGCTGACGATTTTAATCGGGCTTCGCTGGGCTCGAACTGGGTGGTCGATAGCCAGAGTTTCTCGATCATCGGCAACGAACTCGTCGAGGACTCGGGACAACGATTTCGAGAGGGACAGATGCGGTGGGTCGGTGGTGTCACCGAAACGATCGACCAGTTTGGGAAACTGCAGGTCACTGACCCCCAAACACACTCCTGGGGCTTCATCTTCCGAGCCGGCACGGTCCCCGGTGACCACTACGAAGTCCTGGCGATCGCTGGTACAAACGACTGGTCGTGGGCCCGTTACGACCCCGCCTTCGCCGGCGTGCTCGCAACCTGCATGGGCGACGGAGCCGTCGGTGGTGGTGACTGGCTCGGCGCGACGATCGAGGGCGTCGGAGCCACGACAAGCGTCAGCATTTGGCGCTGGGACACCGATCCAGACTTGGGTGGCCCGGTAGACATCACCGCAAACTGGGGCCCGGCTGATTGCACCATGACGAGCATTGCTCCACCGTTTGTCGATATTGGAACAACTGTCGGTATCCGCTCCTACACTGGTTCCTCATCGACCAATTCCGTTGCCGACAACTGGAAGAGCGGTGACCTAAGTGCCGTGTCCGGGGCCACCTCCTGCGATCTCGATATCGATTGTGACGACGGCGATGTGTGCAACGGTTCGGAGTTCTGCGATGTACAGGACCTCTGCCAACCAGGCACGCCCCTCTCTTGTGATGACGGTGACGCGTGCAACGGCGTGGAAGCGTGCGACCCAGCGTTGGGATGTGAGCTTGGGACGCCTCCGATTTGTGACGACCTCAACCCATGCACCGACGACAGCTGCGGGCCGGTTGCAGGATGTCAAAGCGTTGACAACACCGCACTCTGCGATGACGGAGCGGCCTGCACGTCCGGCGATACCTGCACCGGCGGTGTGTGCAGCGGAGCCGACAACTGCCCACAGGGTGAAGCGTGCGACTTGGGCACTGGCACGTGCATCGTTCCGCCGCCCGGTCAAGTCTTCGCTGACGATTTTAATCGGGCTTCGCTGGGCTCGAACTGGGTGGTCGATAGCCAGAGTTTCTCGATCATCGGCAACGAACTCGTCGAGGACTCGGGACAACGATTTCGAGAGGGACAGATGCGGTGGGTCGGTGGTGTCACCGAAACGATCGACCAGTTTGGGAAACTGCAGGTCACTGACCCCCAAACACACTCCTGGGGCTTCATCTTCCGCGCTAGCGCCGTCCCCGGTGATCACTATGAAATACTGGCGAAGGCCGACACCAACGAATGGGCATGGGCGCGTTACGACCCCTCCTTCGTTGGAGTGCTGTCATCCTGCCTGGGTGACGGAGCGGTTGCCGGTGGCAACTGGGTCGGTGCGACGATCGAGGGCGTCGGAGCCACGACAAGCGTCAGCACTTGGCGCTGGGACACCGATCCAGACTTGGGTGGCCCGGTAGACATCACCGCGAACTGGGGCCCGGCGGATTGCACCATGACGGGCATTGCGGCACCGTTTGACGATAATGGGACGACCGTCGGAATCCGCTCCTACACTGGTTCCTCATCGGCCAATTCCATTGCCGACAACTGGAAGAGCGGTGACCTAAGCAGCGCCAACGGCCCGTAGCCCGTCGCCAGGGGCGAAACGGGAACGTTTGAGAATCCGAACGGCCAAGATTGGCGTGGAATCCACTGTTCGCGCTTGGACCGAAGGGCCTTTCATGGTAGAGTGATTGTCAGTAACCGGACAAGTGCAAGACCCCGGATGGGGTGCATGCAATTCCGGTAACGTACCGAGCCGGAGTGGTAGTGGGCAGGTGTTAGTACTACAGCGCCGCTTGGTCATGGCCTACTCCGTCGGCACGAGGGCAACT
>CBDUXT010000090.1:0-23307 GCA_965371245.1 uncultured bacterium | reverse complement strand
CTGGCAACCTTGCTACACGCCGTTCAACAAGCGGCATAAGTGCGAAACTCGAACTGACAGCCTGTTCAAAAACGCTGACTCCAGCGGCGCTGGCTTCCAGTCGGTGAAGCGGTTAGGGTGGGCTATTGCCCGCCGTCTCTTGGTCCAACGCCGGCGGGCAATAGCCCGCCCTTGTTGTTCTCGTCCGTTCGAGACCCCCTGCTATGGTCTTGGGTTTCAATAAGCGTGTGTCACACTCTATGGAAGTGAAAGAGGAGTAACGATCTCATGAATAGACAGCACCGACTCATGACCCGGCGCTTCGTATCCGCGCCGCTTGCCGCCATGGTCCTTTCCCTGGTCGGCGTCGATGCCGCCCAAGGACAGTGGCCTCAATGGGGCGGCCCACGGAGCGATTTTGTCTCGGATTCGACGGGACTGGCCTCAACGTGGCCGGCCGAAGGCCCCAGGCAGATTTGGAAACGCGACCTCGGTGACGGGTATGCCGCGATCGTGGCCGATGACGGGCGGCTGTACACCACGTACCGTGCAGGGAGCAAGGAAGCCGTCATCGCCCTCGACCCCCAGACCGGCAAGACGATCTGGGAACATCTGTCCGATGCGGCTCCTGAAAAAGGACACGCCAAGGAGTTCGGCGAGGGACCGCGGGCAACGCCGCTCATTGCTGGCGATCACATCTACGCCGTCGGCGTTTCGGGAGAGATGCTGTGCCTGACCAAGAAGGACGGCAAGAAAGGCTGGAAGCAGTCGCTCTGGAAAGAGTTCAAGGGCAACGTGCTGCAACACGGGTATGCCTCGAGCCCGGTCGCCTACAAGGACATGGTCATCGTGCTCGTCGGTGGAAAGGACGCCGGCATCGTCGCGCTGAACAAGTCAGACGGCTCGGTGGTCTGGAAGAGCGAGACCTTCAAAAACGGCTACGCAACGCCCAAGCTCATTACCGTGGATGGCCAGGATCAGCTCGTCACGTTCATGAGTCAGGAACTCGTCGCCGTCGATCCGAACGACGGCAAGCTTCAGTGGCGGTACCCGCACGAAGACAGCAACATGTCCCAGCCGATCTGGAGCGACGCGGACAACATGTTGGTCGTCTCCGGCGCCCAACAGGGGTCGCGCGGGCTGAGGCTGACCGTCGATAGCGGCGAAACCAAGGTCGAGGAGGTCTGGGCGACCCGAAAGGTCAAGTTCTTCCACGTGAACTCCATCGCCGTGGGCGACCACGTCTACGGATCGAGCGGTTCGTCGGGCGCCAGCTTCTTCAGCGCCATCAACATCAAGACCGGAAAGATCGCCTGGCGCCAGCGCGGCTTCTCCCTGGCCACGTGCCTCTACGCGGACGGGCGATTCATCATTCTTGATGAGGACGGCCGCCTCGGGCTCGCCACGGCCACGCCCGAGGAATTCAAGATCCAGTCCCAGGCCGACGTCCTCAAGAAAGTCTCCTGGACCGTCCCCACCCTCGTCGGAGCGAACCTGTATCTGCGCGATCTGAAGACCATCGTGGCGCTCGATCTGGGCTGATTACGCCGCAAGAACCGGGTTTTCCCCTGGGTGGGCCGATCATCGGCCCGCCCTCTTTCTCTTGGCCGGGATCGACCTCGCCGCGCCCAACCCAACGATCCGCCCCCACGAAGCGCGGAAAATCCGACCCCACGGCCCGTAGCGTGGTATACTATCGGTAGTCAACATCACGGCTTGCTCTTATGGAGGTAGGTCATGCGACGACCGTCCCGTCTTGCCCGTTGGTTTCTCGTAGTCTCGGTCGTGGGCTGTCTTCCCGCGTTTATCCTCCGGTGCGACAAAGCCGCCCTGAACTTTCAGCGCGGTCTGCTGCAGGGGTTGGGAGAAGACGTAGGGGACATCCTGCTCGGGATCATCGATACTCAGGAACTGCAGTAGCCACCGCGGGGAAGGCTCGACACGAAACCGTGCCGGCACCGGCCGCGTCAGGCGCTGAGTCCGTCGCTTTCAACCGGGCTCAGGGCACCAGGGGGGTTGTGTACCCCTAACGCCGCGCCGGGTATGCCACAGCCCGGCGCGCTTCCGGTCGAAAACCAGGGTTGCACGGGGCAGGCCGTGTCCAAGTCATCGAGTGTCGGGTGGTTGGACAACGGCGCAGCGCGATCGGTCGCGTAATACGCTGCGATGTGGCCCGTGCGACAGAATCGGCGTGGGCCGTTCTCAGTTTACCGTACGCGAGCCCGATGTCATGCCACCACGTTCTCCTTATCCACTCGTAGGGCTGGCTATTGCCCGCCCTTCTTGGTCGAAATACAAGACGGCGGGCTAAGGGTCACCGACCCAGCCAATCCGGTTGCCTTGGGTGAGGCGACCGTTAAATCAGGAGCTATTCCTTTTCCTGCGTCTTCGCGAGCTTGGTCCCCGTTGTTTCTCGCTGGAACCGCGCCAGCGTCACCTTCAGGCCCTCGACCCCTTCGCCGTCGCACAGTTCAATGGCCTTTAGCTCTAGAGCGATGGCTGCCGGCGCGTCGCCGGTCTTGAACTTAGCCACTGCCAGCGTGTCGAGAAACCGCCAGTCCTTGTGTTTGGTCAGTTCGTTGGATCGCTCGGAGAACTTCAGGGCGATGCCGTTGAACGCACCGTCGAACTTGTCCTCGGTGAGTAGCGCCCACGCGAAGCGGTTGAGCTGTGTCGCGTCGCTGCTTGATCGTTCGTACCAGGCCTTTGCGATCTTCAACGCGGCCTCACGTTCACCGCCCGCGGCGGCGAGAAGCATGAACTTCTTGCGCAGCAGGTCGGCGCTGGGCGCCCCCTCGTCGAGCCGGGTCTTGGTCTCACTCTCCGTGGCTTCCCGCTCTTCGTGCTGCGTCGCGCGGGCATGGCGCGCTCGACCGTGGTCGCCTTCGATCTCCCGTGTCACGATCTTGCTGATCAGACCCCCGACCTCGGGGATCCCGTTGACCGAGGCCGACACGCGGAACGCGTTTTTCGAGTGATCGATGACGAGTGAGGCCACCGTCTCGGTGAGAAGCTCGAAGACTGGACCGGCTTCGCGAAGCTCGCGCTCCGGCATGAAGCGTTTGGCGATCTGGGCGCAGCGACCCGCATGCAGGAAGAGGCCCTTCGTGCTGCTCTTGGTGAGGCTTGCGAGCGCGGCGGCGAAGCCCTCATCGCCGAGAATGTTGCGCCCTTTTCGTTTGGCGAGGACGGCACGCTCCATGGCCGACGGGGTGGCCGCGATGAGCAGGTCGTTGCCCGCGGTGGTGAAGTAGACTCTGACGCCGTCGGGCAGGTTGAAGCGACTGACCGTGGCACCGCCCAATTGAATCGGTTCGCCCTCGACCGCCGGAGCACCGGCGGCCATGCCGGCCACGCCGAGGATCGTCGTCCACAGTGCCTCGGACTTGTCCGGGTCGTTCACCGTGATCGCCAGAGCCACGTCCGGAATCGGCGGACCGTTTCTCGATTGTTTCCCCTCAGGCGGCAGGGCGAAGAGTGCCACACTCGTGACGTTGGCGAAGAGTTCGCGACCAAAGTCAAAAGCGGTCACGACGTTCGCCTCGCCAGCCGGGCCGCTGCGATACTGCGAGTCGGCCGAGTTGACGGCCGCGACGAACACGGCCGCCACGCCCTCAGGAACGCACTTGAGCGTTTCGGGGTTGATCGCGGGCGTACGAAGCAGGTTGTAGACGAGGTTGTGGTGGTCTTCATCGAGCCCGACGCCGATGTTGAAAAAGAGGCCGTCATCGCCAACGCCCAGACCGCCGGCGAGCGATTGCAGGCTGTCGAGATCCAAGAGCAGCTCGGCCATCGCCAGCTCCTTGGCGTCATCCCCGTGGGACGCCATCTGCGCCCTGAGCATGGGCATGAGCGGCTGCACGTTGACGAAGAAGGAGACCAGCGAATCCTTCCGGTTCGCAAGGGCTTCGGCGGCCGCAGCGCTGCTGGCCAGCGACTTCTTGGTCTTGCCCGTCAGTCGCGAGACGACACCCTCGATTTGGGCGCGCTCGTCGCTGGCTATGACGAGGCGGGAGGTGAGCGTTACGAAGACCTCGCCTTGCACTTTGAACGTGGGGTTTCCGCCGATCGGTTCCACCGCTGTGCCGCCGACCGGCAGGGCTGTCTCGATGAGTCCGCGAACGATATCGACGTCTCCTGGGTGTAGCACAATAACGCCGTTGGGGTCACCGTGCTGGGGGTCGAAACCGGTGACGGCGAGCGCCGCGCCGCGAATGCCCAACACCTCGGTGATGAGCTCCGGACTGACCGCGATCTGCCGCCCGCCCTCGGCGATGGCTCGCTGGGCATCCGCGAGAAGACCGAGCTGTCCGAGCAACCGAAGGACTTGCTTACCGGGTTGATTCAACTCGATGTAAACGAGTGTGTCAGGCGGCATGAGCCTGGCGAAGTCGGCGGTGGCCAACTCCTCGCGACAGGCGGCCAACCTGGCCTTCGCCTCGGTGCGCGCTCCCCGATCGGCGCGACGATCGGAGGCAACGGCCTCATACAGTTTCGCGGCGGCGGCCCAATCTTGCTGAGACTTCTCGAGATAGAACGCCTCATAGAGCCTCGCGTCGATGGGCTCGGCTTCGACCGGCTTGCCCGTCGATGCGACGACGGCGAGAAGAGTGACAAGGACGGGCTGATACAACGTGTGAAGGACCATGAGGAAACTCCCAGTGACTCGACGGGCGTTGCACCCATCAATGAAACCTAACGGCGTAGCACTCGGCTGGGCCTACCCCCTTCCGTCGAAGGGTCGAACCAGAACAGATCGGAACATCGCGCGGTCCGCCCACGGAAGGGACGGATCGCCATCAACTCCTTGATTCGACATGCCTCGGAGAATATTGCAGCTCATAAGCGATGATCGACGCGCCGCGTTGACCGATCGTGTCGGCCCCGGCCACGTGGTGCTCGGGCATCGCGCTGCCTCGCTGGGCCTACTCGTCCCGAGCCCAAAACGCCGCTTTCTGCCAGCGGGGCGAACAAACAAGAAAAAACAGATGCGGCACTAAAATAATGGGTGGTCACGGCACAAGTAGTAGTCTAAGCTACTAGGAGGCGTGGATGCTGGTAGCAAGGAGCAGAATGCATGCAAGCTTTGGAATCACTTGGGTTTACGGGCCTCGAGGCGGAGGTCTACACCTTCATGTTGCGTGAGCCGGCAGTCACCGGGTATCGGGTGGCCCAGGCACTCGGCAAGCCGACGGCGAACACATACAAGGCCATCGAGTCGCTTGAGCGGAAGGGCGCGGTCATCGTTGACGATGGCGAGAACCGCGTGTTCCGGGCCATCCCTGTTGCGGAGCTTTTGAACGAGCTGGGGCGCCGGTTCGACGAGAATCGAAGGCGAGCCGCTGATGTGCTGGCGGGTCTGGGCAAGGAAACCACCGACGATCGTCTCTACGAGCTTCGCCGGCGGGGCCAGGTGCTCGAGCGCTGCCGGGCCATGCTCGACCGTTGCCGACACGTCGCCGTGGCGGACCTCGCCCCGGTCGTTCTTGTAGCGCTGTGTGATTCGCTCGAGCGCGCCGCGGCGCGCGGGGTGGAAGTGGTCATCAAGACGTACGAGCCGTTTGACGTGCCGGGCGCGCGCGTGGTGGTTCGCCCACGGGGCCACGAAGTCATCGGCGCCGTGCCGGGTCAGTTCTTGAGCCTGAACATCGACGGCGCTGAGCATCTTCTGGCGTTACTTCGCTCGCAAGACGATGCCGTTCACCAGGCCATCTGGACCGGCAGCGCCATCGTCTCGTTCCTTCTCTACAACGGCCTGGTCAACGAAGTGTCCCAGGTGGCGGTGATGTGCGAACTGGATAAGTCCACGACCGTTGATGCGCTTCGCGAAGTCTTCTCGTCTCTGCGCCATCTACACCCGTTCTCGTCAAAGGGGCCGCCCTACCAGAACCTGCTGTCTCGCTTGGGACTGTCCCAGGCGGAACTCGCCTCGGTTGATTCCGCCGCTGGAGCGCCATGAGCCAATCAAAAACAACAGTAGTGCGCCATCGGCTTCGCGGTCGTGAAAACACTGGCACGATGCCAGTGCCCCACAAATCCGGCATAGGCACTAACGTAAACGCTTAGGAACGATCATTCTTCCCGAAAGGACACTCGCCATGATCCGAACCCTCTTGTACGTCGTGCTGGTTTCCGTAAGCGCGACGCCCGGTGCCGTCAGCCGCGCGCAGGCACCGGAACCCACGACGCGGAACGCAAACGCACCAACACCCATTCCCCCGGAGCTGTTTGACGGCTTGCACGAACGCTGGGAACGGGCGGTGCGCGCCATGCACATTCCCGGCATGGCCGTCGCCGTGGTCATCGACGACAAGGTCGCGCTACTCGACACGTTCGGCATTCGAAACCCGGAGACGAAGGAACCGGTCACGCCCGACACGGGGTTCTACATCGCGTCCTGCACGAAATCCTTCATGGCCATGGGGATCGCGACCCTGGTGGACGAGGGCAAGGTCGATCTGGACGCCCCGGTGAAAAAATATCTACCGCAGTTCCAAATCGCCGATCCGGCGCTCACCAAGACATTGACCGTGCGCGACCTTCTGTCGCACGCGAAGGGCTTGAGTAGTTGGCCGATCACGTTCGGCGAGGCCTACACCGGGCAGATGACCGAGGAGCGATACTACCGCCTTCTTGCGGACGAGAAGCCACGCGGGAAGTTTTCGTACTCGAACGTGCACTTCACCCTTGCGGGGCGCATCGCCCAGGCCGTGACGGGAATGCACTGGAAGGACTTTCTGGCGGCGCGCATCTACGAGCCCGCCGGCATGAAGCGCTCGACCGCCTATGCCAGCAAGCTCTACGGTGACCCGAACGTCGCCATCCCGACGGACGAGCGAGACGGCGTTTGGGTGCCGTGCTCGACGCGCAAGACGGATTCGACGATGCACGCGGCCGGCGGCATGGGCACGACGGCGCGGGATGCCGCGCGGTGGCTGCGATTGAATATGGGCGGCGGAACGATCGACGGAACACGTGTTCTCTCCGGACGACTGACTGGCGAGATGCAAACCATGCAGGCCGACTCGCGGGCTCGAACGACCGGGAACGCCACACGGGAAGGCTACGGGCTTGGCTGGTTCATGGGCAACTATGACGGGCACAAACACCTCGAACATGGAGGCGGCTACACCGGCACGGCCGCCTACATCGGGTTTCTCCCGGAGCGCGGGATTGGCGTCGCGGTGTTGGCCAACAGTGACCTGGCCGCGGGACTTGTCATCCGGGTCGCGCAGGACGTTTTCGATCGCTTCCTGGGTATCGAGGGCGAGGACACCATGCCAAGGCTCATCGAGGCGGCGGGGGAGCGGCGCAGAAACAGTCCGGCCACCGTAAACCGCTCGGGAAGAAACCTTGCGGCCGCCAAGGGGCTGGTCGCGCCGCCCGAGGCGTACGCGGGGACGTACGTGAACGACAAGTGGGGCACCCTTGAGGTTCGGTACGAAGACGGCAAGCTACTGGCGCGGGCGGGTGCCTTGTCGATGACACTGATCGATCAGAGCCGGGGGCGGTTCTTCGTCCCGGAGCTTCAACTCCGCGGTCGCTTCACCGTCGATGCCGATTCACGTGTCGAAAGCATTCTCCTGCAGATGCCGGAGAAGGCGCGTTTCATGAAGCAGTAGGGCCTCGCGGAGATATCTCTTCGAACCGTGGGGATGACAGCTGGCGCCGAAGCGCAGGTCCGCGGAGTATTCCGTTGGAGATTCAGAAAGTGACGCTACGGCGGCGGGGCGATCAACCCCGGCGTCGCTTGGTCGGCGGGAAGCGGCGGTCGGCTGCGGGCGTGGGTGACCAGCACGAGAACCACCACGACGATGACCATCATCCCGGCCGCGATCCACGTGGTGCGAAGGCCCCCGATGCGCGGCGGATCATCCCAGACCGGCTCGTGCGAGGGTAGTTCGGCACGCCCGACGGCGGCCGAGAGTTTCCGCAGCTCGTCCGACGGAATCGAAACTTCATCGACCCGCGTGGCCATCGTTGAGGACAGCGGGGGGGGCGTCAGGGCGTACGACGAAAACGCCTTTGCGTTGTCGTTGCCCGTCCCGGGCGTGGCGATGGTAGAACCAGTCCCCCCAACGACGGCGCTGTCCACACGGGGTTTCTCGAAGGAGACAGACGACAGGCAGGCGCGGCAGTGCGTGTCGGCCGGCGCAACCGGCTGAAGGCAATGCCAGCACTTTCCGAAGTATCGACACAGACCGGGCGTTTCCACGGCGAATCGCCACTGGTACTCCGTCGAGGGGCCGCGAACGATCGACGTCTCGGTAATCAGACCGCGGCGAACCTGGCGGACGACGCGATCAAGGCTGACGCCGGGAAACGGGCGGACGTGTTCGAGCACATACCACGGTCCGGCGTGCGTCCTCATCTTCTCGATCATTTCAGGGCTGAGATCCTGCCCACACTCGTCGCACTCATGCAGCTCTCGCCTGACAAGTTGGCCACAAGAAACGCACGGACGGGTTTCCCCGTGCCAGAGGTTGCCGCCGAGCGGGCTGAGCGGGCCGATGCCTTTGCGCGCGGCGATCTCTAGCGGGTGATTCCCCGGTGGAAGATCCGGGAGGTCGGGTTCGCCGGATGAGGTTGTGGCCGTGTGTTCGGGTGTTTCCACGCTTGCAATCTCCTGAGTCCGGTGATTCTAGCTTCCGTTTAAGGCTGGGACAACCGATGCACGATCTTTGCAGGCCACGGTGAACACCGTCGTCCCTCGCTGTCGGCGTGCATCACGACGATGTGGCATGGTCTCCGGTATCGGTGAACCGAGGTTGATAGCGATTCGCTTGAAGGTCTATCGGCTCTCCCGTAGACTCCCTGGGCTTGGGACTACGCTCGGTCCGGATGACGTGGGAACGACTTGGGTTGTACGGCGATGGCTGTGGCGCAGGACAAGAAAAAGGGTTGGTACGATTATACGGTCATGGAAGCTCGCTGGCAGCGCTACTGGGCGGACAACCAGACGTTCCGCGCGCCGAATCCCGGCGAGCCGGGCTTCGATCCGAAAAAGCCCAAGTATTACGTGCTCGATATGTTCCCCTATCCCAGCGGCTCCGGTCTGCACGTGGGGCACCCGGTTGGGTACTGTGCGACGGACATCATCGCCCGTTACAAGCGCATGTGCGGCTACAACGTACTCCACCCGATGGGCTTTGACGCGTTCGGCCTGCCGGCTGAGCAATACGCCATCGAGCACAACGTCCATCCGCGTGTCACCACGCGCAAGAACATCGATCGCTACCGCGAGCAACTTCAGATGTTCGGCTTCAGTTACGACTGGAGCCGCGAGCTGGCCACGTGCGACGCCACCTACTACAAATTCACGCAGTGGATTTTCCTCTGCCTGTTTCGCAGTTGGTACGACCCGACGTGCCGGTGGGTCGATAGCGAGGGCAACGAGACGCTCGGTCGGGCCCGACCGATCTCGGAGCTGACCGCCGAACTGGAGGCGGGCCGATGGGGTGTGAGCCCGTCGGGCACACTCGAGCGTGAGCCCGATGCCGAGGCTCGCCGTATCTGGGCCGACATGCCGGCTGACCAACAGCGAACCTTTCTGGACGCCCAACGACTTGCGCGCGTGGACGGCGTTCCGGTCAACTGGTGCCCCGCGCTCGGCACCGTCCTGGCGAACGAAGAGGTAACCAACGAAGGTCGAAGTGACCGGGGCGACCACCCGGTGTATCGGCGTCCGCTTCGGCAGTGGATGCTGCGCATCACCTGCTATGCCGACCGGCTGCTTTCAGACCTCGATGGACTTGACTGGCCCGAGCCGATCAAGCTGATGCAGCGCAACTGGATTGGCCGCAGCACGGGCGCCGAGATTGCCTTTCCGCTGGAGCGGTCGTGGCGGGTTGATACCGGCGCGTGGGTCAGCCGGACTGAGGACATCGACGCTGCGAGACCCTTGTCCTACGAAAGCTTCCCCCACGCGATTCGTGTCTACACCACCAGACCGGACACGCTGTTTGGGGCGACCTACATGGTCCTCGCGCCGGAGCACGAGCTGGTCGAAGAGATCATCACGGACGAGCGGCGCGCCGAGGTCGAGGCCTATGCGTCCGCAGCCCGACACCGCAGCGACATGGACCGAACCGCGGACACCAAAGAGAAGACCGGCGTCTTTACCGGAGCCTTTGCGATCAACCCGGTCACGGGCAACCCGATCCCGATTTGGGTCGCCGACTACGTGCTGGTGACCTATGGAACCGGGGCGATCATGGCCGTTCCGGGCGGCGACACGCGCGACTTCGAGTTCGCCTGCAAGTTCGACCTGCCGATCGTCGCCGTCGTCACGCCCCCGGCCTGCTGGATGGAAGAACGGATCGACGAGATGGCGTCGCGCGTCGAGCCGTCGGCCGCGGCGGGGTTCGACCAACTTGCCAAGGAACTGCCGGAGCTTGCGGACGAAATCGCCGAGCGGCGCAAGCGCTGCACGGGACTTAGCGACAAGACACGACGCATGTTGCTAGAGCAGGCGGGTACCGAACGGTTGCTCGCGCATTACCTGGCGCACCCGAAGAGCTGGGGCGTCGCGTACGTCGGCGAAGGCGCCTCGGTGCATTCACCGGGCGTGGATGGGCACGCCGACGTTCCCGGTGGAGTCTGCACACTGAACGGTTTGTCCACGCCCGAGGCCAAGCAGCGCATCGTCCGTTGGTTGGCCGACAACGGCGTGGGGCGCGCCGCGGTCAACTACAAGCTGCGCGATTGGATCTTCAGCCGCCAGAAGTATTGGGGCGAACCCTTCCCCGTCCTGCACGGGCAAGACGGCGAGACCGTGGGCCTGTCCGACGCGGATCTTCCGGTCGCGCTGCCCGAGGTGGAAGACTTCAAGCCGACACCGGCCGCCGGTGATGCCGAATCGTTGCCCGAGCCGCCGCTCGGTCGGGCCAAGGAATGGGTCGCCGTCGAGCAAGACGGGAAGTCGTACCGCCGCGACCTGAACACCATGCCGCAGTGGGCCGGCTCGTGCTGGTATTACCTGCGTTTCATCGACCCGAAGAACGAACTGCGCTTCTGCGATAAGGCGGCCGAAGATTATTGGATGCCGATCGATCTTTATGTCGGCGGCGCCGAGCACGCGGTGCTTCACCTGCTGTACGCAAGGTTTTGGCACAAGGTGCTCTTCGACCTGGGACACGTCTCCACGCGCGAGCCGTTTCACAAGCTGTTCAACCAGGGCATGATCCAAGGATTCGCCTTTCGCGACGGGGCGGGACGAACCTTGGGCGGCGACGCCGTCAAAGAGATCGGCGACGACCGGTTCGTGACCCGCGAGACGGGGGAGCCGGTCACGCGCGTGATCGCCAAGATGAGCAAGTCGCTCAAGAACGTGGTCAACCCGGACGAGATCATCGCCGCAAATGGCGCCGACACGTTCCGGCTGTATGAAATGTTCATGGGGCCGCTGGACGCCGCGAAGCCGTGGAACACGCGCGACGTACCGGGGCTGTTCAAGCTGTGCCGGCGGATATGGCGGCTTGTGGTCGATGAAGAGACCGGCGCGTGTTCCTCCCGACTGACCGATGACGAGCCCGACGAAGCCGCGCTTCGCGCCTTGCACAAGCTGATCAAGCGTGTGACCGGGGACATCGAGCAGCTCAAGCTCAACACCGCCATCGCGGCCATTTTTGACTTCGTCAACTTCATGACCCCCCGCGATCGCCGCCCGCGAGCCGTGATCGAGTCGTTCATTCTTGTGGTCGCGCCCTTCGCCCCGCACCTGGCCGAGGAACTCTGGCATCGGCTGGGGCACGACAACACCCTCGCCTACGAAGCGTGGCCGCCGTTCGACGACGCCCTCACGCGCGATCTTGAGGTGGAGGTCGGCGTTCAGATCAACGGGAAGGTCAGGGCGCGCGTGATGGTTTCCGCCGACGCGACCGAGGAGGCCATCCAGACCGCGGCGCTCGGCGAGGACCGCATCGTGGAGGCGCTGTTAGGGAAGACGGTTCGGAAGGTGATCGTCGTCAAGGGTCGCCTGGTCAACATCGTGGTCACGTAGCCGCCCGCTAGACGTGCGTGGCACCGGCTTCCAATTCGGTGAAGGCTCGGGATTGGTTGGGTGGCATGGCCACGCTTGCGTGGCCATGTGTGCTCGGCGGTGGACGTATGCACGAGTTACCGGCTTGCAGCCCAGCGAAAGCACGGGATCGGCCGGCATTGTTCAAGATGTGCGATCGGCGAATCGTGGTTTCGCCTGCCCGGGTGTGCGACCAATGGCACAGGAAATCGAGGCCAAGTTCCGCGTCGAGTCGCACGAGCCCCTGCGCCGGCGTCTCATCGAGCTGAATGCGACACGTCTTTCATCCGGGTGTCAACGAGACGCCATCTTCGATCGGACGGACGGCTCCCTGCGCGCGGCGGGTTGCGGGTTGCGGATTCGCACATCGACCGTCGGCGGGACGGGACCCCTGACAACGACGCTCACGTTCAAGGGGCCGATCGTGGACGGCCCGTACAAGTCGCGCGAAGAGTTGAACGTCGCCGTCGATGACGCGGACACCACCGCCCAGCTCCTGATGGGCCTCGGGTTCCGGCGAATCTTGCTGTATGAGAAGCGCCGCGAGAGCTGGCAACTCGACCGTTGCCGGGTGGAACTGGACGAACCGCCGCGGATCGGTTTGTTCGTCGAGATTGAAGGGCCGGACGAGACCGCCATCCGCGTCGTGCAGGAGAAGCTCGGACTCGGCAAGCAGCCCGTCATGCGAAGCTCCTACCCGGCGATGGTCGGCAAATACTGCGCCGATCACGGCCTGCCCGATCGGCTCACTTTCTCCAGCGCCGGCGGCTCGGCGGAATCGTGACTGTTCCGATACGTTGACGCGGTGTCCCGTCGCGCGGATACTGGGCGACTTGTTCTGGCCGGCGAACAAGCGCCGCCCGACGAAGGATTCCCAGGAGAATAGTAGCATGTTTCGACGAATGGCCTTGACCGTGTGCCTCGTGGCAAGTTGCATCTGGTGCTTGGCGCTGGTGACCCGCGCCGACAGCGCACTTCCCCAGCAGTCGCCCGTTTCCTTCAAGCCGGTGGCGTCCGTCGAGGCGCTGATGTTCGGGCAACGAGTTTTCTTCAAGCAGATCAACGAGGAACTGAAAAAGCCCGCCGGCGGCATGAGAAACCTCGACATCCAAGCAGCCGCCGAAGTTCTCGCCGAGCTTGCCAACGTCAACCGACACAACGAAGCGAAAGCGGACTATATCGGCTGGGCAACGGACCTTCGGGACACGGCCGTCAAGCTGGCGGCCGAGGCGAAAAAAAAAGACGCCGACGACGCGCGGATGAAAGTCCTCTCGAAGTCGATCAAGGGTTCCTGCGGCGCCTGCCACGACATGTACCAATAGGCGCACCGCCCGAAGACCTCCACCGCGCTTCGCACCGATCCCAATGACAAATGTGGCACGGGCTTCCGGCCCGTGAAAACACCGGCAAGATGCCGGAACCACACAATTCCGGGATAGGCTCTTCTCCATTCAACGCTTCTTTGTACCGAACCAGTGCTTCACACGGCGCGGACTCCCCGGAAAAACCAAGTCTTCCCCACACCCCGCTTCGCAGTCCGATGGGTTTCATGGAACACCGTCAAGCAAGTTGTCCGACGGGTGCCCTGGGCAAACTGGTCTGCCCGTGCATGCTGACCGAGGGCAAGTCACGGGTAAGTTACGCTTACCCATGGCACCCATCTCACGGATGATTCCCGCCACCCTCCGCGGAACCCCCACAAGAGGAAAGCCTTCCCGACACCTCGCCGTGGGGGGAGAACCCATCGACCGATATCGACGCTCAGTACCCAAGTAAACGCCGTTTCGATAAGGCCGGCCCAGGGACGACAAGAACGCACAGGTGTTCGGGGCGTACGGCCCCGCTACGGTGGGATCTTCGAAAACCGAACCGCCATCCGCCGGGACACGCTACGGCGGGGTTGTGACAGACCGAGCCGCGACCGTCATGGAGCGGTTTTTCCCGTGAAGCCGGTCCGCTCCCTTACGGTCGCGGCTCGGAAAGACGTGGGCGGCGGGCGTCCGCGCGGGCTAAAGCCACGCGGCTCGGGACAAAGAATTGCGCAAGCCTGGTGCCCCATCCCTCGCTTCTTGGTGATGGGTTGGGGAGGGACGAGAAACTCGATAGCCCACCAGTCCCCTCCGCAACCCGCTACCCATTCCGTACGGTGGTCGCCTCGTTTTTAGGTGCTATAATATGACGGTTGTGCCACCGCCGGAGTCTACCGCAAACCGCACCACCCGGAGAGGTGAAGCATGCGACGACATCTCACCCTCACGCTCTGTGGACTGCTGGGTTTTGCCTTGTGCGCGGTGGCCCAATCGCCGGGGCGCGATGCGATGAAGCGTGCAATCGGGCGAGACGCTCTCGCCGAATTCGTCGGTCCACCCTATCACGAGGCGCCCGACGACGCGTACGTAGCGCCCGAGGCGCTGCTTGGGGAGCGCGTCACCAGTTCCGGCGACCCGATTGTTCTTGGGCCCTACGTGAGCGTTCAGGTCAACGTCGATCTTCAGCGTCACAACACGGTTGCCGACGCGGCCAACGAACCCTCCCTCGCCGTCGATCCGACGGACCCGAAAAAGATGGTGATCGGCTGGCGGCAGTTCGACACCATCGAATCGAACTTCCGTCAGGCCGGCTGGGCTTACAGCCACGACGGTGGGCATTCGTGGGTGTTCCCCGGCGTGCTCGAGCCGGGCGTGTTTCGTAGCGACCCAGTCCTTGATGCCGACGCCGACGGCAATTTCTATTTCTATAGTCTCAGTGCACCAAATGTGTTCTTCTCAGCCGAACTCTTCAAGTCAACAGACGGCGGTCTATCTTGGGTCGGACCGGTCCCGGCCTTCGGGGGCGACAAGCCGTGGATGGCGATCGATCGCACAGAGGGCATCGGGCGGGGCCATGTCTACGTGACATTCACGGGAGGCGTGGGGTTCAACTTCGCCAGGTCGCTTGACGGCGGGGCGACCTTTACGGAGGGTGGAGGCGTAGCCAGTACCTTCGGTACGATGTGTGTGGACAGGGTTGGCACGCTTCATGTTTCCGGTGCGAGTCCTTCGGTTCTTCGTTACTCAAGGTCCACGACGGCGAAGGATGCATCGAGCAGTCCGCCCTTCTTCCAGTTTACGCGGAATGTGGACATTGGCGGGAGCTTCCTTCGACGCGGTGAACCCAATCAGTTTGGCCTGATGGGAATGGCATGGATCGCCACGGACAACTCCGACGGGCCTATGTCCGGCAACGTCTACATGCTGGCGCCGGTCGAGCCGGAGTTCGACGACGATCCGGCGGAACTCATGTTCGTCCGCAGTCGCGATGGCGGCGACACCTGGGACGCACCCGTGCGTGTCAACGACGAAGGCATTCGCAGCCGCGTGGGCGGCGGACCCATCGAGCCGATGGGTGGCGCGTGGCAGTGGTTCGGGACCATGTCCGTCGCCCCCAACGGGCGCATCGACGTTGTCTGGAACGACACCCGCAACTTCCCCGACGCGCCACTTGGCAACCTCTGCGAGCTGTTCTACTCATTCTCTCTAGACGGCGGCGAGACCTGGTCGCGCAATGTCCCGGTCAGCCCCATGTTCGACAGCCACGTCGGTTGGCCGCAACAGAACAAGCTGGGCGACTACTATCACACCCGCTCGGACAACCTGGGCGTAAACGTGGCCTACGCGGCCACCTTCCGAGGCGAGCAGGACATCTACTTCCTACGCATCGGCCCCTTCGACTGTAACAGCAACGGCTTCGACGACGCCGAGGACATCGCCCAGGCCGTCAGCCGGGACGTAAACGCCAACGACATACCCGACGAGTGTGAGTTCCGCGGCGACGTGGACGGCGACGGGCAAACCACCCTGCGCGACGTGGCCGCCATGCAGCGCTGCTTCTCCGGCTTCCGCGGGTCGATCCTCTCTACCGAGTGCCACCTTCTCGACATCGACCACGACGCCGACGTGGACCTGACCGACCACGCGGCCCTACTCCGCGTCCTCGGCGCCCCGGTGACCCTGTCGGGCAACGCCACTCGCCCGGACTAAAGACCGCTCCCTGACGGTCGCGGCTCGGAAGGATGGGTGGCCCGCCTCTTCAGAGGTGGGGGACTCGAATGGTCACCTGATTCGCGCCCCCGTTTGGCTAAAGGCATGGAGCACCCCACACGCAGGTGTCAGCCCACGCTTGCTGCGAAGGCAGCGGGCGCCCAAGCGGGTCGGGCGTCCGCGCGGGCTAAAGCCCGCGGCCACCGGCGGCGACCCCACTGACGATTGCGACCGGGCGTCCGCGCGGGCTAAAGCCCGCGGCTCGGGACGAAGATTGCGCTTGCCCTTCCGCTCCCTGACGGGCGCGCGGACGCCGCCCACCTGTGACTGCTTGCCGGCGTCGGTCGAAGACGCCAAGCGGGGCTAAACCGGGGCAAAGCACCCATTGTGTCCGATAATCGTCATGGCCACGCACGATGCGCGCGGTCTTGGCACGAAGCGTATACGGCTCTTTGTGGGGCAGGTACGTCCGCCAAGCGGCGTCGGTTGTGGTTCGGCTCTGGTCTGCCAAGCAGGGAGCCCGGTGCCTCGACTTGTTGGCTGGCTTTGGTAGACTCCCGGCGCTGCGCGTCGCTTTCGGCGAACTTTGTGCTTTCTATCGATACGGCGCGAATGAACGGCCGACGATATCGAATGCGGTCTAGCCGACCAAGCAAGAGCCGGTCGGTCGAGTTGTGGCGGGGCGGAAGATAGCCGTCGGACAGTGGCCTCGACGCTGCGTGTTGATCTCGCTATCCTTCCGCCGGCAACGGGTCAAGATCGATCGATGTGCCGAGCTTTGCGTGGCGACCCTACGCGGTCACGGGTCGCGCGGCGAACGGCATATGCCGGCCGACCCAGGGAACGAACAGACCTTCCGGTCGGTGGGAACGCCGAGCCTCGTATGATGACGATGCCGACGGTTACCCGAAGGCGTCACCCGGGATCCTGACGGATCAAGGAAATCCAAGACCAAGACCCTGGAGGCCAGGACGGTGCCAGAACTACAAACCGAACCGATGATTGACTCAACTGAGCGTGACAAACCCGGCCCGGATGTCGCGGTAAAGCCCGCACGGCTTGGCTCGTTGTTTCGCAGCATGGCCTGCTGGTTCGACAACTCGGTCAAGGAATACTCCGTTAACGAAACCGGGAACAAGTACGCGGTGGATTGGCTCCGACTGATTCCGTACGCCGGGATGCACGTGATGTGCTTGGGCGTGATCTGGGTCGGGTGGAGCCCGGTGGCGGTTGCCGTTGCGGCGGGCCTGTACGTGTTCCACATGTTCGTGATCACGGCCTTCTACCATCGATACTTTTCGCACCGGGCGTTCAAGACGTCGCGGGTGGCCCAGTTCATCTTCGCTGCTTCTGGCAATTCGTGCGTGCAGCGCGGGCCCATCTGGTGGGCGGCGCGGCATCGCCACCACCACCGTCATTCCGACGAAGAGGATGATGTTCACTCGCCGGTCCGGCATGGTTTCTATTGGAGCCACGTCGGCTGGATCACGTCGAAGAAGGCGTTCGGATTCGATGCCAAGGCCGTCCCCGACCTGATGAAGTTTCCGGAGCTTCGGTTCCTCGATCGATTCGACAACCTTATCCCCGTGATCGAGGCCGTTGGGTTGTTCTTTTTCGGCAAGTTTCTGCAGGCGCGTGGCTGGAGCACGACGGGCGCCCAGATGCTGATCTGGGGGTTCTTTGTATCGACGATGTGCTCCTCGCACGCGACGTTCACGATCAACTCGCTCACGCACATGTTCGGCAGAAAACGCTACAAGAGCACGGACGAGAGCCGCAACAGCCTCCTGCTCGCGCTACTGACGTTCGGCGAGGGTTGGCACAACAATCACCACTATTACCCGGGTGCCGTGCGGCAGGGCTTCTATTGGTGGGAAGTCGATCTGACGTTCTACGGACTGTGGATCATGTCGCGGCTCGGGATCATCTGGGATCTCAATGCGGTCCCGGCAGCCGTCCGCGAGGCCCACCAGATCGAATGACGGTCACCCGCTTCGCTCCGGGCTCCGCGACGGCGGCACCTTGGGTATCGAGGATTCGCGCGAGACCAAGCGTGAGATGCTGCGCATCGGGTGGCATGCCCAAGCGCAGCGCAGGCATTCGTCGGGCCACCCAGCACATGGCCGCGTTGCGCTTGGCCATGCCACCCAGCCAGGCCTGAGATGCTGGTCGGCCGGTACTGTCGCTGAAACTGCATCAAGGTGCGGGCGGCAACATCCGCCGCGCGGCTTCGATCTTTGAAAGAATGGCCTTGCGCTGTTTCGGTCGAAACCGGCGCAGTTCCTCCCACTCGATCCGGGCGTCGTCCATCGCCAGAGCGCGCTCGTAGGTGTTGATCGCCTCGCGCAACAGGTCTTGATCGTCGCCGGCTTCACCGGCTTCGCCGAGCCGATCGGCCAAGGCTTTCAATCCGTGCGGGTCGCGCGGGTAGAGTGCCAGTGCCCGGCGAGCCGCCTCGATGGCCGCGAGTCGCGCGGTGGGATCGCCGGTCAGCGCTACGTCCCGCATCAGAAGCTGCATTCTCATGCGTTGCAGCTCGACCGAAACGGGATCACGCCGGATCGCTTCGTCCAGCGACCGTGACGCCAAATGCAAGGCCTCGACGCGCAGCGCGGGAACGTTCGCCGCGGTGAGTAGCCATGCCGCGCGGTGGACGGGCGCTGTCGGATCAAGCGGATCGGCATCGACCGCCTCACGATAGAAGCGATCGGCGAGCTGTGTGTCGATGCGCGTGGGCAGGATGCGGCGACCCGACTGTTCGGCGCGGGTGAGAGAGTGCCTCGCCTCTGACACCGGAACAGCGCCGAAATGCAGGACGATCGCAAGGATTGCCAAGGCTGCGCCGACCGGTAGCCATCGGTAAGCCATCGAGGTGTGGCCGGTGCTTTCGGTCGATGATGCGATGCGCTGCGAACCAGATGCCACGCATAAAGCCAGCATCGCGAAGAGGGTGGTGGCCGTTCCGGGGACGAACGCCGCGAAATTGATCATGTCGTGGACGACAAAGGAGAACAGGGCGACGCACGACCCCGCGCGCAGGATGGCCCCGGCTCGCCCGTTGCGTCCGCTCGTCGCCGGTAGAACCCAGAGGGACGTCGAGAAGCCGACGAGCCAGAGGGTCCCGGTGAGGGCGGTCGTGACGTAGAGGAAATCCGCGTCATCGGTGCCCAGCAGCGGTCGTCGCCCCCACGTGACCACCAGCAACAGCCCCACGGCCCAGGCGAGCGGGCCGGCGAGGTTGTTCACGGTTCTGGTCTCCTCCCCGGTGCGCCGAGACAACGCGCGCGCCAAAGGCGGCCCCCTTTCGGACGCGTCAGTCAAACTCGACTCCTCGGATGCGCCGGCTCTCGTGGCAAGCTTGATCGAGACACCAACCAGCATCAGCAGGACGCCCACAAGCCCGGCAACGCCCCAATCGGCGGCAGCCTGAACGAACAGGTTGTGTGGGTTGGCCACCTCCTCCGGGCTGGTGATCGCCTTGTATTGAAGATAGTGGCGGCCGAAGTTTTCACGACCGACGCCGGTCAGGGCGTGGTCGGCAATGAGGTCGGCCGACGCATCCCAGTACCACCATCGAAACGTCAGCGACCAGGTCGGCAGCTTTCCGTGGTAGATGCCGTGGCCGGTGGTCGCCAGTATCCCCGCGACGACGGCGGTCCATCCGAGGATGAGGGCCTTGGACCGGTGATTACCCACCCACGACCGAAACACCCAGAGCCCAAGCCACAGCGCCATCGCCGCCAAACCCGAGAGAAACGCCCCCAGGCTTCCGGTGAGAAACGTGGCGCCGAGTATCGTCGCTGCCAGCGCCCCGGAGACGACCAGTACGGAACGGTCGCGAGGCAGCCCACGCCTGCCCCAATTCGCCACCAGGACGGCGAGTGCAACGATCCCGCACAGCACGAGGTAACTACCGGTGACGTTGCTGTGCGGAAGCGAGCCGGTGGCCTCGCGCGCCAGCATCCGCCGCTCGAACGCTTCAACCTTGCTCGACTCGAGATCGACGCCCTGGCTCGCCCAGTAGTCGGCCTTGATGGTTTCGTAATGGGCGATGGTTTGGTCGAAGGTGAAGAAGTATTGGTCATAGCACTGCGCGGCCTGGACGAATGCCGATGCCAGGATCGCGGCGAGAAAAATCCGGCGGTGGTCGGCGCGATGCAGAAGCTGCGTCAGTGCGATCGCAAGAATCGGATAGCACAGCCAGTCGATCGAGGCGTTGATCGCCAGCCGCTGGTTCCCGGCGACGAGGCACGAGACCACGGCGGCCACGAGAACGAGAATCGCACCGAGCTCCAGACCGGTGGGGCGAAACGGTCGAACGCGTCCCGCCGCGCGGCCGATGAGCCAGCCCAGCGTCCCGACCAAGATCAGCAGATCAAAGATGAGCGTGACGACGGGGGACGGATCGCGCATCCCATCCAGCGCCGCGGTCAGCGGGCTGCCGGCGGAGTCGTAGGACTCGGCCACCAACGGACGAAGGACGGTCACGCCGATCAGGATGAACAGAGAGATGCTTTCGATGAGGCGTTGCACAAACATTCCTACGACGGTCGCGTGGTTCCAGTTGATTGGGTTCCTGGCTTTATAGGCACGAGCGGTCGAAAGGTGGGTTCCTCCGGCGCTCAGGCCGCGTCGTATTGGACAGCCTTTCGGTGCATACTACAATCATCGACGGTTGCGCTTCCGTACATCGCTGGCGATGATTTGAGTCATCGCGTCTGGAAGGCGTGCCTAATGAAGTTGGTTCACGCACGGCTGTCTTGCCGGGTCATGATCTTTGTCATGGCGAGATAGTCAGGCCGGCGGGCAAGAGCCTGCCCTACCTTGCCATGCGTGAAGCTTGTCATAGCAGGCTTTAGGCACGTGCCATGACTTCTTGCACCAAGACGACTCCCCGCAGCTTGACCGCGCTCGGCGGTCGGCCGCTGCCCGATTCGCTGACAGCCGGCGGAAAGCGATACACCCGCGCGCGCACGTTCAAGAACGATTTCTTCGCGGTTACCGCGCAGTACGAATGCGAAGGCGAGTGCGTGCTCTTGAAGGTGAACCGGCAGGCGTGGTTTTTCCTGCTGCCGTTGGGCCTAGTCGGCCGTCTTCTCGCTGCCCGAGAGTGCCACGCGATGGAGCGACTGCGCGACGTGGACGGTGTGCCGCGATTGATCGAACGATGGGGACCGACCGGCTTCGTGCGCGAGTTTGTCGAGGGGCGACCGCTGGTCAAGGGCGAACACGTGCCCGATGGGTTTCACCCGGCGCTTCGCGCGATCGTCGCGGAGATTCATCGCCGCGGCATGGCCTACGTCGATCTGGAGAAATGCGAAAACGTGCTACTCGGCGAGGATGGAAAGCCCTATCTGTTCGACTTTCAGATCGCCTGGATGTTGCCGAGGCGCTTTGGTGGCGAGCTGTGGCCCGCACGGGTGCTTCGCCGGTGGTTCCAGGCGGGCGATCGGTATCATCTCGTGAAGCTGCAGCGGCGGACGAGGCCCGATCAGCTCTCGCCGGAGGAACTCGCCCGGTCCTATGCCAAGCCTTGGTATGTCCGTTGGCACCGTCGGATGACCTGGCCCCTGACCTGGTGCCGCCGCCGCATCCTGGATCGTGTGGACCCAAAGCGGGCGAGCGGCGAGCGCGGGCGGGTGGCCGAGGAACGGGCGAGCGAGGCGAGTTGACTTACTTACCCGCGCGCGATGCGGCGACGATGAACTGCGTGATCGCCAGTGCCTCTTTTCCGGTGTCGGGGTTCTTGATGCCAGCGGTCAACTGGTACGTGCCGGGCGGGAGCGGGGCGATGTTCAAAACCACGTCACCGGTCAGCCGGTTGCGGACGGTGAACGTCTTTCCCAAATTCGCAAGCGAATAGGTCTTGCCGGTCTGGAAGCTCTTGTCCTCGGCCTTGATGGCGTACGCGATTTTCGGATCGGCGCCCTCATCGACCCGGTCGAGTATGGACACGAAGTTGGTGGGCTTTCCCAGTAGGGGCTCGTAGGCCTCGACGCGAAATGTCGGCAACTCGCTGACCGGCTCGTCGATCGTCCACCATGCCAGGAACTTCCCGTCCTTGACCTTGAACCGGCCCGCCTTGCCGTCGATGTGAATCCACGCGGCCGGTCGGAACCAGTCTTCGAGGCTGGGCTCGCCGCGCGAGTCGCGGCTGGTGGGGTTATCGGCCGCGGAGGCCGGCTTTTGTTCCGATGTATGGACCGCCGGCTTCGCGTCCGTGGTCCTTGTCGCTTGGGCACCCGCCCTGCCGTCGCGGGCCCCGGTGGTTAGACACGCGAGCCCGATGGTCAGAAGTCCGCACAAAGGTCTTACGTTTTTCATGATCGCTCCCCCTTTCCGATTGTGGTCGTGGAATCGCTGGGCCACGAACGCTATGCCCCATGCACGAATCTGTCAACCTGCTGCGCGAGGGCCGCCAGACCGGGTGTGTGACAGTCTTGGCGGGGCGTGCAAAGCCATCTTGACGGTGGCATACCGGGTCAGAGCCGTGGGCGCAAGCCCACGGACACGATGCGAACAAACATAGAACCTTTACGATACCAGACCGGCCACGGGGCTCGCGCCCTGTGCTCCGGAGACTGCCCGCCGATTCGGTCACGCACCCCCAGACCTGGGTACATGACGGAGTCGGCGACCTTCAAAAACGTAGGGCAGGTCGTTGTTCCGCGTAAGCGGAACGTTGACCTGTCATGGGGCGAGGCAGGTGAACCCCCCGGCGTGGCCGGGAGAACCACCTGCCCTACGTTGAGGCCGCCCATAGGCACTTTCCAGAGCACCGGTCGAACCGGCTTGCCGGCGGGCGCGAGCCCGGTGGCATGCTGACGAAGGCGTCCGCAGGCTCGCGCATGCGACTCTGACTCGTTGCACCCATCGGCCGGAAGTTCCACAGACCACGCATCCGGGCGGTGGCCGAACACGCTGGACCGGATCGCGACAGGCGGTACAGTAGGCGTTTCGGCCCGTTCGCCCGTTGTCTTGAGCGGCGGTGGCGGAATGCATGGGGGGAATCCAGGGCACGGCACCGTCGCCCTTGCGTTAGGCAACCGATATGACGTCCGAGCAGATCAGAAAACAGTTTCTCGACTTCTTCGCCGCCAAGGGGCACGAGATCGTCGAGTCGTCGCCGGTGGTGCCGCACGACGACCCCACGTTGATGTTCACCAACGCCGGCATGAACCAGTTCAAGGACGTCTTTCTCGGCACCGGCTCGCGGGCCTACCGGCGGGCGGCGGACACGCAGAAGTGCATCCGCGCCGGCGGCAAGCACAACGACCTCGACGACGTCGG